>NZ_MDDC01000004.1 GCF_001875325.1 Neomoorella thermoacetica
TGATACCAAAAAAAGAGAAGGGGGGGGGGGGGGTATTTATGCCATGTTTACCAGATAAAAACAAATTATCTATCTGCAGGAAATAACGGCACCTTCCCCTTGAATTATCTTCCCTTAACTACCAGTTTCCCGAGATGCGCCTGCAACTTATTCCCGCCTTTGTTTTTCCTCACCGACGCTGTCTGTAATTCCTTCCCCCTTTTACTGTCCTTCCTGCGTTCGCCGCCGGTTGCAGAACATAGCACCATCGACCGGGTTTAACGGCCGGGCACGGCCTTATACAGAACAACAAGGAGGGACAAAATCCATATGGCTTTCAGGAGTTTGCGCGGTAAGTTATTGACCGCATTTATGCTTCTTGTTTGTTTAACAATAGCTGTTGGCATCATAGCTTATAAAGATTACTTGCAGGCAGAAAAAGATATGCGCAACCTTGCCGCCGTCCAGGTGCCTTTACTGGTAGACCTGCAGAACCTGGACATTATGGCAGCGGAATTGCGTTCAAGCGTAAAAGACATGATTATTGCTCCCACAGATGTTACCGGTGTGAGCCGTTACCAGGATACAAGCCAGGCCCTGCGCTCTTTGCAAGATAAAATTAAAGCCGCCGCTTTCTCCGGGCAGGGAGGAGCGGAGATTAAAGAACTGGAAGCTGCGATAAGCAATTTACTTGGAGATGCAAATAGGGCGGTCGAGCTGGTTCAAAGCGGCCGCGGGCAGGAGGCTTACAGTCAGGTAAATCAAAGTCGCCAGGAGGAGGACATCATAGCCCGCGCTACCGGGGGGCTCATTACTGAAATAGAACAAATGGATGCTAAAGCGAGCCAGCATACGCAGGCAGGCGGGAGATCGCTTTTGTTAATTTGTATCTTTTCTGTCCTTAGCGGGCTCGTACTGGCTTTTGTCTTAGCGGCCCAAATCTCGCGGCCCATAGTTTACCTGGCCCGACAGGCGGCCCTGGTGGCCGGCGGTGACTTGCAACGGGAGGAGATAAGGGTCGCCAGCCGGGATGAGATCGGTCTCCTGGCGGCGGAATTCAATCAAATGACGGCAAACCTGCGCAAGCTGGTCAGCGAAATAGCCGCCAGCGCCGAAAGCGTCGCCATGGCTTCAGAAGAACTCCACGCAGGCGTGGAACAAAGCACGGCGGCCATTAATGCCATAGCCCAGGAAGGGCAGGAGCTGGCAACCAGTTCGGACCGGCAACAGCAGCAGGTAGAAACAGTTATGGCGGCTTTAGAAGAGACCTCGGCAGGCATCCAGGAGATCGCTGCTACTTCCCAGCAGGTTACTATGACCGCACAGGCTGCCAGGCAACTGGCTCAGGACGGCGCCAGGGCTATGAAGGCTGCCGTGGAAGAAATGGCGAATATTGTTGCGGCTACCAGGAAAGTAGAAGGCGCCATAACTAACTTGCAACGGCAGTCCCAGACCATCGGGCAGATTGTCGACCTCATTGCCGCCATAGCCGACCAGACCAACCTGTTGGCCCTTAACGCCGCCATTGAGGCGGCCCGGGCCGGCGAGCAAGGCCGCGGCTTTGCCGTGGTGGCGGAAGAAGTGCGCAAGCTTGCCGAGCAATCCCGGACTGCCGCCGGAGAAATAGGGGGATTGATTCAAGGGGTGAAGGCGGATATGGAGAGGGCCGCCCTGGCCATGAATAAAGGTGCCCGGGCAGTAAATGAAGGAAACAATATTATCGCCGCGGGCGATGTTACTTTCCGAAAAATTAGGGAAGCCGTTGAGGAAGTGGCCCGGCAGGTTCAGGAGGTATCAGCTTCAACGGAAGAAATGGCTAGGGGCAGCGAGGAAATGGTAAACAGTATGGCAGCCATCAACCAGGCCAGCCAGCAGGTATCGGAAACGGCGCAGAAAGTCGCGGCCAGCACCGAAGAACATTCAACGGCAACAGAAGAGATAGCAGCAACGGCAGCGTCGCTGGCCGGCCTGGGCCAGGAATTGCAGGCCAGCGTGGCCAGATTTAAGGTTTAGAACCCCCCATAATACTGGTCCACCCTTGCCAGGGCAGTCCCCGGCATGACGGCCGTGGCCTGGTAAGCGGAGAAATTCCCGGAACTACCGGCAGGAATTCCGCCCTTTGACAGCGAATACTGTTAATAAAGGACATATGATAGGATATTATATCCTCCGAGCCAACCTGTCCTAAAGGAGCAACCCATGGCAGGCTGGCCTGGACCGCCGGTCCACGGGGTATACCGGGAAACGGGTATGCCTTCCAGGTTTTGAAAAGGAGGGGGTTAATGAGAGGAGAGAGCTCCGGCTTTTTCGCTTAAACCCCGCTCCGCCGTGGAGACGGGGTTTTTAATTTAGTTATTGCTGGTTAACCAGGAAAGGAGACGGCTCGAAATGCAGTTCTTAGAAGGTATCAGAGAGAAATTCTATCGGCTGGTCAAAGAGAAGCACCTTACCGGTGAGGAAGAAATCCAGGTGGTCAGCGCCCGGCCCCTGACCCCCGAGGAAGCCATAGGCCGGCCGGAACGCCGTGACTTTCCCCTTTTGAAGGGCAAAGAAACTATGATCCAGGCCGCCTTTAAAGACGCTTGCGGGCAGGCGTATACCGACATGCCGGGGAATTACCAGGGCACCCTCAAGGAAATCCTGGCCCTGCCGTTACGTAACAACTACGAGCGGGCCATATTTATCGCCAGCCTGAACGCCGTCATGCGGCACCTGGAGCTGGTAGATAAGACCGTCCACTGCCGCGATCAAGAACCGGGCCGGTGCGCCGCCCGCCTGGTGGAATACGTGCGGGAGCGTTTCGGCAACCCCCGGATTGCCTTTATCGGCCTGCAGCCCGCCATGGTTGCCAGCCTGGCCGGTCATTTCCCGATCCGGGTCACGGACCTGGACCCGGATAACGTCGGCCAGCGTAAAGGCGGGGTTATGATAGAAGACGCCCGGCATACAGGAGAAATTATCGCCTGGAGCGATCTGGTTTTGGCTACCGGCACGACGGCGGTAAATGACACCCTGGCAACGATAGTAGGCCGGAAACCGGTTGTCTTTTACGGGGTAACCGTCAGCGGCATAGCCCGCCTGGCGGGCTATGAGCAGTACTGTACTTTCGGGCATTGAAAACCGTGAAAAGGGGGTAAATGACAGTGAGAGCGGCGAAATTTGTCTCGTTATTGGCGGGTTTACTTTTGCTCGGGTTGCTGGTTCCGGCCGGCTGCGGCAAGGGCCAGGACCAGGCCGGGCAGGCAGCTAATAGTAAGGCGGGAAATCCTGCCGGGTATTCCCTGCTGGTCTATAGCGGCGCCGGTTTGAAAAGCCCGGTGGAGGAAATCGGTGCCGCTTTTCAAGCCCAAACCGGGATAAAGCTTACTTATACCTTCGGCGGTGCGGCCCAGCTCAACAACCAGATCTTGTTAAGCAAGCAGGGTGATGTCTACCTGCCGGGGGATACAGCGGAATTGAAGCCTGTTCAAGAAAAGAACCTGGTAGCGTGGGAAAAGAATGTCGTTTATCACATCCCCGTCCTGGCGGTGCCAAAAGGGAATCCGGCCGGCATCCATAAATTAGCCGATCTGGGACGGCCGGGAGTGAAAGTCGCTCTGGGGGATTCCCAGGCCACTCCCCTCGGCAAGCTGGCCGACCAGCTCTTAAAGGAGCATGGTCTCCTGGATACCGTCAATAAAAATGTGGTGGTCAGGACGCCGACGGCAAACGAGCTGGTGGTATATTTAAGCACCAAACAGGCCGACGCCGCCGTGATCTGGGAAGAGAATTACCAGGGGGCGAAAGACAAGCTCGAACTCCTCCCCCTACCCGAACTGAAGGATTACGTCAAAACAGTGCCGGTGGCAGTGCTGGATTGTTCGCAGGAAAAAGAGCCGGCCCGGCAACTGGCCGAATTTTTCACTTCGCCGGCAGCCTATCAGATCTGGCAAAAATGGGGTTACAAGCCGGTTGACCGGTAGAGGAGATGAGGGAAAACTTGGGCGCGAGGCTTTTCAAAACCCTTAACTTGCTGGTAACTACTCTGGTAGCGCTCTTTATTTTGGCGGCCGTCAGTACCGTCCTGGTAAGGGGCCTTCCTTACATTCCCGCCTCCCTGAAGGCCCCGGAATTGATTTTCGCCGTCAAGCTCAGCCTGATAACTTCTATAATTTCAACCACAGCCTGCCTGCTGGCTGCCATGCCGGTGGCTTATGCCCTGGCCCGTTACAACCTGCCGGGCCTGGGTGTGGCGGCCAACCTTCTCCGCATCCCCTTAACCCTGCCGCCGGTTGTTTCCGGTGTTTGCCTGCTCCTGCTTTTTGGCACCACGACCTTTGGCACAACCCTGGCCAGGATGGGCTTGCGTTTTGTGTTTACCGTGCCCGGGATCATCCTGGCCCAGTTCTTCGTCAATCTCCCCTCCCTGATTACCGTTCTGAAGGCTGCCATCGAGTCCGTGGATATCCGCCTGGAATACGTGGCCCGGACCCTGGGTTATACCCCGGCCCGGGCCTTCCAGAAGGTGACTTTACCGTTGATACGAAATAATATCCTTGCCGGCCTGGTTCTTACCTGGGGTAAGGCCCTGGGGGAATTTGGGGCGGTGCTTATGCTGGCCGGCGCCACCAGGTTTAAAACGGAAACCCTGCCTATCTCCCTTTACTTAAATATGGCTACCGGCGACATGGAGGCCCTGATGTCCTCGGCCGCCATCCTGATCTTGATTGCCGTGGTTTCCCTGGCTGTTTTTGAACGGGCGGGGGTAAAACCTTACGAGCGGGTGCCGGGCCTGTGATGGAAGGATTGCCGGCGGGCTCGTTGCGACTGTCCCGGATAACTAAAAAAATGGGCGAGTTTCAACTCCGGGATATATCTCTGGAAGTCTTTCCGGGAGAATACTTCGTTATTTTGGGGCCGACGGGTGCAGGCAAAACAGTCCTGTTGGAAGTCATTGCCGGCATGCACGCAGCGGATGCCGGCGAGATCTGGCTGGGGGAAGAAAATATAACCGCCTGGCCGCCGGAAAAGAGGCGTTTTGGTTTTGTTTACCAGGATTATGCCTTATTCCCCCATTTAAACGCCAGGGAAAACATCGTCTTCGGGCTTAAAAACAGAAAATTGTCTCCGGGCGAGATAAATAGGGAATTAGAAGCCGTGGTGTCCTTGCTCGGTATCACCCATCTTCTCGGGCGTCTCCCATATACCTTAAGCGGCGGCGAGCAACAGCGGGTGGCCCTGGCCCGGGCGCTCGTAATGAAACCCGGGGTTCTTCTGCTGGACGAACCCTTATCTGCCCTGGATCCCTGTACAAAGGAGACGCTCCAGCAGGAGCTGAAGCGCCTGCACCGGCTAACCGGCGCCATGATTATTCACGTAACCCACGATTTTGATGAAGCCTTATACCTGGGCGACCGTATCGGGGTATTGATGGGAGGCAGCTTGCTTCAGGTGGGTTCACCGGAGGAAATCTTTACCCGGCCGCGGGGGGAGGCGGTAGCCCGCTTTGTCGGGGCGGAAAATATTTATCACAGCGAGATTATCCTGCACGGCGGCCGGAAATACGTCTCCCTGGGAGGGGCTCTGCTGCAGGTAGAGACGGATTTAACCGGCCGGGCGGGTTTTTCCGTCAGGCCGGAGCATGTCCTGGTGAGCAGCTCGCCGCAACCTGAGAACTGCCTGCCGGGGAAGGTGCTCGCAGTTTACCCACGGGGTTTACTGACCAGGGTAATAATCGATGCCGGCGAAAGGCTGGTCGCCCTGGTTGTTGCCAGGGAGGATAGAGGTGTCTCCCTGGTGCCGGGCAGCACAATTTACTCTATTATCCCGCCGGCCGCTATTAATGTTTTTTACCCGCCCCCCTAGATCCCAGCCGGCCAGGCGGTATCATTGACATATAAGTATTTGCATACTAAAATACTTATATGAGGTGATTAGTATGCGTACTACCATTGAAATCAGCAATGAAACCCGCGCTAAACTGGTAGCCCTGGCGGCCAGGCGAGGATTACGGGGTTATTCAGAATTAGTAAACGAAGCTCTTGAGGAATATTTAGCAAGGGCGGAGAACCGGGAAAAAGAGATAAACGAGATTCTAAAACTCGCCGGCAGTTTAAGCGAAGAAGAGGGCCAAAAATATGCAGCCAGGGTGAAGGAGTTCTGGTCGCGGTGGGAGTTGTAACCGATACTTCGATAATTATTGGCTTTTTGAAGGGGCACCAGCCGGAAGTTGATTATATCGAACATGCTTTAAGAAAGGGTACGCTTACCATAACTGCTATAACAGTTTTTGAACTTAAGGTAGGTCTTGCTGCTAACAGTAAAAGAGAAAGGCTGTTGACTAAATTTTTTCAGCAGGTTACCATCCTGCCCTTTGATGGCCAGGCGGCCCTGGCGGCAGCTATGATTGAAAATAAATTGCGGTCTGGAGGAGAGGTCATTGGGGTGCCTGATACCCTCATTGCCGGCATCTGCCTGGCGAGAAACCTGTCCCTGTTTACACTAAATGAAGAACATTTTAAACGAGTACCCGGGCTAGAAGTGCTTACCCCCACATCCGCATCATCGTCGCAGGAATAGAAAAGGCGAATTCAGTGCGCGCGGCGGCTATGTCCCCTGGGGGTCTTATTTCCCCTGTGAAAATAGGGATAGAAAGACCTCCACCAGCCGGGGGTCGAATTGGCTTCCCGCGCCCCTTTTAAGCTCTGCCAGGGCCTCTTCCCTGGTCATGGGTTTCCTGTAAGGCCGCTCGCTGGTCATGGCATCAAAGGCATCAACTATTGCTAAGATACGACATTCTACCGGAATCGCTTCACCTTTTATCCCGCGAGGGTATCCTTTACCGTCCCATCTTTCGTGATGCATTAAGATTAAATCCGCCACGCCGGTCAGGTCGGGTGAAGAGAGGGCTATACGGTAGCCCTTCTCCGGGTGTTGCCGGATGACTTCCAACTCCTCCCCTGTAAGGGGTTCTTTTTTAAATAAAACGCTGTCTGGTATGGCGACTTTACCCAGGTCGTGGACCTGGGCCAGAAGAGCCAGGTCGGCCATCTGCCGGGGAGAAAGCCCCATCTTTTCTCCTGTTTTCCGGCACAATTCCTGCAACCTTTCAGCGTGCCCGGCAGTAATGAAATCCTTCTCCTTCAGTGCAGCCAGCAGCTCGCCGACGATCTGGTTTCGCGCACCGGCCCCGTTTAGGAGCTTGTTGCGGTACATGAGGTCGTCGGCTTTCTTGAAGGTTTCTTCAAGGGATTCCGCTGCGCTCCGGCAGGTGGCCGCACCAAGGGAGAGGTGCAGGGGCAGCTCGGGATGTTCTTTATTGTATGCTTCGACGTTTGCGCGTATCCGCCGGTTGAGGTCCACTCCGATTTTTTCATCGGTTTTAGGAAGGAGGGCGGAGAATTCATCCCCCCCGATGCGAGCTATAATATCTGAGCGGCGCAGGGAGGTTTTTAGAACACCGGCGCAGGCCTGTAACAGTTCATCGCCTTTAGCGTGGCCCAGGGTATCGTTGACCAGTTTTAGGCCGTCAAGATCCGCCACCAGGATGGTTATGGGATATTCCCGGCTGCCAGACAAGCGCCTGAGCTCTTCCTGAAAGAAGGCCCGTTTGTAGAGCCCCGTTAAAGAATCATGCATGCTTAAGAATTTTAACTGTTCCTCGTAGCGCTTGCGCTCGGAGATATCCAGGGCCGCCTCCACCGCCCCGATGATCTTTCCCTTTTTATCCTTCACCGGCGTGGCTGTAATGCGCAAGATGCGGCCGTCCGGTGAGGTCACCTCTCCGGCGTATACCTGGCCGGTCTCCATAGACTGGACCACCGGGCAGCCGGGGCAGGGAACGTTCTTCCCTGGCCATATTTCATGGCATTTGGTTCCAAAAAGGGACTCAGGGCTCCTGCCTGCGGATTGGCCGGCAGTCCGGTTGGCCCAGATAACGTGCATGTCCCGGTCCAAAAACGCGACCATCTCGGTAAGGCTGTCGAGAATCAGGGATTTTTCGGCCATTAACCTCTGCAGCTCTTCTTCCAGGATTTTACGCGGGGTAATATCGGTCAAAAAATGCAGGGTAGCGGCCTGCCCTTCCCACTCGATTACCACGGAGTTGGTCTCGACCCATTTGACGCTCCCGTCCCTGGTAAATATCCTAAAAGAGCAGGCATACAGAGGGCTTTTTTTCTCCAGCAATACCCGGTAGTGCTGCACTGCGCTTTCCTTGTCTTCGGGATGAATGAAGTCCAGGAAAGACCGGGATAATAATTCCTCCGCAGTATAGCCCGTGTGGGCCAGCACTGCCTGGTTGGCAAAGCTTACCACCCCGTTCTGGACCACGATAATGGTTTCAGCGGCGTTATCTACCAGAGAATAGTATTTCTTTTCCTTCTCGCCCAGTTCCCGTTGGAATTCCCTAAGCCTCTCCAGCATTTTATCGATTTCAGAGGAAAGAAGGGCAAGCTCATCCTTTCCCTCCAGAAGGGGTATTCCGGGGCCGGAGGAAGGAGAGCGGCCGATGCCGGTTACCGCGGCGGTTAGCCGGGCCAGGCGGGAGAGAACTGCGCGGTCAAGCTAAAGCAAAAAGGCAGCATAAAGCCGCCGCCAGCGCAAGAAAAAGGCCAAAGCCTCGCCTTGCGGCCAGGAACGCCTGAACGGCGCGCGGGTAAGAGTTCACTGGATGATTAAAGCCCTTTCACCCTGCAAATCCTTAATGGCGGCAAAGTCGGCGCTCTCTTCCGGGGAAAGAATTTTACATAAAAGGGTTCTCCGTTTTTAAGCAAGCCCGCAGGTTTGAGCTCGCGGAAGTTGACTGCCCCCGGCGGGCTAAGGGAGAGGGGGAGGCGGGTAATCTCCGCGAGCTCTTTTACATCTTTATCCTTTAAGACACGGCCGAAGATAAGGGTCCCCCGGGAGGGACCGCTGCCGTCACTTTTTAAGACGGGCCTGGCGGCTACCAGCAGCGGCCCTTGCGGCGTCACCAATACCCCTTTATGGCCGCCTGTTTAGTTATGAGCGGCAAAAACTATGCCGGGAGGTAAGGGTATTTCTTTTCCCGCCTCAGGGTCGTAACCCCTGGCGTATACTATTTCTCCCCTGGTATTTAGGAAAACTGCATAATTGAACCCTAAAATTTCAAACGTGCTATCGCTCAGGTTTTTTTCTAGATATTTCCGGTTCCTGTCCTCTACGAAGCTATAAGTGTCGTCCCGGGTAGCCCAGTCTGCGGCAGATTTATCCAGCGCCGTTAATTCCCTTTCCAGGGCCTGCAGGGCTCGCTCTACATTCTCCTGGATACTTTCGTTTTCCAGCTTGCCGGAAATATTCTCTGTAATAACATAGGAGACCGTGAAAAAAATAAGGGCAAGAAGGGTAAAACGCAGAAAAAAAGCAACACTTTTGTTTTTAAAGACATCCCCTATCTCTCCTAAAGTTTTTGGCGACGGCCGGCTCTCTCTGCGGCGGTTACCCCGTTATATTATCAATCACAGTTTGAAATTAGTAATAGAAATTCGATATTTATCTCAATATACCTGCAGGCAAAGGGAATATTTTACGGCGTTTTTTTCGGGGCAGCAGGCTGGTTGTCCGGGTTTACCCGGCGTCCCAGGAAGAGAGAAATAAGCTATACGAGGGAAGCATAAGGGGAGCTGACCTGGCCCGCGAACAAAAACCGGCAAACGGCTACTTATACGCCTGCGCCAGATGTTTCCTACTCCGGGACCACCTGCCCGGTGCCTGGGCAGAGGCGCAGGCCATTAGAAAACTGGAAAAAGACCAGACCCTAAAGGGTTTCACGGCTGGTAATTTATAGTTACTTATGCTATATTGATGTTAAAAATTTTTAGGAGTATTACCATGACTGCAACCTGGGAAAACATTTTAGGTGACAGGACAAAGACGGTTTTACAAGTATTGGCTGCAAGTAAAATTGCCAGGCAGTTTTATCTGGCCGGGGGTACGGGCCTGGCTTTGCAAATATGGCACCGCCGTTCCTTCGACCTGGATTTTTTCCAGGCAGGAACAGAAGAAAAACTTAAATTTAACCCGTTATCACGGGAATTAAAGAACACCTTTATGACCGCGGACTTGCAACTCGTATCCAGACAAGTCGATCAGGCCATGTGGGAGATAAAAGGGGTCAAGGCAACGTTCTTGACGTACCCTTTTCCTTTGTTACATAAACTTGTTGCTGGAGAAATTATCAGCCCGATCTTGCAGGGAATAAACCTGGCATCCCCAGCAGAAATCGCTTTGATGAAAGCTTATGCCCTTGGACGACGAGCTACCTTTCGGGATTATGTTGATCTATATTTTTTGTTAACCCAGGGGGTAATAACCCTGGAAGGCCTGATTGACGGGGCCACTAAAAAATTTGTGTTAAACGGGGAACCACTTTTTGACAGCCGCCTGTTTTTAGAGCAATTGGTGTATACGCAGGATTTGGCGGATAAAGGTGCTGTCTTGAATATGGTGCTACAACCCCGGCCTGATATCGAAACAATAACCGCTTATTTTAAGGAACAGGTCCGCTCTCTTCTCAAGCGTCAAATAGGGAATGGGGAACAAGTCCAATGAAACTACCAGATGACTTGGCTTTTCTTTTCTGCAACTATGATACCAATACCCTTGACCTGGAAAACCAGGCCCCTTTAATCATAAAGACTGTCCTCGCTCGGGGCACCTGGGAGCAAATATTATGGCTCTTTAAATATTATGGCTATCAAAAAGTGCAGGAGGTTTTCCGGGAGGATTACTATGGCCTGCGGAGCTTGCCGGAACCCACCTTGCGGCTCTGGGAGCTGCTTTTTATTAATGAGCCCCTTCCCTGGGAAGAAATAACAAAGACCAGATGGCGCTGCCGCCGCCTGGCCGGCAACCCTTTAACCTTGAACAAAGGTTAAAGGGCCGAGAAAAAATGCAGCAGGCTGCTTGCCCGGGTTCACCATAGGCATAGGAGGCGGTTTGCCAGCAGAAGGGGGTTAAGTTATACTTAATCGTGAAAACAGGCACAAAAGCGGATTTGATGTGGAGGAAAAGCGGGGATAATATGGGGGATCGGGAGTTAAGCACGATTTAACTAATGCTAAATTTCTTTTTCAAAAGAGTTCTTTAACAAATTTTTAATAGCAACTAGCCAAAGATATAGTAGTTTAAGATGAATAAGGGGCTTGACAGTCTATTTACCTGTGTGGTATCTTTTTATTAACCCAATGAGAATGAATTTCAATATCTTTTAATCCAAAGTTAAGCAACCCTAACTACTTTCCTGAAGAAGGCGGTAATTTGACGAGCGACCTCACTGTTTCTCCTGCCATGCAGGATTACCTGGAAGCCATCCTGGAGCTGGCTGAAAAAGAAGGTGTTGTCCGGGTCACCGATATTGCGGCTAAGATGGGAATTGCTAAGGCGAGTGTCACCCAGGCTATGAGTACCCTGGCCAACCTCAAGCTGGTCAAGCAAGAAAGATACGGGCCCATCGAACTTACCCCGGCAGGCAGGCAGGAGGCAGCCAAAATTCAACGCCGCCACTTGCTATTGTACCGTTTCCTGGTGGAAATCCTGGGCGTCGATGCCAGGACGGCACAAAAGGATGCCTGCTTGATTGAACATGTAGTAAGCCCGTTAACTTTAGCCAGGCTGGCGGAGTACCTTGAAAAAGAAACCGGTATCAGGCATGAAGAGGTCGGAGGGATAAACGAAGGAAAGGAGGCCGTTGCAATGGAGGCTCTGGAAGCCATCGACACCCGCGCTTTAAGCGAACTGAAGAAAGGCGACCGCGGCAGGGTTGTTCGGATTGTTGCTGCCGGGGAAATCCGTCGCCGGCTGCTGGACATGGGTGTAGTTCCCGGCACGGAAATATCCGTTGAGGGAGCAGCTCCTCTGGGCGACCCTATAGAAGTAAAAGTAAAGGGTTACCATTTGAGCTTGCGCCAAAAAGAAGCAGCCGCTATTTTTGTCGAGCGACTCTAATAATGCTAAGAGGTGTCCACTTATGAGCAGCGGTTTATTGCCCCTGGAATTTTTAAATACAGGCCGGGAGGTAGTTATTAAAGAAGTCGCTGGCGGCATGAGTTTGCGCCGCCGGCTAACAGAGCTGGGCCTGGTGCGCGGCTCAACCATTAGGATTATCCGCAATGATAAAGTCGGCCCCATTATTGTTTCGCCGGGGGACGGTTCAGGGGGCGGCCGCCTGGCAATTGGAAGGGGTATGGCCCATAAGATAATGGTAGAAGAAGTGGGTTGAGGGCGGGGATAATCCTTCTAGCAGCCAGGGAATGTAATTGAGGAAGACGATTTGTTGAGTTAATGTTAGGCTTGCTTAACACTTTTCGCTGTGAACCGGCATTTTAAGGAGGGAGACTCATGGAAGCAGCAGCAATAACTAAACCTGAAAGGGAAAAGAATATTGCCCTAGTCGGCAATCCCAATTCAGGCAAGACCAGTATTTTTAATGACCTGACTGGCGCGCGCCAGCATGTTGGCAACTGGCCGGGAGTGACGGTGGAGAAAAAAGAAGGGAAGCTTATTTTTCAGGGACAAACTTACAATATTGTTGATCTCCCTGGAACCTATAGCCTTGGTGCTTACAGCGAGGACGAGCTTATCGCCCGCAATTTTATCCTCTTTGATAAACCTGACGCCGTTATCAATGTCGTCGACGCCTCCAACCTGGAACGCAACTTGTATTTGACTATCCAATTATTGGAGATGGGGGCCAGCGTCGTTGTTGCCTTAAATATGCTTGATGAGGCCAGGGCGCGCAAGATCGAAATCAATATCCCCCGCCTGGCTCAAGCTCTAGGAGTTCCGGTGGTGCCGACCGTAGCCACGCGTGGCGAGGGTATAAAAGAACTCGTGGCTACGGTTGCGAAGAAGGTCCGGGAGACAATATGCCAGCCGCTAAAAGTGAACTATGGATCAGAAATTGAAAACGAACTGGATAAATTAGAGCAAATTATTAAGCAGTACGCTAAACTTGCAGCAAAGTACCCTGCCAGGTGGCTGGCGATAAAACTTCTGGAAGATGATATGCGCCTCCAGGAAGAGCTGCAAAAAGAAGGGGCCAGACAGGTCCTTGATCAGGTAGTTAAAAGCAAAAAGCAACTGAATGAAATCTTAGGCGAAGAAGTGGAAGCCATTATTGCCGACCGCCGCTATGGTTTTATCAACGGCCTGGTAAAAGAGGCTGTTACCAGGCGCCAGACCCTGGAGGAAAGGCTTACTTTATCTGATAAGATTGACAGCATAGTTACCAATAGATACCTGGGGTTGCCCATTTTTCTCCTGGCTATGTGGGCTGTCTTTCAATTTACCTTTAAGCTGGGTGACCCCATGATTGGCTGGGTGGAAAGCGCCTTTGAGGGGTTAACCGGCCTTGCTACCGGCTGGCTGGAAGCCCTGGGTGCCCCGCAACTCCTGATTTCCTTCATAGCTGATGGGATAATCGGGGGTCTGGGTTCGGTGCTTGTCTTTATACCCCCCATCTTCTTGCTCTTCCTGGCCATTTCTCTCCTGGAGGACAGCGGTTATATGGCCCGCGCTGCTTATATCATGGACCGTCTGATGCACGCCCTGGGCCTGCACGGCAAATCCTTTGTCCCGCTTTTAATCGGCTTTGGCTGCAACGTCCCGGCCATTATGGCTACCAGAACCCTGGAAAACCGCAAGGACCGGCTGATTACGATTCTTATTAATCCCTTAATGTCCTGCACGGCCCGCCTGCCGGTCTACGTCCTCTTCACCGGCGCCTTCTTTACAGCCAAACAGGGCTGGGTAATCTTTTCCCTGTACCTTTTAGGTATTGTGCTGGCCATTATCATGGGAAAAATCTTTAAGACCTTTCTTTTTAAAGGAGAAACAGCTCCCTTTGTCATGGAACTGCCGCCTTACCGGTTACCGACCCTTAAAGGCACCATGATCCATATGTGGGAACGGGGGAGCTCTTTTGTCCGCAAGGCCGGCACCGTTATTGTCGGTGTCGTAGTGCTAATCTGGGTGCTTTCCAACTTACCCCTGGGCGTGGCATACGCCAGCCAGGAGAGCCTGATCGGGAGACTGGGAACTATACTGGCGCCGGTCTTTAAACCGGCCGGTTTTGGCACCTGGGAAGCGGCGGTAGCCCTGGTATTTGGCATCGTGGCTAAAGAAGTGGTCGTCGGCACCCTGGGCGTCCTCTACGGCGTAGAGGAAGACGGCTTGACAGCGGCCATCGCTCAATCCTGGACGCCCCTTTCAGCGTACGCATTTATGGTTATGACCCTGATTTACATCCCCTGCGTGGCGGCCATTGGCGCCATCCGCCGGGAAACCAATTCCTGGGGCTGGACTGCCTTTGCCATCGGCTACAGTTTGCTGCTGGGCTGGGTGATGGCGGTGCTGGTCTTCCAGGTAGGGAGAATCCTGGGAGTTGGCTAAAACGAGTACTGGGATGTTTTGAGCGCCGCTATAAGGGGAGGAAAGCAATGGAAATTGCCATTTTAGCCGGAGCAGGTATTCTGGCGGCTGGCATTCTGGTGCGGCATCTGCTGGTAACCTTGAGAGGAATAGGTTGCCCGGGTTGCGGAGGAGTTTGTGACGGGTGTCGCAGAACTGGAAGATAATATCTTCCTGCGGTTTTTGTGGTTAAGAGGAGGGGCCCTCGGCAGGGAAGCCTGAACTTCCAGTCTTCTCTGCTGAGGAAATTCCCCCAATATTTTAATAAAAACAATGAGAAAGATTATCAATAAGACAAAGGGGAGATATATCTTTGTCTATTTTAATCGTTGGCGGTGACCGTTTGGGGAACATCCCTGATAACCTCAAAAGCCTGGGTTTCACTGAAATCGAACACTTAAGCGGGCGTAAAATTGGCCATATAGCTGTAGATTTGCCCCACGAGATTGATGTCGTGCTGGTGTTTACTGACTATGTCAACCATGGGCTGGCCGCAAAGATCAAAAAGGATGCCCGGAAAAAGGGGGTTAGAACTATTTTTGCCCGGCGTTCTTGGGCCTATATAGCTAAAGCCTGGAAGGGCTTTATAAACGGCTAAAATAGCGGCGACGGGGAAGGGGAACCGGGATGCTTTCCTGGATATGCGGGCATACCCTGCATGGGGTCTACCATGACATTATTGAATGTTTAACGGCTGCCCTGGAAGCCAGGGATCCTTATAGCGAAGACCATTCGCAACGCGTGGCTGATATGGCCTTTGACCTGGCCAGGAGAGTTGGGATTAAGGGCGCAGAACTCGAGAATATACATATGGCTGCCCATTTGCATGATATCGGGAAAATTGGCGTCCCGGACCAGATTTTGCGCAAACCGGGCCGCCTTTTACCTCACGAATGGGCAGTGATCAAGCGCCACCCCGAGATAGGCTATAAAATCTTGACCAAATCGCGGCGATTGAGCTCGATAGCTCGATTGGTCCTGTACCATCACGAACGCTGGGACGGTAAGGGTTACCCGGCTGGTTTAAAAGGCGAGGCTATTCCTTTAGGCTCACGGATTATTGCCTTATGTGATGCCATCGATGCCATGACCTCAGAAAGGCCTTACCGCCCGGCATTTACCTGGCACCACTGCTGGGAAGAAGTTGTTGCCAACAAAGCCATCCAGTTTGATGCGGTGCTGGTGGAAGCGGCGGAGGCATTGTGGCCCAGGTGGGAGGAAAAGTGGTCAGCGAAAAGGGCGGGGTAAGTGGAAAAATTTAACAGAGCAAGGGTGCTCCGAATTTGTGATTCGGCTGGATACTAGCGAACGGTTATGGAGCGTTCCTTTCCATTTCCAAATCTTACTGGTCGTGATATAATACATAGGGGATAAGATTATGGCTTTATGGATATTTGCCGGTGCAAGATGGAGCTTTAAGGTCAGGGAATTGCCAGGTAAGAGGAAATGGAAAAATGGGGGGTCTTAGTATCTGATGGATGATACGCGTGAAGAGATAGTAAAACGTTTGCAGATTGTCCAGGGGCATGTGGCCGGACTGGTGCGCATGGTAGAGAGGGGAGAAAGCTGCCCTACCGTTTTGCACCAACTCGCAGCCATTCGCTCGGCTGTGTATAAAATTACGGAGATGGTTCTAGTAATTTACGCGGATGATTGCCTGGATAAGCTTCCCCAAGAAAAAGAAGGCACCGGTTCCAGCGCTCAGGAACTGGTAAAACTTTTATGCCAGTTTTTAAAGTAGGTCCACTCTTAGAACGGTTTTTTAGACAGTGGAAAGAGGGGGAAAGGCCTGAAAGCGGTATCAGGTCTTTTTTATTTTTAGATATAAAGAACACTTGACAAAAACTTGGGATAGCCGTTAGAATGGGAACTAGATAACACCCCCTCCCCCGGGGGTGGGGGGTGCCCGCTTACGTAGAGAGACTCCCTTTAGTATCTTAAGTTCTAAAACCCACAAAACACATGGAAAGGGGCGGCTGGTTTGAAGAGGACGGATGTACTGGTTATCGGCGGGAGCGCGGCTGGTCTTACCGCAGCTATTACTGCCAAAAGGTATTTCAAGGACAAAAAGGTTACCCTGGTACGTAAAGAAGCCAAGGTTTTGGTGCCCTGCGGCATCCCTTACATTTTCGGAACTGTGGGGAGCCCCGATAAGAACCTCATCCCGGACGCCACACTGGTTAATAACGGCATAGAGTTGATAATCGATGAAGTTACAGGGATAGACCGCCAAAACAGAGTGGTCTCTACGTTGCACTCTGGTAGCATCGCTTATGATAAACTCGTCCTAGCTACCGGTTCGTCTCCAGTTGTTCCGCCGGTGAAAGGGGCTGGCCTGGAAGGCATCTTCGTAGTCAAAAAAGACGTAGCCTATCTTGAGAATCTCAAAAATTTCCTGGATAAAGCGAGAAATCTGGTTATCGTCGGCGGCGGGTTCATAGGGGTTGAGTTTGCCGATGAATGCCGCAAGGGGCGGGACTTGAAGGTTAACGTCGTCGAACTTTTGCCCCATTGCCTAGCCCTGGCTTTTGATGATGAGGTTTGCGCCCTGGCGGAGGACAAACTCCGCTCACAGGGGATAAACATTATTACCGGGACTAAAGTAGAAGAGTTTCTGGGAAACGGTAAAGTAGAACAGGTGAGACTTGCCAATGGCGAAACCCTGCCTGCCGACGTGGTGATTTTCGGCATCGGCGTGGCGCTCAATATTGAACTGGCGCAAAAGGCGGGCCTGAAAGTTGACAATCGTTTCGGCATCTGGGTTGATGATTATCTGCGTACCAGCGACCCCAGTATTTTTGCTATTGGCGATTGCGCCGAAAAAAGCTCGTTTTTCGGTCACGGGCCGTCCCTCATCAAACTGGCTTCCGTAGCCACCCACGAAGCCCGGGTAGCAGGGGCCAACCTGTTCGGCCTCAGGCGGGCCAGGGGGGCGGCGGTAGGAGTGTTTTCAACAATTGTCGGCGACCTGGCTCTGGGATCGGTAGGCTTGACGGAAAGAGCGGCCCGGGAAGCGGGTATTGAGGTCGTAACCGGTACCGCCAAGGCGCCTGACAGGCATCCTGGGAGTATGCCGGGGACCAGAGAGCTGGGCGTAAAGTTGATCTTTACTAAAGATACGGGTGTAATCATAGGCGGGCAGGCTTACGGCGGTACTGCGGTAGGTGAGCTCACCAACCTGCTGGCGGCTGCCGTACAGCACAAGATGCGGGCCGACGAGCTGGAAACCATGCAGGTAGGGACCCACCCGGCCCTTACCGCTTCGCCTATCGCCTATCAGGTGACCAATGCCGCCGAAGACGCCGTGCTAAAGTTAAGAAGCTAATTACCAGCGCCTGTCAGGCTTTCTGCCAGCAATGGTAATTTTTTGCCAGGAGCCCCTCCTTTTTAAGGAGGGGCTTTTCAGCAACACAATATTGACGTATGTTCTTTACAGATTTATACTAGAGACAGACGGAGGTGACTATTAATGCCGGAATTTGAATTCAAATGCAGCGACTGCGGGGCTATATGTACCTTCAACAGGCGAGAAGATGCTAATATTTGTCCCAATTGCGGCAGCGCGAGATTAATGAGGATATTCTCAGCGCCGCATATTGTAAAAAGCCGCCCGGAGGCGGGCGAGAAAACCCTTTGTTGCGGGAGGGATTCCCGGCCGGAAGGCTGCACGCCCGGCAGTTGCTGCCACGGTTAAAAAGGGAGGGGGTTAAATAAGATGGCTGCAACCGTTGAAATCATCAACCTGGTAGATAATACGGTCACCGTTAGGGGTTTGATAGCCGAGCATGGCCTGGCTTTCCTGGTACGCAAGGGGGGGAAAACCTTTCTTTTCGATACTGGGGCCGGGGCCGCCGTTGTGCAGAACATGCTGAGTTTGGGAATTGATCCCCGGGAAATTACAGGCGTTGCCTTAAGCCACGGCCATGACGACCATACCGGCGGCCTGAAAAAGATCTGCGAGATCACCGGCCCCCTGCCCGTATACGCCCATCCCGATGCCTTCACGGCTAAATACCGCCTCCGGGAAGGAGAGGAAGCCAGGTATATCGGCATCCCCTGGTCGCGGGCAGAATTAGAAACTAGCGGGGCAGTTTTCCACCTCTCCCGGCAACCCGTCGAGCTGGCTGAAGGGATTGTCTTGACCGGCGAGATCCGGCCGCGGCAGGCTTTTGAAGCCTTGAGCAGTGAATTTCGCCTCCTGGCCGGCGGCGAGTACCTCCAGGACAACCTGTGGGACGATCAGTCCTTAATAATTTCTACGCAGGAAGGGCCGCTGGTGCTCCTGGGCTGCGCCCATTCCGGATTAATCAGCACCCTGGAGCGCGTCCTGGAGCTTACCGGTGCCGGCCGCATCTTCGCCGTCATCGGCGGCACCCACTTGAAGGACGCCGGCCCGGAGCGGCTGGAAAAGACGATAAGTGCCCTGCCGCGTTTTGGTCTCAGATACCTGGTAGCCTGCCACTGCACCGGTTTTCGAGCCAGTGCCGCCCTCTACCAGGCCCTGGGAGATAAGTTTATTTACAATGAAACAGGACGTGCCTTCAGGTTTGCCTGTTGAAGACGCCCGGAAACCGTGAGCGCTAGACTAAAGGTGGCGAACGTATGAGCCTGATTGACGCTATTATTGCCAGCCTGTCCGGCAATGAGTTGGTGAAAGAAGTACGCATTGGTCCTTTCTGGACCGGGGTGTGGAGCCGTTACTGCGGCCTGGCCTCGACAACCTTTACCCACGAACATGAAAAACGTTTTCCCGTAGGCGAAGCGGGCTCTCTGGCAGGCAAAAGCGCCCGCGAGCTTTGCCGCTATGCCACCTCGGCAAGTCTCCTCGAAGCTTCAATAGGGCTGGCGGCGATTAACTCCCTGATTGAGGTGGATATGGAGCAATGTCGGGATATTAACGCCGGGGAATTACTGATAGAAAAAGGGGCGGGGAAACGAGTCGCCCTGGTAGGGCACTTTCCTTTCGTACCCGGGCTGCGGCGGGTAGCAAAAGAACTCTGGGTGCTGGAAAGAAGGCCGCAAAGCGGCGATCTCCCGGCTGACGCAGCAGGGATCGTCATCCCCAGGGCCGACGTGGTGGCCATAACCGGCACGGCTCTTATAAACGGTACAATGGAAGGCCTCCTTGAGCTTTGCCGGAAAGACAGCCTGGTAATGGTGCTCGGCCCGACGACGCCCCTTACACCTCTATGGTTTGACTACGGGGTGGACCTGATTTCCGGGACGCAGGTGGTGGAGCCGGAAGTGGTGCTGAAGTTTGTTTCTGAAGGCGTGGTGTTCAAGCAATTGCACGGGCGCGGCGTAAGGTTGCTCACCATGACGAAAAAGGGGTTGCAATGACGGCCGGCTTTGTTGCTTTCATAGTTCAGATATTACAACCAACCATGCCTGTAGTGGTTTATTTAGGGCATCGAGGGCAGGGTGCATTCTTGGCCGCCAGGGATGGGTAGAAATACACCGTTTGCTGGCGATAGTGACGGTGGGCCTGGTTTTAGTTCATCTTTATATGCACTGGGACTGGATTGCAGGCATGACCAAGCGCATTTTGGGCGGCAGGGATAAGTAAAAGAATAAATCTTGCTGCAATCTTTGGCAGTCTTTTTATCTAAAGAAGGAGGAATTTGTCTTTTGATGGCGAATAAATAGCGCTTTACAAAATTGTCAGATCAGCAGACCATTTTACTGCTCACCATATAGTCCCGCTAAAGGGCAAACCCGTCGAAAGGCGGGGGCGCAAAGCCACGGGCCTAAATCCCGAAGGATAAGGCAGCCGGGTTGCCGGGAGAGTAGCAAACTGTATTCAAATTGATACTTACTACCGCGACTTGCTACCGCCCGGAAGGGCGTTTTTTTAATCAAATGAAGCCTTCGGGAAAGGCCTGGCCAAGAGGGAAGACATGCACTTGATTAGTATTGATACATGGAGAATCCTTACGAGATAATCTCGGTTTGCTGAATGCTGGTAAATTTGGCAGCAGCAAGCGGTAACCTTAAATTTTTGACCATATTTGTCTTTAGTTGTCTTTGTTTGACCTAATTTGATTTTGACTTTCTTTGACTTATATTATAGAATAAAGGCGAAAAAACTCAAAGGGGGTATGGTACGATGTTTGGGCTGATACCTTTCTATGGCAGGAGAAAAGGCTTGAGGCCGGTATTTTCTGACGTAGAGAATTTCATGGAAAGGGTATTCAATGAAGACCTGTTTTGGGTCCCTGTATTCGGCCAGCCATTTAAGGCGGACATAAAGGAAACTGAAAGGGAATATATTGTAGAAGCAGAATTACCGGGAATGGAAAAAGAAAATATTCAAATTACTTATGAGGACGGCACGCTTAATATTTCTGTCAAGCAAGACACAATCCTCGATGAAGCCGGGGAAAACTTTATCCGTAAAGAGCGGAGGAGCGGCAGTATTGAACGCAGGTTCTACCTGGAGGGTGTAGACGAGGAGAAAATATCCGCCAGTTATAAAAACGGCCTGTTAACGGTAAAACTGCCAAAGAAAGAAACCGGGTTAAAGCGCGGCAAATATATTCCTGTTGAATAGAGGTTAAGGATGGGGCGGCTCTCGCAACAAGCGGGCCGCCCTTTAATGTTTTGGGTGCCCGGCATTAATAAAAATTTTGCGACGGCCGGCAGGAGTTTTAGAGCGCATGTTGAATATAAGTTTAAATAAAATAAAATAGCAACATCTCCGAGCCGGATTAACCTAAGGAGCGATCTATGGTAGCCGGCCTGGGCTGCGAGGCCCACGGGGTATACCGGGAAACGGGTATGCCTTCCCAGGTTCGTGTATAAGGAGGTGGCGGTTGGATGCCTGTTTATGGCTATCTTTAAGCCCCATCCTTTGTGATGGGGCTTTAGCTTTAATATTAAATGGCTGCATCTTCAAGACCTCTTTATTTCCCACCCAAAACAAGCGTTGCATAGGGTGGAAGAATGCTTAACAGGCATAGAGTTGAGGTTTGTGCCTTCCAGGCACGCTGGTAAACTGGAAAGGATTGATGCTATGCGTACCTTCGAGGAAGACCTGCAGGCGGCGGTGGCCTATCACGGCCACCTCTGCAGCGGCATGATCCTGGGCGTCCGGATGGCCCGCCTGGGCCTGCGCGAACTGGGAATCGACGAACCCCGTAACTACCGGGATTTGATCGTCTATGTGGAAATGGATCGCTGCGCCACCGACGCCGTAGGGGTAGTTACCGGCTGCACCCCGGGCCGGCGGCGGCTGAAGATCATCGACTACGGCAAAATGGCCGCCACCTTTGTCGATCTGGCCAGCGGACGGGCGGTACGGGTAGCCGCCCGGGGTGCTCATTTTCCTCCGGAAGGGGCCGATCTGCAGGCTTTCTGGCAGGAACTACCTGACACTGAAATTTTTAAGTGCCAACCGGTACAGTTGGATATACCCGCTGAGGACCTGCCGGGCAAGCCCCTCCATACGGTAACCTGCACCCGCTGCGGCGAGCGGGTCCACGACCGCCGGGAACTGGTGGTTGACGGCGAGGTACTATGCCGGGCCTGCGCCCGGGGGGCTTATTACAACGTGCGATAAAAATCTTTAAGGGTAAAACATTTTACTGGAGGTAGCGCTGTGTGGGAGATTTATGATGAACTGATTGCCTCTATTCCCCCGGAAATAACTGTGCAGGAGTGTATCGTCGGCCTGCACTGGATCTTGATCCAGTCGCAAGCCACAGGCCTGGCCATGACCCCCAGGGAGGGGCGCCCCAGGATCAAGCTGGCCGGGGAGATCCGGGGAATGCCGGTACGGGAACTGGCTGGTTACGCCAAATCCTGGGATTTTTTCGAGGCCAGCCTGGGACTAGCGGCCATAAACTCAGTCCTGAACACGCCGGAACAAGTGGCCAACCTCTGCGGCAGGACTTTAAGTAACCAGCCTCAGGTTAACGCTTTTACCTACTTTCAGGAACGTGTTAAGGGTAAAAAGGTAGCTGTCATCGGCCACTTTCCGGACCTGGAAACCCTGGCCGGCCTCTGCCGGCTGACCATCCTGGAACGCCGTCCCAGGGATGGCGATTTGCCTGATCCGGCCTGCGAGTATATCTTACCCGAACAGGATTATGTTTTTATTACTGCCACCACGCTGGCCAATAAAACTCTGCCCCGCCTGCTGCAGCTCTGCCGCAGCGCCAGGGTAATCCTGGTGGGCCCCACAACCCCTATGGCTCCCCTGATGTTTAGCCATGGTATCGATTTCCTGGCAGGAACGGTGGTGGTTGACCCGGTAAAGGTACGGCAGGTAGTTCAGGAGGGGGGCACGCAGGAGATCTTCGCACGCGGCGCCCTGATGGTAAAACTTAGCCGGGAAGAGATAGACGGGAGGAGGGTATAGATGGCTGTAGCCCGTAAGCAGGGTTCTTTAACCAACAGCCTGGCGACGGCGGAAGGGAATTATCGCTGGCGGGAAATTGCCCTGACGGCCCTGCCGCTGCTGGTCTTTCTTTTCTCCTTTCCCTTGGGCCGCTACCCTATCTCCCCCGGACAGTTGCTGACTATATTGGCGGCGAAGGTATTTCCCATCGCGCCTACCTGGCCGGCTACCCTGGAGACGGTGGTATTCCAGGTCCGGTTGCCGCGGATGCTGGCGGCCATGCTGGTAGGGGCCGCCCTGGCGACCGCCGGCGCCGCCTACCAGGGGATGTTTAAGAATCCCCTGGTCTCACCGGACATCCTGGGCGCCTCGGCCGGCGCCGGTTTCGGCGCCGCCCTGGCCATCTATTTCTCCCTGGGTGTGGTCGGTATCCAGGTCAGTTCCTTTCTTTTTGGCCTCCTGGCCGTGGGCCTGACCTGGGCGTTAAGCAGCCGTATCCGTCACGACCCGGTCCTCATCCTGGTCCTGGCGGGCATTCTCATGGGGACCCTGTTTTCTTCCGGAACTTCTTTGATCAAGTATGTGGCCGATCCCTACGATAAACTGCCGGCCATCACCTTCTGGCTTATGGGTAGCCTGGCGGCCATTGCCCCCCGGGATGTCTGGACGGCCCTGGTGCCTATTCTTGTAGGTACGCTGCCCCTGTACCTGCTCCGCTGGCGCCTCAACGTCCTCTCCCTGGGCGAGGAGGAAGCCCGCTCCCTGGGCCTGGATACAGGACGCTTACGTTTGATCGTTATCCTTTGTTCCACCCTGATAACAGCAGCCTCTGTGGCTATCAGCGGTATGATCGGCTGGGTGGGTTTGATTATCCCCCACCTGGCGCGGATGCTCGTTGGCCCCAACTACCGGGAATTATTGCCGGCCGCCATCCTCATCGGCAGCGCCTACCTGCTGCTGGTGGATGACCTGGCCCGGGTCCTGACTTCAGTGGAAATACCCCTGGGCATCCTGACTTCCATCATCGGCGCCCCCTTTTTCCTTTACCTCCTCTTGAACGCCCGGAGGGGATGGGTATGAGGCTGGAGCTTAAGGAAGTCGCCAGCGGCTACGGCCACCGCACCCTGATCCGGAGGATCTCCCTGGTTGTGACTGACGGCGAGGTTTTATGCCTGCTGGGGCCCAACGGTTCCGGCAAGACGACTCTCTTTAAGACCATCCTGGGGCTTATAAGGCTGCAGGGAGGGCAGATCCTCCTGGACGGGGAGGATATCAGCCGCTGGCCGCGGGCCAGGCTGGCCCGGGTGATGGGCTACATCCCCCAGGCCCATAACCCGCCCTTTCCCTACCGGGTCTTAGACGTCGTCCTGATGGGCCGTACGGCCCACCTGGGCCCAACAGCCGCACCGGGCCGGGAGGACATGGCCGTCGCCCGCCGGGCCATCAATACCCTCAATATCTCCCACTTAGAGGACCGGATCTACACCGAGATCAGCGGCGGCGAGCGGCAACTGGTCCTCATCGCCCGCGCCCTGGCCCAGGAGCCCCGGCTTCTCATTATGGACGAAGCCACCTCGGCCCTGGACTTCGGTAACCAGCTCCTGGTCTTAAGCCACATCAAGCGGCTGGCACAGATGGGGCTGGCCATCATCATGGCCTCCCACTTTCCCGACCACGCCCTCCTCTATGCCAGTAAAGTAATGCTTCTGAAGAAGGGCCAGGTCTATAGCCTGGGCCGGCCGGAGGAGATGGTAACCGAAGAGAACCTGAAAAGCCTGTACGGCGTAGATGTAAAAATAATCCGGGCCGAATTGCCGGGTTGCAATGAGACGCGGGTATGCGTTCCGGTGTGCAGGTGAATATTTGCTTTCAGTTAGAGCCGGTAGCTGCCATTTATGCCAACAGTATCTATATATAGGAATTGCAGGTATTATTTATGGTTTTAAAATGAGAGGGGGAAGAGACAAATTGCATGGAGCTACCACCAAAAAGTTAATAGTTTTTTCATTGATTAGCACGCTGCTTCTAATACTGGCCATTTTGCTTGCCGGTTGTGGTAACCAGCAAAACAAACCGCCAGCGGTAACGGAAAAAACGGTTTATGGATATGGCCGGTAAAAACGTAAAATTACCGGCTTCCATAGACAGGGTGATTGTGACCTGTTACGGTGGTGCCAGTCACGAGCTGGCAGTTCTGGGCGCCGGGGATAAAATCGTTGCCCAGCCATCTATGCAAAGATTTCCTCAACTCGTGAAAATGATGCCCCGGTTTAAAGATTTGCCGGACCCCGGCAGTTTTGACAATGTCAACATTGAGGCCATCTTAAAATTGAAACCCGATCTGGTTGTAGCCAGTGTAACTTCAACGAAAGGCAATCAAAAAATTGAAGAAGCCGGTATCCCGGTGATTACCGTTAGTACGGGCGTAGCGGATATTGATGCTTTAAAAAAGAGTTCCCGATGATGGGGGAGGTCTTGAATAAATCTAACGAGGCCAATGCGCTGGTATCATACTGGGACGACTGGTTGAAGACCATCAAAGAGCGGGTATCCAAGATACCTGAAGTAAAAAGAAAAAGAGTTTATTACATGCTGGGAGCACCGCTTCATACCAACGGCAGTGCCTGGTGGGGTCAATCTTTAATTACCGCTGCCGGTGGCCTCAATGTAGCCAGCGGGATTGGTAAAGGTAGAGATATTAATATTGAACAGCTTTTAACATGGAACCCGGACGTAATTATTATTAGTAGCAATGAAGGCCGCTTTATTCCCGTATCAGAAGTAAAAAACAACCCTCAATTCAAAGGTTTGCAAGCTGTAAAGGAGGACCAGCTTTATCAATGTCCCATTGGCACCTTCTGGTGGGATCGGCCTTCGCCAGAGGGCATTCTCGGTATCCTGTGGCTGGCCCAAACCCTTTACCCCGAAAACTTTCGTGATGTTGATTTGGCTCGGGAAACGATTAAGTTCTACCAAGCTTTTTACCACTACAACCTGACGGAGCAAGACGTTCAGGAATTTTTCCATCCCGGTCCCTTGCAATAATTTTAATGGAGGGTTTATCATGTCCAATCGCCCGAAAAGTTTAGTGGATCTGGTTTGTCCCCATGGCGTAGAAAGGATTGACGGCCTTACTGCAGGTTATCAGGCTTACCAGGTACTGAAGGCCGCCCTGGAACTGGGGCTGTTTGATTGGCTGGCGGAGAATGGTCCCGGTTATCGAGAAGAAATCACCACTACCCTCAAGCTAAACGGCATGATTACTCGCAGTTTTCTCCAGGCCTTAGTTGATTTCGGTTTTTTAACCTGCCAGGACGAAAAATATGGATTAACCGAATTGGCTGAAGTTTTCCTGGTGCGGCGGAGCCCTTGCTACCAGGGAGATCTATTCTTGAGTATCGCCCGGCCTGATTCCTGGTGGAATAACTTTAAGGACACCCTTATCGCCGCAAAACCCCCGCAACAGGAGTTTGACGCCGTTCCAACTCCCGATTTTATTAAAGAGCCCTGGCCCAGCGTTCCCTCCGGGGAGAGCTGCAGGCAGTCACCCGTAGTATAATCGCCTGGCAAGGATTTAGCCAGGCCAGGACTCTCCTTGACCTGGGAGGTGGGCACGGCCTCTATGCCATAGCCCTATGCCAGGTCAATCCTAACCTCAAAGCCGTTGTTTTCGATAAACCCCACGTTATTGCCTGTACCGGGGAATTTATTCGGCAGTACGGTCTGGAAGACCGGGTAATAGTCCGGGGGGGCGATGCGTGTTTGGAAGAATGGGGAGGAGGCTATGATATAGTCTTAATTTCTCATTTGCTTTACAAGTACCGCAAAGAATTAGCGACATTTATTGGTAAAGCCTTTGCCGCCCTGAAGCCCGGAGGCCTGCTGGCGTGTAATCACTGGTTCTGCGCCCCGGGTTGTGGAGCGGGGGGAGATGGTTTGCGGGAACTCGATAGATCCATCCATAGCTTTGGCCATCCCCTGTGCCATATGGAGGAATTCAATAACCTGCTGGCTACTACAGGTTTTAGTCTTCAGCTTTTACTTGATATTCCCGACGCCTATGGTATGGCGAAATTGCACCTTGCTGTTAAAAAAGGATTGCCATCAACTGAGGCTATAATGCCGGGGAGTTGCAGCGCCTGCTGCTAATATGAAAATTCCCTTGCAAATTTGCACCTGGGGCTTTGGCTGAACAGGATGGTATTTTGCAAACCGGAGGGGAAATAGCAATGGCAATGGCGGGAGTTAACTATCAACCGGGTACGATCCTGCGGGAAACCAATATATTCTATCCGCAATATCCTTGGCGATTCCCTGGATGATTTAACGGTGGAGCGGGTGGTTATCGGGGTATTTTATACGGGTGTAAAGCTGAGTAACGGCCAGGGCGGCTTGTGTTTTACGCCCATAAAAGCAATTCCCGGGGCTGTATGCTGTCCCAGTTCTGCCAGGGCTATGCCCGCCTCGGGAGAGTTAAGGGGCCGGAAGGCGACGGCATTCCTTGAAGGGATGTTCGCCGATCAGGCTTTGCGGAGAGCCCTGGGGATAGCCGTACTCAATGCCCTGTCGGCCACCTGTTGGCAGGTGCGACCGCCCATGAACTATACTTTGCAAACAGGCGCCAATGCCCTGGACCAGGTAGTAATACCAGGTGAGGGTCAGGTAGTGGTTGTTGGCGCTCTGATCCCTTTTATCAAGGTCCTAAAAAGACAGAACTGCCGCTTTAGTGTTCTTGAACTAGATCCGGCCACCCTTAAAAAGGATGAATTACCGTTTTATCGACCGCCGGAGGATGCCCCGGCAGTGATACCCAGGGCCGACCTCCTGGTTATCACCGGGACTACCCTGATCAACGATACCCTGGAAGGTTTGTTGAGCTTTGTTAAGCCCGGGACACAGGTGGTAGTGGTTGGACCAACGGCGAGTATACTCCCCGATGCTTTCTTCCGCCGGGGTGTCAATCTCTTGGGGGGCACCCTGGTTACCAGACCGGACGAGTTACTGGATGTCCTGGCGGAAGCCGGCTCCGGGTATCATTTCTATGGTCGCGCGGCTGAGATGATGGTTTTACATCCTGTGAATAGTACCAGTGGAATATAGTAAACATAGCGGGGGATAAAATTATGTTGAAGCGTTTTACCCGTAAATGGGCCAGCTTGCTCCTGGCCATCCTTATCCTGGCTGCCGCCCTGGCTGGTTGCGGCTCGCAAGTTAGCAACCAAAAAGCAACCGGACAGGCTCCTGCCGGTCAAGCAGCGGCCGAGCGGACAATAACCGACATGGCCGGCCGCAAGGTTGCCGTTCCCGGCGAAATAAAGAAGGTCTTTGCTACCAGCCCTGTAGGGACTATTCTGGTCTATACCCTGGCACCGGAGAAGCTGGCGGGGTGGAACTATGATTTAAACGAGGTTGAGAAGAAGTATATCCTGCCCGAGTACCAGAAGCTACCTAACCTGGGCGGCTGGTATGCGAAAAACACGGCCAATATCGAGGAGATCTTAAAAATCCAGCCACAAGTCATCGTTTCCATGGGCTACATGGACAACACGGCTCTTTCCCAGGCTGAACAGATCCAGAAGCAGTTGCAGATACCGGTAGTTATGGTTGACGGCGAACTCACGAAACTGGATCAAGCCTATGAATTCATGGGCGACCTGCTGGGCGATAAGCAGAGAGCCCAGGAACTGGCTGCATACTGCCGGGATACTATTAACGGGGTTGCCGCTAAAGTCAAAACCCTGCCGGCGGATAAGAGGGTACGGGTTTACTACGCCGAAGGTCCTACCGGGCTGCAAACGGATCCCGTTGCTTCCCAGCATACCCAGGTACTGGATTTTGTCGGCGGCATCAACGTGGCGGCGATTCCACCGGAGCGCGGGCCGGGGGGTATGGGGATGAGCTCCGTTTCCATGGAACAGGTACTATCCTGGGATCCTGAACTTATCCTCTCATGGAACGTAGCCCAGGGGGGCGCCTATGAAAAAATCCTCAAAGACCCCAAATGGCAGAACCTTACGGCGGTAAAAAACCACCGCGTTTACCAGGTCCCCCACGGGCCCTTCAACTGGTTTGACCGGCCGCCCTCTGTCAACCGTATCATCGGGGTGAAGTGGCTGGCCAACCTCCTTTACCCGGATGTTTTTAATTATGACCTGGTGGCAACAGTCAAGGATTTTTATGCCAGGTTCTACCACTATAACTTATCCGATCAGGAAGCTGATGCCCTCCTGGCCGGAGCCAGGGGGAAGTAGAGAAAGGGCGGGTTTACCCGTTCCTTAGTTTTCCGGCCAAAACATGACGTTGCAAAATTTATGGATAAGATAAGAGGAATTTTTGAACCCATGCCGAATATAACTAACGGTAAAGTACCTGGCAGGGAGCCAGGGTAAGCTTTAAACTTTAATTTTGTAGGAAGGGAACCATGGAGGTTCTTCGCCGGCGCGAAGCTGCTTCCATGGTTTTTTGTTTGCCAGGAAAAGCTCCGGGCCAGAGCTGCATAAAAAACCGGGAGGTAGATGCAATGTTTTCTTTAAGAAACAGGGGCCGTTTAATGGTGAGCAGTATTCTTTTATTGATCCTGGCGCTATTAATTACTACCGGTTGTAATTCTAAACAGCCGGGCAGCAAGCTCAAGGTAGTAACCGGGACTTCCTTGTTAATGACGGCCGTCCAGGAAGTAGGCGGGGATAGGGTGGAGGTAAAGAATATTATCCCACCAGCCTCCTGCCCAGGGCACTTTGACATTAAACCTTCAGACGTGGCCATGCTCGGCCAGGCCAGGGTTTTTCTAATGCATGACTGGCAGGGCCAGCTCTTTACCCAAGAATTGGTGGCCTCAGTTAAAAATCCCAAGCTAGAAGTTGTGCCCGTAGCGATAAAAGGTAACTGGATGGCCCCGCCGGTCTGGCAGCAAGCCTTGCAAACTGTAGCCGGTATCCTCGGGGAGAAAGACCCGGCAAATAAAGAGTATTACCAGACCAACGCCCAAAAAGCAATTGATCAGGCGGCCAAAGCAGGGCAGGAAATGCAGGGCCGCTTGCAGGCGGCCGGGTCAGGGAAGGTTAAGGTTCTCTGCTCCAACCAGCAGGAGGGTTTTGTCCGCTGGGCTGGTTTGCAAGTTGTTGATACTTACGGCCGTCCCGAAGAACTTACGCCGCAGAAAGTAAAGGAACTGGTCGATAAGGGTCGCCAGGCGGGAGTAAAGTTGATTATTGATAACCTCCAGAGCGGGCCGGATGCCGGTACCGGCATTGCCAAGGAGCTGGGAGTTCCCCAGGTCACCCTCTCCAATTTCCCCGGCGGCCTTCCCGGGACCGATGAGTGGGAGCCGGCTGTACGAAAGAACGTAGATTTGCTTCTGATGTCCTTCCCCAAATAGGAGAATTGGTCTATGGCAGCGGTGATTATTAACATTAAAAACGCCGTCGTATCCTACCGTGAGGATGTGGCCCTGCGGGGCGTATCCCTGGAAATCAGGGTAGGGGAAATGATAGGGGTCATCGGTCCCAACGGCGCCGGGAAAACGACGCTGCTGACCCTGATCAACGGCCTGGGGCACCTGCTCCAAGGGGAGGTTTGGGTTCTAGGCCATGACGTATCCCGCGGTTGCCTGGCAGCTCTGCGGAGCAGGATCGGCTATGTGCCCCAGCTGCCGGCCATTGATCCGCGGATGCCGGTGACAGTCAGGGAAGTAGTCATGATGGGCCGCTATGGCCGGTTGGGTTTTTTCCGCCGGCCCGGCCCCAAGGATTGGCAAAGGGTAGACGATCTTTTACAACGGGTGGGCATGGAACACCTGGCCGGACGGCCCATCGGCCACCTTTCCGGCGGCGAACAGCAGCGGGTGGCCATCGCCCGCGCCCTGGCCCAGGAACCCGAAATTCTTCTCCTGGATGAACCTACCGCTTCCCTGGACCGGAAGGGAGAGCAGCAAATATTAACCTTGATCCAGCGTATCCACAAAGAACGGCAATTAACTACTTTAATGGTCACCCATTCCCTGGCAGGGCTGGATGCCCTGTGCGACCGCCTGGTACTCATGAAAGGGGGACGCATCTGGCAAACAGGAACGCCGGCAGCCCTTCTAACGGAAAAGGTTCTGGAACTGCTTTTTTAGAAGCGAGGCAAGATCATATCCTGGCATAAAGGTTAGTGAGGAGCATAAAATGTCGATCTTAAGCTACAGGTTCATGCAGGATGCCCTGCTGGCCGGGTTGCTTGCCGGGGCAGCCTGCTCCCTGATTGGTGTTTTTGTCGTGACCATGCACCTTTCCTTTATCGGCGTCTCCCTTTCCCACGCCGCATTTGCCGGGGCCCTTTTCGCCGCCTGGCTGGGATTTGCGCCCCTGGGGGGTGCCATCCTCTTTAGCCTGACGGGAGCGGCTATCATCGGGCCCCTGGCAGACCGGGGTGAGTTTAACCTCGATACCCCCATTGGTATCCTTTTTTCCGTTACCATGGGGCTGGCTTTTTTATTCATGGGCCTGGTACCCGGTCCTAAAACCCAGGCTCTGGAACTTCTCTGGGGCAGTATCTTGACCGTCACCGGAAGCGATATCCGGATTCTGGCAGTGGTAGCGGCCGTAATTACCATGCTGGTCGCGCTATTCTTTAAGGAGATCCAGGCGGTTATCTTCCACCGAGAGATGGCCCGGGCGGTAGGTATACCGGCCGACCTCATTTTTTATAGCATCCTCTTTCTTACGGGGGCGACGGTAACGGCTTCTTTACGCAGTATTGGCGGCCTGTTGATCTTTAACCTGATCTTAAACCCGGCCGCCGCTGCTTACCAGCTTACCTATAGTTTGAAGAAGATGTTCTTCCTGGCAGTTTTTTTCGGTGTCCTGTCCTGCTGGGCCGGGCTAGCCGTTTCATACTTCCTTGACGTTCCCAGCGGGGCGGCCATAGTCCTGGCCTCGGCCGTTATTTTTGTCCTGGCAACTATTTTCTCCCCGAAACGCAAAGTGAAGCAGTGGCAAGGAGATGAATGATAAAGGCCGTGCCCAAGGCATACCACAACAGGAAGAGTCTGATATAGGACAAGGGAAGTATTATAATTATAGGAGGGTAGAGCGCGAGTGCTTACTCACAGGGAGTATTTTAATAGCAAGGCGGCTATCTGGGATAGCCTGGTCACGCCGGAAGAGCGGTCCAAACTGGAATCTATAGTTAAAGGGTTGAACCTGGCGCCGGGCGGCACGATATTAGATGTAGGTTGCGGCACGGGTATTCTAATTCCCTATTTGCTGGCGGCCGTAGGCCCGACCGGCCGGGTAGTGGCCCTGGATATAGCCGAGACCATGCTCAAAATGGCGAAAGGCAAAGGCTTTCCCGCCAATGTAGAGTTTGTTTGTGCCGACGTTATGGAGATCCCCTTTCCGGCGGCTACCTTTGACAAGGTTATCTGTAACTCAGCTTTTCCCCACTTTCCCCGGAAATTGGAGGCGCTAAAAGAGATGACCCGGGTGACCAAACCCGGCGGGCGGGTAATTATCTGCCATCCGGCAGCACGGGAGGCCATCAATCACCTGCACCGTTCCATTGGCGGCGTTGTAGCCGGGGACCAGATCCCGCCCCGTACGGAAATGGAAGCCCTGCTGGCAGCTGCGGGACTGGTAAATATCGAGATTAACGGGGGACCGGATTTTTACCTGGCACTGGGGGTTAAAGTTTAACTACACCTTAATTGGACTCAGGTGGAATTTCAGGGCGTTATATAACACCAGATGGTATAGACCGCATTCTTCTTAATAAGGATGCTGCGGTAACTACCAAATTACGGCTATCTTCGAGCCCCACCTTATTGGCCGGGGCTTTATTTTTATTTATGCCGGTTGACTTGCGGGTAAAACCGGCGGCCTTGTCGGGTATAAGTACTTTTTGCTACTTTCAGCAAGAACCTTTCAACCCGGCCCCGGTATTCATCTTCCTCTGGCCTTTTACCGTTACTAACATAACAAACAGTCATAACAAACATAACAGGATTTCAAAGATATGCGTCTAATATTATAGGCAATTAATTACTTGCGCAAACGGAGGGCATGTATGAAAAGCAAAGGAACTTTTCTGGCGGTGGTAGTATTAATTCTTGGCCTGTTAAGCGTGGGTTGTTCTGGCGGCCAGGGTAAGGGAATTTCAGGGGAGATACCGACGCTGAATTTTGGCTATATAATGTCCGACCATCATACGCCACTTTTTATGGCCTTAACGCAGTGGCAAAAATTCCGCGATCAATACAACCTTTACCTGCAACCGGTGCAAGAAAGGGAATGGTACGATTTTTATGCCGGTGGCCGGAAAATAGCCCGGGTGAAACTAGTTTCTACCCAGCAAGGGCCGGACGTCCAGCGTTTGATGAGCCAGGGCAGTGTGGACATGGGGATTACAGGTGTCCAGGCCTTAATCCTTTCCTTCGATAAGGGTTTGGACGCAAAATTAATCTCGCCCATGCAGACCGGCGGCAACTTGCTGGTAATCAAGAAGGATTTGGCGGTTAAAAGCTGGCCGGAATTCGTAGCCCTGGTCAAAGGCAAGAAAACGCAATTTAAAATTGGTCATCCAGGAGCCCAGACAATTGCCAGTATCATCTTCAGGTCAGCTTTAAAAGCGGAAGGAATAACTTTTAGTGATAATCCGCAAGACAAGCAGGCCGACATTACCTTTGTGGATATGAAAGGCCACGGTAATCTGCCTTCAGCCCTTAGTAATCAATTAGTTGACGGGTTTATCGGTCCCGAACCTTATCCTGCCCTGGCTATTCAAGAGGGTTTGGCAGAAAAGGTAACCAATCTGGAAACTTTACCACCGGCAGGGCAATGGCAGAATCATGCCTGCTGTGCGATAGAAGCAACTGGGGCCCTCATTGCTCAACACCGCGACCTGGTGGAAAAAATGGAGGAGCTTTTAATCCTGGCCACTCGGGATGTAAACCAGAATCGTGATGGGGCAGCTAAAGACGCAGCTGCTTGGCTGGGTGTAACTGAAAAAGTGGAAATAGATGCTCTTAAGTCCGTCAATTTTACTTCTGATCCCACAGAAGAGTGGCGGCAAAGCGTGGGCACCTTTGGGCAAATCATGGATAGTATGGGTCAGCTATCCGGACGGTTACATGGTTTAAAGCCCGCCGAAATAGAAGCCAGGGTGTTTGATCAAAGTATATATGATGAAGCGGTTAAGGAATTAAAGCAGCAAGGGTTTCTGCAATGAAAGAAAGGGCGCTTAAACTCCTGACCAGGCTTTTACTGCCGGGCCTGGTTGTGATTTTGTGGGAAGTTATCGCCATCCGAATCGGAAAGCCTGGAGTTTTACCGCGAGTTGAAAGCGTATTTGCAGTCTTGGAGCACCCTTCCACCAGGGTTTTAACCGGTAACTCTCTCCTGGAGTGTGTGTACGTTAGTCTGGCACGGGTGATAGTTGCCTTTATCCTGGCCATCGCCATAGCAGTTCCCACGGGTATATTCATGGGCCGTTATCAGGTGGTAAAAGATTTGGTCGATTCTTTGGTCGAATTATTCCGGCCGGTACCGCCCCTGGCCTGGGTGCCGTTAATACTGGCCTGGACTGGAATAACAAGTTTGGCAGAGATTTTACCCTGGCGGGTTGAGGATGCTCTCCTTTGGAACATACAACTTTCAATGCTCCTCATCATTATGATCGGTGTTTTCTTTCCCGTTCTCCTGAACACCATTCATGGCGTCCAAAGCGTACCGCCGCAAATTATCGAAGCAGCCCAGACCCTGGGAGCCAGGGAACAGGCCATCCTGACCAGGGTGATTCTGCCCCATGCCTTGCCCTTCATTCTTACCGGTATCCGGGTAGGGCTGGGAGTAGGTTGGATGTGCCTGGTGGCCGCTGAGATGTTGCCCGGCAGTACCGCCGGCCTGGGCTATCTCATCTGGTATGCCCACGAGCTCATGCGCTCGGATATAGTTTTGGCCGGGATAGTCATTATTGGATTAATTGGTACGGCCTTTGACCAGGCGCTGCGCCTGATTGAAAGCAAATATTTCTCCTGGAATGAATGAGGGATAGGGGGAATAAAGGGATGCGGCTCATTGACCTGGTGAATGGCACCGGGCGGCGCCTGGTGTTTTTTATTGGTAGTTTTCCCGGCGCAGCCCTGCTAGGCGTTACATTAAAATAAGTATACTTTTCAGCCTCCCTCCAGGCAGAGACGGCCTGCTGTCTAGCGGAACATTTTCAGCCCGATTTTATCCGCCCGGTTACCGATCTGGTGGTTGAGGCCGAGGCTATGGGTTTGAAGGCCCGCTATCCGGATTTTGGCGCTCCGGTGTTGGAAGAGCATCCTGTAACTGGCCCGGAGGCGCTGGCCCGACTCAAGCTACCCAATCCTTGCCGCGACGGCCGCTTGCCAGTAAATGTTGAGGCAATCCGCCTGATAAAGGGGCGGACCAGTAAGCCGGTAATAGGGTCCTTGACAGGTCCTTTTACTCTAGCCGGCGCCCTCTGCGGTCCGGGCAGCGTGGCAATGAAAACAATTACCGAGCCCCAATTTTTATATTCCTTGCTGGCCTTTTGTACCCGAGTATTAAAGGGTTATGGGGAAGCCCTGCTGGCAGCCGGGGCTGATGTTCTGTGGATTTCCGAACCCCTGGGCTCTTTGCTCTCACCGGCCCAGTTCTGGCAATTTTCCGGCCGCTATATACAGGAGATATTTACGGCTTTTCCGGTTATAAATATGCTCCACATCTGCGGCGATACCAGCTATATGCTTAAAGAAATGCTGGCCACAGGTGCTCAGGGTTTGAGCCTGGATACCCGGGTTAATCTGGCGACCCTGGTAACCCAGGTGCCGGGTGATGTGGTTTTGATTGGCAATATCGATCCTGTAGGGGTTATGCTGGAAGGGACACCCCAGCAGGTAGCCAAAGCTACTACCAATCTCTTAGTAGATATGCAACCATATAAAAATTTTATTGTTAGTACGGGGTGTAGTTTGCCTTTTCAGGTACCGGCAGCTAATATTGAGGCTTTGATGATAACTGTCAAGGAGTTTCCTTGCTTAATTCCCTCCCATGCAGATTTATTAAGTTCATTACGCCGGGCTTTACTTAGCGGCCATATTGCAGCAGTAGCCTCCCTGTCTAAGGAAGGGCTGGAAGCCGGAATGGATGCAATAACTATCCTAAAAGGAGGATTGATACCTGCCATCAATCAGGCCGGAGAACTTTACCAGCAGCAGAAAATATTTATCCCCGAGCTTTTATTGATTAGCCAGGCCATGTACGCCGGGCTGGAGATTATAAGGCCGGCCCTGGTCCAGGAGAAGCATGGTGCCAGGGGCAAGATCGTTCTGGGTACGGTACAGGGTGACCTTCATGATATTGGCAAAAACCTGGTCGGTTTGATGCTGGCCGCTAACGACTTTCAGGTTATCGACCTGGGAAAAGACGTGGCTCCGGAGGAATTCGCCGCCGCCGTACGGGAATACCGGCCACAGGTAGTGGGCTTATCAGCTTTGACGACCACAAGTATGAAGTCCATGGAGAAGATTGTGCAGGTTTTAAAAGACGATGGGCTTAAAGAGCTGGTCAAAGTAATTGTAGGTGGGGCTCCCGTTACCCCTGAATTTGCCCGGCGCATCGGCGCCGATGCCTATGCTACCGACGCTGCGGCGGCGGTGGCCGAGGTAGCCAATTTAATAGATTTATGGATAAAGGAGTATCAAGATGGCCAAGCAAGCACTGGCGTATTTTGAAGACTTAAGAGAAAGGAATGTCCTGGAGATTAAAAAAGCTAAAGAAGAGGGGAAAAAGGTAGTAGGTACTTATTGTGCTTTTACCCCCAAAGAGCTCATCATTGCGGCCGGCGCTATACCTGTTTCCTTGTGCGGTACCAGGCAGGAACCCATTCCTGAAGCCGAAGAGATCCTTCCCCGCAATCTTTGTCCGTTAATTAAATCCAGTTTTGGCTTTGCCATAACCGATACCTGTCCCTATTTCCATTTTGCCGACTTGCTCATTGCTGAAACCACCTGCGACGGCAAGATTAAAATGTACGAACTGCTACGGGAATATAAACCCATGCACGTCCTTAATTTACCGCCGACACCTTTGGGTGAAAGAGCGTTGGATTACTGGTATCACGAAATAGTAAAGACCAAGGAGTTCCTGGAAAGGGAGTTTGACGTTACCATTACGACGGCAAAATTGAGGGAAGCCATCCGCCAGGTTAATAAAGAACGGCGAGCCCTGCTGGAGTTTAACCGTTTAAACTGCCATGACCCGGCACCCCTGTCGGGTTTGGATCTCTTAAAAGTCCTCTGGGCCAAAGGGTTTACCCCCGATCTTTCTGCCGGTACGGCTGCCATATATCAGGTAATTGAAGCGGTCAAGGAACAAATGGCTGAAGGCGTTTACGCAGCACCGCCCGGAACACCGCGACTACTTTTAACCGGTTGCCCGGTAGGCCTGGGTTCAGAGAAGGTAATTAATCTGGTGGAGGAAGGGGGTGGGTTAGTAGTCTGCTTGGAATCCTGCAGCGGCATTAAACCCTTGGAACCATTGATAGATGAGGAAGACGAACCCCTACGAGCTATTGCGGCCAAATACTTACAGACACCCTGTCCCTGCTTAACCCCCAATAAAGGCCGTTTGGAATTGCTGGCGCGGCTTATTCAGGAATACCGGATCGATGGGGTAATCGATCTTACCTGGCAAGCCTGCCATACCTATAATATTGAATCCTATAACATTAGAAAGCTGGTTCAAGGAAGGGCAGGGCTGCCATTTCTGCAAATCGAGACGGATTACTCAACGGGGGATTTGCAGCAGCTTAAAGTCCGGATTGATGCATTTTTGGAAATGATTAAATAGGTTGGAGTCGGTGCGGGAGAACATGAATGAGATTTGTTCACCAGGATGAGGCCGTCTGCGCCGATAGCCTCCACCCGGTCTTCCCGGATCTTGCCAAAAGGTAGCAAGGTGTGCAAGCGATTACCAGATCATAACGAATAGGAATACAAAACATGAAGGATATGCGTTGCAAATGGCGAATTATCTCAATTGGCATTTACCTGTACAGGTAAAAGATGTAGAGGCAGAGGCTGAAACCAGGCGGGGAAAGCACCATACCCCCAGGGTGCATTTTAATGTTTCCTGCGTTGATGCGAGAACTGGTGTTTAAGGAACCTTGCAGAAAAGGAGGAACTACTGCCAATGAAGCATCAAAACGCCTGGATTATCCTTACCGGGGCGACCATCGGGCTTTTTGGCGCCCTGCTGGTCAAGCTGGGTAACCCCGGCAACATGGGTTACTGCATTGCCTGCTTTATCCGCGATATTACCGGCGCCCTCGGCCTGCACCGCGCGGCTAACGTCCAGTACATCCGGCCGGAAATTAGCGGCCTGGTTTTGGGTGCCTTTGTGACTGCATTGGCGGCCGGTGAGTTTCGCGCCCGCGAGGGGTCGGCACCCCTGGTCCGTTTTGTCCTGGGAGCCCTGATGATGATCGGCGCCCTCGTTTTCCTGGGTTGCCCCTTGCGGGGGATTTTACGCCTGGCAGGCGGGGACCTGAACGCCCTGGTAGGGCTGGCAGGCTTTATAGCCGGCGTGGCGGCCGGCATCCAGTTTCTGAAGCGGGGCTTTAACCTGGGGCGATCCACCGTGAGTAAGTTTCAGGCGGGAGGTTACGTCCTGCCGCTGGTTGCCGCAGGATTATTATTGCTGCTAGTTATAAAACCTGTTTTCGATGTCAAGACCGGCGGCCCCATTTTCTTCAGTAAAGCGCCACCGGGTTCCTTACACGCACCGGTATTAATATCCCTCTTGGCCGGTATTGCCGGCGGGTTCCTGGCCCAGCGGACCAGGCTCTGTTTAAGCGGCGGTTTTCGCGATTTTTTCCTGGTCAGGGATACATACCTGCTCAAAGGATATGGCCTGATTTTCCTGGTAGCCCTCATCCTCAATATCATCCTGGGCCAGTTTAAACCGGGATTTCTCAACCAGCCTGTTGCTCACACCAGTGTTGTCTGGAATTTCCTCGGCCTTTTCCTGGTAGGACTTTGCGCTATTCTCCTGGGCGGCTGTCCTTTAAGGCAACTAATCCTGGCAGGGGAGGGCGACACTGACGCCGCTATGGCCGTTTTGGGCATGGTAGCGGGCGCCGCCCTGGCCCATAACTTCATGTTAGCCAGTTCTCCTACCGGCCCGACCTTTTATGGGCAGGTTGCCGTGGTCCTGGGTATAATCATCACCGGCGCCATAGGATTGGTCTACCGGGAAGTGTAAAGGGGGCGAGGATAAAATGAGCGAATGGGTGGATGTGCGCGGCCACAGTTGCCCGTTGCCGCTCATGAAGGTGAAGGCGGTGATGGATCGCGGCGCTACCGAGATCAAAGTCCACGGCGACACCCCGGCGGCACGGGAGAATATCACCCGCCTGGCCGAAAACAGGAATTATGCAGTAACAGAAGCAAAAACAACCCCGGGCGACTGGAAGCTGGTGTTGACGAGCAAGGGCTAAAAGATGGTTTTTAAGCAACACGAAAATAATACGGAGGAGTTGATCCCCTTGAGCGACACTTACCGGGAAATGTGGCGCGAGCTTAATATGGACCTGGAGAAACACGACGTTTTCCTGGGGACCCTGCCGGTGGCCTTTGGTGAAGTTTTCTTGCGGCAGGATAACCGGCCGGCTGGGATGGCTTATTTCGACAATGCCCTGGCCGAGGCCCACGGCGGCCGGATCCAGGAAATCCTGGCGGGGAAAAAGGCCGGAAGGATGGTTGCCGGCACCTTCTGCGTCTTTGCGCCGGAAGAGCTCGTCTTCGCCGTGGACGGCATCAGCATCGGCCTCTGCGGCGGGGCCCAGTTTACCGTTCCCACCGGCGAGCAGGTACTGCCCCGTAACCTGTGCCCGCTGATTAAATCGGCTATGGGCTTTAAACTGGACCGCATCTGCCCCTATTTCCAGGCCGTCGACTTTCTCATCGGCGAGACCACCTGCGACGGCAAGAAGAAGACCTGGGAAATCCTCAACGAATACGTGCCCACTTACGTTATGGAACTGCCCCAGAAGAAAGGAGCTGCCGACCTGGTTCTCTGGGAGGGGGAGATTCACCGCCTCAAGGAAGAGATCGAACGCCGCTCCGGCCGGGAAATCACCGCGGACCGGCTGGCGTCAGGGATTAAAATGGCCAACGCCCGCCGGGACGCCCTGGCGCGTCTCTACCGGGCCCGCCGGGCCGACCCCGTCCCCATCAGCGGTAAGGACGCCCTGCTCATCTCCCAGCTTGCTTTCTTTGATGACCCGGAACGCTTTACAGCACAGGTAAACAGCCTTTGCGACGAGCTGGAGGAACGCATCGCCAGGGGTGAGGGCGTCACCAGGAAAGGGGCACCGCGCATCCTGGTTACCGGGACGCCCATGGCCCTGCCATACTGGAAGCTGCACCACCTGGTAGAGACGGCCGGGGCGGTAATCGTCGGCGAGGAGACCTGCACCGGTACCAGGTATTTTGCCGGCCGGGTGGCAGAAGACGGCCAGACGGTAGAGGATCAGGTAAAAGATTTGGCCCGGCGGCTGACGGCCATTAACTGCGCCTGCTTTACACCCAACAAGGACCGGGTGGAGGACATCCTGCGCCTGGTAAGGGATGCCAGAGCCGATGGGGCGATCTATTTCTCCCTCCAGTTCTGCCAGCCCTTTGGCGTCGAGGGCCGGCTGGTGGAAAGGGCCCTCCAGGAGGCAGGGGTGCCGGTGCTGCGCCTGGAAAGTGACTACAGCGAGGAAGACGCGGCCCAGTTAAAGACGCGGATCGAGGCCTTCCTGGAGATGATCGCTTCCTAGCGACAACGCCCTGGCGGCGCTGCCGGGCTATCGCCAGCGTGAAGGATAACGCCGGGAACAAAGGTAAAGGATGGTTGAACGGGGTGCAGGGTATTGTTAGTAGCTGGCATTGATGTCGGTTCTACTTCGGCGAAAGCGGTTCTTTTCGACGGACGGATAAAGGTGTATGCCATCCGGCCCACCGGCTGGAGCCCCAGGGAGGCCGGCGCAGAAGTCCTGGCCCGGGTGTTGGATAAGGCGGGCTTAAGCCGCCGGGAGGTGGCCTATATCGTCGGCACCGGCTACGGGCGAGTGGCCCTAAACTTTATCGACCATGCTGTAACTGAGATTACCTGCCAGGCGCGGGGTATTAATTACCTGACCGGCAAGGCAGGGACCATTATCGATATCGGCGGCCAGGACACCAAAGTGATAACGGTCAATGAGCAAGGCAAAGTAGTTGATTTCGTGATGAATGACAAGTGCGCCGCCGGTACCGGGCGCTTCCTGGAAGTAATGGCCACGGCCATGGGAATGGATGTGGACGAACTGGGGAGTTTGCCGGAGAATGTTAACCCGGTCAACATCAGCAGCATGTGCACCGTCTTTGCCGAATCCGAGGTCATTAGCCTTCTGGCCGGTGGGGCGGCCAGGGAAGAGATTGTCGCCGGCCTGCACCGGGCCGTGGCCCGCCGGGTAAAAAGCATGCTGAAAAACACTGCTCCGGCTACGGTGGTTTTTACTGGCGGCGGGGCGAAGAACGAGGGCCTGCGCCGCGCCCTGGCGGCCGAACTGGGAGTAGAGGTGATGGTGCCGGCAGAACCCCAGATTACCGGCGCCCTGGGAGCTGCCATTATCGCCTGGGAAGGGAACGGCGGAGCGGTCGCGGCTGTGCCTAAAATTAGTGGTCAGTGAAAGGTCATAGGAAGGGGCGGGATTACCCGCCCCTTTAGATTTTTGCGGGTCGACTGGCACTAGTGCCATAGTTCAGGTCGATGCGAAGACTTTAGCCCATGTTGTTATTGACGTATGGCCAAAATGAGTCTATAATGGCAATAGATTTAGTAATCCTAAACCATCTTCCTGGGGGTAAAAGTCAATGTATGGCGACCTGGTTATAGATCATTTTCTTAATCCACGTAATGTGGGCCGGATAGAAGATGCCGATGGCATAGGTGCTATAGGCGATCCCGGGTGTGGCGATTACCTGTGCATCTATATCAAGGTCCGGGATAACCGCCTGGTCGATGTTAAGTTTCAGGTGCATGGCTGCCCGGCAGCCATAGCCACCAGCAGCATCCTTACGGAGATGGCCCGGGGAAAAACTTTAGAGGAAGGCTTGCGCATTACCGACGCTGATGTAGCGGCAGCCATCGGCGGTTTACCGGAAATTAAACTGCACTGCTCCAACCTGGGCGCCAGCGCCCTCCATGATGCAATACGCAACTACCAGGCAAAAATGCAGGGGGGGGGGTCAGGAAAATGGTCGCCGGGGTAGCCCTGGATCCGGAAAAGTTTAAAAAGAGCGAGCGGCGTTTAACCCCCCAGCGCCAGGCAGTGCTTAAGGCCTTTCTGGAATTATCCCGGGAACACCCTACGGCCGAATCTATTTATCATGCAGCCCGGCGGTACTGCCCGACGGTAGGGATGGCTACTGTCTATCGCTCCCTCGATCTCTTTGTCCAGATGGGTATTATTGTCAAGGCCCCGACCCTGAACGGGACGGCCCGTTATGAGATGAACCAAACCCCCCATAATCATTTTATCTGTCTCAAGTGCGGCCGTACCTACGAATTTCGCAGGAGACAGGAACCCCTGGCGGACAGGGAGATAGAAAAGGCCGGTTTTGAGGTTATCAGTGCTTCAATAATATTCTTTGGCTATTGCCCCGCCTGTCGTGAATAGATTAGCCGCCTCCCTGGATTCGCTCCTTTAAAATACCTCTTTTGGCGGTAGAAAGCCGCCGTGACCCCGGAGAAAACCTCCGGGGCTATTTTTATTACCGCGAAATTAGCACTGTTTTTTGGTTTCGAAAATATTGACGTATGCTCTTTATGGCTTTATACTATAGTTAGTGAAGGTGAAAAATTAACCCTGAAAGTTTAGTACAGGTGTAATGATGCAGCCGGTAGAGGCGGGAGTTCAGGTCGCTTTCCAGGGAGTGAATGAACTTGTTTGATCAGCGAACTTTAATAAATTTATTGCATCAAGAAGCCGATGTAGCAATCGGGTGCACAGAACCAGTAATGGTGGCCCTGGCCGCTGCTAAAGCCAGGGAGATGCTGGGTACTTTACCGCGGCTGGTGGACATTTCCGTGAGTTCGGCGGTTTGGAAGAATGCCCGCCGGGTTGGTTTGCCGGGAACCGGGGAGAAGGGCCTGGCAATGGCGGCGGCCATGGGGTTGCTGGCGCCGGCAGAGGCAGGCCAGCGCTTGCTGGCCGCTTTAACTCCCGAGCAGGTGGAACAGGCCAGGATATTGGTCCGGGAGGGAGTTGTCAAGGTCGGGGTTGTTGCCGCCAAAGAGGGTTTATATGCCCGGGCTGTGGCCCGGTCCAACCAGCATGAGGCCATAGTCGAGTTAAACGGCAGCCATAAAAACTTCTCGGCCTTATGGTTGGACGGGAGGATGGCAGGAGGCGCAGGAGAGAATTTAAATTTAAAACTGGAAGCGTTGTTGGCGCAGGACTACCAGTCCCTGCTAAAACAAGTTTTATCCCTATCACCGGAGGATCTAAATTTTTTATACCAGGGGGCCGAAGATATTCTAGCCTTTGCCCGGGAAATCCATCAAGGCGGTAGGAATCCCCTTTCCGCCATGGCTTCGTTTTTCAGGCGAACAGAAAGTGGAGGGGAAAGTTTAGAAGTACTTATCCGTAACCTTACAGGTATCGCGGTGGCAGAGCGGATGGCGGGAGCTACATACCCCGTCTTAACCTGCGCCGGCAGTGGGAACCAGGGTATCTTGGCAGCAGTATCGTTGCTATTAGCAGGCCAGGAATTGAGTTCCCATCCGGAGAGTGTGACCCGGGCCCTGGCAATAGCTCACTTTACCAACATGTATCTGAAGGCCTATACCGGGAAGCTATCACCATTATGCGGGGCAGTTACCGGGGGTGCCGGTGTGGCGGCAGCCACCTGCTGGCTTTTAGAAGGTAGCTGCCAGCAAATCATTAACGCTATGCAAATCGTATTGGGGAATCTTTGCTGCGTTATATGCGACGGAGCCAAGGAAAGCTGTGCTTTAAAAATAAGCACTGCAGCCGTTGAGGCAGTCCGGGCAGGCTACATGGCATGTCAGGGGATAAACCTGGAGGCCGGTACGGGTATTGTGGGCAAAAAGTTGGAGGATACCATGGAGCTGGTTAGAAAGGTGTACCAGGGAGGGCTGGGCGAAATAGATTACTACTTGGGCAAGGTCGATTATCTTCTGTCAACCAATTAATTTGCCGGTAAGGGGTGTTCCTTACCATATTTTTTTTGCATATATTATTGACTTATGACCAAAATAGTCTTATACTAATAATGAACATAAGACCGAAAGGGGGGGCAAGGAAGATGCCACGTGGTGATAGGACGGGTCCCTGGGGACTGGGACCCCGGACCGGTCGCGGTGCCGGGTATTGTAACGGTTTCCCTGTACCGGGCTTTATGAATCCAACCCCCGGCTTTGGAAGGGGACTGGGTCTGGGTCGCGGCCGCGGGCCGGGTTTGGGTCGTAGATTGGCCTGGGGCCTTTTCCCGCCAGCTTATGGTTGGTTGCCGGCAGGCTGGTGGGGCGCACCCTTTCCCGGTGCGGTTCCTCCGCAAGGCACGGCGCCTGATGTGGAATTCTTGAAGCAGCAGGCCGCCATGCTGGAAAGCCAGTTACAGGCCGTTAAGGAACAACTGAAAGCCAGGCAGCAGGATAACCGTGATCAAGATGCACCTGGTCAGGAAGAAGATCTGTAGATAACGGGTTAAACGCCAGGGCCGGGAATTTTTTCCCGGTTCTTTTTTTGCCATAAGCCATTTGTATGGCGGTGGCCGACGAGGACGGTTACGGGCAGGAATTTTGCCTTTGAGGTGCGAAATAAGACAACTGAGGTGAGCGGATTGTGGCTGAATATTTTATCGACGCCCTGGGTGAAATGTGCCCGGTGCCTAATATTAGGATCCGGGAAAAGCTCAAAGAACTGGATATAGGCGACGCCATCATCCTGGAAACCGATCATAGTTGCGCCTGCATAACTATTAGTAATGAAATGCGGCGGAAGGGCTATAAGACGGCAGTCAAGGAGATTGATACAGGCATCTGGCAAGTATCTGTGCGGCGGGTGAAATAGTTAACAGAACCCCCGGTTCGGGGAACGCAAGAAGTTGATGAAGGCTTTGCCCAGCCTGGTCTGTACTCTTTTGCGGTTATAGGCCAGGTATATTTTTTGCTCGAGGGAAAGGCCTTCGAGTTCCAGGGCCAGCAGGGTACGAGTATGCAGCTCCTTCCGCAGGGCCAGTCGTGACATAATTGAGATGCCCACTCCGGCTTCAACGGCGGCTTTGATGGAGTCGACGCTGGCCAGCTCAACTACGATGTTAAGCTGGGATAAATCGATCCCGATAGAAGCCAGGGCCTCTTCGATAACCTGGCGGGTACCCGAGCCGGCTTCCCTGATGATAAAGGGCTGTATTTTCAATTCCTCTATACTGATGCTGGTACGGCCGGCCCAGGGTTTCCTATTGGGGGCGATGATTACTAATTGGTCCACAGCCAGTTCGCATGTAACAAAGGGGCCGTTTAAATCCTTTCCTTCAATAAGGGCGATGTCGATCTGGCCTTCTTTCAATTCATTGATAATCTGCTGGCGGTTAGCCACCTTTAGCTTTAAGACAGCTTCGGGAAATTTTTCTTTAAAAATACAGATGCTGCAGGGGACGGCATAACCGCCAATAGTCGAGGTGGCCCCAACTGTCAAATGGCCGCTGACGGAGGCACGCAAGCTTTCCATGGCGCTTTCCAGCTCGTCGCAAAGGGAAACTATTTTGCGGGCGTAGCCATTCAAAACCTCTCCGGCATCGGTGAGGGTAACCCCCCGGTTGGTACGTTCCAGGAGCTGGACGGCAAAGGCCTGCTCCAGGTGTTTGATCTGCTGGGTAACTGCCGGCTGGGTCAGGAAGAGACGCTGGGCCGTTTCCGAGAGGCTGCCTGTTTCGGCAACAGTGGCGAAAATACGCAGTTGGTTAAGGTTCATCAGGTTTCCTCCCTGCTGGCAGGCTCTTTGATGTCCTTGTTATAAGCTATACTTATAGTAACATAAGCGAAGCTAAATTTACAACCTGCGGTTGTTAATTTAAACTAGTGATAGTGAAGGCCTTCACGATAATAAAACTTAATGGAGGTGGAAACATGGCACAAAATGAGGTTTCTTTACGCTCCCGGGTCGGCTCCCAGCCTAAGGCCAGGAAAAAGAGCCAGTTGGGTTATGCCATCCTGGTCGTGGCCCTGGTGATCGTCTTTGGTATCTTCCTGGGCAGCTTGAAGGCTTCCCTGGCTGCCAAGTGGGTCTTCGGTATCGCCTTCGGCTTCGTTTTGCAACGCTCCCGTTTCTGCTTTACCGCTTCAATGCGTGACCCCGTCCTAACAGGCAGTACCTCTTTAACCCGGGCCGTAATTATAGCTATCGCCGTGGCCACCGTAGGTTTTGCCGGCATCCAGTTCTCCGCTTACATGGCAGGCAAACCTGTTCCGGGTTTGGTCAGCCCGGTAGGTATCCACACCATTATTGGCGCCATTTTATTCGGCGTTGGTATGGTTATCGCCGGCGGCTGTGCCTCCGGTACCTTGATGCGTGTGGGTGAGGGTTTCATTATGCTCATGCTCACCCTGGTCTTCTTCGTCGTCGGTTCGGCCCTGGGTGCCTATCACTTCGGGTGGTGGCAGGGCTTCTCTATGAAATCCTCGCCGTCAATCTTTTTGCCCAACGTCCTGGGCTGGCCCCTGGCCCTTCTGGTCCAGTTCGGACTCCTGGGCGCCCTGTACTGGCTGGCCACCTGGTGGGAATACCGGAAAGTAGAATAATTATTTCTAAATGGAGGCTGATTAAGCATGGCCGAATATACCCTTGACGCCCTGGGCGAAGCCTGCCCGGTACCTTTAATCCGTACGGAGAAAAAAATGAAGGAGCTAAAAGTCGGGGACATCCTTATTGTCCAGGTGGACCATAGCTGCGCCATGAAAAACGTACCGGAATGGGCGCGCAAGCAGGGTTATAACGTAGAGCTGGAAGAGGTTGAAGAGGGTCGGTGGGACATTATTATCGAAAAGACCAAGTAGAAAGGAGGATAACGATGAGCAGGTATCAGGAAGAGGCGCAGAAGCTCAAAAACGCCCTGTTGAAGGACCCCTTCCCCTACTGGCTCGGGGCGATTTTCCTGGGCGTCCTCAATATCGCCCACTTTGTCACCTTCGGCTCTCCCTGGGGTATCACCACCGCCTTCGCCAATTGGGGCGCCTGGATCGGTAAGGCCCTGCTGGGCCTGCACCCGGAGCAGTGGCCCTTCTACCAGTCGCCGGCCAATGCTAAAATGCTGGCCGACGGATTTCTGAACGACGGTGGCTCCATCCTTGACGTGGGCATCATCCTGGGAGCCCTCCTGGCAACGTTGCTGGCTTCCCAGTTCCGCATTAAAAAGATTAAAAACTACAAGCAGGTTATCGGAGCCGTGGCCGGGGGATTGTTGATGGGCTACGGCGCCAGGATAGCCTATGGCTGAAACATCGGTTCACTATTTAGCGGCACGGCTTCGATGTCGCTTCATGGTTGGGTGTTTGCCGTTTTCCTGATGGTCGGCGCTTTCTTTGGCTCCAAGATCTTAACAAAATACCTCATCTAAAAATGGCGGTTTTTATCAATAACCGGCAGTGGGGGATCCCCCACTGCCCCGTCCTCTAAAGAAAGGGGTGCCAAGAGGTGCGGGAAAAGAAGGTTGAAGACTACGATGTGGTGGTTATCGGCGGCGGGGCCGCGGGGATGACGGCCGCAATTTATGCCGGCCGCGCCCGTTTGCAAACCATTATAATCGAAAAGTCGTTGCCGGGTGGTCTGGCTACCTATACCAACGAGATTGAGAATTACCCCGGTTTTCCCGAGGGAAACACGGGTTTAGGCTTAATGCAGCTTTTTGAACGCCAGGCCAAAAAATTCAACGTCAAGGTCAAGCTGGCCGAGGTCCAGGGGGTAGAACTGGAGGGTGAAACCAAGGTTATCAAGACCTTTCGCACCGATTACCGCGCCAAGGCGGTGATTATCGCTACCGGCGGCAAGCCACGCCTGACCGGGGCTAAGGGGGAAGAAAAATTCCTCTACGACAAGGGCATTTCCTTCTGCGCCACCTGCGACGCGGCTTATTACACCGGTAAAGAGGTGATGGTGATCGGTAGCGGCGATGCCGCCATTGAAGAAGCCATCTTTTTAACTAAATTTGCCAGCAAGGTGTATATCTCGGTTATCCACGACGTAGGAATTATGGATGCCAACAAGGTGGCCCAGGAGCAGGCGCGGCAGAATGAAAAACTGCATTTTATCTGGAACACGGTAGTCGATGAGTTTGCCGGGGGCGAGCGCCTGGATACAGTTATCCTGAAGAATGTCAAGACCGGCGAGAGGATTCCCGTAAAAGTTGACGGCTGCTTTCTTTTTATCGGCTACCTGCCCAACACCGATCTCTTCCGCGGTATAATCAAGATGAATGAGCGCGGTTATATCATCACCAATGAGCAGATGGAGACCAACATCCCGGGTGTCTTTGCCGCGGGGGATGTGCGGGAGAAGGTCCTGCGACAGGTGGCCACGGCGGTGGGCGACGGAGCAGTTGCCGGTTTTATGGCCGAACGTTATATTGCTGAAAGCGAGTATTTCGCCCGGGAATTCCGGGAGGTCAAAGGGCCGCAACTGGTATTCTGCTACGATCCAACCGATGCCCGCTGCCGGGAAATGATGACTGTAGTGGAGTCCATCCTACAGAAGCATCCGGGAATCAAGTTGAGTAAAATCGATGTCTATAAAGGAAAGAGCATGGCCCGGCGCCTTGGCCTGGCGGGCGACTCCTGCCTGGTTTTAATGGATGGCGGCAGGGTTATTGAAGTCCTGGCCCTGGCAGGCTTGACTCCCGAACTCATCGAGGCCAGGATAAAGCAGCTTGCAGCATAAATATTTAAAAAATGACTTTATACCCAGGTCCCGAACTAATCTGGTTCGGGACTTTTTCGTAAGCTGTTAATTATTTTCTTGACATATGGCCATAATAGCTATTATAATGCAATTGAACAGATGCCCATTAAGCGAGGAGGGAGGCTGTCAGGATGAAGGTAGCTATTACGGCCCGGGGTAACGACCCTAAGGCAGAGGCCGATCCCCGTTTCGGGCGCTGCCAGTATTTTGTCATTGCCGATGTAGAAAAGGGTACCTTTGAAGCCATAGCCAACGCTAACCAGAATGCCGGCGGCGGGGCGGGCGTCGCTGCTGCCCAGGCCCTGGTCAATGCCGGCGTAGAAGTGGTCCTTACCGGCAATGTCGGGCCCAACGCCCTGCGGGTCTTGCAAGAAGCCGGGATAAAGGTTTACTCTACTGCAGCTCCTACGGTTCAGGCAGCGTTGCAGCAGTGGCAGGCCGGGGGCGTTTCCCCTTTATCCCGGGCAACAGTAGGATCTCACTTTGGAATGGGTCGAGGAGGTAACAAATGGTGAAAATCGCAGTAGCAACCGAGGGGCAAATGGTAGCCGAGCACTTTGGCCATTGCTCCCAATACTCCCTTTTTGACATTGAAGGTGGAAAGGTAATAGGCAGGGAGGTTATCACCAATCCAGGGCACCAGCCGGGATTCCTGCCGGGTTTTCTGGCCGACCTGGGGGTCAACTGCGTGATTGTCGGCGGCATCGGCGCCCGGGCGGTAGAACTGTTTGGCGCGAGGGGTATTGAAGTAATAACCGGCGCGAGCGGGCCTGTCGAGGAAGTTGTCAGCGCCTACCTGGGCGGTACCCTCAAAAGCGCAGGCAGTACCTGCAGCCATGATCATGAGGGACATGAGGGCTGCGAACATTAAAAATAGCGGGGAGAGTGGTAATATGGCCGCCAGGGTCGACGAGGATAAATGCACCGGCTGCGGCAGGTGCGCGGAAGTATGCCCGGTAGAAGCCATTACGTTAAAAGAGGTGGCGATTGTCGATCCCGATGAGTGCCTGGAGTGCGGCGCCTGCGTCGACGAATGCCCCAATGGAGCTATTAGCCTGGATTGAGGTGTGGTGAAGCTGATGCATGTAGCAGTGGCCAGTGGTAAAGGAGGCACCGGTAAGACCACCATCGCCGTCAACCTGGCCCTGGCCCTGGCTGAGAAAATACCAGTCCAGGTCCTGGACTGCGATGTTGAGGAGCCTAACGCCCATCTCTTCCTGCAGCCGGTCTTTCAACAGGAAGAGCCTGTGACCCTGCCGGTCCCGGAAGTAGACAATGCCAGGTGCGATGGCTGTGGCAGGTGCAGCGAGGCCTGTGCCTTTCACGCCCTGGCCGTTGCCGGGGGCAGGGTGATCACCTTTCCAGAGATGTGCCACGGCTGCGGCGCTTGTATCGCCGCCTGCCCGCAGGGAGCCCTGGCGGAAAAGCCCCAACGCATCGGAGTGGTAGCCAGGGGCCGGGCGGGGAGGATTGACTTCGTCCAGGGCAAGATCGATGTAGGAGTACCCCTGGCGCCGCCGGTTATCAGGGCGGTGAAAAAGCAGGCCCGTGGCGAGGGATTGACTCTCCTGGACGCGCCGCCGGGCACTTCCTGCCCGGTGGTAGCTGCTGTGAAGGATTGCAACTTTTGCCTGCTGGTGACGGAGCCCACCCCCTTCGGCCTCAACGACCTCCGCCTCGCCGTCGGTATGGTCCGGGAACTGGGTATTCCCTTTGCCGTGGTTATCAACCGGTCCACCCTGGGGGACCTGCGGGTGGAACGTTACTGCCGCCATGAGGGTATCCCGGTCCTGCTGAAAATCCCCTTTAATAAGAAGTACGCCGCTACCTACGCCCGGGGCAAATGCCTGGTACAAGAATACCCGGAGTGGGCACCGGCCTTTGCCGGCCTCTGGCGGGAAATAGAGAGGTTGGTGGCACGACATGCAGGAATTGCTGGTAATTAGCGGCAAGGGCGGGACGGGCAAAACATCCATTGTTGCCGCCCTGGCCGCCCTGGCTGAAGATAAAGTCCTGGCCGACTGCGACGTCGACGCCGCCGACCTGCACCTGCTCCTGCGGCCGGAGGTGGAAAGCGTCAATGAGTTTTACGGTTCAAATAAAGCCGTAATTGACGTCAGGATTTGCACCGGGTGCGGGCGATGCCTGGAGGTTTGCCGCTATGAGGCCATTAAGGAGTTCCGGGTAAACCCGGTCTTTTGCGAAGGCTGCGGTGCCTGCAAACTGGCCTGCGCGGCCGGGGCCATTACCATGGAACCGAACCTGGCGGGGTACTGGTATATTTCCGATACCCCTTACGGCCCCCTGGTCCATGCCCAGTTGGGTATAGCCGAAGATAATTCCGGCAAACTGGTAACGCTGGTGCGCCAGGAGGCCCGGCGCCTGGCGCAAGAAAACAATGCCTCGCTGATTATTACCGACGGCCCGCCAGGCATTGGCTGCCCGGTCATCTCCTCCCTGGCGGGAGTGACCCTGGCCCTGGTAGTGACCGAGCCCACGGTCGCCGGCCGGCACGACCTGGAACGGGTTTTAAGTCTCGCCAGCCATTTTAAAGTACCGGTAACAGTTTGTATTAATAAATACGACCTGGCCCCGGAGAAGACCAGGGAAATAGAGGACTACTGCCACAATGCCGCCATCACCATCGCCGGGAAAATCCCCTTTGATATCGACGTGGCCAGGGCCCTGGTAAATGCAGTGCCCCTGACGGCCTGTTCAAGCGGCGCGGCGGCCAGGGCCGTCAGGGCCTTGTGGGACAGTCTCCAGGTACACCTGGAAAGGTTGAAAAAATCACTATCTTAACCCGGATACCGCCGTCATTATATCGCCCTGGTCCATTATAACCGCCTTTAAGGGGCGGTTTTCTTTTAGGACAGGAACACCCGGCCCCCGGCCGACATAGCCTAATACCAGAAAGTTGCCTGCCGGCAAGGGTTTAAGAAAAAGGCAAAGATCTACGTTGCCAGCAACAGGATACTCTTTCTGGAGTAGGCTTTTAAATAAAAGGTTAACAGGAGGGAGAGTAATGGCTGGTGGGTCAATTACCAGTCTCAGCAACCTGGAACCGGGTGCTTTTGGTGAGGTCGTATTGCTGCAGGCCAGGGGCCTTGCCCGTCGCCGTCTCCTTGACCTGGGCCTGGTACCCGGGACCAGGGTGGAAGTCCTGCGCCGCAGCCCCGGCGGCGATCCCACGGCTTTCTGGATCCGGGGGACGACCATCGCTTTACGCCGGGAAGAGGGGTGCCAGGTCCTGGTAATGCCGGTTTTTAATAGGGGTGGTCAGAGTGGGACTGACAAAGCGGGCCGCGGGCCGCAATGACAATGACCTGCGGGAAGATTTCTTCCCGCCAGGGATGACCGGTTATCTCATCGCCCTGGCCGGTAACCCCAATGCCGGCAAGAGTACGGTCTTTAACGCCCTTACAGGTTTAAGACAGCATACCGGCAACTGGCCCGGGAAAACAGTTCTCCTGGCCCGGGGCACTTACAGCCACCGGGGAGAGACCTTTACCCTGGTGGACCTCCCGGGGACCTATTCTTTACTGGCTACTTCCCTTGAGGAACAGGTGGCCCGGGATTTTATCTGCTTCGGTAACCCCACGGTCACCGCCGTGGTTGTCGACGCCACCTGTCTGGAACGAAACCTCAACCTGGTCCTCCAGGTAATGGAGGTCACAACCAGGGTGGTAGTTTGCCTGAACCTCATGGACGAAGCCCGGCGCAAAAATATAGAGGTCGACATCCCGGCCCTCGCCCGGGAACTGGGGGTGCCGGTGGTGCCGGCGGCGGCCCGCAGCGGCGAAGGCCTCTTAGAATTGAAGGAAGTGATTTGCGGGGTGGCCGCCGGGACCATCTCTACTGATCCCCGCCCGGTAGTTTACGATGAAGACATCGAAAGGGCCGCCGGCCGGCTGGCAAGGGAGTTACGGCCGCTGCTTAAGGGGCGGGTGAATGCCCGCTGGGTAGCCCTGCGCCTGCTGGAGGGGGATGAGGGGATCTTGACGGCACTGCAACGACACCTGGGGGTCCCGGTCTCCCAATTAGAACTTAAACTGCGACTAAAAGGGGTGCCGGCCTGATGGTTAGGATGTGTTCCGGGAGCTTGACGGAGGGGCTGGAGGAGGACTTGCGGGACAGGGTTGTAACCGCCCTTTATGCCCGGGCGGAGGGCATCGCTGCCCGGGTCGTTAAAAAGAACCCTTCCCCGCGTAGTGACTGGGACCGGCGGTTGGACGCCGTTTTAACTTCCCGGCTGTGGGGTTATCCCTTAATGCTGATCCTGCTGGCTGCCGTTTTCTGGCTTACTGTTAGCGGTGCCAACTACCCGTCGGCTCTCTTAGGCCGGATCCTCTTCGGTTTCCAGGATATCCTGTCGGGCTTATTCGTCCGGCTGGGGGCACCGGACTGGTTGCACGGCATCCTTGTCCTGGGGATGTACCGTACCCTGGCCTGGGTGGTTTCTGTAATGCTGCCTCCTATGGCCATTTTCTTCCCCCTGTTTACCCTGCTGGAAGACCTGGGTTACCTCCCCCGGGTGGCCTTTAACCTGGATAACCTCTTTCACAGGGCCGGCGCCCACGGGAAACAGGCCCTGACCATGTGTATGGGCTTCGGCTGCAATGCCGCCGGCGTTATCGGCTGTCGTATCATCGAATCGCCCCGGGAGCGTTTAATCGCCATCCTGACCAATAACTTCGCTCCCTGTAACGGTCGCTTTCCGACCCTGATAGCCCTGGCCACCATTTTTCTAGGCGGCCTTGTCGCCCCGTCCGGCAGGGCAGCCGTGGCCGCCCTCAGTGTCGCCGGGACTGTTTTACTGGGGATACTCCTGATGTTTCTCACTTCCTGGTTCCTCTCCCGGACGATTCTAAAGGGAGTGCCCTCGTCCTTTACCCTGGAACTCCCTCCTTACCGGCCGCCCCAGGTCCTGCGGGTCATTGTCCGTTCCTTCTTTGACCGCACCATCTTCGTCCTGGCCCGGGCCGTCGTCGTTGCCGCCCCGGCCGGGGCCTTCACCTGGGCCCTGGCCAATATCCACGTGGGAGGGGCCAGTATTATCGCCCACCTGGCCGGGTGGTTACAGCCCCTGGGGCGGGCCGTAGGCCTGGACGGCTATATCCTCCTGGCCTTCATCCTGGGCCTGCCGGCCAACGAGATTGTCATTCCTATTTTACTCATGGGTTACCTGGCGACGAGCACGCTGACCGACCTGGATAGCCTGGCGGCCCTGGGCAACGTGCTCACCAGCCACGGCTGGTCCACCGTCACCGCCCTGAATACGATGCTCTTTTCCCTCCTGCACTGGCCCTGCACTACCACCCTGCTGACTATATATAAGGAAACTAAGGGCCTGCGATGGCCCCTGCTGGCGGCGTTAATCCCTACCGCCCTGGGCCTTTTAGCCTGCTTCCTGGTAAAGACGCTGGCAAACCTGGCCGGCCTTTTCTAAAGAAGATGTGGCTGCAGCCCGCCCCGGGGCCAGCGTTAGTCGCTGCTGTGGCGGAACAACCAGGCCCTCAGGTCCTCCAGCCTTTCCCCTTCAGGATACTTGTTGAGGCGGTTCATGGCCAGGAGTTCATCCAGGTATTCAGGATGGGCACGGAAATACTGGACCAGATTGCGGAAAAGGCACATGGTTGGCGGGGTAATATAGTGCTCGATGCCTTCAACCTGTTCTTCAACCCCTACCCGGGCGTTGAAGAGGGTGAGGAAGTCTTTTAACATCTCGTCGCGCCAGACGAGGAAATAACCCGTACGCCTTCCCTTATCGGTCAGGGCGATATGCCGGTATTTTTCATAGATGACAAAGCCGCCTTCGTGAAGCTTCTGGATCATCCGGGTGACGGACGAGGGCTGGATATTCAAGGCGCCGGCCAGGTCGACGGCCCGCACATACCCCTTCTCCTGGATTATCCGGTAGATCATTTCCAGGTAGTCCTCCATGCTTTCGGTTAACATGGTCCTCCCTCCGGCAAGTGTTTCTCTGTCTCTAAACTTTATGCCGGCGGGCACATTTTTTAGACCGGGGTCAAAAAAGCTACTCTTAACCGGCAAAACTATAACAAAAAGGCATACTATGGATACAGGGCAACCAGGAACAACATAGAATAATATACACGGATAATAACTCCGGCCCTGCCCGGGCCGTAGAAAGAGAAAGCAGAGGAATATATTGATGATTTATCTCAATAATGCCGCCACCTCCTGGCCCAAGCCGGAGACTGTTTACCAGGCCCACGACGCTTATCTGCGCCATCTAAGCGGCAGCGTCAACCGCGGCGCCGGCGGGGCCTCCCTGGACGCCGGCCGGGCGGTCCTGGAGACCAGGGAACTCCTGGCGGGTTTCTTTAACATCCGCGAACCGGAGCAGGTCATCTTCACCCCCAACGCCACCGAAGCCCTCAACCTGGCCCTCCAGGGGTTGCTGGAGCCGGGAGACCACGTGGTTATCAGCAGCCTGGAGCATAATGCCGTGGCGCGGCCCCTGCATGCCCTGCAGGAAAAGGGGGTCGAGTATACCATCGTCAACTGCGACTCCCGGGGCCGCCTCAATCCCGGCGATGTGGAAAGAGCCATCGGCCCCCGGACCAGGTTGATTTGCCTGACCCACGCCTCCAACGTAACCGGTACCATCCTGCCTGTCAACGAAGTGGGGGAGATCGCCCGGCGGCATCATCTCCAGTACCTGGTGGATACGGCCCAGACGGCGGGGGAAATCCCCGTGGATGTGGAGGCGGCCGGGATTACCCTGCTGGCCTTCACCGGCCACAAAGGCCTGCTGGGCCCCCCTGGAACCGGCGGGCTTTATATCCGTTACCCGGATGCCATCCGGCCCCTGATTTATGGCGGGACGGGTAGCAGGTCCGAACACCTCACCCAGCCGGAGGTGCTGCCTGATAAGTATGAGAGCGGTACCGTCAATGCCCCGGCCATAGCCGCCCTGGGGGCGGGGGTAAGGTTTATCCGGGAGACGGGTTTGAACAATATCCGCCGCCATACCATGGAGTTGACGGCCCGCCTCCTGGAGGGGCTGCGCCGCCTGCCTGGGGTAACCCTTTATGGCCCCCCGGATTCGGGGGAGCGGGTACCGGTGGTCTCATTAAATATACGCGGCCTCTCTCCCGGGGAGGCCAGTGCCTGGCTGGCGGACCACTATGATATTGTCACCCGCCCGGGGCTCCATTGCGCCCCCCTGGCCCACCAAACCATCGGCACCCTGCAGACGGGCACCCTGCGCCTGAGCCCGGGCTTCTTTAACACCGCCGCCGAAATCGAGGCCGCCCTGGCAGCAATTAAAGAATTGACGGAGGTCATCCAGGGTGAATGAACTGGTTCTTTTGACCTTTCCTTCCATCTTCTACGCCCTCAGGGCGGAAAAGGTTGTCCAGGGGGCCGGCCTCAGGGGCCGGCTGATCCCCGTGCCCCGGGAACTGAGTTCCCTCTGTGGCCTGGCCCTGGAACTGGACCCCGCAGAAGCCGGCCGGGCCCTGTACCTGCTCCAGGCGACCGGCATTGTGCCGGAAAGGAAGGTGCGGGCGGTAAAGGAAGGGCCCTGCCTGAAGAACATTAGCGATATACTTTAAAGAAAAGGCGCCCACCTGTAATACAGGTGAGCGCCCTGAATTATCTCAGGGGATATGAACGTCCTTAACACGTTTCTGACGGTTTCTCCAGGTATTCCCCTACCAGGCGCATGGCGCAGAAGTCACCACACATCGAGCAGGCAACGGCCCCCTCGTCGTTGCGGGCCCGGCGGTACTGCCTGGCCTTTTCCGGGTCCAGGGCCAGCTCTATCTGGCGCTGCCAATCCAGGGCCTTGCGGGCGCGGGCCATCTCCCGGTCCCACTCCCAGGCTCCGGGCAGGCCCTTGGCCAGGTCGGCGGCATGGCCGGCAATGCGGGCGGCGATCACTCCTTCCCGTACATCGGCCAGGGTGGGCAGGCCCAGGTGTTCGGCCGGGGTAACGTAGCAGATAAAATCGGCCCCGGCAGCAGCCGCCAGGGCACCGCCGATGGCGGCAGTCAGGTGATCGTATCCCGGCGCGACGTCAGTTACCAGGGGTCCCAGGACGTAGAAGGGCGCCTCGTGGCAGAGGCGTTTCTCCAGGAGGATATTGGCCTGGATCTGGTTTAAAGGTACGTGTCCCGGTCCTTCCACCATGGCCTGGACGCCGGCTTCCCGGGCGCGATCCACCAGCTCACCCAGGATAATCAACTCCTGGATCTGGGCCCGATCGGTGGCGTCAGCCAGGCAACCCGGCCGCAGGCCGTCGCCCAGGCTTAAGGTGACATCATACCTCCGGGCGATCTCCAGCAGGCGGTCGTAATGGGCGTAGAGGGGATTCTCCTGTTCATTATGGAGCATCCAGCCTGTCAGGAAGGAACCGCCCCGGCTGACGATATCCGCCAGGCGGCCCTCGCGGCGCAGGCGTTCTACTACCTCCATGGTAACACCGCAGTGTACGGTAATAAAATCAACACCGTCTTCAGCCTGCATTTCGATAACCCGGAAGAGGTCATCAACGGTCATTTTTACCAGGGCGCCGTATTTCTCCTGGGCTTCCACCGTGGCCTGGTAAATGGGCACAGTCCCTACGGCCGCCGGCGAACGGGCAATGACCTGGCGCCGGCATTCGTTAATGTCACCGCCGGTACTCAGGTCCATGACGGCATCTGCCCCGGCGTCCAGGGCCACCTGTAGCTTCTCCAGCTCGGCGGCGATATCCGGGTAGTCCGTGGAGGTACCCAGATTGGCGTTAACCTTGGTCCTTAACCCCCTGCCAATACCGCATGGTTGGAGTTTATGGTGATTTTTATTGACTGGTATCACAACCCGGCCGGCGGCTACCTCTGCCATCAGGTCCTCTACACGCACCTTCTCCCGGGCCGCTACCTGTTCCATCGCCCGCGTCACCTGGCCCACCTGGGCTGCTTCCAGTTGCGTCATTGACCTCATCCTCCTTAAATCCTGGTATAAAAAATCACCTGCGGCAAGCAGGTGATCTCCGGCAACTTCGGTCCCCACTTCCCTACGCTGGTATGACCCAGATCAGGTTCCAAGGGTTAGTGCTGCAGCACTTCTCAGCCCGTAAGGGCACCCCCGGGGTAACTATTGGGATTTATAAATAACTATTCTCCTTTTACCAGTATGTTTCCTGCCGGGGTAGATGTTTTTTTCTTCGACCGTTATATCCAGCAAATTTTTGACAAGGATCTTCCAGGACCGACAGCGAATGCATACAACGACGTCGCTGTACCATCAGGCGCCGCCAGCCAACCTTTCCGGAGGAGTGGGCAAAGTGGTCAAAGAAAGAATCGATGCTCGCCTGACGCTCTCACGCCTGGAACTGCAGATAGCCCTCCTGGCCCGGGCCGGTCTGAAACGCTGGGAGATCGCTACCGTCCTCGGCATCCAGCAGGGTACTGTTAAATCGCAGCTGGAAAGGGTGACCGCCAAGCTTGGCCCAACCTGGAAGGAACGGAAGGATGTCCTCTGGCCGGAACTGGAACCGGAAGTCCACCAGGCTGTACTGGTCTTGCAGGGGCCGGAGGCCGGAAACCCTATGGAAGAAGCCATCCTCGAAGCCGCCCCTGCCCTGCCTGCCCTGGGCCTACGGGCTGCCAGGACTTCCTCGGTCGTCAGGACAGACGGTGGGGCAACCCCCGAGGGGATAACCCCGGAAGGGGCAACTATGGACCTGGTAGAACCTATGGATTTTAGTTCGGCCCGCCGGGCCCTGGAGGGCGAACTCACCCCGGGCGAGGCGGCCATCCTCCAGCTCCAGGGCCTGCCTTCGCCCAGGGGCCGGGCCTTTCTGAATCGTGCCCGGTCGACCCAGTGGCAATTGCTTCTCCTGGGAGAATGTCGCTCCCTGTATGTCAGTGCCGGCGCTCGCTTTTGGTTAAAGCCAGCCCTGGCTGTACTGAGCGATAACCGGCAGATTCGTTTCCTCCAGAGCGACAACAGCGATGAACCCTACCGGCCCTGGTGGTTGCCTTATACCACCAGCGGCCGCGCCCGGGGCACCAACGCCGCCTACTATAAACTTCAGGATGCCGCTACCGGAGAGTATGCCAGTAGTTACCTCCGGGACTGGATGGATAACGACCTGGAGAATTATGTTGCCTCCCTGCATGCCCGTATGCAGCAACGCTGGCGGGCCCTCAACCGGATCGCCCTGGCGGCAGGGCGTGGGAAACCACGACCCCTGCCTGACCTTCCGGCCCTCCTGGCCGAAGCCCGGCGGGTCCTGGGGATAGGTTGAACCTGGGATAATAGCCAAAAGGCCTGCCTTTTAGCTAGAGGCAGGCCTTTTACTTGCCAGGAGTTATTCCCTTAACCCGATTTATCTGTACTACCCGGCCCATTGCCCGGCGTTGAACCGGATGTACTACCATGGTTCGCGGTATTACTGTTTTTTGTTCCACTGGCAGGCTGTTCCCTGCCATTACCGGTAGTTGTTTCCGTACCTGGTTTTTGGGGCGAAGGGTTATTAACCGGCGTACGGTTTGACCTCTTTTCAGGGGCAGGGGTTGTTACGATGACATCCTTTACTGCGGGTGGGCGTGGGGATGTTACCCGGGTGCTGGTAGAGGTCCCCCTGGTATCAGCCTTGGAGGCCGGTGTTGTACCCTTACTGTTGCTGGATGCCTGGGAAGCCGGGGCGTCCAGGACAACCTGTTTGGTTGTTTGGCCATATTCAAACAGGGCCTGGGCTACCTGCCGGGCCTGAGCAGGGTCCACTCCCCAGTAGCTAATACCATTTATAGTTTGAAAATACCCTGGCAGGGTCTGGCTAACAACAGTCATATTTTTCAGGTGTAAGCCTGCCCTGGCCATGGTCAGCATCTCATCCAGTCCCATATTAGTTTCGACGTTCTTATAGATTTCCGGTAGCAGCCGGGGCATTTTTAATAACGTACCCGGCTGCCGGACCTTTTCCAGCAGGGCTTTGATGAGCTCCTGCTGCTGGCCGGTACGGTCAATGTCGCCCAGGGCTTCCTCCCGGAAGCGGACAAAGGCCAGGGCCTGGTGTCCATCCAGGTGCTGGAGCCCCTTCTTCAAGTTGATTTTATACTGGGGCCCGTCAACCGGGTCGTAGTAGTACATATTCCGGGGGATATTAACCGTTACACCCCCCACAAGATCAATTATTTTAATAAATCCGTCCCAGCGGAGTAAGGCGTACTTGGATATGGGCACACCGGTTAGATCAGCTACGATGCTGGTTATTAAATCGGGGCCGCCTATACCATAAGCGGTATTGATCTTGTCCATCCCGTGGCCGGGGATATTTACTCTGGTGTCGCGGGGGATGGATAACAGGGCGAGCCTCTCCCCGTCAAAGTGGGCCAGGATGATGGTGTCTGTATTACCTACCTTTTGGCCGGGCCGGGCATCGGTGCCTAATAGTAAAATATTAAGGGTCCCGGGCTTACTCCCGCCGGTATCCGTGGATCCCGTTTCCTGGCCAGGTACAGGAGGAACCAGGAATAGCCTGGCGGCAAGGAACCCGCCGCCTGCCGCCAGGCAGGCCAGCAGGAAAGCAATTATCAGTTTTAATTTGCCTCTTAACATAAGTTGCTCCTTTATTAAAATAAAAGGGGGTTTTGATGATTCTTCGCGGTTTATGAAAAAATTCCTGCTTGATCCCATGGAAGAGATATATTCCGGCGGGTTTAACAGGAAATTAACCGGCCCTTAGCAATACATTTATAAACCGGTAGTAAAATCGAGGTAAGAGTTAATCTGTACCCGGGGGGAGGATCTACCCATGACTTTTTGGAATGGCCGTGTCTTTGTAAGTACATTACCCCTGGCGCGACCACTGGATATTAAAACTTTACTGGATTCCGGTGCCGGCCTGGAGGTCTTTGCCGAAGGACCCCGGTGGCGCGACCCGGAAAATGGCCTCAACTTCATCAGACCCCTCCTGCGGGGTTATAATAATCCCCGCAGTCTCCACGCCCCCTTTTACGACCTTAACCTGGCCTCGGAAAAATACCCGCCCATCCGGGAATTGACCCTGGGTATCTATAAAAGATTCTTTGGAGTAGCTGCCGAACTGGAGTGCGAACATGTTGTCATCCATACCCATGCCTATACCTGTCCCCTTTATGATCCGGCCGGGACCCGCCAGCGGGTAAAAAACATCCTGCCGTTACTGGCGGCAAGCGCCCGGCAGGCCGGGGTAAGGCTGGCAGTAGAAAACATCGGCCGTGGCCCTGCCCAGCTCTTTGATTCTGAGGAGTACGTTAATCTTTTCCGGGAGGTCGACGGTATCTTTGCCCTCCTGGATATTGGCCATGCCTTCTTGAACGGTTGGGACATCCCCCGGGTGATCTGGCAGCTAGGAGAAAAACTGGTGGCTTTGCACCTCCATGATAACCGGGGGCACGCTGACGAGCATTTGCCCATAGGGATGGGAAGCATTAACTGGCGGCTTATCCGGGAAGCCCTGGCCCTGCTGCCCTCGCCGCCGGCCCTGATCCTGGAATATAATGAAGAAACGCGTTTAAACCGGATCTTAACCGATATCCATGAACTCCAGTGTACCCCCCGGTTCGGTTCAGCTATGGGCCAGGTTTAACCGCATACTGCCAATAGCGGGGAGGCCAATGGGAGAGCATGGGTGTAATCGACGGCCTACTGGATATTTACGAGATCATCAACGGGGCTCTGAAAATCAGCCGGCATAGTAATCTGCTCCTCAACGGTTCCATCAGGGAGACACCCCTGGTCAATAAGCTGGAGAGGGTCCTGGCAGGAGGTAGGCCCACCGGGATTATTTATTTAGATGTCGCCGGGTTCCATGAAGTCCAATTTTTGCATGGTACTGTAGGAGCAGCCAGGGTTTTGGCCCTGGTAGAAAAAACCCTGCGTGATAAGATAACCAGGTTTTTCCCCCGGGCTGATATCCAGGCAGTGGAAAACCTGTGGGCCGATGATTTTATAATTCTTTTTACCTTGCCGGCCATGGTGTCCCAGGAAAAACTCCTGGAACTGGTGGTAGCCCTGCGGTTAGCCATTAAAGATAGCTTAAACCCGGAGTTTTTGCGCCTGGTGGGTAAGGAACTGGAACTTCATGCAGGTTACGCCATGATTGAATCTGATAGTGATTTAAAGACTGAGGTTAAGTTGTATATGGCCCTGAAAGAGGCGCAAAGGATTGCCAGGGGAACCCTGGATCTACATACCATTAAATTGACCAAAGAATTCAAAGAACTTTTAACTGAGCAGAGGTTGACGGTAGTCTACCAGCCTATACTCTCATTGCAAACAGGGGAGATCCTGGGATGGGAGGCTTTAGCCCGTGGACCGGCGGATAGTTATTTTCGATCACCGGACGTCATTTTCAACTTTGCGGAAGAGATAGGCCTCCTGTACCCCACGGAAAGGATTTGCCGTTTGCAGGCCATTAGCAGTATTGACAGGCTGGCTCCGGAGCAAAAGCTCTTCCTTAATGTTCACCCCAGGACAGTTAGCGATCCGACCTTTGTCAAAGGGGAGACCCTGGGGCTGTTACAGGCTTACGGCTTGACTCCCCGTAATGTTGTTTTTGAGATCACCGAGCGTCATAGTATTAAAGATTATGGCTTGCTTAAACGAACCCTGGAACACTACCGCAACCAGGGTTACCAGGTAGCTGTGGACGATGTGGGTGCTGGTTTTTCCGGGCTTTATTCCATAGCGGAAATCCGGCCGGAATTTATTAAGATAGATATGGCCCTGGTACGGGATATCGACTGCAATCCGGCCCGGCGGGCCGTGGTAGAAGCCCTCATGACCCTGGCCTCCAAACTAAACTGCCTGGTTATTGCCGAGGGAATTGAGACCCAGAATGAGCTGAATACCTTGCTGGCCATGGGGATTCACTATGGCCAGGGATACCTCCTGGCGCGGCCGGCCTTTCCCAAACCCCTGGTAGGGGGGAAACTTGTCGCCCATATCAGGCGACAGGGTGGCAGGAACGGTGACAGGGGCTGGTGGCGGGGTTTAACCATCGGGGACCTCGTCACACCGACCATGGTAGTGGATGAAAGTATGCCGGTTGCGGAAGTTAAGGAAAAGCTGGCGGCTACCAGGCAACCTTTAAGCGGGCTGGTAGTTGTGAAGGAGGGGGCCCCGGTAGGGCTGGTCATGCGCCATAACCTGGACCGCCTTTTGAGCTCCCGGTACGGTGTTTCGTTATACTCCCACCGGCCGGTCAAGGCGGTCATGGACCCGGCGCCCATGATTATCAATAGCAGCACGCCCCTCGAACAGGCAAGTGAAATGGCAATGAAAAGGGAACAGGAAAAACTCTATGACGACCTGGTGGTTACCGAAGACGGCAGGTTGATGGGTACGGTGCCGGTGCAGCGAATGCTGGATACCCTGGCGCGTCTGCAGATTGAACTGGCCCGGGGAGCCAACCCCCTCACAGGACTGCCGGGCAATGTGGCCATCGAAGGGGAACTGGCCGCAAAAAGCAAGTCCGGACAGGCCTTCAGTATTATCTATGCCGATCTGGACGGTTTTAAAGCTTACAATGATGCCTATGGTTTTGAAAACGGTGACCGCATGATTATCATGCTGGCTAACATAATCGTCCATGCCGTTAAAAAATACGGCGCGGAGGGGGACTTTGTCGGCCACATCGGCGGCGATGACTTCATCGTCATTTCCAGCCCTGAATATACTGAAGGGATATGTAAGGCCATTGTGCGTCTTTTCGACCGGCTGGTAGGCAGGCTTTTTTCGGCGGAAGATAGAAATCAGGGTAAATTCTATAGCCAGGACCGGGAAGGCCGGAGGACGTGGCTACCCCTGGTCTCTGTTTCCCTGGCTATCGTCGACTGCCGGGATGCAGAAGATTACAGGGACCTGGCGACCCGGGCAGCTCAACTAAAAAAGTACGCCAAATCCTTGCCGGGTAGTGTTTATGTGCGGGACAGGCGCACCTGAAGCAGAGGGCCATAGCGTGTATGTAAAAAGCCCCTTTACCGGGGCTTTAGATTTAATAATACTTTTTACGCTCCAGGTATTCATGTACCAGGTTTAACGTCTCGCCGAAGCGTTGGAAATGGACGACTTCCCTTTCCCGTAACCACTTCAGGGCATTGGAAACGTCGGGGTCATCGGAGAGGTCCCATTTAAACCATCCAATATCATTGTCCGCCGGTCTATTGAGAAGGCGTTGAAGAGGAAGAGTTAAATTATATTTAAATGTGAAAATAGGCACAAAAGCGGAGTGGAAGCGGAGAGAATGGGGGGAATAAGGGGGGCTAGGCTGGTTAAATGTAATTTAACATCAGGATTGGCATGACAGCCATCCACGGAGATGGAGATGGGCGGCGGCTGGTCTAGCCCTGCGTCAAGAGAGAAAGTCGCCCCTGGCACGGGCGGCGACAATCTCCCCTCATTTTATTTAGTGCTACGTTGTGTTATAATATACCACAGGTGAAATACATTGAAGATAACATGGTTTATCATGCCGCCCGGCCGTATTAGGCACATTGCTAAGCACTCCGTGACTCCTGAAGAAGTGGAGCAGGTAGCCTACGAAGACCGCCACCATATAGTGCAGCGACTTAAGCCTTCTACGTCCAACCCTAGCGAGAATGTTTACCGCTTACTGGGGCGTACAGAAGCAGGGCGCTACCTAGCGGTGATATTTATCTACAAAGGTCATGGCCGCGCTTACCTCGTGACAGCGCGGGATATGACACCAGCCGAAAGGAGGTACTATCTTGCGAAGAGACACTAACTTGCCTGGCATTGATGATATAGATAAGCTGGCTGATTTCTTTGATCGCACTGATACCCAGGAGCTAGATTGGGAGGATGCCGATGTTGAATTCAAAAAGCCTGAGCTCGTCCACGTATCAGTACGCTTACCTAAAGAAGACGTGGCCGCCATTAAAAAAGCCGCAAGGAAGAAGGGACTAGGTTACACCACCTACATCCGGATGGCGCTACGGGAAGCTATAAAAAGAGAGGCTGGGTTATAGGAGAAGTTTTTGGTAAACCAGTAAACTAGCAGAAGACACCAAGCTTGCCATTCAGGGAAGGTGCAGAAATGGAGACGACAAAGCGGATTAACCCCCTAATTTTGGACATCAGGCGCAAATTGTTACGGTACAGTTATCCAGGAAGGTTAGGGAGAAAAAATTTTTTGCAAAAAAGAGGGCCAATAAGATGACGGCAGGAACGCCAAGTGTGCCTGCCGCTTTTGTTTAAAGTCGGTATTCTACAGTTTTTTGCCGGGCCAGGACGTCGTAAAGGAAGCTGGCCTTGCTCAGTTTTTCCACCTGCACTTCTTCGGGAGTGCAGGCTAGGGGTTCAATGGGCTGCATTACCCTGGCCAGGGCTTTGCCCAGCACTTCATAGCGGCGATACAGGGGCATTTGAGCAAAATCGGATGATACTACCAATAAATCTATATCGCTATCTTCTCTAGCATCGCCTCTGGCCTGGGAGCCAAACAGAATGATCTTGTCGATCTGTATACCTTGATTTTTTAGAGCATCAGCAAACTGCTCTATAATTGCTTGAATATCTGGTCTTTCTTTATCCATTCCAGTATCTCCTTTGTTTTAACAAGATAATCTTGAGCAACGTTACGGGAATAAGTTTTTCGTGCGGCAGCAAGGTCTTTAGGGTAACGGGCCCCCGACCCTATGGCATCCAACGTTCCTAAAAATTCAAGGTGTTCTTCTACTAAATTAGCCTGCCCTAACTTCACAAGGAGTAATAACTTATGCGTTTTAGGAGGGGTTTTATCTGTTCGCAGAGCAACGACAGCTTTCAGGACTTTTTCTAGAGCTAACTGGCACATATAAATCATGTAAAGGTATTTTCTAGCGTGGAACATAGCCTTAGCGGTGGAAAAATCGTACTCGGCCTGCTCCATCCATTCCTTGACTTCTGGCGACACCCACAACACCTCACCCATATGATACCACATTCTGTAAGAAAGGCCAACCCTACTTTTTATACCCTGTCTTTATAGTCTAAATCTATCAGTCTAATCCGATAAGTCACTTGCTTAAAAAAGCCCCTTTACCGGGGCTTTAGCTTTAATAGTATTTTTTACGCTCCAAGTAATCATACACAAGGTTTAACGTTTGGCCGAAACGCTGGAAATGGACAACTTCCCTTTCGCGCAAAAACTTTAAGGTATCGCTCATACCGGAATCATTGGAAAGCCGGATCAGGTATTCGTAATAAGTAGAACGGGTCTTTTGTATGGCCACCATAAGCCACTACCTCTTCGGTAATATTTTAACTGAGTGATCGCGTCGTCTTGACAAGTTATTTAAGGCTGGAGTATTATTAATAAAACTGGTTTTTTGGGTAATTTGGGGTATATAATTAGGTGAGTGACAGGATGCTATATACGTTTGTCAAGTTAATTGCTAAGTATTTTTTGTGGCTTTTGGGGAAGCCCGCCATTACCGGGCAAGAAAATATCCCTCGCACGGGCCCGGTGATTGTGGTGGCCAACCACACCAGCCTGCTGGACGGCTTCCTTTTGGCGGGTTTTTGGCGGCGGCGGATTACGTTCCTGTCAGCAGTCTACTTGTTCAGGTTGCCGGTAGTGGGAGTGTTTTTACGCGCTATGGGCGCCATCCCAGTGCAAAACGAGGGGAGTGAGCTGGCGGGAATGAGGGCAGCTCTGCGAGTATTACAGAAGGGGGGCACGCTGGCCCTTTTTCCTGAAGGCCATATTTGTCAGACAGACAAACTTTGTCCATTTCAAAAAGGATGGGCGTATTTGGCCCTAAAGACAGGTACCCCTGTGGTACCGGTAGCGATTAAGGGGACTGAATCAGTACTGCCTTTAGGCGCCTTCTTCCCGCGCCGCGGTAAGATCTACATGCAAATCGGGGCTCCGTGGACACTGGAAAAAGTGCGGCGACCGGGGCAGGAAACGATGACGGCTTTGAACATGAGACTGGTCAGCCATATGGAGCAAATGTTGAATGAGAATTAGTCTATCGCCGGAGGTCGGTGAGAATGGAAGCAAGGCAGCATACTAGAGGAAGGCCGCGATTAGGCTTGGCCCTGGGGGGCGGTGGTGCCAGGGGCTATGCCCACTTAGGGGTTCTCAAGGCTCTACAGGAAGCAAACATTCCTATTGACGTTATCGCTGGGACCAGTATGGGGGCGGTAGTTGGTGCCGCCTATGCCTCCGGGTACCAGATTGAAGAATTGGTGGATATGGCTCTTCAGATGCGCTGGCGACAGTTGTTTGGCCTGGCAGACCCGACGCTACCCCGCCAGGGCGTTATAGCCGGCAAACGGTTGGAAAGGTACTTTGAAACCTTAACCCAGGGGAGGGACTTTAATCAACTCGAAAAAACTTTAGTCGTCGTGGCCACCGACATAACTACAGGAGAAGAAGTGCGCCTTAACTCCGGGCCGGTGGCCCTGGCTTTGCGGGCCAGCACCGCAGTGCCAGGAGTCTTTTGCCCGGTCAGGTTAGGACGGCACCTGCTGGTAGATGGGTCGGTTACCACTCCGGTGCCGGTGGCAGTAGCTGCGGATGCGGGGGCAGAGGTGGTGGTAGCTGTTGATGTATGCTCGCCGGTGGACCGGACTAATCTCCTGGTGCAGGTATGGAAGTGGTTAAAGGAGATACCTTTCAGGCAAAGTTATTGCCTAGCGAGGGTACCGGGTTTCTTACACTTCCTGAAGCCGGGGTTGCCCGAGAGTATCAACATTGTTGGCCGTTCACTGGAACTGTACGACCGGTACATGAAGGTTTCCTCGCCAGGGACTCCCTCCGTGCATTACTGGCTGTTGAAGCCGGCGGTGGAAAACGTAAGGTGGTACGAGTTTAACCGGGTCAGGGAGTGTATCCAGGCAGGGGAAGCTGTAGGACGGCAAGTGGTCGATCAGGTCAACATCTTGCTGGAAACAGGGGACTTTGCTGAGGGGACCGGCCATCAAACTGGACGGGCAAAAAAGGTAACGGGAGGAGAGCAATGAAGCCTGGGAGCGATATTTCAGTAATGATAGCCGGTACCGGCGCCGCCGTACCGGACCGGGTGTGCTGACAAGTGGTGACGATGGTGGGTTTTGGCGCCGGCTTGACCTGGGGCACCTGCCTCACCACATACCGGTTGGTGACGGGCTAACGTAAATCATCACTCCTCAGTCCAAAACGACGTCGGGAGGAGGGAAAATACCAACAGAGGAGGTAGGCGGGAAATGGTTTGAATGGAATATATATCTAGAAAGTTTGGTGTCCACTAAAAAGCGTAGAGGAGGAACGCCATGATGAAAAAGTGGGGAGCTAACCTGGAATTTGCCAAGCGGTACGTAGGCGAGAAAGTATTACGGGAGTTGTTAAGCTACCTGAGCAGGGACCCGGTCCAGCACCTTCAGCAGCTGCTCAGCCTTGGTAAGCTTTTAGCCCGGCGAGAGGAACATAAGCAAAATGTGGCTACCTTAGAAAAGGCGATTATAGACAACCCGGCAGTACGACAACTCACGGAGGGAGTGTTGAAGGATACCCATCCCAACGTATTGCAACGGTTACTATATAACTTTTTTATCAATTCAATGCTAATGGGCGTGCCCAGGCAGTTGTACCTGTCACAAACTATGGGATTCAACGTGCCCCATACTATCCTGGTAGATCCTACCAGCGCCTGCAACCTGCGGTGCGAGGGATGCTGGGCCGGTGCCTACGCCCAGCACGACGAGCTTGATTACGAGCGCCTGGACCGCCTCTGCAGCGAGGCCAAGGAACTGGGGATTTACTGGATGGTGATGTCCGGCGGGGAGCCCTTCATGTACCCGCGCCTCTTCGACCTGGCCGCCAGGCACGACGACATGGCCTTCATGCTGTTTACCAACGGTACCAGGATCGATGACCGGGTAGCGGACCAGATCGTGGAGGCAGGCAACCTGTCCCCGGCCTTTAGCCTGGAAGTCTGGGAGGAAAGGACCGACCGCCGGCGGGGGCCGGGGGTATTTAAAAAAGTAACCGCCGCCATGGACCGGCTGCGGGAGCGGGGGGCTGTCTTCGGCGTGTCCCTTACCGCCACCCGGGAGAATGTGGAAGAGATAACATCCGACGCATTTATGGACTTCCTGGTGGAGAAAGGGGCCAGGTACGGCTGGATCTTCCACTATATCCCCATCGGCCGCAACCCCAACCCGGACCTGATGCTGGCGCCGGAGCAGCGATCCTACATGGCCACGCGCGTGCCCGCCCTCCGCAGGAACAAGCCCATTGGGCTGGCCGACTTCTGGAACGACGGGGAATTTACCCAGGGGTGCATTGCCGGCGGGCGGCGGTACTTCCATGTTACCGCCAGCGGTGCGGTGGAGCCATGCGCTTTTGTCCACTTCTCCACGCACAACATCAAAGATCACAGCCTGGAGGAGATTTTGCGCTCACCGTTGTTTACCGCCTTTCAAAAAAGGCAGCCTTTCTGCAGCGACTACCTGCGGCCCTGCCCCATTATCGACGTGCCTGCCGCCCTTCGGGACATCGTGGTGGAAAGCGGGGCCAGGCCCACCCATGACGGCGCCAGCGACGTGCTGAAAGGGGAAGTAGGCGAATTCTTGGACCGGCGGGCGGCGGCCTGGGCGGAGGCGGTAGCGGAGCTACGGTCCCGGCAAGCATCGAAGGCCGTATCCTGACCTGAAAACATGCTTTATTTCGTTCCAATATTACAGCCCTTGACGGGGCAGGTACAGGGGGGTGATAATATTAATTGACAGCAATGACTAACCTGGGGAAGGGAAATATAATGCGCATCACCCGGCGGCGTATGGACTTCCTGCAAAAGATTAAACAACTCTATGAGGCCACCAACCTGCCGGTACACTACGCGCGGGTGGCTGAACTACTTGGCGTAAGCAAGTGGAGTGCCTACGAGATGCTGAAGACGTTGGAAAAGGAAGGTTTTTTGGCCAGCCAGTACGAAGTGAACCAGGGAGAAAAGTTTCCCGGCCGGGCGATGGTGCTGTTCGCGCCCACCCCCCTGGCTGATGCAGTGCTTTCAGGGAAAGCCCTGGAGGAGAAGGTTTCTGTCAAGGAATGGCGGCAAGTTAATGAAAGGTTATTGTTTTTGTATGAAGAACTTAAAAAGGCCAATCCTAAAGAACTGGCCGAACAACTGTTGGCAGAGTTACCTGGCCTGGAAAGCCCCCTTATTTTCAGTGCCTATATGATTGCTCTCTTGATTGTACTGTTGCAAACCCTGAGTGAAAAGAGTATCAGGCTGCTCAAAAACGTTGTGATGAATGCGGTCAAGGAGGAAACAGGATTAGCTATATTTGCCGGCGCTGCCTTGGGCAGTATGATGAAAACAGCCACCCAGTTTCCGCTGCTATCCCAGATTGTCAGCTATATGAGCAAATTCCAGGTCAACTTGGCTGAACTCAACCAATACGAACGGGCCCTTTTGATGGATTTTCTGGAGGAGGCGCTGGAAAAAGCAACGTAATTTACTTTGCGAGATTTTTGGGGATATTATGGTTCTTGGGGGTTAACAGGTACGCGATTTAATCCACAAGAGTAAGACCATTTAATCAAGAGATACCATAACTACGAATTGAGGAGGAGCACACGAATGAAGGAACTGTTACGCAAGGCTTTTACCCTTAGTTGGGGAGCCATAGCCTTAACCAGGGAAGCGGCGGAAAAATTGGTGGACGAACTGGTGAAGAAAGGGGAGATGGGCCGGGAAGAGGCCAGGGAACTGGCAAATGACCTGCTGGAACGTGGTAAAAAAGAACGGGAAGAGGTACAAAAAGTCATCCGCCAGGAAATGGAGCGAGTGCTGGGTGAATTAAACCTGCCCTCCCGGGACGACCTGTTGCGGCTGGAAGAAAAGGTAGACCGGCTGCTACAGCGGGGTGAGGAGAAGTAGGTGAGCCGCTAAATTTAGCGGAATGGTGGGCCTACTATGCCTAGGATGGCCTGGTTCTGAGGAGGGATTATTAAAATTTGCATCTATGTAAATTAAAAAGGCTTGCTTTATACCTCTTGCTGCCCCGTCCGGGAGCTATTACAGGGGGCGCGATCTACTTCTGGGGTGGCATTGCCTATGGGGTAGCCCTGAGCCACCACTTTTCGGTAGTCGATATCGCCGTTACCTGGTTGGGAACCGAGTTTCTGGTCAATCAGGCCAAATACTGGCTTAACGACTATAAAGATGCCGCAAGCGATCGGCTTCACCCACGGAAAAGTGAACGGGCTGCGGCGGGCGGGGATTTGCCGGTAAAGTGGTTACCCATCCTGGCTGCTCTACGTATAATAACCGGGATCATTTTTTTGCTTTGGTACCAGCCTAAAATGCTGCCCATGGCGCTGCTTTTGCCGGCAATCCAGCTTTGGTACGATACCGTCAAAAGGCTGCCGCTGGTTAACGCCGGGGTGGCAGCCAGCGGTTCTGTGGTCAGGTTTGCTGCCGGGTTATGCGCCATAACGGGAGTGTGGCCGCTGTTTTTCCCTTGCCTCCTCGTCTACTGCCAGCGCCTGGCAATATACGTTGCCTCTTACAGCGCGGAGGGGCGTTACCTCTTGCGTTACGGTAAAACGCCCGGTAAAGAATATACCCTCTTCTACGCGCAACACCCTTACCTGGAAAAACTGGCGGTGGCGTTATTCTTAGGGCTGCTCGTCTTTGCTGTGGGGCGGTCTATTTCCGGTGGGATCATTATTACCGGTATCGTGGTGGTCTTTTTGGGTGTACTTTACTACCGGATTAACGGGCCGGGGGACAGGGTCTACTGGCAGGGGTGGAAACTGCTAGGGGCTACTTGCGCCTTCGTATCAAAACAGTTGTCGGAGCAATTCAGATTAAAGTACCGGCAAAGATTTCTTTCCCAAAGGAGGCTCCTGAGCCTCAGAGAAGGTTGAGTTAGTGTAAAATTACAGTAGGCAAGAGGAAAAAGGAGTAAGAAAGGTTGTTCGGGTGCTACACCCTCGCGGGGAGCAGTAGGCGACCTGGTAGACTCAATTCAATTCAAGGAGTATAACATGATTATCGCGAGACGGTACCGGCACGCGCGGCGGTTACAGGCTGTAGCACGGGTACTGGTGCATCACGGTTTTGGCTACCTGCTGGGGCAATTGGGATTTACGGAATACCTTACTTCCTATCGGCGGAGATTACCACATGGATTGGATGAGACCCAACCCCTGCTCAGCCGGGGAGAGCGGGTGCGCCGGGTGCTGGAAGAATTAGGACCAACTTTTGTCAAGATGGGACAAATGCTCATCACCCGGCCCGATCTGCTGCCCGAGGACATTCGTTCGAAACTGGCCAAACTGCAGGACCAGGTCCCGCCCTTTCCTTTCACGCAGATCCAATCCCTTATCGAGCGCGAACTGGCCGACCCCTGGTGGGGGGGGAATTTTTCCCTATTTCCGTTAGCCGCGGCCTCTATCGGTCAGGTACACCGTGCCCGGTTGTATACAGGCGAAGAGGTGGTGATCAAGGTTCAACGTCCGGGGATCGAAGGGATCATCGCGGATGACATGGAGATCCTTTACACCGTTGCTCAACTGGCAGAGAAACGCACGGCCTAGGGACAACTGTACAGAGTGATGGAATTGGTAGAAGAATTCCGCCGCACGCTGCTACAGGAAATTGACTACCTGGCGGAGGGACGCAATACCGAGCGCTTCCGGCAAAACTTTACAGGAAATGAAACAGTCTACATTCCAAGGGTTTACTGGGAGTATTCCACCTCCAGGGTACTAACCTTGGAGTACGTGGCGGGGGTCAAGTTGGGGATATTATCAGGTTAAAGCAGCGGGGTCAGGATTCCAAAAAGATTGCCCATTACCTGGCCAGGACTATCTTTCAGCAAATCCTGGTAGACGGCTTTTTTCACGCCGACCCCCACCCCGGAAACATCGCCGTGCTGCCGGGAGAAAAGATTGTTTTCATGGATTTCGGTATGGTGGGCCGCTTGACCCAAGAGCGCCAGCAGCAACTAATCCAACTGGTGCTGGGACTGGTCAGACGGAACAGCGGGCAAATCGTCCGGGCGGTGGCGGAAATGGGCATCATCGGCCGGGAAGTAGACATGAAAGGGCTATGACAGAACGTTGAACGGCTCCGGGAGCGTTACGTACCGCTCAGCCAGGTGAAACTGGGTGAGGCCGCCATCAGGGAGGTCCTGGACCTGGCCTTTAAGTACCGCATCCGGATCCCCACCGAATTCAGCCTGGTAGCCAAGGCGCTGATTACCGTGGAGGGCATCGTAGAGGAGTTGGACCCCGACCTGAGTATTGTGGCGGTAGCCGAACCCTTCGGCCGACGTTTAATGCGGGAAAGGTTGCGGCCCCGGCGCCTGTGGCAGGAGTTCAGTGAGCGTTCCTGGGAATTCGGTGATGTCTTCTTCTGGTTACCCGGGTGGATAGATCGTGTTTTAGAGCAGGTGGAGGATGGCGGGTTTACTATTAAGCTGGTACACGCTGAACTAAGGGAAACCCTTTTTCGCATGGACCGGATCAGCAACCGTTTATCCTTCAGTATTGTGTTGCTAGCCTTTGTCATTGTCATCACAGGCCTGGTGGTGGCGTCCGCTATGGCTACCGGAGCCGGAGGTGGTTTCTTATGGGTGAGACTTCCTTTCTTAAAAATCGGCTTTGTCCTCGCCATGCTGATGGGGGGATGGCTGCTGTCAGCCATTTTTCGCTCCGGGCGGTTCTAAACTAAGTCTTTGCTAAGAACGCCATAACGAAAAGTTCAACGCACACTTAAAAAAGCCCCTTTACCGGGGCTTTAGATTTAATAGTATTTTTTACGATCCATGTACTCATGGACCAGGTTTAACGTCTCGCCGAAGCGTTGGAAATGGACAACTTCCCTTTCGCGCAAGAACTTTAAGGTGTCGCTAACATCGGGGTCATCGGAGAGCTGGATGAGGTATTCATAGGTGGAGCGAGCCTTTTGCTCGGCGGCCATGTTTTCATAAAGGTCGGTGACGGGGTCGCCCTTGGACTGGATGTAGGTAGCCGTCCAGGGGGCGCCGCTGGCGTTGACGAAATAGAGGGCGCGGTCATGGTCGGCATAATAACCGTCCAGGCCGGCCCGCTTGATTTCCTCCAGAGGGGCGTCTTTAATCAGGTTATAGACCAGGGTAGCGACGATCTCCATGTGGGCCAGCTCTTCCGTGCCGATGTCTGTCAAAACTGCCTTGGCCTGGGGTATGGGCATGGTGTAGCGCTGGGTGAGATAACGTAGAGATGCAGCGAGCTCGCCGTCCGGCCCGCCGTACTGGGTGATAATTACTTTGGCCAGGCGGGGGTTGGGGCCGCCGACGCGTACGGGGTATTCCAGCTTCTTTTCATAAATCCACATCTATAATCCCTCCGCCTAAAAGGTTGTTTCCCAGGGCCAGGGTTCTTCGATCCAGCGCCAGGCCTGGGGACTGGGTGAATGGCCGTAATTGGTCAGGGGGCCGTAGAGGGCTTCATATTCTTTTTTAGTTGCTGCCAGCGCCTCGCTGGCAGCGTTATATTCAGCCAGGGCCCGGTAATCTTCGGGATGGGTATCCAGGTACAGGTTAAAATCGACGCATGTAAACTCCAGGGCCATAATCTTCTTGAGAAGATTTAAGCGCTTAGAATCCATTGTTTTCCCTCCGCAGGGTTGTTTTAAGTCCGCCGGGGCTGGTAGGGCTGGTAGAGTTCAGGGAAAATCGTTCCCCTGTGCAGGCCTTCCATCGGCTCCCAGCGGTTGGTAAAATGCTGCCAGGGCACATAGGCCCGGGCCAGCTGGTAAGAAAAGGATAGTTTTTCTACCTGCTCGTCGCCGGGACGGGCGGTAATACCGCGCTCACCCTGCTGGTCTGCAGTCATGGTGAACCCTCCCATAAAAATGGTTAATATATAATATGCTGGCCAGAGGAGGAAGGGTTACCAGAAATAAGAAGGCGTTCATCTAAAATATACCCCAGGATAAATTTTTGTAATTAACGACAAAAACAGGCCCCGGGGTTTGGACGGGGGGCTAAAGGGAAGGAAGCCCCGTTTATGGAATCGTAATCACGAAAGTGAACGTTAACACAGGAATTTATGGCGGGAAAGTTGTCAACATGTAGCTGCGCAGAGCCGGGGAAGTGGTTAATTATCACCAACAAGGCCCAAAAAGCAAGGTGAGGTGAAAATTATGAGCACCCAGGGAAAAAGTAAAGGGGGTACAGTATTAAATCCCCTGATAAGCCGGCGTTCTTTCCTGAAATGGAGCGCCATTGCCGGCGGGAGTTTAGCCCTGGCTGGATGCAGCCTGAATGGCGGGGCTGATGAAGGAGGTAAACCAGTCGCCAATCTTACCGGGGCTTCAGCAGGGAAAGAACTCGTTATTCCCACCAGTTGTATTCATAACTGTGGCGGCCGCTGTTTTCTAAAAGCCCACGTCAGGGATGGCATAATTACCCATTTGAGCACTGATGATGATAGGACAGATTCTTTTGAAGTACCCCAGGTACGAGCGTGCCAGAGGGGGAGGTCCCAGCTAAAGCGCTTGTATCACCCTGATCGTCTCAAATACCCCATGAAACGAGTGGGTGAACGGGGCGAGGGCAAATTTGAACGCATCTCCTGGGATGAAGCCCTGGACACTATCGCCCTGAAAATGAAAGAAATAAAGGCGCGTTATGGGAATGAAGCCTTTTATTATGTCTATGCCACCGGTACTCTTGGCACGACCCTGTATAATTGCTATGCCGAATTTCCCAACTATGGAGGACCGTTACAGCGCCTTTTAAACCTCTTTGGTGGTTATTTGAATTATTACGGCAACTATAGTGCCGCCCAGTACTATTATGTTGTTCCCATGATGTTTGGCTCTATGGGGGGTAATAGCCCTAAAGACCTGCGCCATGCCCGTTTAATCGTCCTCTGGGGTCATAATCCTGTGGAAACAAAGCTGGCCGGTGCCGGGGGGGCCTGGTATCTACAGCAGGCCAAAAAGGCAGGCGCTAAAATTATTGTTATTGATCCGCGTTACAGCGATACCGTCGGCAGTTTGGCCGATGAATGGATTCCCATACGACCCGGTACGGACATGGCCCTGGTCTCGGCTATTGCTTATGTCCTGATAGAAGAGGGACTTTACGACCAGGAATTTCTCAACCGCTATACAGTAGGCTTTGATGAAGAGCATATGCCGCCGGGCTATCCACCGCAGGAGTGTTATAAGAATTACATTCTGGGAAAACAGGATGGCCAGCCCAAAACACCGGAATGGGCTGAACCGATCACGCGTATTCCGGCTAACCGTATCCGCCAGCTGGCCCGGGAAATGGCCAGGATAAAACCAATGACGATATTGCAGGGCTGGGGTATGCAAAGAAGGGCTTACGGGGAGCAAATTGTAAGAGGAATCCCGGTACTAGCCGCCATGACTGGTAATGGCGGTAAACCGGGTAGCGGCCCGGGACTCGATATGGCAAGCCCCCCCGTGCCCATGGGTGTTTACCCCACAGGCAACAACCCGGTAAAAGCAACGATCTCCTTCTTCACTTTCACTGATGCCATAATCCGGGGTACTGAAATGGGACCCCAGGATGGCGTAGTGGGGGTCGAACGCTTATCAAGTAACATTAAATTTATCTGGAATTACGCCGGCAATGCTTTATTCAACCAGCACGCCAATATTAAGCGGACCCACGAAATTCTCCGCGACACGAGCAAAGTGGAATTTATCGTGGTTCATGATCTTTTTATGACCCCCAGTGCCAGGTATGCTGATATTTTGTTACCCGATACCCATCATTTTGAGCGTAATGACATCACTACTTCAGCGACAGCCCATATTGCCGGCAGCAGCTATGCTATCTTTATGAATAAGGTCATTGATCCTCCGTATGAATGTCGTAATATGTTGGATATCTGTACTGAGCTAGCCCGTCGCCTCGGCCTGGAAAAGGAATTTACTGAGGGCAAAAATGAAGAAGACTGGTTACGGGAAATTGTAAACACCGCCAAGCAAAAGTTACCAGATTTTCCTGATTATGAGACATTTAAGAAGATGGGCATTTTTAAACTCTCCCCTGATAAAGAGGGTTCTGGCATAGGGTTTGAGGATTTTTACCGTGATCCGGAAAACCATCCCCTGGGGACGCCTTCCGGCAAGATTCAGATTTTCGACCCGCGTATGTACGATAAAGGTAATCCCAAGGAAATTCCAGCGGTTCCCAAATATATCGAGGAATGGGAAAGTCCCTGGAGCCAGGAAGCACAAAAATATCCATTGCAGGCTATCGGCCACCATTACAAACACCGCGTTCATTCTACCTTCGATAACGTTTCCTGGCTGGAGGAGGCAGCGCCCCAGGTAGCCTTTTTAAACCCGGTGGATGCCGGGGCAAGGGGTATCAAAGATGGTGACATGGTACGCATTTTTAACGACCGGGGCGAAATCATCATGCCCTGCCGGGTAACACCGCGGATTATGCCCGGGGTGATAGATATTCCCGAGGGCGGCTGGTTTACACCTGATGCCGGGGGAACAGACCGCAGAGGATGTATCAATACTATCACCTCGCACCGGGTTAACCCCCTCGCTTTTGGCAATGCCCAGAATACGAATCAAGTCCAGGTAGAGAAAGCATAGGAGGTGGTACCAATGGCCGGTCAACTAGGTTTCCATGTACAGCAGGACCGCTGCATCGGCTGCTTTACCTGCCAGATAGCCTGTAAGGATAAAAACGACCTGGAGGTTGGGCAGTTATTCAGGCGTGTCCGTGAGATTGCAGGGGGCGGCTATACCGTGGTGGGCAACAACGCCATTAAGGCCGATGTCTACGCCTACTGGATTTCCCTGGGTTGCAACCACTGCCAGGAGGCGCCCTGCGTCAAGAACTGCCCCACCGGAGCCATGCAAAAGCGCCCGGGGGACGGCATCGTCTTCGTCGATCAGAATAAATGCATCGGTTGCCGTTACTGCGTCTGGAGCTGCCCCTACGGGGCGCCCCAGTATAACCCCAAGATCGGCAAGGTGGGCAAGTGCGACTTCTGTCGCGATCTCCTGGCCAAGGGAGAACAGCCGGCGTGCGTAGCCGCCTGCCCCATGCGGGTATTGGATTTTGGCCCGATGGAGGAACTCAAGAAAAAATATGGCGGCACCAACCAGATCAAAGGCCTGCCTGATCCCAACATTACCAAACCTTCTATTCTAGTAACTCCCCACCGGGATGCAGCCCTGGGGAAATAGGAAAGGGAGGAGAAGCTGATGGGTAAAGAATGGGCTCTAGTACTTTTTACCTTACTGGCTCAGATGAGCGTAGGTTTAATGGTCGTTGCCCAGGCCCTGAATTTGAAGCAGAGGGACGGACTGAAGCCGGTCCTCCTGTGGGTAGGCATCCTCATGGCGGCCAGCATGCTCATCTCCCTGGGACACCTGGGCAGTCCCCTGGGAGCGCCACGGGCTATCTTTAACCTGAAAACCTCATGGCTGAGCCGGGAGATCTTCTTCTCAGCAGGTTTCTTCGTCCTGTGGCAGGTGAATTATTATTTGGAACTGCGGACCCAGGCCGGCGAGGGGGTTAAAACGATTTCAGGCTGGCTGGCGGGCTTTTGCGGCATCCTGGCCCTTATCAGCATGGCCAACATATATGTCCATACCATCCTGCCGGCATGGGAGACGGCCTATACCCATATAGTCTTCTACAGTACGGCCCTGGTGCTGGGGGCCATCCTCTACGCCGTCCTGGCCTACCGGGCCCGGCAGGAAGGCCAGGGTAACATGCTTAAAACAACGGTCATCCTGGCGAACATCGGCGTAGCCCTGCAGCTGATCAGCCTGCCCCCCTACCTGGCCGGCTTGAGCGCCGGTCCCGTTGCGGCCCAGGAAACGGCCCGGTTACTCGCGGGAGCGGCACCGGTGCTAGTCTTTAGCCAGGCCCTGGCAGTAATCGGTGGTCTTATCTTTACCTTCCTGGCACTGCGGGCGTACGGCGAAAAGGGTTCGGCCCTGACGGGACAGTGGCTCTACGGCGCCCTGGTGCTCCTCATCCTGGCCGAATTCGCCAGCCGCTATCTTTTCTATGCTACCGGAGTCAGCATTATGGTCGGTCAGTTCTAAATAAAAATATAAACCAATAGAGCCACCTGTGCATTGACGGCAGGGCTATTTTCCTGTATAATTTTAGCTAATCAAAGGGGAGTAGCTCGCAGGCTTCAGAGCCTGCTGGTCAAGGGCGCCAGTACGCTCAATAAGAGCCGCCTTGACCCCGGTTTTTAAGGGGAGCAAGACCTTTGTTTGGTGTATTTTGGCACACTGAACAGAGGTCTTTTTGTTTAGGTAAACCTAAAGGAGGAAAATTGTATGGATCTGGAAGATATCTTCGAGGGATTGTTTGATCGAGAAAAGCATCATCGCCACCACAAAAAGTATGAACGATACCCGGTAAAAGGTGGTTACAGGCAGGGGGACAATTGTAGCAAATGTGGCGAGACTCTGGCGCCGGGTGATCGTTTTTGCCCATCATGTGGAACTCCAGTAACCCCAACAAAACCCTGCATCCAGTGCGGCCACGAAATATCGACCCAGTTTAATTTTTGTCCCCAATGCGGTACCAGGCAAAGGTAAGAAAAGAAGGCTCCTTTTTATTTTAAGGATGGTGGCAAAAGAAGGGTGGGAAGGGCGGTGTCCTGCCCCGGCTGAGGTACAACCATTACAGGCCAGGTAGTATTGAACAGGTAGTATTGACCGCGCGATAGAAAAGTACGATAATATATACGTGATGAGGATTTTAGTTAATAAGAAGCGGGCTGACCAGGCCCGCTTTTAGACGAAATGGGGGTGGGGAAAGTGGATCTGGAAACTATCGCCGCTACCCTGACGGGATGGGGGCAGGTACGCCTGCGGGGAGAGGCCTGTATCAGGGGCAAGTCACCCTGGGCAACTTGCCGGCGGTGCCAGGAGGTCTGCCCGGTAAAGGGTATTGACCTGGATAACGGCCGGCCCGGGGTAAAGGATTGCCAGCGTTGTGGCCTCTGTGCCGTAGCCTGTCCTGCTGGAGCCCTGGAGGATCCAGAGCGGACCCACTCCTTTTTCCTGGCCCGGGGGCGGGAGAGTATAGCCGCCACCGGCCAGGCCTTCTTTGCCTGCAGCCAGGTATGGGAAGACCACCGGCGGGATGGCTGGATAATGACCTCCTGCCTGGGGGCCGTCGCCCCGGAGGTAATCCTTGCCCTGGCTGCCAGGGGGCAAGTAGGTTTTCGCTACCTCCCGGAAGAGTGTGCCGGCTGCCCCTGGGGGGAGAAGGGAGAGCATGTCTTCCGCTCTTCTTTCGCCTGGGCCCAGCAGGCCCTGGAGGCTATGGGTTTGCCCGGGGATCGCCTGATCCGGGGGGGGTACCTCAAGCCAGCCCCGGCTCATGGTGGTACAACTGGCAGGGCCGGTGGCCCTGTCCCGGCGGCCATGGGCCGGCGCGAATTCTTCCGCTCCCTGGTACGCGGGATAAAAATCCCCGGAGTAGAAATTACCCCGGTCTCTCCCTCCCCCCGGGCTGTGAACTCAAGGTCACGGGCACTGATCCTGCAGCAGGCCCTGGAGGAGGCCAGGCCAGCGGGGGGGTACCCGGCGACGGCCTCCTTGCCCCTGGCCTCCTTGAAAATAGCCGGTCCCTGTTACCTCTGCAATATCTGCAGCCGCCTCTGCCCGGCCGGGGCCCTGGAACTGGCGGAAGGGGAGTTGAGGTTTAACCCATCCCGCTGCAATCACTGTGGCCTTTGCCTGGCGGTATGCCCCCAGCACAGCCTGGCCTGGGGAGAGGCCCTGACCCTGGAGGCCATGGCCGCCGGGGCAACCTGCACCCTGGCTATCGCCACAGAACACCGGTGCGCAGGATGCGGGGAAACCTTCCAGGCTGGAGCTACAGCAACGGAATGCCTGCGCTGCACCTTGAGCCGGGACCTGTCCGGCGTGGCAGCCAGGGGGGCGGGGGTTTAATGGCAGCAAAGTTTTACCGCCATACCTGCCCCAGGAATTGTTACAGCACCTGCGGCCTGATCTCCCTGGTAGAAGGGGGAAAAATCAAGGAACTGGCCGGCGATCCGGCTCATGGTTACAGCCGGGGACACCTCTGCCGGTTCGGCTACTGCTACCTGGATATTTTCAACCACCCAGACCGGGTACTGTACCCTTTACGGCAGGAGCCTCGCGGTTCGGGCAACTGGCTCCGGATAGGCTGGGACGAGGTCCTGACCCTCATTGCCGGCAAAATGCTGGAGTTAAAGGAGCGTTACGGTTCTTTTTTGCCAGTCTTCTTTTACAGCTATTCGGGTAACATAGGTCTCCTGCACCAGGCCTGGAACTGGCTGGCCCGCAGCCTGGGCGAGGTGACGATAGCGTCAGGTTCCCTGTGCTAGAGCGCCGGGCTGGACGCCATAGTCTGGGGTTACGGCGCCTGCAACCACCCCGATCCGGCGAGCATGGCCCGGGCCGGTTACCTCATGCTCTGGGGGGCCAACCCGGCCTGGACGGCAGTCCACCAGATGGAATATATCTACCAGGCCCGGGAAAGGGGTGCCCGCCTGGTTGTTATTGATCCTGTTTTTACAGCCACCGCGGCCCGGGCCGATTTCTATGTTCAGATAAAACCCGGCAGCGACGGCGCCCTGGCTTTAGGATTGGCCAGGCAGCTGTGGCAGAAAGGGTTAGTAGATAATTACTACCTGGAAAATCATGTACAGGGATGGCCGGAGTGGAGGGAATACCTGGCCGGCCTGGACCCCCGGGAACTGGCGGCAATTACTGGTGTACAGCCAGAGCTGATGGCCCGCCTGGCGGAGGAGTATGCTGCCGGCAACCCTGCGGCCATCTGGATAGGTATAGGCCTGCAGCGCCATATCAACGGCGGCCAGAACATCCGGGCCATCAACACCCTGGCGGCTATGACTGGAAACATGGGCCGTGAAGGCGGCGGTGTTTATTATGCCAGTCCGGTAGCGGGCGATCTTTTTACCACCTCCTGGCCGGGGTGGATGCGCCCTGCCGGCAGTGAGAGGCAAATACCAGTTTATGACCTGGCCCGGGGCCTGGAGGAGGCCGGCAGCCCGCCGGTAAAAATGGCCCTTCTGGCCAACGCCAACCCCCTGGGGCAAAACGCCACCACGCAAGAATTGCACCGGGCCCTGGCGAATCTGGATCTCGTGGTCTTAAGCGGCCAGTTCCTGACCGTGACGGCCCGGGCGGCTGATATCTTCCTGCCGGCGACTACCTTTTTAGAAAGCTGGGACGTTGTCCCCAGCTACTGGCACCGCTGGATAGGAATCAATGAACCGGCCGTTCCTCCCCGGGGAGAATGCCGCTCCGATATCCAGATGGTGAGTGACCTGGCCCGGGTTCTGAATCAAATGAGCCCGGGGAGTTGCCCGTTTCCCTCCGGTTGGACAGAAGAAGAGTGGCTGGAGCAGGTTTTTAACCCGGAAGTTTACCGGTTGCTGGGAATTGACCATTACCGCGATCTTCTGGACGGACCTAGAGAATTAAAACTGCCGGCCAACCCCTGGGCCGGGGGACGGTTCGCCACTCCTTCAGGGCGGTATGAAATCTATTCAAACCGGGCTGCGGCAGCCGGCCTGCCCTCCCTGCCGGTTTACCAGCCGGCAGCAGCGGGTACGGAGGCTTACCCCTACCGTCTCCTGACCACTCACACCAGCGCCGGCCTGAACTCCCAGTTTTATAATCTCGGTTACGCACCGGAACCCCTGGCCCTGGTTAATCCCCGGCTGGCCCGGGAGCGGGGCCTGGGCGACGGCAGCCCGGCCCGCCTTTACAATGAATGGGGCGAGATTATAATCCCGGTGGTCATAAGTGAACTGGTGCCGCCGCAAACTATCCTCTGCCACCAGCAGCCCCTGCCCGGGGGCCAGGTTATCAACGACCTCACACCGCCCCTGGCCACCGATATGGGAACTATCACCAGCGGCGGCCCCGGCATAGCCTATTATGACACCTTTGTCAATATCGTTCCGGTGTAGTAAAAACTGGAGGCCAGGTACCCTGAAGGCGCGCTTGCGCCTTCCCAGTAATAAGAGCAGAGCAGCACAGGGAAAAAAGCGAGGCTGGAGTTTCATGGCTCGTAAAGGCCGGGTTTAGCAGTTTATCCTGAACCTATAAAGCTTAAAAAGCTTTGAAAAAATATAGTGGCACAACAGCGCCTGAAGGGAACGTCAACTACCAGGTAGCACAATGACTTTATTAGCGTTTGCGGAGGGGGTGCGGAGGGTGCGACTAGGTTTTTTCCTGGACCTGAACCGTTGCCTTGGTTGCCGGGCCTGTGAAGGGGCCTGCCAGAACTGGAAGGGTCCCGGGTTTCCCCGGCGGCTGGTGCGTGCTTTTGCCGGCCAGGTAAGGGGCCGGTGGCAGGAATATTATCTCTCCCTGGCCTGCAATCATTGTGAAAACCCGGAGTGCTTCCGGGTCTGTCCCGCACGCACCTATAACAAGCGCCGGGACGGCATCGTCCTGCATAACAGCGGGCGGTGCAGCGGCTGTAACCGTTGCGTGCGCGCCTGCCCCTTCGGGGCACCCCGTTATAACCTGACAACAGGGAAAGTCGAAAAGTGTGACCTCTGCGTAGAGAGAATAGATAATGGCCTGGCACCGGCCTGCGTTGAAGCCTGCCCGGTCAAGGCCCTGCAGGTTTTACAATTAGATGAAGGCAAGGAACTGGGAGAGAGGTGGGTACCGGGACTGGCTGACGTCAACATCACCCAACCCACCCTGCGTCTGAAGGCTCCGGAGGAAGGGGAAAAGTTCCTTCTTGTTGGTTAATACAAATGTTAATGGTGGTTTTTGTATGGAACCACAAAAATGGTACCGTTTTTTAGAAATAGCTGCTGCGGGAAAGGGCCTGGTCGCCATTGCCCGCCTCCTGGCAGAGGTTAGCGGCCGGCCCGTTGTCATCTGCGACCTTACCCTGCGCATCCTGGCCAGCCAGGTATTGCCGGGTAATACGATAAAATTGGGCGACTACCTGCCTGTTGAACTTCCCCGGGAGGCAGTGGAGGGAGCCTTCTACCGCGGTCGTTTACAAGATGCGGGGGGAGAGCTACCCTTTCTCATGCTCACCATCGGCGAAGTGACGCTGTATGGTTATCTATTTCTCCTGGATGCCGGCGAGGATTGGGAACCCTACCGGGAGCCCCTGAAAGCAGCCGCCCTGGCGGCTATGATCGAGATGTCCAGGTCCCGCATAACCCAGGAAATCGAGAGACGTTACCGGAATGAATTCGTCCAGGATATTCTTTATAATAATCTACCAAACCGGGAAGCCATGGTCAACAGGGGCCACCTCTGGGGCTGGGACTTGACCCGGCCCCATTTACTGGTGATCCTGTCCCTGGACCGGCAGGGCCAGCAGGAAAGGGACGAAACCCTGTGGGAACGGTGGCGCCAGTTAATGCACTATCACTTGAAACATCAGGCGCCGGAGATTATCCTTGCTGATCGCAGTGACCAGCTAATTATCTTAATACCGGTGGCTACAGATGAAGCAGGGGTTAATAAAGGCAAAATTGCCGGGCTGGTTAAATCCCTGCAAAAATCGACTGCGGCTCATCTGGATGGCAGGACTTTCTCCGCCGGCGCAGGGCGCTTTTACGAGAACGTCACCGATCTCTACCGGGCCTACCAGGAAGCCAAGGTGGCCCTGGAGATCAGCCGTCTCCTGCGGCGCCGGGGCGTCCTGACTTTTTTTGATGAACTCGGAGTCCTGCGCCTGATCTTTAACCAGGGGGAACAGGAACTGGAGGACTATTACGAAGAAACCCTGGGCGCAATCCAGAAATATGATGCCGGGCATAACACCAATCTCATGGAAACCCTGGCTACCTACCTGTCCGCCTCCGGGGATTATAACCGTGCGGCTGAGGAGATGTTTATCCACGTCAACACCCTGCGCTACCGTTTAAAAAAAATAGAAGAACTCCTGGGACAGGACCTGCGCCGGATTGATGTCCTGGTCAACCTGTATACCGCCCTCCAGGTCAAGGTAATGCTCGGCCGGTAAAGGATGCTGGCAGGTAGAGATATCTACATTCGCGGAAAGGAGATATTATGGAAAAGGAATTACTAATAGAATGGCACCAGGGGCGGGAGCTGGTTTACAGCTTCCTGGCTAGAATTTACCAGGAGGGGCCGGCCCGGGATTTGCTGGCAGCCCTGGCCGGGGAAGATATCCTGGCCGAACTGGCCACCCGAAGCCAGAATGAAGACCTGATCACAGGGTGCCGGCTGATGCAGGCTGAACTGGAAGCCCGCCGGCGGGACCTGGAGGCTTACCGGCAGGAACTCCAGGGAGACTATAACCGCCTCTTCGTCGGCCCGGGCCATTTGGAAGCGCCGCCCTGGGAGTCGGTTTATCGCTCCAAGGAGCACCTCCTCTTTGGCGAGGAAACCCTGGCTGTGAGGGAGTTTTACCGTTCTTTCGGCCTGGAGAGTAAAAAGAAGAACCAGGAGCCCGACGACCACCTGGGCCTGGAGATGGAGTTTATGGCCTGGCTCTGCCGGGAAGCAGCCGCCAGCATCCAATCCGGCGGGGATGCCGGCCATTTTCTCGCCGGGCAGGAGCGCTTTTTAAAGGAACACCTGGAGCAGTGGGTGCCGGCCCTGACCGCCGATATCCAGCGGGCCGCCCGGACAGATTTCTTCCGCGGCCTGGCGCTGTTCACCCGGGGCTGGCTGGCGTCAGACACGGTCGAAGTAGAGATGGTACTGGAAGAACGGCCAAAAGGCTAGAAAGGTTAAAGGTGGGAAAACATGACTAACGATGAACGGGCCATCATAACTGTGCTGGGGCGTGATCGCGTCGGCATCCTGGCCGGCATTACCGCCGTCCTGGCGGAGGCCAATGTAAATATCCTGGACATCAGCCAGACGATCTTACAGGAATTTTTCACCATGATCATGATTGTGGACTTAAAAGAAAGCAGCCTTGCTTTCAACGAACTCCAGGAGCAACTAAAGGAAAAAGGGAAGGACCTTGGGGTCCAGGTCACCATCCAGCGGGCCGACGTCTTTAAGTTCATGCACCGGATCTAACCATATTTCGGAGGAAAGACGATGCCAAGCCTGTTTTCCTTTACACCGGAAGAAATTCTAGAGACCATCCGCATGATCCAGGTAGAAAATCTGGATATCCGGACTATTACCATGGGCATCAGCTTGCGAGACTGCGCTACTGCCAGCCTGGCGGAGACCTGCCGTCGCGTCTATGATAAAATCACCAGGCTGGCTGCGGACCTGGTAGCCGTGGGAGAAGAAGTGGCGGCCACCTATGGCATTCCCATCGTTAATAAACGCATCGCCGTTACCCCCATTGCCCAGGTAGGTGAACCTTCGGGGGAGGATGACTTCACCCCCCTGGCCCGGGCCCTGGACCGGGCGGCAGAAGCAGTAGGCGTAAACTTTATCGGCGGCTTCAGCGCCCTGGTGCATAAGGGTTTCACCCGCGGCGACCGGGCTCTCTTTAACTCCCTGCCGGAAGCCCTGGCTACAACTGAACGTGTCTGTGCTTCCGTCAATGTAGCCACGACTAAAGCCGGGATGAATATGGACGCCATTGCCTGGCTGGGGCACCTGATTAAAGAGACGGCCAGCCTGACAGCCTCCCAGGGGGGCCTGGGCTGCGCCAAGCTGGTGACTTTTTGTAACGCCCCCGAAGATAATCCCTTTATGGCCGGAGCTTTCCATGGTCCCGGAGAACCGGAATGTGTAATTAACGTCGGCATCAGCGGGCCGGGGGCCGTGCTGGCGGCAATTCGCCAGTACCCCGGGGCCAATCTGGGCCAGCTGGCGACGATTATCAAGAATACGGCCTTCAAGGTGACCCGCATGGGGGAATTGGTGGGGAGAGAGGTTTCGGCACGCCTGGGAGTACCCTTCGGCATTGTCGACCTTTCCCTGGCTCCAACCAACGCCCAGGGCGACAGCGTAGCCGAGATTCTGGAGGCCATCGGCCTGGAACGCTGCGGCGCCCACGGTACTACGGCTGCCCTGGCTTTACTTAACGATGCCGTCAAGAAGGGCGGTGCCATGGCTTCTTCCTATGTGGGGGGGCTAAGCGGCGCCTTTATCCCGGTGAGCGAAGATAACGGTATGATTCAGGCCGTAGAAAGCGGTGCTTTAAGCCTTGAGAAGCTGGAAGCCATGACCGCCGTCTGCTCGGTGGGCCTGGATATGTTCGCCATACCCGGTGATACCCCGGCGGAGGTCATAGCTGCTATCATAGCCGACGAGGCGGCCATCGGTATGATAAATAATAAGACTACAGCCGTCCGGGTCATTCCCGCGCCCGGGAAAAAGCCTGGCGACATGGTTGAATTCGGCGGCCTCCTGGGCCGGGCGCCGGTGATGGAGGTCAACACCTTCAGCCCCGCGGCCCTGGTGCGCCGCGGCGGCCGCATCCCGGCACCTCTACAGGCTCTGGGGAATTAAATTAAAATTAACACCAGGGAAAGTTGTACCTGCTTTTAATAAAGCCAGTTGCTTGCATAATTAACCAGCAACTGGCTTTTGGTGTATAAAGAGGCCTGACGCCGGTCGATAATATAGCAGAGCGAAAATGATCGAGGTGAAGGGCAATGGCTGGCAGCACCAAACAGCCGGGGCCGCCGAAAAAACCCCTGACCCTGGCAGAACAGGTGATGCAGCAAAAGCAAACATACGACCAGCAGGCCTACCAGCGCCTGGCCGACAGCGTTAAACCCAGGCCCAGGGTTATTGTTAACGCCCTCAATGCCTTCTGGATCGGCGGGGTCATCGCGGCCCTGGCCCAGGTCATCACCCTTATTTTTGCTTCTGCCGGTTTAAACCCCAGGGATGCTGCTGCCGCAACGGTTATAGTTATGGTTTTCCTGGGGGCTCTCCTGACCGGCCTGGGGATATACGATGAAATTGGTAAAGTCGCCGGTGCCGGTTCTATTATTCCTATTACCGGTTTCGCAAACTCCATTGTGGCCCCGGCCATGGAGTATAAACGGGAGGGTTTCGTCTTTGGAGTGGCCTCCCGGATGTTCACCATTGCCGGCCCGGTCCTGGTGTACGGTTTTATTGTTTCGGTTTTAATCGGCTTAATTGCATACTTTTTCTCCTAAAAGAGGGTGAAATCCTTTGAGTGCGCCGAAGAGGGTGGGGCAACATACCCTGCAGTTTGCCAACCCGCCGGTGATAGTAGCCACGGCGTCGGTCGTCGGCCCCAAGGAGGGGGAGGGCCCCCTGGGCGATACCTTTGATATGGTTGTCGATGACAGCTACTTCGGTGAGGAAACCTGGGAAAAGGCCGAACGCAAAATGCTGGAAGAGGCCGTGAAGATGGTCATCGCCAAGGCCCAGCTCAAACCCCAGGATATCGACTTTCTCCTGGCCGGCGACCTGTTGAACCAGACCATTTCCGCCAATTACGCCGCCAGGACCCTGGGGATTCCCTTTCTGGGACTTTACGGCGCCTGCTCGACTATGTACGAGGGTATGGCCCTGGCAGCCATGCTCATTGACGGCGGTTTCGCCCACCATGTAGTGGCCGCCTGCAGCAGCCATTACGATACTGCCGAACGCCAGTACCGTTTTCCCACCGAGCAGGGGATACAGCGGCCACCGACAGCCCAGTGGACTGTTACCGGGGCCGGCGCAGTCCTGATGGCTCCGGTGGGTAATGGACCCCGGGTAACCCACGCCACCATCGGCCGGGTTCTGGATGTTGGCATCAAAGACCCCAACGATATGGGTTCTGCCATGGCTCCGGCGGCCGTCGACACCATTGTCCGCCACTTCCAGGATACCGGCCGCGGCCCCATTGATTATGACCTGATTATTACCGGTGACCTGGGCCGGGTGGGTCTTGAAATTGCCACCAAACTCCTGGGAGAAAAGAAATATGATGTCTCCAAAAACTACAGCGATTGCGGGGTCCTGATCTACGACCATGAACGCCAGGATACCCACGCCGGCGGCAGCGGCTGCGCCTGCTCGGCAGTGGTTTTTGCCGGCCACCTGATGGGTAAGCTAAACGAAGGCCGCTACAAGCGTATCCTGGGGGTTGGTACCGGGGCGCTCTTAAGCACTACGGCAACCCAGCAGGGCGAGTCCATCCCCGGTATCGGCCACGGGGTAGTTATCGAAGGCTGAGCGCTAAGTTTGCTAGCCGGGAACCACCGGAGGCCGGAGCTGTACCCTCCAGACCCCAAGCTGGATGGCATTCACGTCCATTTTTACCAGAAGCCTATTTTCGGAGGAGTGGGATCCAATGAGCATCGTTATGGCCTTTATCATTGGCGGCCTGATCTGCCTGGTAGGGCAGCTAATTATGGACCTGACACCCTACAAGGTGACGCCGGCCCATATCCTCGTCGGTTTCGTTACCGGCGGCGCTATCTTAAGCGCCCTGGGGCTCTATGAGCCCCTGGTGAAGATCGGGGGAGCCGGGGCTACCATTCCCATTAGCGGTTTCGGCCACAATCTGGCCCAGGGCACCCTGGAGGCCGTCAGGGCCAGGGGCCTGATCGGCGCCTTCAGCGGCGGCATCGAGGCAGGAGCGGTGGGCATTGCCGCGGCTGTCATCTTTGGTTATATCATGGCCATAATATTCAACCCGCGCGGTTAAAGAGTTAAGGGGAAGAAGCAATGACCATTTCCGGCGACATTGTAAAAGTTAATCCCAATTTAGATATTAACAATAACTGGATTATGAAGGAGCTGGGTGTGGGGCAGAACTTTGATGTTATCCGGCGGGATATAACTATCGCCGGGCGCCGGGCTACTATGTTTTATATTAATGGTATGGCCCGGGAGGATGTCCTGGTATATATCCTTACTTCCCTCTCCAGGCTAAAACGCGAGGACGTAGCCCTCGACGCTTATTCCAAGATCTTTAACCAGTATATTAGCTACCTGCAGGTAGAAGCCCTGGACGACCTGCATAAAGTCGTTGATAAAATCCTGTCCGGGGGAATTGTCATCATTATAGATGGCTTTAAAAAGGTTATCCACCTCGATGCCAGGAACTTCCCGATCCGCAATCCGCAGGAATCTGACCTGGAGCGGGTGGTACGCGGCTCCCGGGATAACTTTGTTGAAACCCTGTTATTCAACGTCAACCTCCTGCGTCGCCGGGTGCGGGACCCCAAGCTACGGACGGAAATCCTTCAGGTGGGTAGCCGTTCCAAAACCGATGTGGCCGTAGTTTATATTCAAGATATCGCCAACCCGCGGCTGGTTGATACAATTAAAGAACGAATCAAGGCTATCAAGATGGACGGCCTGCCCATGGCGGAGAAATCCCTGGAGGAGTTTATTAGCCCGGGGAGCTTCTGGAATCCCTTTCCACGGGTACGCTACACCGAGCGGCCGGATGTAGCTGCCGCCCATCTCTTTGAAGGCCACGTGCTCGTAATGGTGGATACTTCTCCCAGCGTAATGATCCTGCCGGCAACCATATTCCACCACCTGCAGCACGCCGAGGAGTTTCGCCAGGCGCCCCTCATCGGCACCTTTTTACGGGTGGTGCGCTATATAGGGGTGTTTCTTTCGGTGTTTTTACCCCCCCTGTGGCTGTTGGTTGCCTTGCAGCACGATTTACTGCCGCCGGACCTGGCCTGGATTGGCCCCAAACAGCTGGGATACATTCCCCTGGTTTGGCAGTTTCTCTTTGCCGAACTGGGCATCGATTTGATGCGCCTGGCGGCCATCCATACCCCGACCTCCCTAGCTACCGCCCTGGGTTTGATTGCTGCCGTCCTCATTGGCCAGATAGCGGTGGCGGCAGGTTTCTTTAACCCCGAGGTCATTCTCTATATGGCCGTTGCCGCCGTGGGTATCTTTGCCACCTCAAGCTATGAACTGGGGATGGCCAACACCCTGGTACGGATTGCCCTGTTAATCGGCGTGGGGCTTTTCCGTCTGCCCGGTTTTGTGGCCGTTACCATGGGTGTCTTGTTATTGCTGCTGACCACAAAGTCCTTCGGCCTGCCCTACCTGTGGCCCCTGATACCCTTCAACGCCAGCGCCCTGAAGGACGTCCTGGTCCGGCCACCGGTACCTTTACTGAAACTGCGGTCGAAAGCCCTGCATCTTCTGGATATGGACCGGCAACCCTACCCGGCCCCGGCCCGCAAACCGTTAAAACGCAGTCTTAAAGAGAAAAAGGAAGAGGAGAAACGCATCTGGCCCGAACTTGAAGAGAAAAAGGAAGATGATGGTAGTGAAGGTTAAGCAGTGGCGATTGGGGGTGCCCCGCGCCCTCTTTTATTATTACTACGCCCCCTGGTGGGAAGCCTTTTTCAAGGCCCTGGGCGCCGAGGTGGTAGTTTCTCCGCCCACCACCAGGGAGATAATGGACCTGGGGATTAGCCTGGCCGTTGCCGAGGCCTGCCTGCCGGTGAAGGTCTTTTACGGTCATGCCGCCTGGCTGGCGCCGCGGGTGGAGGCCCTCTTTGTCCCCAGGCTGGTCAGCGTGGAGAAAAAGAGTTTTATCTGCCCCAAGCTCATGGGCCTGCCCGATATGTTGCGAGCAGCCATTAAAGACTGCCCGCTGGTGATCGACGCCACGGTCGACCTGTCGCGGCGGCCGGAGGAAGGGCTCAGGGCCGCCATCCGGGATACGGCCCGGGCTATTGGCGCCAGGGGAAGGCAAGTTGAACGGGCCGGGGAGATAGCCCGGGCCAGGTACTGGGACTGGCTGGCCCGGCAGCAGGAGCAGGGCAGGGAATTTTCTCCCGGGAAGAAGGAAGGCATAACCCCCGGGGGTCGGCCCCCCCTGGCGGTGGGGCTGTTAGGCCATAACTACCTGCTCCACGATCACTACCTGGGCATGGATATTGCCGGTAAAGTTACGCGCCTTGGTGGCAGGGTGATCTTACCGGAAAATTTTGCACCTGAACTGGGGGAAGCCTCCTGCCGCCGGTTGCCCAAGCGCCTTTACTGGACCCTGGGCCGCAAGATAATGGGTGCAGCCCTCCACCTGATGGAACAGGAAGAAGTCGCCGGTTTGATTCACCTTACAGCCTTCGGCTGCGGTCCCGATTCCCTGGTGGGCGACCTGGCGGAGCGTTATGCCCACCGGCGCGGCAAGCCCTTTTTACTATTAACCCTGGATGAGCATACTGGCGAGGCCGGCGTGGAAACCCGCCTGGAGGCCTTTATTGATATGCTGGCCCGGAGGTGTCCGGCATGAAGGTAACCTTTCCCCATATGGGCCATCTCTGGCTGGTGTTGAAGGCAGCCCTGACCGGCATCGGGCTGGAGGTAGTGGTCCCGCCTCCCTGTACCCGTCGTACCCTGGAACTGGGAGTGCGCCATGCCCCGGAATCGGCCTGCCTGCCCCTGAAAGTCAACCTGGGCAATTTCCTGGAAGCCCAGGAGCTGGGGGCCGATACCATCATCATGGCCGGCGGGGTAGGCCCCTGCCGGATCGGCTATTACAGCCAGGTGCAGGGGGAGATTCTCCGGGACCTGGGCTGCGCCTATGAAATGATCGTCTTTGAACCTCCGGACGTTCATTTTAGCGAAGTCTGGGATAAGATTAAGTATTTAAACCGCCGTCCCTGGCAGGAAGGCGTCCACGGGGTCATCATGGCCTGGCTGAAGGCTTGTGCCGTCGACGCCCTGGAACAGGAAGTCCAGCGCCTGCGGCCGCGGGAAGCCAGTTCCGGGATGGCCGATGCCGTCTTCCGGCGGGCCCTGCAGGAACTGGACGCCGCCGGCAGTCGCAGGGAAATAAACCGGGTAGTTAAAGAAAAAAAAGAGGAACTGGCGGCCCTTCCCCGGAGACCCGATGTCCGGGTGCTCCGGGTGGGCATCGTCGGGGAGATCTATACCGTCCTGGAACCCCTGGTCAACCTGGATATTGAAAAACGCCTGGGGGCCCTGGGAGTAGAGGTAGTCCGGGGCCTCTTCCTCAGCCGCTGGATAAACGACAATCTCTTCAAGGGCCTGCTGCCCCTGCCGGGCCATCACCCGGAAAAGACGGCCCCGCCTTTTTTAAACCACTTTGTCGGCGGTCACGGCTGGGAGTCGGTAGGAGACACGGTAACCTTTGCCCGCAGGGGATGTGACGGCGTCATCCAGCTTGCCCCCCTGACCTGCATGCCGGAGATCGTCGCTCATTCCGTCATGCCGGCCGTCCAACAGGCTACCGGCATCCCGGTGATGACCATCTACCTGGACGAGCAAACCGGCGAGGCCGGCCTGCAGACCCGCCTGGAAGCCTTTGTCGACATGCTCCGGCGGCAGAAGGGCGTGAAAGCGGGGTAACAAAGCCAGCCAGGAGAACATTCCCTCCCCGGGAAGCAACATAACATACCGGGGCAAGCTGATGAAAGGAGTTGATCCGATTTGACCTCTATCTACCTGGGCATTGACGTTGGCTCAGTAAGCACCAACATCATTGCCCTGGATACAGACGGTAACTTAATCGCTTCCGTTTACCTGCGCACCCGCGGCCAGCCCATCCCGGCCATCCAGGAGGGTTTACGCGAGATCAGGGCTACCCTGGGCCAGGAGGTCACCGTCGCCGGCGTCGGCACAACCGGCAGCGGCCGGGGCCTGGCGGCCGTTATGACGGGAGCCGATGTGGTTAAAAACGAAATTACCGCCCATGCCGTAGCTGCCAGCAAGGTCGTGCCCGGTGTCCAGACGGTGCTGGAGATCGGCGGCCAGGATTCCAAGATTATCATCCTCCGCCAGGGGGTAGTGACGGACTTCGCCATGAATACCGTCTGCGCCGCCGGTACCGGCTCTTTCCTGGACCAGCAGGCAGCTCGCCTGGGCATTCCTATCGAAGACTTCGGTCGCCTGGCCCTGGAAGCCAGAAACCCGGTACGCATCGCCGGCCGCTGTGCCGTCTTTGCCGAATCCGACATGATCCACAAGCAGCAGCAGGGCCACCCCCTGGAGGATATCGTTGCCGGCCTGTGCGAGGCCATGGTACGTAATTACTTAAATAATGTGGGCAAGGGGAAGGAGATCTTACCGCCGGTGGTCTTCCAGGGCGGGGTGGCGGCCAACGCCGGGATGCGCCGGGCCTTCAGCCGTGCCCTGGGGACGGAGGTCATTGTCCCGGAGCATTATGGTGTTATGGGCGCCTACGGGGCCGCCCTCCTGGCCCGGGAAGCCGGCCCGAAAACGAGCGCCTTCCGGGGCTTTGAGCTTACCGAAAGGGACTTCCGGACCGGCGGCTTCGAATGCCGGGGGTGTGCCAATCACTGTGAAGTGGTGGAATTAAGGGAAGAAAATGAGGTCCTGGCCCGCTGGGGCGACCGCTGTGGCAAGTGGAGCAATGCCGTAGCCGTCTAGGCACGCCTGGCGAGGCTTTCCCGGCTTCAGCCAGGGGCCGTCTTCCCGAAGCGGCCCTGGGTTTTACAGGTCGCCTGAGCTACCGGCGGCCTGGACTCGGTAATCTTCCGATCGGGATGCGATAGGCATCAGGATGCCATTTTTACCCTTCGCTGGTGGCTGCAACCTGTAAATTTACCCTGGGGGAAGTAAGGATGCCGGCCAGATACTCGCGGAAGGGGGCGGCGAGATCCGGCCGAGCCAGGGCGAATTCCACCGTCGCCTGGAGGAAGCCCAGCTTGTCACCGATGTCGTAGCGCTTACCCCGGAAACGGTAGGCGTAGACCCGGTCCTGCCGGGCCAGCAGGCGCAGGGCGTCGGTCAGCTGGATCTCGCCGCCGGCGCCCGGTTTTACTTTCTCCAGGAGGGGGAAGATCGCCGGCACCAGGATGTAACGGCCAATGACGGCCAGATTGGAGGGAGCTTCCTCGGGCCGGGGCTTCTCGACCAGGTCCCTGACCCGGATGAGGGGGCCGTCGACTTCCAGGGGGTCTATGATACCGTAACGGTCTACTTCCTCCCGGGGCACTTCCTGGACGGCGACAATGGTGGCTCCGACTTCTTCATAAACGGCGAGCATCTGTTCCAGGCAGGAAGGGGAGTTGACGATAATATCATCCCCCAGGAGGACGGCAAAGGGTTCCTGGCCGATGAATTTGCGGGCGCAGTAAACGGCGTGCCCCAGGCCCCGTTGCTCCTTCTGGCGGATGTAGTGGATATCGGCGAGTTCGGCAATCCCCTCCACCAGGGCCAGGAGTTCGCCCTTGTCCTTTTCCCGCAGGAGGTTTTCCAGCTCCAGGGAGCGGTCAAAGTGGTCCTCGATGGCTCGCTTATTTTTACCGGTGATAATCAGGATATCCTCCGCCCCGGCATTAACGGCTTCTTCAACGATAAATTGAATGGCCGGCTTGTCGACAATGGGTAACATTTCCTTGGGCTGGGCTTTGGTGGCCGGCAGGAAACGGGTACCCCAGCCGGCAGCGGGAATGATAACTTTCTGGATCCTGGCGGTCAAATGTATCACCTCGTTCTTATTTTCACGTCTATTCATATGTCCCTGGTAATGAAATATCACTCCCTTTTACCGTTGCCTTTATAAAGAAGAGGTGCGGCTGCGGTTGATGAGCTGGAGAAACTCGATAACCTCTGCCGGTGAAGCAAGGTAACAATGGGCGTAGTTGGACTGCCGTTGGCCGACGCCAATGGCCAGGCCGTTCCCGGGCAGGGCGGCAAAGGCGTCCTCATCGGTACGATCGTCGCCCAGGTATACAGGGAAGGCCCGGGGCCAGCGGCGGGTGAAGTAGGTAACTGCCAGCCCCTTATTTACGCCCCGGCGGCGAACCTCCAGTACCCTGTGGCCGGGGATTAGTTCCAGGCCCTCCTGCAAAAAGGGTTTCAGGGCGTGCCGGAATTCTTCCAGGATTCCCGCGGCGACACCGGGTGGGGCCAGCCGGTAATGGAGGGCCACCCCGTCGCCTTTATTTTCCACGAGAAGGCCGGGAACACCTGCCGCCAGTTGCCGGGCCAGGCCCAGAATTTCCGGCCAGGGGTTTTTCCCCGGCGGCTGGGGCAGGAGGTCGATAACAGGTCCCTCTGGTCCGGCTACCTGTGACCCGTGCAGGGCGGCAAAGAGGAGCCCCGGGACCGGCAGCAAGTTGCGGAGGTCGGCCAGGGTACGGCCGCTGATAACAGCCAGATGTAACCCCGGCCGGGAAACCAGTTGGCGCAGTAATCTGAGGAGGCAGGGGCCGGGGACGGCTTCTTCCGGCCTGGGAGCCAGGGGAACCAGGGTGCCGTCATAGTCGCACAGCAGCAGTAGTTCCGGGTACTCCTGTACCTTAGCTGCCAGCTGACCCGGAGACATCACCTGTTTCTCCTTCCCTGACGGTCATGACCTGATGAAAACAATTCATCCACCAGTGGACATCATGGCGCCGTACCCTTTCCTGTAACAGTTGCAACCTTTTGCTTTGTTCGGCCCGGCCCATCCCCAGGGCCGTATTAAAGATCATGGCCATCCCGTCGATGTCATAGGGGTTGACCAGGACGGCACCCTTTAACTCCTGGGCGGCGCCGGCGAAACGGCTCAACACCAGGACGCCGGTCTGATCACGCCGTGAAGCCACATATTCCTTGGCCACCAGGTTCAAGCCGTCTCTCAGGGGAGTGACCAGCATCACATCGGCTGCCAGGTAATAGGCTACCAGTTCTCGCCGGGGGATGCCGCGCCAGAAATAATATACCGGCTGGTAGTGGCCGTCACTAAAACGGCCGTTGATGCGGCCAACAGTGGCTTCCACCTGCTCCTTTAACTGGCGGTAGGCCGGTACAGCGGTCCGGCTGGGAACGGCGACCTGGATCAGGGCGGCGCGGCCGCGCCATTCGGGGGCTTCTTCCAGCAGGCGTTCCCAGGCCAGGAGCCTTTCCAGGATGCCCTTGGTATAATCAAGGCGCTCCACGCTTAACGCCAGGCGCTCGACACCAATTTGTGCCCGTAGTTTTTGGGCCATGGCCATAGTGGCCGGACTGGCGGCCTGGTGCTGGAAAGCCTGATAATCTATGCCCATGGGCCAGGCGCCAACGTGGATGCGCCTCTGTTTCCAGAAGACGAGATTGGCTTCAAAATCGACCCTGGCCCCAAGCAGGTGCGCTACGGCCTGCAAGAAATTGTCGACGTAGGCCTGAAGGTGAAAGCCCAGGACATCGGTTCCTAGCAGGCCGCGCAGGATATGGGTTGCCCAGGGCAGGGTCGCCAGGAGGTCATGGTGGGGGAAGGGTATATGCCAGAAGAAAAACTGTTTTAATTGGGGCCTGCGGTGGCGGAGGTGGGCCGGTACCAGGGCCAGGTGGTAATCATTTACCCAGACTGTATCATTTTCCCCGGCTTCTTCCAGGGTGGCTTCGGCAAATTTGGCATTAACATTGACGTACGCCGACCATTCCCGGACTTCATAACGACATTTTTCTAAAAAGTAATGGCACAAGGGCCACAGGGCGCTATTGGTAAATCCGTGGTAATAAAGGTCTATTTCATCAGCAGTAAGGGGAACCTCACGAAAGGTGTAGGCCGGATCGCCCTCGGGCACTGCTAAACGCAAACCGGGACTGTCTTCCCGGGGAGCCTCCCGGCCGCCCCAGGCAACCCAGACTCCACCTTTTTCCCTTAAGAAGGGTTCTACGGCCGAAACCAGCCCGCTGATGGCCGGTACAACCTGGATCCCATCCCGGGTTGCTTGCAAATTATATGAACCCCGGTTGGAAACCATGACAATTTTAGCAGGCTGCTTTTGGGACATTTTACCTACCTCCTCACCCCAAAAGTTTATTTACCGGTAATAAGTCCCTCCCTGTAAATAAAATAAAATATAAACCCCGTTTTAATCCGGGGTTGCTAGCATAAGCCATAAACGTAATGGAAAACTACACCGTTTACCGGCGGAATTCCCTTCACGCTTACGAAGTTAGCTGACGGATTCGGGCCTCGGTTAGCCCTACCCACCGGTATAACCGGTAAGATTCACCCCGGGAAATTGGGTCCCCCGCTTACGGCTGCACACCGCAATTCAGCGTTCCAGGATATATAAATATTATATCACGCCAGGGACAAAATGCAAATTTTGTGTCCATTCATCCTGGGAAGGGTATTCCAGGATGCCCGCCGAATTTATTTAAAATAAAGGGAGGGGGAGTATATGCTCGATACACAGCTCGATTTGCGCAATAACCCGTGTGTTGTTGAGCCAGCGACGGAGGTGTTGAAGGAAGGGGGGATTTTTCTCATCTCCCTGCCCGATGGCTCGGTTCTGGACGAGGGTAATAGTAACCTGGGCCTTTATTACAACGATACCCGTTATTTAAGCCGCCTGGAATTCCTGGTAGCCGGGCAGCGACCTGTATTTCTATCTTCTTCCATTCGCGACAGCCACTTTGCTCAGATTGAACTTACCAATCCCGTTTTCAATTTACCAGATGGCACTATGGTGCCGGCCCAGACCATCCATCTCCGCCAGCTACGGTTAATCAAAGGGGCTTTTTTTCAACGCCTGCGTTTAATAAACTTTAATCCCTTCCCGGTAACGTTAATGCTTCGCTTTAACCTGGCTGCCGATTTCCACGATATATTCGAGGTTCGCGGGAGCCGGCGCCGCCGCCGGGGGGAATTGTTACCGGTAGAGGTGCGACATCAGGGGCTGGTCCTGGCTTACCGGGGCCTGGATAACCTTGTCCGGACCACCCAGATTACCTTTGAACCGGTACCGGCCAGTATCACCGGCCAGCCCGGCCAGGCCGAAGTAAGTTTTGAATTTACCCTGCCGCCCCAAAAAAAGACCTACCTGCATTTAAAGATCGAACCTGATGCAGGAAATACCGCACCGGGTAACAAGATCAGCGATCTTTTTTCGGCGGCCACCATTGAACAGGCAGCCGCTTACCGCCAGTGGCAAAAGGAGTCGACCCGGGTGTGGACGGATAATAACTTTATCAACGCTATGTTCCAGACGGCCGTCACCGACCTCAAGGCCCTGCAAATAGATTACCCGGGCGAGGGCGGGATCATAGCGGCCGGGATACCCTGGTACACGGCCCCCTTTGGCCGCGATTCCCTGATTACCTCCTGGCAGGCTCTCATTTTAAATCCGGTTCTGGCCCGCCGGACCCTGCGTTTTCTGGCCCGCTACCAGGGCAAAGGGGTGGATAGATGGCGGGAGGAAAGGCCGGGGAAAATCCTCCACGAATTGCGCCGGGGGGAGATGACCAGCTGCGGGGAGGTACCCCATAGCCCCTATTACGGCTCCATTGACGCCACCCTGTGGTTTATCATACTCCTGGCCGCCACCTACAAGTGGACCCGGGATGACGATCTGCTACAGGAAATGGCCGCTCCTCTACGCAAGTGCCTGCACTGGTGCCTGCGTTACGGCGACCTGGATGGCGACGGTTACCTGGAATATCTCCGGGAATCCCCGGCCGGTCTTACCAACCAGGGCTGGAAGGATTCCTGGGATGCCGTAGTCGACCGGGAAGGACGCCTGCCGAAGGGCCCCATTGCCCTGGTGGAAGTCCAGGCCTACTACTATCTGGCCCTCACCGAAGCCGCCCATTTATTATCCATCCTGGGTGATAAACTGACCGCCGCCGGGTTGAAGAGGCGAGCCAGGCGGTTGAAAGCGCGCTTCAACCAGGATTTCTGGCTGGAAGAAGAGGGGTACCTGATTTTTGCCCTGGATGGCGAGAAAAGGCCCCTGACCACCCTGGTTTCCAACGGGGGCCAGGCCCTCTTTACGGGCATTCTCCCGCCGGAGAGGGCCAGGAGGGTGGCCCGGCGCCTGATGGCTGCGGACTTCTATTCCGGCTGGGGTATTCGTACCATGAGTAAAAGAGAAAAGGCCTATAACCCCATGAGCTATCATAATGGCTCGGTCTGGCCCCATGATAACGCCATAATCGCCGCCGGCCTGCGCCGCTACCAGTGCCTGGATGAATTGTCACGCCTGGCCGCGGGCCTCTTCGCCGCCAGCCCCCACTTTAATTACCGGCGCTGGCCGGAGCTCTTCTGTGGTTTTACCCGGAGGGGTTTGAGCGGCCCGGTGCGCTATCCGGTGGCCTGTGATCCCCAGGCATGGGCTGTGGGCAGCCTCTTCAGTTTCCTGCAGCACTTGCTGGGCCTGGAGTTAAGGGATCATAGCCTTTTTATTTCCCGCCCCCTGTTGCTGCCCGGGACCCGGCAGGTAGAGATCAGGAACCTGGCGGTAGCCGGCAGCCGCCTGGACCTGGCCTTTGAGGAAAAGGAGGGGCGGGTCCTGGCCCACCTTTTAAAGAAAGAAGGGGATCTCAAAGTTATCATTGAGGCTTGAAGGAGCCTGCAGGGTTTGTCCTTCCTTGACTTTCCCGGGCAATTTTGGATAAAATACTCTTGGTATCTTACCCCAATTATAATTCCAGGGAGGCGAAGTAATATGCGCGTTGCCATGTTACACTGGGCTTTCCCGCCGATTATAGGGGGAGTGGAATCCCACCTGGCCCTCCTGTGCCCTTACCTGATCCGGCAGGGGCACCAGGTAAGCCTCCTGACGGCCACAGCCCCCGGTACCCCGGCGGAGGACAGCTGGCAGGGAGTTGTTATCAAGCGCTCGCCCTTGCTGGATCTCAATTCCCTTACTCCGGCAGTCATCGAGGCCCGGGCCGGGGAGATCAAGGAACTCATGGAAAACTTTTTGCTGGCAGGGCGGCCGGACGTGGTCCACGCCCATAACTTTCACTATTTCAGCTATGTACACGCGGCCAGTCTCCAGGAAATTTGCCGCCGTCACGGCTGGCCCCTGGTCCTCACGGCCCATAATGTATGGGATGACGAACTGTGGACCAGGATGAATACCCTGGCCGGGGGCTGGGACCGGGTCATTGCCGTCAGCCACTACATACGCCAGGAACTGGTGGTTAATGGCTACCCGCCGGAGCGGGTGACGGTTGTCTATCATGGCATCGATACTAATACCTTCAGGCCGCCCTCCCCGGGGGACAGGCAGGCCCTTTATACCTCATATCCGGAATGGCGGGGCCGGCGGATTATCTTCCACCCGGCCAGGATGAGCCGGGCCAAGGGCTGTGACGTCAGCATTCGCGCCCTGGATCTCATCCGCCGGGAAATACCCGACGTTCTCCTGGTACTGGCCGGTACCACCAACACCGTTGACTGGGGCCAGAAGCAGCCGGCGGAAGTAGCTTCTATCCAGGATCTTATCGCCAGCCTTGGCCTGGAAGAAAATGTCTTCATCCGCTTCTTCCCCTGGCAGGAGATGCCGGCTGTTTACCGGGGGGCCGAAGTCTGCCTCTACCCGTCGGCATTCCAGGAGCCGTTTGGTTTGGTCATGCTGGAAGCCATGGCCACAGCCAGGCCCATCATCGTCAGCCGCGCCGGCGGCATGCCGGAGATCGTTCGTCCCGGATATAACGGCTTTTTAGTTTCTATGGGGGATCACGAGGAACTCGCCCGCTATACCACTTTCCTTCTCCGTAATCCGGAGGTGGCCAGGACCATGGGCCGGGACGGCCGCCGGCTGGTGGAAGAGAACTTCACCACCGCCGTCATGGCCCGCAATACCCTGGAAGTTTATAACCAATTATCGGCCCTGCCCCGGGCCAGTTAGCCCGGAGGGCGTATATTTTAAGGGGAACCGGATGCGGTTCCCCTTAAATTTTCTAGACAGGAGCTGCCGCCTCGGTTAAAATGGAGATATATTGGTGAAAGGAGCAACCGGTAATTAAATGCGCTTGCAGGGAACGATGGCGATAAATGAACGCGGCCGGCTGGTCATCGGCGGTTGTGATGTTGTCCAGCTGGCCCGTGACTTTGGTACCCCCCTTTATATTTTTGATGAAGACTGTATCCGGGACAACTGCCGCCAGTTTTACCGGGCCTTTAACGCCGGCAGTGGCCAGGCCGGGGTTATCTATGCCGGCAAGGCTTTTCTTACTACGGCAATGTGCCGGATCATCGCCAGTGAAGGGCTGGGACTGGATGTTGTCTCCGGCGGCGAACTTTACACTGCCCTGGCGGCCGGTTTCCCCGTGGAACGGATTTATTTCCATGGTAACAACAAGAGCTATGCCGAGCTCTGCCAGGCCCTGGAGGCCGGGGTAGGCAGGTTCATGGTCGATAACTTTACGGAGCTGGAGTTATTAAGCCGCCTTGCGGTGGAGCGTGGCCAGGTGGCCAGGGTAATCCTGAGGGTAACCCCGGGGATTGAGGCCCACACCCATGACTATATCCGCACCGGCCAGGTTGATTCCAAGTTCGGTTTTACCCTGCCGGGCGGACAGGCGCTGGCGGCTGCCAGGAGAGCCGGCGAGTTACCGGGTATCGAATACATGGGTTTGCACTGCCATATAGGTTCCCAGATTTTTGAACTGGAGCCCTACAATGAAGCTGTAACCGTGATGATGGAACTTGCAGCTGAGGTCAAGGAGGCGACAGGGCTGGTAACTGCCGAGCTGGATCTCGGGGGCGGCTTTGGCATATACTATACTACTGGTGATGACCCCTTGCCGGTAAAGGCTTATGCGGAAACCATACTGGCCCGGGTCCGGGAGGAAGCCCGGCGCTTGAACCTGCCCCAACCGCGAGTACTGGTCGAACCGGGCCGGTCCATTGTCGGGCCGGCGGGCAGCACCGCCTACACCGTCGGGACCATCAAAGAGATCCCCGGCGTCCGCAAGTATGTGGCTGTTGACGGCGGGATGGCCGATAACATCCGCCCGGCCCTTTACGGGGCGAAGTATGATGCTATCCTGGCCAACAAGGCCGGTATGCCGGCTACAGAGAAGGTAGCTGTTACCGGCAAGTGCTGCGAATCAGGGGATATGCTGATCTGGGAAGCGGAATTGCCGCCGGTAGAGAGGGGCGACATCCTCCTGATGCCCTGTACCGGTGCCTATGGTTATACCATGGCCAGCAATTATAACCGCCTGGGCCGGCCGGCAGCCGTCCTGGTGCGGGATGGCGTCGCCGACTTGATTATAAAGCGGGAGGATTACAGCGACCTGATCCGCAACGACGTGATTCCGGCCCGCCTGGCCTGCCCCCGCTAGGCCTGTACTGTCATGATTCCCTACCGGAAGCTTTTTAACCGGCACCAGCTAGCCATCCTGGCCCGGGCCAGGAAAATAGCCCGCCTGAAGGGCCAGCGGGTCTACCTGGTAGGGGGTACGATCCGGGACCTCTTGCTGGGACGGCCGGATGTCGACCTGGATCTGGTGGTCGAGGGGAACGGCCTCCTCCTGGCCCGGGAACTGGCCCGGCAACTGGGAGGGCGCCTGGTCTATCACGAGCGCTTCCTGACGGCTACCATTTACTGGGCCGGGGAGCGGGTGGATGTGGTCACCGCCAGGCAGGAGTATTACCCCCGGCCCGGGGCGCTGCCGGAGGTCGACGCTGCAACCCTGGCCGAGGATCTGGCCCGGCGCGATTTTAGCATTAATGCTATGGCCCTGCCCTTAACGGCCCGGGAGATGGGGGAGCTCTGGGACCCCTTTAACGGCCGGGCTGACCTGGCTGCTGGTAAAATAAGGGTCCTCCACCAGGCGAGTTTCCGGGACGATCCCACCCGTATCCTGCGGGGGGTACGCCTGGGGACCAGGTTGCATTTCCAGCTGGCCGGTGAGACCAGGGAACTGGCCCGGGAAGCCCTGGCTGCCGGCTACCTGGAACTGGTATCACCCCGGCGTTTCTGGCAGGAGTTTATCCTGCTCCTCAAGGAACCGCGGCCGGTTGCTGCCTGGGAAGCCCTGCTGGCCCTGGGATGGCGGGGCCTGCCGGGGAGCGGTCCTCCGGATGTAGCAGCCGGTTACCGGACGGAGAAACTCCTGCGCCAGTGGCAGCGGCTGGGCCAGCAACCCCCTGACGCCAGCCTGGTGTATTTTTTAACGGCCACGGCTAATTTGAGCCTGGCAGCCCTGGAGGAGGTTCTCGAGCACCTGAACTGGGGCCGCAGGCGTCGCCGGGTAATTAACGCTGCCAGGGTTTTACAGCAAGGGTGCTGTTTTGGACCTGAACCGGGTTTGCCCCCGGGAGAACTGCTGACCGGGTCGCGCCCGGCCCCGGAGGCGCTGATCTTTGCCCTGGCCCAGGCCGGGTGGAGCCAGTTGCCGGGCTGGGCCCTACCTGGCGGGAAAGGAGTCGGCCATGCACCTGCAGAGCTTGTCCCAGTTAATCCTGGGTATTCCAGCCATCCTGATGGCCCTGACCTTTCATGAGTACGCCCACGGGAAGGCAGCCTACTTCCTGGGAGACCCGACGGCCAGAAATCAGGGGCGGTTAACCCTGAACCCCCTGGCCCACCTGGATCCCCTGGGAACCCTGCTGCTCATCGTAGCCGGCTTTGGCTGGGCCAAACCGGTACAGATCAATCCCTTTTATTTTCAAATGGACCGGCGTAAGGGCATGATGCTGGTGGGCCTGGCGGGACCCCTCATGAACCTGGTCCTGGCCTACCTGGCAGCCGTGCTCCTGCATCTTTTTATCCGGCTGGATCTGGGCAGCATCTGGATCCAGACCTTTTTAAACCTGCTGGTGGGCTACAACGTTGTCCTGGCAGTCTTTAACCTGATTCCCGTACCGCCCCTGGATGGTTCCCGGGTCCTGGCCGGGATTCTCCCGCCCGAAGGAGGAGCTGCTGTTTATCGGCTGGAGAGTTACGGCACCCTTATCTTACTCCTCCTCATTGCCACGGGAATCATCGGCCGCATCCTGGGCCCCCTGGTCAACCTGGTCCTCAATCTAATTATTGCTGCCAGCGGCCTGGCCTTTGTATGATAGAATTCGCCCGGAGATTGTCCGGGGTACACGGGAAGCTGGCTCGCCGGGGTGGGGCGGATGCTGGGTAATGTAAGGCTGGATGTTTTTCAGGGTCCCCTGGATCTCCTCCTCACTCTCATTGAACGCCAGGAAATCGACGTCCAGGCTATCCCCGTCGCGGAAGTAACGGCCCAGTACCTGGAGTACCTGCAGGAAGTCGAGGAACTGGACCTGGAGTGGGCCAGCGAGTTTCTGGTCCTGGGAGCGGAACTCCTGGCCCTGAAGGCCAGGATACTATTGCAACGCCCGGCGGCCGGGGGGCAGGAAGAAGAAGAGGGGGAAGACCCGGCCCGGGCCCTGGCGGATCGCCTGCAGGCTTACCGCTGTTATAAAGAGGCGGCCGAACACCTGGCCGGACTGGCCGCTACCGGTGCCCTTATTTTTACCAGGCCCCGGGACCAGGAGGCTGTGGAGCGGGCCATGGCCGGCATCAATCCCCTGGCTGGCGTAACACCCCTGGATCTGGCGCGGGCTATGGCGCGCGTCCTGGCCCGCAGGGAGCAGGTCCGGGAACCGGAGGAACCCCGGCTCATACCCCGGCCGGCCTTTACCCTGGCGGGCCAGGCACGCCATATCTTGCGCCGCCTTTACCGGGAAAAAACCCTCAGCCTGGACAAGCTCGTGAGTACCAGGCCCACCCGGATGGAAGTAGCCCTGACCTTTCTGGCCCTGCTGGAACTGGCCCGGCGGGGCCGGGTAGCCCTGGCCCAGGAGGTTAATTTCGGCAATATCGAGGTGCGGTTGCTGCCGCATCCAGGAGCAAGGTGATTATCCTTGCCTTTATTTTTCAGTGATAACCTGAGAGCTGCCCTGGAGTGCCTGCTCTTTGTCGCCGGCGGTCCGGTGCCGGTAGACTCCCTGGCGGCCTGCCTGGGCGTCGAACCCGGAGACATCGCTGAGCTGGTGGCTGAATTACAGGAACTATACGCCCGGGAAGAACGGGGCCTGCAGATCCGGGCCGTAGCCGGCGGCTACCAGATGTGCACCCGGCCCGAGTTTGCCGGCTATGTAGAAGCCTTCATGCGCCCGGAACTGCCGGCCTTATCCCGGGCCGCCCTGGAGACCCTGGCCATTATCGCCTACCGCCAGCCGGTAACCCGCGCGGAAATGGAGTATATCCGGGGGGTCAAAGTCGATGGCGTTTTAAATACCCTCATTAGCCGGGGCCTGGTCCAGGAAGTTGGCCGCAAGGAGGCCCCGGGACGCCCCATCCTTTATGGTACCACAGCCAAATTCCTGGAGTTTTTCGGTTTAAAGGACTTAAAGGAATTGCCGCCCCTGGATGATGTTGCCGCGGGTCAGGAAAATAGCCGGGAGGCAGGTGGCCGGGGTAGTATACCTGGTGGTCCCGGGGAAGAATAATTACATACTTCTTCCCGGGGGTGACGGGATGCTCTGGCCCTGGCTGGCAGGTTTACTGGTGGGTATGGTTACCTTACTCCTGGTCCCGATACGCCTGGAGGTTGTTTATCGCCGTACTGAACAGGAGGAGCGCCTCTGGCTGGAGCTCAACCTCCCGGGGGACAGGGGACTGTGGGAAGTAGAAATTCCCTCTGTCCAGGCCTGGCTGGCCCCCCTGCACCTGGAAACCCTGCTCCAGGCCGGCGGTACCGGAACTATTGGTGCAGGGAAAAGAGCGGTCAAGCACCCGGGGAATGCAGCCCGGACTGTCAGCCGGTTAATTGGTTTTATCGTCAGGGGACGCCTGGCTTACTGGCTGGGTTTATTAAGGAAATTTAGTTGCATCTGGCAGCGTTTTTACGGGCGGGTGACCTGCCGGCGGTTGCGGTTATTTTTAACCCTGGGGATGGAGGAACCAGCCACGACCGCCCTGGCCTACGGTAGCGCCTGGGCCCTGCTGGCTTTGCTGTACCAGAATTTACAGCGCCGGGCGCGCCTGGACTTTCAACAACCTGAGCTGCTGGTAAGGCCGCGATTTAACGCACCGGGCTTGCTGGTTGATTTTAACTGCATATTTACCTTTCGCCTGGGCTATATTATAAGCGCTGGTTTACTGCTTTTAAGGTTACTTCTGGGTATATTCTGGCAGGCGAGGGGAGCAAGCAAAGATGCCCGAACATCCCATCGAAGCCTTGATGAAGACAGCCATGGAAAGCATCAAAGATATGGTTGATGTGAATACGGTGGTGGGGGATCCCATTGAAACCCAGGACGGCCAGGTCATTGTTCCTGTGTCCCGGGTAACGGCCGGTTTTGCTGCCGGTGGGTCGGAGTATGAACCGGGGAACGCCGACGGCGGCGGGGGAGGGAAGGAAAGCCTGCCCTTCGGCGGTGGCAGTGGCGCCGGTGTTTCTGTCCAGCCGGTGGGTTTTTTGGTCGTGGGTAAGGAACAGGTGCGCTTGCTGCCTGTTGACGGTAACGCCGTCGTCGACCGCCTGATCGATATCGCCCCCCAGGTGATGGAAAAGATCCAGGAACTCCTGGGCAGGGGGAAAAGTGCGAAGGGTAACGGAAGAGTTAACGGCAGCAGCACCCCGACCACGGTCCGCAATAAAATGGTTCTCCGCCCCCAGGAACAGGATACGGAAGAATAAGTAAACATAATATTTGTTTCCTGGCAGGGAAAAGACCCTGCCAGGGCGAATATAAAGACCCGGAGTATTTTTTACAGGGGGTTTCACATTTTGTGCAAGAAGTATGGCCCCCGGTTCCTTGCTGCCGGGGTCTTTTTATTTATTTTCTTGGGCTTTATTAACCCGGTCCGGGCTGCTGCCCCGGACATACAGGCCGTGAGTTATGTATTGATGGATTTTCGGACGGGCCAGGTCCTCCTGGCCAGGAATCCCCATGAGCGTCGGCCCCAGGCCAGTACCACCAAGATTACCACGGCCATTTTAGCCCTGGAGCGCGGCAACTTGAACGACCGGGTTACTGCCAGTAAAAATGCCGCCGGGACACCGGAGAGTTCTATATATCTCCAGGAAGGGGAGACCCTGACCCTGGAGGAACTCCTCTACGCCCTGCTGCTGCATTCCGCCAATGATGCCGCCGTGGCCATTGCTGAGCATATCGGCGGCAGCGTTGAGAACTTTGCCCGTATGATGAACGAGAAGGTCCAGGAGATTGGGGCCCGGGATACCCATTATGTCAACCCCCACGGCCTGACGGCTCCGGACCACTACTCCTCGGCTTACGACCTGGCCCTCATTGGCCGTTACGCCATGATGAATCCAAAATTCCGGGAGATTGTCGCTACTCGCCGGCGGATCATCCCCTGGGCCGGTAAACCCTGGCCGCGATTGCTGATCAATGAAAATCGCCTGCTGTGGGGCTATTATGCTTACCCCGGTGCCGATGGGGTCAAAAACGGCTATACTACCCCGGCCGGGCAGGTCCTGGTGGCCTCGGCCACCAGGGATAACTTGCGGCTCATCGCCGTGGTTATGAAGTCCCCCAATATGTACCGGGAAACCAGCGCTCTCCTCGATTACGGGTTTAATAACTTTCACCAGGTCAAGTTAATGCCCGCCGGCCAGCAGGTAGCCCTGGCCGGGGTCCAGGGCGGCATAGCCGCCAATATACCCGCCGTCACGGCCGATGATGTCCTGGTAGTCGAGCCGAAGAATGAAAACTGGACCTGGCAGCAGCGGGTGGAACTGAATCCCGGCCTCCATGCCCCGGTCAAGAAGGGGGACAGGATCGGGCGTCTAATCTTTACCTCTCACGACCAGGAAGTAAGTGTGGACCTGATAGCTGCCGGTAATGTAGCCCCCCGGCCCTGGTGGATGGGCTTCCTGGAAGCCTTCCTGACAGTCTTCAACCTGCCCTGGTTGCGGTTCTAGAAAGGCAAGTCCCTTCATAAATCTTACTAAAAAGGTGATTTATGGAGGGACTACCGGTGGTAAATCTCATCTGGCTGTTAATGCTCCTGGTAGGGATAGTAGTAGCTGCTTTAAATGGGCATATCGAGATAGTTACCGATGCCTCCCTGGAGGCAGCCCAGACGGCGGTAAACCTGGCCTTCGAGCTTATCGGCCTCATGGCCATGTGGCTGGGGCTTTTAAAGATTGCCGAAGAAGCTGGCCTGGTAGCCTTCCTGGCCCGCCTCCTGCGTCCCTGCACCCGTTACCTCTTCCCGGAGATCCCCCGGGATCACCCGGCTATCGGTTCCATCATTATGAATATGAGCGCCAATATCCTGGGCCTGGGCAACGCCGCTACCCCCTTTGGCCTCAAGGCCATGCAAGAACTCCAAACCCTGAACCCTCGCCCCGAGGAAGCAACCCCGGCCATGTGCACCTTCCTGGGGCTGAACACCGGCTGCATAACCCTGATCCCGGCGACCATCATCGGCATCCGGGCGGCTGCCGGCAGCACCGACCCGACAATAGTCGTCGGTCCCACCATTCTGGCCACGGGGTTCAGTATGGTCATGGCCGTAGTTTTTGACCGCGTTTTCCGCCGCTTCTATGGTGATCACCGGAGGTGAGGGGGGTGACGGAAGCTGTTGTTGCCGTCTCCCGCTGGGCCATTCCCCTGGTACTCTTTTTAATCCCGGCCTACGGCTACCTGCGGGGAGTCGCTGTTTATGAGGCCTTTGTTGCCGGGGCGGAAGACGGTTTCAAGGTGGCCATCAAAATTATCCCTTTTCTGGTAGGGATGCTGGTGGCCATTAGCGTTTTCCGGGCTTCCGGGGCCATGGACCTCTTTGCCCGGTCCCTGAACCCGGTCCTGCACCTGGTGGGCATTCCCGGGGAAGTGCTACCCCTGGCAGTTATGCGTCCCCTGTCCGGCGGCGGCGCCTTAGGTGTAGCGGCCGAGCTCATCGGCGACTATGGACCCGATTCCTTTATCGGCCGCTTGGCTTCGGTCATGCAGGGGACTACAGATACGACCTTCTATGTTTTGACAGTATATTTCGGCTCTGTGGGGGTAAGGCGCTACCGCTATGCCCTGGCCCTGGGGCTGATTGCCGATATTTCCAGCTTGATAGCGGCCGTGGCTATTTGCCGCCTGATGTTTGGTTAACCCTATCCTCAAACTCCAGGAGCCACTCCTTGACTGCCAGGCCGCCGCCGAAACCTACCAGGCGGCCGTTTTTACCGATGACGCGGTGACAGGGGATTATAATCCCTACCGGGTTGCTGCCAATAGCCTGTCCGGTAGCCCTGGTTGCCCGGGGACGGCAGATGGTCCGGGCCAGGTCGCTGTAGCTGCAAGTGGTGCCATAGGGGATTTTCAGCAGGGCCGCCCAGACAGAACGCTGGAAGGGGGTGCCGTGGAGATCCAGGGGCAAGTTGAAGGCCCGGCGACGGCCGGCGAAGTATTCATCCAGCTGGACCATAGTTTCCCGGGACAGGCTGTCCTGTTCACCGGTAGTAATAGCAACGCCAGGGAATACTCTTGCCAGGTAAGCAGAGGTAGCCGCGGCAGGCTCAGCTGCAAAGGCCAGCCGGCAGAGGCCGGCCGGGCTGGTTACGATTGTCAGGATGCCTACAGGGGAATTATAATGGTTGATGGTAAGATGCAATCTTATCACGCCCATTGTCCCTCCTCGGAAAATAGACTTCTGCCCAAAATGGTTACTGTTGGCAGGCGCTTTGCTACAGGCTGGAGGGTACAGTCTGCGGGCTCCGGTGGTTCTCGGCTAGCAAACTTCGCGCTCAGCCTTGCACGGCGGCGGGGGTGGCTTGGCTTTATCTCTTTGATCAATCATAACGGGGCGTGGTACTTCTCGTTCCTGAAGCCACGTTACGATCCCCATCCCGTTCACCGCCGCCTCGCTTCGGATTCGCGTAAGTATCTGACGCCTCGAACCAAGTCGCCCTCCGCCTGTACCCTCCAACCCCTTACCTCAGCCTACATTTTCATTGTTCGTGGCGGGGGCGCCAGCCCCCATGAGGGGCTCCTCGGAAATAACTCATCGTGGCCACCAGAGGCGGCACAGGGAAACGACTGCCACCCCGGCGGCATAACCGGCCAGCACGTCGGTGGGATAATGGACGCCCAGATAAAGGCGGCTGAGCCCCAGCAAGAAGAGGAAAAAAATAGTCAGCCTGGCTACCAGGGAATGGTAGCGGGACGGGAGCCTCTGTAACAGTACCAGGGCCAGCAGGCTGAAGAAGACGGTTCCCATCATGGCATGGCCGCTGGGGAAGCTGAAGCCAGGTGCGGGTTCCAGGGGACCCAGGGCGGGGCGGGGCCGATGGTAAAAGGCCTTTAGCCCCTCCATGAGGGCCCAGGCGCCGTTCATGGTAAACATAAGGACCCAGAAGCCCCTGTAATCACGCCCTAAAAGGAAGCTTATACCTAGGGCGGCCGTGGCCAGGTAGAAGAAGATGGACGTACCGAAGAAAGTAATTACTTTGAAGAAAATAGTAGCCAGGGGGCTACGGTAAGCCATTAACCTGTTAAGAATCCAGGTATCAAAGTAGCGGACTCCCGGCAGGGTGATGGCAGTGGCCAACAGGAGGAAAATTATAACCATCAAGGCGGCTATTAATAAAAAATAACGCTTGCGGGTCACCGGTGAAATGCACCACTTTTCATTTTAGAGTTGGTCAGTTGGGCGGGTATCGGGTAGCAGGACTTTTCCCTTCGGAGGATGATCATGCGTTTGCAGAAGTACCTGGCCCTGGCCGGAGTGGCTTCCCGGCGCCGGGCCGAAGACCTTATCCGTGCCGGACGGGTGCGGGTAAACGGCCGGGTCATAAAAGTTATGGGTGTCCAGGTGGAACCGGGGCAGGATAGAGTGACTGTCGACGGCCAGCCTGTAATCGGGCCGGAGAGAAAGTATTACCTTCTCCTGTTTAAACCGGCCGGTTATGTAACTACCGTCTCCGATCCACGGGGACGGCCCAAGGTCACTGACCTGGTGCACGGCATACCTGCTAGATTATATCCCGTGGGCCGGCTGGATTATGCCACCGAGGGACTTCTCTTGCTAACCAACGACGGCGAGCTAACCCTGCGACTGACCCACCCCAGATACGGGGTAACGAAGACCTACTTGGCTCTGGTCAGGGGTATACCCGATGCTAATACTATCCAGCATTTACGCCGCGGTGTCAAGCTGGAAGACGGCCCTACAGCTCCTGCGAGGGTAAATTTGTGTCGGGCGGGGAAAGATAGCGCCCTCCTGGAATTAACCCTCAGGGAAGGCCGGAACCGGGAGGTGCGACGGATGCTGGCGGCGGTCGGTCACCCGGTCCTGCGCCTCCGGCGGATCCGCCTGGCCTTTTTAACCCTTCAGGGTTTAAAACCCGGCACCTATCGCCACCTCACCCCCCGTGAAGTCGATCGATTGTACCGGCTGGCAGGTTTAAAAAAATAGCCCTCCTGGCCGATTTTTCCTCGCCAAAGCCATGCTGGTATGATAGAATGGTGATAGATGGCTGATAGGAGGCAGGGATATTAGTGGCAGGTTTGGAACAGGGACTGGTCCAGGTCTATACCGGGGACGCCAAGGGCAAGAGCACTGCCGCTTTCGGCCTGGCCCTGCGAGCTGCGGGCCACGGTTTTAAAGTCGTCATTATCCAGTTCATGAAAACGCCCGATTATGGCGAACACCGTTCTTTCCAGCGCCTGGCGCCGGAGATAGAGGTTAAGACCTTCGGCCGGAAAGGTTTTATCCACCAGGGCGGCGCCCGGCCCGAGGATTATGAGCAGGCGGCCGCGGCCCTGGCCTGCGCCAGGGAAATAATGCTCAGCGGTAAAGTGGATATCCTGATCCTTGACGAAATTAACAATGCCCTCCATTTCGGCCTCTTGAAGGAAGAAGAGGTCCTGGATTTCTTGCGGCAGCGGCCGGCCCGGGTTGAGGTGGTCCTGACCGGTCGCAACGCCCCGGCCGGGGTAATCGCCGCCGCTGACCTGGTCACGGAGATGCGCCAGGTTAAGCACCCCTACGAAAAAGGGATTAAGGCCCGGAAGGGGATCGAATACTAATAGAATACTAATACAAAATGAGTATGATTTTCGTTTTTCAGGCAGGAATTTACGCACAGGGTGCGAATATCTACGTTTAATACAGCATATAGGAGGTGAAATCCTGGCCGGCTTTTTAGGACCAGGAGGAAAGTGGCAGTTGTGTACTATGACCAGGACGCTGATCTCAACGTCCTGAAGGGCAAAAAAATCGCCGTGATGGGTTATGGCAGCCAGGGACACTCCCAGGCTCAAAATTTAAAAGACAGCGGGCTGGACGTGGTGGTCGGCCTGCGGCCGGAGAGTAAATCCAGGGCAGCAGCTCAGGCCGCCGGCCTGGATGTAAAGACAGTAGCTGAAGCAGCCGCTGAGGCTGATATAATCCAGATCCTCCTCCCGGATGAAACCCAGGCTAGGGTTTATCGGGAAGAGATCGCCCCCCACCTGACGGCCGGCAAGGTCTTGATGTTCTCCCACGGCTTTAACATTCATTTCAGCCAGATTGTGCCCCCGGCCGATGTCGATGTAATTATGGTCGCCCCCAAGGGTCCCGGGCACCTGGTACGCCGCACCTATGTTGAAGGCCAGGGGGTTCCGGCCCTGATTGCTATTTACCAGGATGCCAGCGGTAAGGCCAAAGAAATTGGCCTGGCTTATGCCAAGGGCATCGGTGCCACCCGCGCCGGGGTAATCGAGACCACCTTCAAAGAAGAGACGGAAACCGACCTCTTCGGCGAGCAGGCCGTCCTTTGCGGGGGGACAACCGCCCTGGTTAAAGCCGGTTTCGAAACCCTGGTCGAGGCCGGCTACCAGCCGGAGATTGCCTACTTTGAATGCCTCCACGAACTGAAGCTTATTGTCGACTTGATGTATGAGGGCGGAATTAAGTACATGCGTTACTCCATTAGCGACACGGCCGAATACGGTGATGTCACCAGGGGACCGCGGCTGATCGATGACCATGTCAAGGCAACCATGAAAGCTATCTTGAAAGAGATCCAGGATGGTGTCTTTGCCCGGGAATGGATCCTGGAAAACCAGGCCGGGCGCCCCAGCTTCAACGCTTACCGGAAGAAGGAACGGGAACACCTCATCGAACAGGTCGGCGACCAGCTCCGGGAAATGATGTCCTGGTTGAAGAAATAAAAAAATAAAGTAACCGGGAAGCCCATAAAGTGGTGGCCCCGGGATTTAACTAACCCGGGGCCATTAAAAGTTTATACTTATAAAAAGAGAGGAGAGGGGAAAGCGCAATGGAGTTATTTCCAATCATTCCGGCAGGCGTGATTTTAGCCCTGCTGGTTGCTGTCTACATGACCATGAGTGTCTTGAAGGAAGACACGGGTCCAAGGGAAATGCAGACTATCGCCGCAGCTATCCGGGAAGGAGCTATGGCCTTCTTGAACCGGCAGTATCGTACCATTGCTTGCCTGGCCATTATCGTGGCCGTGCTGCTGGCCCTCCTCACCCGCCAGTATCATACAGCCATCGCCTTTATTACCGGGGCCTTCGCTTCGGCTCTTTCCGGTTATATCGGTATGTATGTGGCGGTCAATGCCAACCTCCGGGTGGCCGCCGGGGCGCGCAAGAGCCTCAATAAAGCCCTTACCATCGCTTTCCGGGGCGGGGCTGTAACCGGCCTGGCAGTTACGGCCCTGTCCCTTCTGGGAGTAACGCTTCTCTTTTACGCCTTTGGTGGTGCGGCCAACCCCACCCGGGCCCCTTTAAATATTGTCGGTTTCGGTTTTGGCGCCAGCTTTGTGGCCCTTTTTGCCCAGCTGGGCGGCGGGATCTATACCAAGGCTGCTGACGTTGGGGCTGACCTGGTAGGAAAAGTAGAAGCCGGTATCCCTGAGGATGACCCGCGCAACCCGGCCGTGGTGGCCGACCTGGTGGGAGATAATGTCGGCGATTGCGCCGGACGTGGTGCCGATCTCTTTGAATCGACGGCGGCAGAAAATATCGGTGCTATGATCCTGGGCATTGCCCTGTTTCCTGTTTTTGGCGTCAAGGGCATTATCTTTCCCCTGGTTGCCGGGGCTGCTGGAATAATTGCCTCGATAATCGGGATGTTCTTTGTTCGCGCCAGGGAAAACCAGAACCCCATGGCTGCTTTAACCCGGGGCTATATAGTTACCAGTATTATCGCCGCGATCTTTCTTTATCCCATCAGCCAGGCTACTTTAAGCGGTCCCGGGGTAAACTTTATTTATTTTTACGGCGCCGGGATTATTGGCATTGTGCTGAGTTTTATCTTTGTCCTCATAACCCAGTATTACACTTCATATAGTTACCGGCCTGTCAAAGAAATTGCCGGTGCCTCCATAACCGGGCCAGCCACCAATATCATTTCCGGTGTGGCCGTGGGTTTTGAAAGCACGGCCCTCCCGGTTATCTTTATCTCCCTGGCCATACTCGGCGCCTATTGGCTGGGCCAGCATAGCGGCGTGCCCGGTGGGGGCCTCTACGGTACGGCCGTGGCTACCATGGGTATGCTCAGCACGGCAGCCTATATCCTGGCCATGGATACTTACGGCCCTATTACTGATAATGCCGGCGGTATTGTAGAGATGTCCGGGGCGCCGGATGAAGTGCGCCAGCGGACGGACCGTTTGGATGCTTCCGGCAATACCACCAAAGCCCTGACCAAGGGTTATGCCGTTGGCAGTGCCGCCCTGGCTACCTTCCTGCTCTTCTCGGCCTACATCGATGAGGTAAAACTCGCTCTAAATATTAAGGGCAATTTCCCGGTTGATATCGGCAAACCGGAGGTTTTTGTAGGCGCCTTTATCGCCGCAATGATGGTTTTCCTCTTTAGTTCCACAGCTATCCGGGCCGTGGGTAAGGCGGCCCAGTATGTCATCCTGGAGGTGCGACGCCAGTTTAAGGAGATACCGGGCATTATGGATGGTAGAGCCAAACCGGAATATGGCACCTGTGTGGATATCGTCACCCGCGGCGCGTTAAAGGAAATGATCCTGCCCGGTGTTATCGTTGTTTTGACCCCCATTATTGTCGGGCTGGTTTTAAAGGCGGAGGCTGCTGCTGCCTTTTTGATGGTGGGAACAATCACCGGCGTTATTATGGCTCTCTTTTTGAACAACGGCGGCGGCGCCTGGGATAATGCCAAGAAGTATATTGAACTGGGTAACTACGGCGGTAAGGGTTCTGAAGCCCATAAGGCCGGCGTCGTCGGTGATACCGTGGGCGATCCCTTTAAGGATACCGCAGGTCCTTCCCTGCACGTCCTGGTAAAACTCATCAGCACCATTACCCTGGTGCTGGCACCCCTGTTTATTTAACTCGCGTCCATGAAGGGCCTCAGCGCGTAGCAGCCGGGCAAGAATAAAAAAAGCCCTTTTCCCTTGCGCGGGGATAAGGGCTTTTTATTATACCTTTTATGGCCGGGACAGAACAATTCCGGTTTAAGCACTACCCAGGAGAGCCAGGCGGAGGGCTTCTACTTCATCATCCCTGGCGGCGGCAATGACCCGGTCGCCAGGCAGTAAAACGACATCGCCCCGGGGGAAGATAAGCTCCTCCTCCCGGAGGATGGCCATGAGCAAACATTGTTCCGGAAGGATAAGATCCTTGACGGCAACATTGGCGGCCGGTGATTCCGGGAGCAGCACGGTTTCCACAAATTCCACCTTTCCCCCTTTCAAAGTAAGCAGGGGGATAAGCCCGCAGGCATCGACTTCTTGCAAGACCAGGCGGTAGATAAGGCGGGTGCTATTGATAATATTGTTGATTCCCAGCAGGCGGAAGGCGTCTTCATTTTGGGGGTTGTTGACCCGGCCGATAACCCTCTTGACGTCGAAAACATTTTGCGCCAGGCGGCAGATCATGATGTTATCCTCGTCAAAACCGGTTACAGCCGCCACCACATCCGCCCGCTTGACGCCGGCTTCTTCCAGGGTGGCCACCTCGGTGGCGTCACCATGTAAAACTACCTGGCCCAGGTGGTCCTCCAACCAGCGGAAGCGGCGCAGGTCCTTTTCGATTAGCAGCACCTCCTGACCGCCATCCAGGAGGGTCCTGGTCAGGTTGAAACCGATTTTGCCTCCTCCGGCAACGACAACATACATTATTCGGCACCCCCCAGCCTGCCCAAGACATAATCAATGCCAAAGGTTGTCGGGCAGAAGATATCCAGGCCCATAGCCCGGTAAGCCTCTGCCGCCCGGGGATCATAGGCCCGGGCGATAACCCTGGGAATATGGAACTTCTCCATGGCGACCTGGGCCGTGACCAGGTTGGCGCTGTCGCGATCAGTCACAGCAATCAGGGCATCGGCTGTATCAGCCCCGGCTTTGGCGAGCAATTCCAGGTCAATACCCACTCCCTGGAAGACCTGGCCGGGAAAATCGTGGGGCAGGCGTTCCAGGGCTTCAGCCTTGGGATCAATGACGCTTATCTCATGACCGGCCCCAGACAGGATGGTGGCCAGCGTGGCTCCCAGGCGGCTGCAACCGATGATAATAACCTTCATCAAGACACCCCCTACACAGGCTGGTGATCGATTAGCAGTTCACAATTTGCCCGGCGCAAGAGCCATTCAGAGGTACTCCCCAGGAGGCCGACCTGCCGCCTGGGGCGGACGCCGATGACGATTAATTGAACCTCTTCCTCGGCCGCCGCCTGGAGGATGCCGGTTCCGGCCGTTCTGGCCCGGATAATCCTGGTCCGGCAGGGCAGGTGGTGGAAATTGACGATCTCCATTCCCTGGGCCAGGATATTATTTAAGCGGGCCTCGGTTTCCGGCAGGGCAATCCCCAGGGGGGAGGCCAGTGGCACTTCCAGCACCGAGAGCAGGATGATCTCGGCCTTTTGTTCAGCTCCCAGGCGACAGGCCAGTTCAACCGCCCGGCGGGCATACTCGCTGTCTACTACAGGTACCAGGATACGTTTGACGGCCCCAACGGTCCTGGTGACATGGGCGACTTCATAAGGAACTGCTGGCGGAACATGCAGCATCCACCAGAAGAGGCGGCCCATGCTGACTATAAAAACGAGGGCCAAAAAAACACCCAGGGGGTTGCTGTGGATATTATTCATATCCGGACCTCCTTACGCCGCCGGATGAAATAACGGCAGAAGGCCAGGGACCGGTAAATCCCCAGACCCAGGAAACCGGCACCCGTGATCCAGGCCATGGGGCTGGGATGGGACAGGGAACGGATCCAGATGGCCGGTCCCAGGAACAACATGGCCAGGGTTGTGACCATCTGGTAGTAGTCACGCCAGGTAAGGGTTTTAATCTCAGTTGACATGGGCTTTAGCCTCCAGGCGATCCCGTTCAGCAAGAGCCTGCTTGTATTCCTCGAGAAGGTCGTATTCCTCCGCCGCTTCCAGGACCTTTATTTGCTGGGCTTCCCAGTCCCGGGGGATATTGCCGAAAACGGGGTAACCCTTGCTACGGCGATAATAAGCGTAATAGAGGAAACAGAGGATAATCCAGGCCGGGCCGGCAATACGGCCAATGGCATGGGTAAGAATGACTTCGAAGAGTATAGTGCTGATACCCAGGGTACCGATTACCCCCAGGATGGGGAACTCCACCATCCGGCCGCGGTAATTTATTTTTATGTTTAATGGTACTTTATAGGGCCGGGGTGCATAGGGATCGGTGAAGCGTAGTTTAATGAGGGCAATAAAAACCAGGATATAGCCTGTGGTAGCCCCGAAGGCATACATGTTACCCAGGGTATCCATGGCATTGGGTGTCAGGAAAGAAAGGACTAACTGGAGGATACCAATGCCCGAAAAGACCAGGATAGTGCGGTAAGGAGTCCGGTAACGAGGGTGCACGGCGTTAAACCAGTTGCTGATAAAATTAAACTGGCTCATGGCAAAGGTCAACCGGGAAGCGCTCATGACCCCGGAGTTGGCCGAAATGAGCAGGATGGTCGCCCCCAGCAGGGCGGCAAAGGGGCCGGCAATAATACCGATAAAGGGGATGGCATGGGCCAGGGTAGCCACCGGATCGCCGACGGCTTTAGCGATATCCTGCCAGGGTAGGACCCCCAGGCTCATGGTAGAAAAGGCTGTAGCGAAAATGAATACAGTAAAGATCAGGCCGACAGAAGTCCGGGGAACGACAGTCGCCGGCCGTTTAGTTTCCTGGGCCGCCTGGGAGATAGACTCCAGGCCGACAAAGGAGATAATAGCCAGGGAGGAGCCATAGGCGAATTCCTTAAAAGTCGGGAACTGGGTTACCCACTGATGGGCCAGGAGTTCCGGCCGCCAGGCAAAGAGAAATTATAAGCCAGGCCGATCATGATGTAAACCAGACCGGCCAGGGCGAAGGCCAAGCTGGTAGCACCTTTAGCCCAGAGCATAACCAGACCCAGGGCGGCATAAATATCGGCCCCGACATCCGCGTAACCCCACATATAGGAGCCCCACACGGTAACCTCCCGGCGGAGCTCCAGTTTTTCTGTTGCCGTGGCCAAAATATCAACCCTCCTCCAGCGTTAATGAACGTAAAATAACAAAATAAAAACCAGCCCTCTCTTGTTACGGATCCAGGCTGGCAATTTGCCTATAGGTCATGCTCTACCATCTCCTTTCCTGCCGACGGGGTTAGCTGCCGGGTTCGGGCCGGAGAAAAGCCCTACCCCGCCCTCAGTTTCCATACTTTGATTAGCTTTATTACCCCAAAGTAATGAAACTTACTGAGGGCGGGGATTCACCCCTCTGGTGGGTCCCCCGTTCCCGATTTTGCGGGATTAGGCATTTACACCTATTCGAAGCATTGCCGTTAATCTTAGCAGGCCGATAAGTACTGTCAAAGTAAGCCTGGCCAGGAAACGTTTTTTGGGGAGTTAAACTACCTGACATTATTATGTGGTGGCGGCCGCTCTTTTAAAAGCGCTTATTTGCTTGACCGCAAATCTTCTTGCGCTACCGGTTGTGATGTAATATAATCAATTCAAGTATAAACGGGTGGAGGCAATAATGGAGTACGGCAGTAAGAAGGTTGCGGCAGTGGCCATTAAAATGGCCCTTTCGGAAAGCCGGGAGGAAGAGACCCGGTTGAAAAAGGAGTATGCAGCCGGCGGTATATCTACGGCGGCCGTGGATTATGGGGGCGAATTTATCAATTCCGTCCAGAAAATCATTGAAAGGGCGGTAGTGGCCGCCAAAAGAGAGGGGGTCATTAAAGAGACCCACCAGGAAGAAGGGGCCATTGCCGGGGCGACACGGGAAGCCCTGTCCCAGATTATGCCCAAAGCCATTGGTTTAAATGTCGGGGGCAAGATTGGTATTGCCCGCTGGCACGACCACTTGAGTGTAGCCATCTTTTTCGGCATTGGCCTGCTGCACCTGGATGAAGTCGGCATCGGCCTGGGGCACCGGGCGGTCTAAAACCGGGCGGTATCAAAGAGTGGCTGCCGGAGCCTGTAAATATAGCAGTATGGTAGGAGGGGTTGCATGACTGATCCGGTGGGGCAGGAGGCGTCCGGGGCTGGCATGGAGAAAGGACCCGGAGAGAAAAAAGTAAGGGGCCTGCGCGGGGCCGTCGACGTCGAGGAAAATACGGCCCCGGCAATTATTGCGGCAACAGAACGGTTATTACGGGAGATAGTTATCCGTAACGAGCTGGAAACAGGAGATATTATCAGCGCCATTTTTACCGTGACCCCCGATCTTGATGCCGCCTTCCCGGCTGCAGCCGCCCGCCGCCTGGGCTGGCTGGATGTGGCCCTGATGTGCGCCCGGGAGATACCTGTACCGGGAAGCCAGCGGGGAATAGTGCGGGTCTTAATCCATGCCTACAGTGACCATCAACCGGTGCATGTCTACCTTGGCCGGGCGAGTCAACTGCGCCCGGATCTGCAATAAAAGTATTGACAGGTATTTACTATCCATGTTATCCTTTTTAATAACAATCGCATACAGTTGAGGCGAGTTGAGGAGAGAAGAGTTTAGCTTAGAGTTGAGCTTGGTTAAGGGATAAAATTACCAGGGCTCATCTTTGAGCACTGGTTTTTATTTTGCCTCCGGGGAGGGAGAAAACGGTGTTTCACCCTGACCTGGCAACCTACCTGGAACTGGCCCGGAAAGCCCCTTATGTTCCCGTCTGGACAGAGATCCTTGCCGATACGGAAACTCCCATATCCCTGTACTTAAAATTCGCCCGCGGCCCGGACAGCTTCTTACTGGAGAGTGTCGAAGGCGGGGAAAACCTGGGTCGCTATTCCTTCATTGGCTTCGACCCTCTGCTGACCTTCACCGCCAGGGGTGGTAAGGCGTATTTAAGCACGAACAACGCCACTGCCAGGTTGCTGGAAGAAAAACCCTTCAAGGCTTTAAACAATTTAATGGCCAGCCTGTCCCTACCACCTGGTGAGGGACCGCGCTTCCAGGGCGGCCTGGTAGGGTACCTGGGATATGATCTGGTACGGGAACTGGAAGCCTTGCCCCCGGGGCCCGGTAATGAACTGCAAATACCAGATACCCACCTGACCCTCCACCGCTGCCACCTGGTTTATGACCATGTCCTGCGAACAGTAAGGATAACCTGCCTGGGGCGAGGCGGGGAGAATGCCCTGGCCGGGTATGTAGAAGCTGTAGCCGGGGTCAAGGAAATTCTGGAAAAACTCGGGCAGTCTTCTGGCGGGTACCGGTGTGGGTATCCGCCGGCAGCAGGGCAACTGGTCCCGGAAGAGATCTCCTGGCAGGCCAGCGTGACCCGGGAGGAATTTACCCGGATGGTTACAAAAGCCAAGGAGTATATCGCCGCCGGCGATATCTTCCAAGTGGTCCTTTCCCAGAGGTTGAGCGTGCCCTTCAAGGAGGACGCCCTGGCCGTTTACCGGCACTTGCGGGCCCTTAACCCTTCTCCTTACATGTTTTACCTGAACTTCCCGGAGGTGCAACTGGTAGGCGCATCGCCGGAAATGCTGGTGCGTGTGGAAAGGGGAACAATCGATTATCGCCCCATTGCCGGTACCAGGCGCCGGGGACGGACTGCTGCCGAGGACAGGGCTCTGGCCGCGGAACTCCTGGCCAGCGAAAAGGAGCGTGCCGAACACCTGATGCTCCTGGATCTGGGGCGCAACGACGTGGGGAGGATAGCAGTCCCGGGCAGCCTGCGGGTGACCCGGCAGATGGTGGTGGAGTATTATTCCCACGTCATGCACCTGGTTTCCAGCATTACCGCCCGCCTGGCTCCTGGCAGGAGCGCCCTGGACGCCCTCCTGGCCTGTTTCCCCGCCGGTACAGTGACCGGGGCCCCGAAGGTACGGGCCATGGAGATCATTGCCGAACTGGAGCCAGTCACCCGGGGACCCTATGCCGGCGCCGTGGGTTACCTGGGTCTCCACGGCAACCTGGATACCTGCATTGCCATCCGCACCATAGTTTTTGCCCGGGGCCGGGCCTTCATCCAGGCCGGGGCGGGCATTGTCGCCGACTCCGACCCTGAAGCCGAATATGAAGAGACCCTGAACAAAGCCCGGGCGCTGTTGCAAGTATTAAAAAAGCCGGAGGTGGACACCCGTGCTGCTAATGATTGATAACTATGATTCCTTTACCTATAACCTGGTACAGTATTTCCTGGAACTGGGGCAGGAGGTGGTGGTACGGCGCAATGATGCCATAACCCTGGAGGAGATTGCTGAACTCAACCCCGATTACCTGGTCCTTTCCCCCGGTCCCTGCACGCCCAATGAAGCCGGTATCTCCCTGGCGGCCATTACTGCCTTTGCCGGAAAGATCCCCATCCTGGGAGTCTGCCTGGGCCACCAGAGCATTGCCCAGGCCTTCGGCGGCAGGATAGTGCGGGCCGGGCGCCTCATGCATGGCAAGACTTCTACCATTACCCATGATGGTAAAACAATTTACCGGGACCTGCCCAACCCCTTTACAGCTACTCGCTATCATTCTTTAATCGTTGACGAGGAGACCCTGCCGGATTGCCTGGAGGCGACGGCCCGGAGCGAAACCGGCGAACTAATGGGCCTGCGCCACCGCCATTTACCCGTTGAAGGCGTCCAGTTTCACCCCGAGTCCATCCTGACAACGGTAGGCAAGCAACTGCTGAGGAATTTTTTGGCTACAGGCCCCTCCGCGAGGACCGGAAGGGAAGAAGACGGGGTAAGCCTGAATAAATAATACCTGTATTTGAGGGGAGATGAGCTTAGTGTTGAAAGCCCAGATTAGTAAAGTAGTAGCCGGCCAGCACCTGAGCGAGGCCGAGGCCGCGGAAGCCATGGATACTATCATGGCAGGCGAGGCCACACCGGCTCAGATTGCCGCCTTCCTCACCGCCCTGCGCCTCAAGGGGGAAACGGTAGACGAGATTACCGGCTTTGCCCGTAGCATGCGCCGCCGGGCTGTCCCCCTGGCCACCAGCCACCGGGTATTTGTTGACACCTGCGGTACCGGGGGAGACGGCCGCCAGACCTTTAACATCTCTACCACCGCGGCCTTCGTCGTGGCCGGCGCCGGGGTAGCTGTAGCCAAACACGGCAACCGTTCTGTTTCCAGCCGTTGCGGTAGCGCCGATATGCTGGAAGCCCTGGGAATCAAAGTCGACCTGCCCCCGGAAGCCGTCGCCCGCTGCCTGGATGAAGTGGGCATGGCCTTCCTCTTTGCTCCCGTTTTCCACGGCGCGATGAAATACGCCGCCGGGCCGCGGCGGGAGATCGGCATTCGCACAGCCTTCAACCTCCTGGGGCCCCTGACTAACCCGGCGGGCGCTCCCTGCCAGCTGGTTGGAGTTTACGACCCGGATTTGACGGAAACAGTCGCGGCCGTCCTGGGGCGCCTGGGCAGCAGCCGGGCCTATGTAGTCCACGGTAGCGATGGGCTGGACGAAGTAACCACCACCGGCCCCAGCAAGATAACCTGCCTTGATAAGGACGGGATCAGGACTTATACCTTTAACCCGGAAGATGCCGGCCTGCCCCGGGCGACCCTTGCCGACCTGGCCGGGGGTACGGCCACCGACAATGCCGCCATAGCCCGCGCCGTCCTCTCCGGTACCAGGGGCCCGGCCCGGGACGTCGTCCTCATTAATGCCGCCTTCGCCCTCCTGGCCGCCGGTGCTGCTGGGACCCTCCGGCAAGCCCTGGCCCTGGCTGAATCAAGTATCGATTCCGGCGCCGCGGCGGCAAAACTCCAGGCCATGGCGGCCTGGGTGGAAAGCTGGGCTGCCTGATGCTGGCCGGGATCCTGGACTACAAACGCCGGGAAGTGGCGGCCGCCAGGGAACAACACCCCCTGGCGGACCTGGAAAAGGCGGCGGCAGCCATGCCCCTCACCCGGGACTTCGGGGCCTCCCTGCGGCGCCGGGGAAATGAGTTGCAGGTTATAGCCGAGCTAAAACAGGCTTCTCCCTCCCGGGGCCTTATCCGGGAGGATTTTGACCCGGAAGGCCAGGCCCGGAGTTATGCGACCACCGGGGCGGCGGCCATCTCTGTCCTGACGGACCGGAGGTTTTTCCGGGGTCGCCCTGAGTACCTGCCCCTGGTACGCCGGGTAACTTCCCTCCCCCTGCTGCGCAAGGATTTTATCATTGATCCCTACCAGATTTATGAGGCCCGGGCCCTGGGGGCGGACGCCGTCCTGCTGATTGTAGCCGCCCTGGAACCGGCGGAACTGGCGGAATATCTGGACCTGGCCCGGAAGCTCGGCCTGGCAGCCCTGGTCGAGGTTCATACGGCCCCGGAACTGGAGGTAGCCCTCCGGGCAGGAGCCGGTATAATCGGCATTAACAACCGGGACCTGCAAACCTTTAAGGTTGACCTGTATACGACCGGGCGCCTGCGACCCATGATTCCCCGGGGACCGGTGGTAGTGAGCGAGAGCGGCATCCGGAGCCGGGCCGATGCCGCCCTGGTAGCCCGCGCCGGCGTGGATGCCATCCTGGTAGGCGAGGCCCTGATGACAGCCGGGGACGTGGGGGCTAAGATGGCCGAGCTAAGGCTTGCTATTTAGGCTTATGATCATTTCCGGTAGAACCCCTCATGGGAAGCTAAACGCCCCCTTCCCCCTAACCCAGAAAATGCAGGCGAGGCAAGGGGCGGAGGGCACAGCCGGAGGGCGACCTGGTTCGAGACGCTGGATACTCTTGCGAAGCCGTAGCGAGGCGACGGTGAACGTGTGGGGATGGCAACGTGGCTTCAGGAACGAGAAGTATAGCACTCTGCTTTTGCCAAAACCATTTTTTCGGTGGAGGAAAAGAATGTGGTCAGAGTAAAAATCTGCGGCATTCGGGATTGGGAAGAAGCCCGGATGGTTCTCGACGCCGGTGTTGACACCCTGGGCTTTGTTTTCGCCAGGAGCCCCAGGGAGATCAAGCCGGAAGCCGCCCGGGAAATAATCACCAGGCTGCCGCCCTTCACCACAACGGTTGGTGTGTTTGTCAACGAACCGCGCTATAGCCTGATGGAGATAGCCTCCTTTTGCCGCCTGGATGTCCTGCAACTCCATGGGGATGAGCCGCCCGAGTACTGTCGCGGTCTCTCCCAGCGATTGATCAAGGCCATCCGGGTACGGGACGCCGCCTCCCTGGCCGGCCTGGAAGCTTACCGGGAGGTCCAGGGTTTTCTCCTGGACGCCTGTGTCCCGGGAAAGGCCGGGGGTACCGGTACGACCTTTAACTGGGAACTGGCCCGGGAAGCAGCAACAGGTGGTAAACCGGTAATCCTTGCCGGAGGCCTGACCCCTGAGAATGTCGGCGCCGCTATCCGGGTGGCGCGCCCTTACGCTGTCGATGTCTCCAGCGGGGTGGAAGTCGGCGGCCGCAAAAACCCGGCCCGGATAGCCGCTTTTCTGGAGGCAGTAAGGAAAGCCTGGGAGCACCATATGCGCCCGACAGCCAGTAGTTGCCATAAGGCATCGGATGCGGAGGGGGATTTTTGATGACTTTACCAGATAGCCAGGGTCATTTTGGCCCCTATGGGGGGAGATTTGTACCCGAAACCCTCATGCCGGCCCTGGAAGAGATAGAACAGGCTTACCGGGAGGCCTCCCGGGATAAAGAATTTCAAAAAGAACTTCAGTATTATCTCCGGCAATACGCCGGCAGGCCGACTCCCTTGTATTACGCGGCCAACCTTACCCGGCACCTGGGCGGGGCCAGGATTTATCTGAAAAGGGAGGATTTAAACCATACGGGTTCCCACAAGTTAAATAACGCCCTGGGCCAGGCATTGCTTGCCCGGCGTATGGGCAAGAAACGCCTCATTGCTGAAACAGGAGCCGGCCAGCACGGGGTGGCTGCGGCTACGGTGGCGGCCCTCCTGGATATGGAATGCGTCGTTTATATGGGTGCCGAAGACACCCGCCGTCAGGCCTTGAATGTCTTTCGTATGGAACTCCTGGGGGCCAGGGTGGTCCCGGTGACATCCGGTAGCGCCACTTTAAAGGACGCCATCAACGAAGCCCTGCGGGACTGGGTCACCAACGTCCGCACCACTTATTACCTCCTGGGTTCGGTGACGGGGCCCCACCCGTTTCCCATGATGGTGCGGGACTTCCAATCCGTCATCGGCCGGGAGGCCAGGGAGCAAATCCTGGCCGCAGCCGGCCGCCTGCCGGATCACCTGGTAGCCTGCGTCGGCGGGGGCAGTAACGCCATGGGACTTTTTTACCCCTTCCTCGCAGAAACGGGGGTCAGGATGTGGGGCGCTGAAGCCGCCGGGCTGGGACTGGAGACCGGCCGCCACGCCGCTACTTTAACCGCCGGTCGCCCCGGTGTCTTCCAGGGGGCCTACAGTTACCTGGTCCAGGATGAAAACGGCCAGATCGCGCCGGTGTATTCTGTCTCGGCCGGCCTGGATTACCCCGGTGTCGGGCCGGAACACAGCTACCTCAAAGATAGCGGCCGGGCTGCCTATACAGCCATAACTGATTCCGAAGCCCTGGAGGCCTTTCAACTCCTGAGCCGTACAGAGGGCATTATCCCCGCCCTGGAGAGCTCCCACGCCGTAGCCCTGGCCATGAAGATTGCCCCCGGCCTAAGACCGGAAGAGATTATGATCATCAACCTCTCCGGCCGGGGAGATAAGGACGTCCAGCAGGTGGCCGCCATCCTCAAGGGAGGGAGCTCCAACCATGGGTTATGAAAGAATAGCTGCTGCCTTTGCCGCCAGGAAAAAAGAGGGACGCAAAGCCCTCATCGTCTATCTTTGTGCCGGCGACCCCTCCCTGGAGGTTACCGGGCAAGCCGTCAGGGAACTGGCCGGCGCCGGGGTGGACCTCATCGAGCTGGGGGTACCCTTTTCTGACCCCGTGGCCGATGGTCCGGTCATCCAGGCTGCCAGCAAGCGCGCCCTTGATGCCGGGGTAACCCTGCCAGGGATCCTGGAACTGGTAAAGGACCTGCGCGCGGGGGTGGCTGTCCCCCTGATCCTCATGAGCTACTATAACCCCTTGCTGCAATATGGACTGGAACGGCTAACTGCCGATCTGGGCGCTGCCGGGGCGGATGGTTTGATTGTACCCGACCTGCCCCTGGAAGAAAGCCTACCTTTAAGACAAACCCTGGAAACAGCAGGGCTGGCCCTGATTCCCCTGGTGGCCCCGACGACTCCCGGGGAACGTTTGGCCCGGATTGCCGCCACAGCCCGGGGATTTATCTACTGTGTTTCCCTTACCGGGGTAACAGGCGCCCGGGAAGGTTTACCGCCGGGAATTGACGAGTACCTGGCAGGGGTGCGGGCGGTAACCGACCTGCCCCTGGGAATAGGTTTTGGTATCGGCAGTCCCGAACAGGCCAGGCTCCTGGCCCCTATGGGCGACGGCATCATTGTCGGCAGTGCCCTGGTCGACGCCCTGCATCAAGGTGGCTTGCCGGCCGCCCTCCGGCTGGTAGAAAGGCTCCGGCACGCTTTATAGAATAACCAGATTGCCCCTTGCCAGGAGGGGGCAGCTATGCTATAGTCTAAATGTAGTACAGTAGGATAACACTGCAGGGTTATCTAAAATGGTAGGACGGCAGGACGGCAGGAGAATTGACTTTAGCAAAAAACGTCACTCCTGGCGGGGGTGACGTTTTGCTTTCAGGGGGGTAATCCATGATCATAGTCATGCAACCCGGAGCCACACGCGAAGAAGAGCAGAGAGTAATCAGTCACCTGGAACGGGAGGGTTTCAAGGTGCACCTGTCACGGGGTATAGAACGGACTATAATCGGCGTAATAGGCGATAAAACCCGGTTAAAGGCCGAAACTGTAACGGCCCTGGCCGGGGTGGAGAAGGTGGTCCCCATTTTGCAACCCTACAAGCTGGCCAGCCGGGATTTTCATCCCGGGGATACGGTGGTAAAAGCAGGCAACCGGACCATAGGCGGAGCGGAGGTGCAGATAATCGCCGGGCCCTGCGCCGTGGAGAGCCGTGACCAGCTCCTGGAGGCTGCCGACGCTGTCCGGGCGGCGGGGGCCACCATGCTCCGCGGCGGGGCCTATAAACCCCGCAGCTCACCCTACTCCTTCCAGGGGCTGGCTGCCAGGGGCCTGGAATTCCTGGCCGAGGCCCGGGAACGTACCGGCCTGCCGGTGGTCACGGAGGTTATGGACCAGAACCTGGTGGGAGAAGTAGCCGCCGTTGCCGACGTCCTGCAGATCGGCTCCCGCAATATGCAGAACTTTGCCCTCCTGCAGGCCGTAGGCCAGACAAACAAACCTGTCCTCTTAAAGCGCGGCCTGGCAGCCACCATCGAGGAATGGCTCCTGGCAGCCGAGTACATCCTCAAGGCAGGCAATAGCCGGGTGATTTTATGCGAGCGAGGCATCCGCACCTTTGAGACCTATACCCGCAATACCCTGGACCTCAGCGCGGTACCGGCGGTAAAGCATCTCTCCCACCTGCCCGTAATTGTCGATCCCAGCCACGGGACCGGGCACCGGTTTATGGTGGCCCCTATGGCCCGGGCCGCCCTGGCCGCCGGGGCCGACGGGATCATGGTCGAGGTGCACCCACGACCCCAGGAGGCCCTCTCCGACGGCTCCCAGTCCCTGGACCCGGAACAATTCGCCGCCCTGGTCAGGGAGATCCGGCCCATCATCGCCGCCAGCGGGCGTGAACTGGAGCGGCAGGCCTCATGAAAGGGATAGCTTATCTAGGCCCCCGGGGGACATACTCCCATGAGGCGGCGACCATCTGGGGGCAGAGGGCAGGCCAGTATTCCTTACTGGCCTGCCCCGATTTACCGGGGGTCCTGGGGGCTGTTCTCGAGGGTCGGGCGGCGGCGGCCGTCTTGCCGGTAGAAAACTCCATCGAAGGGGCCGTCAACCTTACCCTGGACCTGGTCCTGGAAAACCCGGAACTCCAGGTAGTCGGGGAGGTAGTTTTACCCGTTCACCACTGTTTGATCAGCCGCGCCGGGGAACTGGCCACTATCCGGGAGGTCTGGTCCCATCCCCAAGCCCTAGCCCAGTGCCGCCATTACCTGGCCCAAAACTTACCGGGAGTCACCATCAGGCCGGCAACCAGCACGGCTGCCGCTGCCGATCAGGCCCGGCAGCAGCCGGATGTGGCGGCCATCGCTTCTACCTTTGCCGCCGAGGTATACCAGCTGCCGGTTCTGGCTGCCGGTATTGAAGACTACCCGGATAATAAGACCCGGTTCTGGGTCCTGGGGAAGGAAAACCTCCACCTCCCGGGACCCTATAAAACCTCCCTGGTGGTAGCGGCAGTGGCCAACCGGCCGGGAAGCCTCTACACCATTTTGAAGGATTTTGCCGCAGCAGGCATCAACCTGACCAGGATTGAATCCCGGCCCACCAAACAGGAACTGGGAGAGTACCTGTTTTTTATCGATTGCGAGGGCAGGGCGACGGACCCCCCTTTAAAGGAGGTCCTGGCAGGCCTGAAAGCCAAAACGTCTTTATTAATAATTCTCGGATCCTATTCCCGCGACGGGGGTGGAACCAGTGGCCGGTAGCAAATCCGGTCCGGAAATAGAAAGGGTAGCTATCCTCGGCCTGGGGCTTATCGGCGGCTCCCTGGGCCTGGCCCTCCGCCAAAGGGGGGTTAAAGAGGTGGCCGGTTATGACCGGCACCGGGAGACCATCGAGGCAGCCCTGACCCTGGGAGCCATCAATCGCCCGGCAGCAGACCCGGCAACTGCCGTGCAGGGAGCGCAGGTAGTCATCCTGGCCGTTCCTGTAGGTGCCCTGGGCTCCCTGGCCGGGAGTATCGAGCCCTTCCTTGACCCGGGGACCATCGTCACCGATACGGGGAGCGTTAAGGGAGCGGTAGTCAGGGAGCTGGAAACAATCTTCCGGGATCGAGGCCTGTATGTCGGCGGGCATCCCATGGCCGGCTCCGAACGGGCCGGCATTGCCGCCGCCGATGGTTACCTCCTGGAGAATGCCGTTTATGTCCTCACGCCGACCCCGGCCACTGACACCCGGGCTTTAAGAAGCCTTGAGGGGTTATTCCAATCCCTGGGTTCCCGGGTTATTACCCTGGACCCCGACGAGCACGACCTGATTGTAGCCGGTGTCAGTCACCTGCCCCACATCCTGGCTGTGAGCCTGGTACAGGCTGCCGGGGAACTGGCCCGGGAGCACCCCCTGGCCTTAATGCTGGCTGCAGGTGGTTTCCGGGATACCACCCGCATCGCCGGCGGCGACCCGGTAATGTGGCGGGATATCTTTCTCTACAACCGGGAGGCCATCCTGGCGCTTTTAAAATCCTGGCGCTGCCAGATTGAGACCCTGGAAGGGATGATCCGCGCGGGCGACGCCGCCGGCCTGGAAACCGTTCTCAACCAGGCCCGGGCCTTACGGGCCCGGGTGCCGGCCCGGCAAAAGGGACTCCTCCCGGCCCTCCATGAGCTAGTGGTTACCGTCCCCGACCGGCCCGGGGTCATCGGCGCCATGGCCACCTCCCTGGGGGATGCCGGCATCAATATCATAGATATTGAAATTCTCCGGGTCCGGGAAGGGGAGGGGGGCAGCATCCGCCTGGGATTTACCTCGGCAGCTGCTGCTACCAGGGCCAGGGAAGTTTTGCAAAATTCCGGGATTACTGTGCGGATGCCAGGTAGTGCTTGACACCGCGGGTTATTCCTGGTAGTTTGAGAGAAGAAGTCTAGCTTTTGCGGAGGAAAAGATGCGGCTTATCATCCAGCCCCCGCCATCCCTGGAGGGGACTATCCGGCCGCCGGGGGATAAATCCATTTCCCACCGGGCGGCCATCATCGGTGCCCTGGCCGAAGGTACGACCGTCATCGACGGCTTCCTGGCCGGGGCCGACTGCCTCAGTACCCTGAACTGCCTGCGCGCCCTGGGGGTAGACATCGCGGGACCGGACGGTGGCCGGGTAATGGTGCGGGGCAGGGGGTTAGATTCCCTCGGGGAGCCGGAGGCGGTTCTCGATGCCGGTAATTCCGGGACGACTATGCGCCTTCTCCTGGGTGTCCTGGCCGGGCAGTCCTTTTATAGTGTAATCAGTGGCGATGCCTCCTTACGCCGGCGACCCATGGGCCGGGTTACGGGACCCCTGAGGTCTATGGGGGCCGCCATCTGGGGCCGGCAGAATGGTGAACTGGCCCCCTTAAGTGTCCGGGGCGGCAAGTTAGAACCCCTGGCGTACACCTTGCCTGTAGCCAGCGCCCAGGTCAAATCGGCTCTCCTCCTGGCCGGCCTTTTCACCCCCGGGGAAACAGTCATTACCGAGCCCTGCCGCTCCCGGGACCACAGCGAAAGGATGCTCCGGGCCGCCGGGGCCGACCTGCGAGTGGAGGGCCTGCGGGTGAGACTCAGGGGCCGGAAACCCCTTAAACCCTTGACCATTACCGTGCCCGGTGATATCTCGGCAGCCGCCTTTTTCCTGGTGGCCGGTTGCCTGCATCCCCGGGCCTCCCTTATCCTGGAGAACGTAAACTTAAACCCCACCAGGACGGGCATTATCGACGTCCTGGCGGCAATGGGGGCGCCCCTGGAGGTAACCACCGGGGCAGAAACCGGCGGGGAACCTGCCGGGTCAATCCGGGTGACCTCCGGCAGACTCCAGGGCCTGGAGGTGGGCGGGACCATGATCCCGCGGTTAATCGATGAAATACCGGTCCTGGCGGTGGCCGCCGCCCTGGCTGGAGGGGAAACCATTATACGCGACGCCGCCGAACTAAAAGTAAAGGAAAGCGACCGCATCGCCATGGTGGCCGGGGAACTGGCCCGGATGGGAGCGGAAATATATCCCCGGCCCGATGGTTTCCGGATCAGGGGGGTACGCCGCCTCCGCGGGGCGGTAGTCGACAGTCACGGGGACCACCGCCTGGCCATGGCCCTGGCGGTGGCGGGCCTGGTGGCTGAAGGGACAACAGAGGTCAGGGGAGCGGAATGTATCGCCGTATCCTATCCCGGCTTTACTGCCGACCTGGCCAGGCTGGGGGTTATGGTGAAGGAAGAAGATGATTGAGAAATTGCAGGGTAATATTGCCATCGACGGCCCGGCCGGAGCCGGCAAGAGTACCGTGGCCCGGCTCCTGGCGGTCAGGCTCGGATATCTATATATCGATACCGGTGCCATGTACCGGGCCCTGACCTGGAAGGCCCTGGGCCTGGGGATAGATCTGGAGGACAGCCGGCGCCTGGTTGAACTGGCCGAAAGGACCAGCATCCGCCTGGAAGACAGGGGCGGAGGGGATATAGCCGTTTACTGCGACGGCGAGGAAGTTACCCGGGCCATCCGCCGGTCCGAGGTTTCCCGGCATGTATCTATTGTGGCCGGGGTGCCGGGGGTGCGGCAGTGCCTGGTGAAGCTGCAGCGGGAAATGGCAGCCTCCAACCGGGTGGTCATGGATGGCCGCGACATAGGTACCCTGGTCCTGCCCGGTGCCCCCTATAAATTCTTCCTCACGGCCAGCCTGGCCGAACGGGCGCGGCGGCGTTACCAGGAACTCCTGGCCTCCGGCCAGCCGGCCGACCTGGAAACGATAATGGAAGAAATCCGCCAGCGCGACGCCCGGGACAGCCAGCGCGAGGTGGCTCCCTTAAAACCGGCGCCTGACGCCATCATTATCGACACCAGCCAGATGTCGGTTGAGGAGGTCGTTGCCAGGCTCATGTCATTGATTGCAGCTGCCGGGCAACAAGGGTAGATTTATAAATAACATGCTGGCATTTGCTTGCAGCGAGGGATTGGGTCCGGTGGTCGGGGGGCCCTGGTGCAACCGGGTAATGAGAAGCATGGCTTTACGAATAATGCCTCTGGAGAGGCGTTTGAAAGAGAAATGCAGGCCACTAGCCGCAAAAATGCCAGCCTGTGGCAAAGCTATTTCCGGAGGAACCGCCAGGTGTTTTACCAGTTTGCCAAGTTTGTCTGCTACTTATTTCTCCGCTTTATATGCCGCTGGGAAGTCCGGGGCCGGGAGAACATACCGGCTGGAGGGCCGGTGGTTATCGTTGCCAACCACATCTCCTACCTGGATCCGGTGGTAGTCGGCGTTGCCTTCCCGAGGATGGTACGTTTCATGGCCAAAGAGGAGCTTTTCCATATCCCCCTTTTTAAATACATTATAAGGGGCCTGCAGGCTTTCCCTGTCCGCCGGGGCGAGTCCGACCGGGCGGCCCTGAAAACCGCCCTACAGATTCTCCGGCAGGGCCAGGTCCTGGGTATATTTCCCGAAGGCACCCGCAGTCCCGACGGCCGCTTACTCCCCTTCCAGGCCGGGGCGGCGGTACTGGCCCTTAAAACCGGGGCTACCCTCCTGCCGGTGGCCATTAAAGATACCAACCGGGTCTTCCGCGGTGGCCACATCAGGATAACCTTTGGCCGTCCCCTGAAAATAACAACCTCCGGGAGAAACTACACTCCCCAGCAGGTTCAGGACCTGACGTCAGCCGCCTACCAGGAAGTAAATAAAATGCTGGCATAAAGGCCAGCTTTTTTTAGCGGGAGGCAGGATTTTGCGCCTTTTTCGCGAAATGTAAATAATGTTTGCCTGGAATCAGCAAACTAGTTTTTAGCCTGACCAGGAGAAGATGTTTTAATTATGGAAGTGATTGTTGCTGATTATGCAGGATTTTGCTTCGGCGTCAAGAGGGCCGTAGAAAAGGCCAGGGAAGCCCCCAAACCGGTGGCTTCCCTGGGAATGCTCATCCATAACCGGCAGGTGGTGGAACAGCTTGCCCGGGAGGGAGTCCGGCCGGTTGCTTCCCTGGATGAAGTCAACTGTGGCCGGATCCTGATCCGTTCCCACGGGACAACACCGGAGACCCTGGCCCGGGCCCGGGATAAGGGGCTGGAGATAATCGATGCTACTTGCCCCTATGTAAAAAGGGCCCAGCGCCTGGCCCAAAAAATGGCCGCAGAGGGTTACCAGGTGACTATCGTCGGCGATGCCGGCCACCCTGAGGTCCAGGGAATGCTGGGATGGGCCGGACCGGGAGCGGTGGTAGTTCCTGATAAAAAAGCGGCTGCAGCCTTACCTTTCCATCCCCGGCGGGCGGTCTTAGCCCAAACCACCCAGCCGGTATCCATGTTGGAGGAAGTCGCAGCAGCTTTACGTTCCAATACGGGTACTCTGGTAGTACACAATACCGTTTGCCAGGCCACCCACCAGCGTCAGGAAACGGCAGTCAGGTTGGCGCGCCAGGTAGACGTAATGGTCGTCGCCGGTGATAAGGAAAGCGCCAATACGCGGCATTTAGCCGAACTTTGCCGGGCTACCGGGACGCCTACTTACCATGTGGAAAGGGCCGGGGAGTTGTGTCGCCAGTGGTTCATAAATACCCGGAGGGTCGGGGTCACAGGTGGCGCTTCGACCCCAGCGTGGATTATTGAGGAGGTAGTTGTAATGTTGACTGGAGAGGAAAAAATTATGGTTCCAGGAGAAGAAAAGGAACAGGTAACCACTCAAGAACCGGTGGCCTCGGGGGAAACGGTAGCCCCGGCTGAGCCTGGAGGTAACCCGGCAGTTCCCGGGCCTGAAGGCGGGGCAGAAGCCCCGGCGGCAGAGGCCGCGATGGCCGGCGCGACCGGAGACCTGGAAGCACCAGAAACAGTCCCCGGGGAGACTGGAACCCCGGAAGAGCAAAGAAGTGAGATGCAGCAGATAACCGCAGGGATGCCGGAACTCCGCCGCGGCAACATCATTGCGGGTACAGTAGTCCAGATCACCGATAATGAAGTTATGGTAGATGTAGGGGGCAAATCCGAAGGCGTTATTCCCCTGAACGAGCTCTCCCATCGTAACGTCAATGACCCGCACGAGGTGGTAGCCGTTGGCGATACAATAAACGTCATGGTTTTACGGCCGGAGAACGAAGAGGGACATCCCGTGCTTTCCAAGAGGCGGGCCGACCGCCGGGTTGCCTGGGAGAAATTAGAAGAACACCTGGCCAGCGGTGAAGAGATCCAGGGTGAGGTAATAGAGGTCGTCAAGGGCGGCCTGCTGGTAGACGTGGGCGTCAGGGGCTTCTTGCCGGCCTCCCTGGTGGAACGGGGTTATGTAGAAGACCTCAATGCCTACCTTGGGCAAACCCTGCGCCTGAGGGTAATCGAGCTCGATCGCAGCAAGAATAAAGTCGTCCTCTCCCGGAAAGCCATCCTGGAAGAAGAATATGAAAAACAGCGCCAGGCTACCTGGGACAGCCTGGAGGTCGGCCAGGTGCGTAAAGGTATTGTCCGGCGGTTGACCAGCTTCGGTGCCTTTGTTGACCTGGGCGGTGTCGACGGCCTGCTTCATGTATCCGAAATCTCCTGGGGCCGGGTGGAACACCCGCGGGATGCCCTGAGCGAAGGCCAGGAGATCGAGGTCAAGATCCTGGGGATAAATCGCGAAGAAGGTAAGGTTTCCCTGGGCCGCAAGCAACTCCTGCCCAATCCCTGGGATACGGCAGCCGAGCGCTATCCAGTAGGGGCCATTGTCGAGGGCAAGATCCTGCGACTGGCTCCCTTCGGTGCCTTTGTGGAGGTTGAACCTGGTATTGAAGGCCTGGTCCACATCTCCCAGCTGGCCGACCGCCATGTCGATAAACCGGAAGATGTCGTCAGCGTCGGCGATATCATCCCGGTCAAGGTCCTGGGAGTAGACCAGCAGGCCCAGAGGATGAGCCTCAGCCTGCGCCAGGCCGTCCGGGAAAAGAACAGGAAGCAGGCCAAACCGGCCGAAAAGCCCGCTGAGAATCAGAACGAGAGCGGGGTTAAACTGGGCGACCTCTTTGGCGATCTCTTTGAAGAGAAGCAACCCTCAAACCAGTAACGCCACCTGCGAAGGGCTGAAGCTTTCCTTGAACGAGAGAGAATACGCAGGTCGGGGCCGGCGCAAGCTGGAGCACCTGCGCTATTTCCAGGAAGACAGCAACGGCAACAGTGGCCTGGAGGACGTACACCTGGTTCACCAGGCCCTGCCTGAACTTAACTGGTCGGATATCGATCTTGCCTGCCGGTGGCTGGGAAAAAACCTGGCCGCCCCTTTTATTATCAATGCCCTGACCGGCGGGCCTCCAGAAACTCTTGCCATTAACGCCGCCCTGGCGCGGGTAGCCCGGCGGACGGGGATTGCCCTGGCCGTAGGCTCCCAGCGAGCGGGCCTCGAAAATAAAGAGTGGCGGGAGAGCTTCACCATTGTCCGCCGGGAGAATCCAGACGGTTTAATCCTGGCCAACATTGGTGCCGGGAACTCCCCGGCGGACGCCGGGGAGGCCGTGGCCATGATTACCGCCGACGGCCTGCAGGTACACCTCAATGCCGCCCAGGAACTGGTTATGCCGGAGGGTGATCGTGTTTTCCGCGGCTGGCTGGAGAATATAAAGGGGATGGTAAACACCCTGGATGTACCCGTGATAGCCAAAGAAGTGGGCTTCGGCCTCTCCCGGGAAACAGCCCTGCAGCTATACCAGGCCGGGGTTCGTTTTATGGACGTCGGTGGCCGGGGCGGGACCAACTTTGCGGCCATTGAGGAAAGGCGCCGGGGCCGGCCGGTTCCGGCCCTGGCTGAATGGGGCCTGTCAACGGCGGTTAGCATCCTGGAAATAAGGGAACTGGGCCTGCCGGTAGAGATTGTCGCCACCGGCGGTATCCACAGCGCCCTGGACGCTGCCCGGGCCCTGGCCCTGGGGGCAAAAATTGTAGGGGCGGCGGGTTATTTCCTGAAAATCCTCCTGGAACAGGGGGAAGACGCCCTTACGGAAGAGATCCTGCACTGGCAGGAGGATTTAAAACGCATCTGCCTGCTAACCGGCTGCGCTACCCCGGCAGAACTGGCTACCAAACCGATAGTTATCACTGGCCGTACAAAGGCCTGGCTGGAGGGGAGGCAACTCCGGTAGCCCGGGCGATAAAAAGCCCGGTTTTTTTATTGGCCCGGCAGGGTTGGCGCCAGAAACCCTCCGGTATATTTTTATCCTGGCGGGGAAATCTATCCCTGAAAGGAGGATTTCCATGACGGGATATACTATTGGCGTCTTCCTGCTGGTAATCGTCTTTAGCCTGGTTTATTTTGGCCTGGCCCACCGGGTGTTGGATCGTCTTTATTTAAATGATCGCACGGCCATGGCCCTTATTGTGGCCATGATTGTCGGCAGCTTTATAAACATACCCCTGACCGGCGGACGCGTCGTTACTTCCATTAACGTCGGCGGAGCCTTGATACCCCTGGGGTTGGCTGTCTATATACTCTACCGCGCCGGTACCACCCGGGAAGTGGGGCGGGCCCTGCTGGGAGCGGTTATCACCGCCGTCGTCCTCTTTGGCATTACCTACATTACCCGTGGCAGGGAAGCATGGAATGTTTATGCCCTCAACCTCCTGGATCCCCTTTATTATTATCCCCTGGTCGCAGGTTTCGTCGCTTACCTGGTGGGTCGTTCCCGCCGGGCGGCCTTTGTAGGCGCCATCCTGGGAGTCCTGCTCCTGGATATAGCCGACCTTATCTTTTACCTGCGCCTGGGTCTCCGGGGGACAGTAGCCTTTGGCGGGGCCGGAATTATTGATGCCACCTTTATGGCCGCCGTAGTGGCGGTGTTGCTGGCGGAATTAATCGGTGAAGTGCGGGAAAGGATGCAGGGTGGCCCGGAGCTGGCAGGTCATTCCCGTTCTTTGCTGGCCGGACTCAAAGGACCAGCCCTGAAACGCAAGCCGGTTGATCTAAATCCGGCTGATGTCAACGAAGGGGGCCCAAAGGATAAAGGGGGCGAGGGTAATGAGTAAAGCCAATCGGTCCTGGCGAATCTGGGGTGGCCTGGGCTTGCTGGTCGTGGCCCTGGTCCTGGTAGGAGTAGCGCATATCTGGAGCCGGCAGCAGGGGACAGCCGTCCGGGTCTTCAACCTGGCTGAGTTGTTGCCGGGAAACCACACTACCGGGCAATATTCAATCCTGGTCGACGAACAGGGCCGGGTCCTGGATATGATGGCCCGCAGGATATATATCCACGATGAATTTATCTCAGCCGATAACCGTCGTTACCGGGTAATTCGCATAGAAGGTAATAAGGGCATCTGCCGGGAAATAGGTAGAGAGCGAATATCCCTGGATGGTAACCAGGTTCCCACCATGGCGGGCCGAATCGCCTCCGGGGGTGGAATTGCTCCGGTCCAGGCAGCCGGCAGCCAGATAGTGGGTGTTTATAACTCCCATGATGATGAATCCTACGTTCCCTCAGACGGCAGTGAAAGTATCCCTGGAAACGGTGGGGTTTTAAGAGTAGGAAGCGCCTTCGCCGATCATTTACGTAGCCTGGGTTTGACGGTCATCCACGACACGACCTCCCACGCCCCCCATGATGACGGCGCCTACCGGCGCTCCCGCCGGACGGCCATGTCCTTAATGCAGAAGGGAGCGGCAGCTTTATTCGACATCCACCGGGACGGGGTGCCGGATCCAACTTTTTACCGCCGGACCATCAATGGCCAGGATGTAACCATGGTCCGCCTGGTAGTGGGCCGGGAAAACCAAAACATGAGCGCCAACCTGGACTATGCCAAAAGGCTGAAGGCAGCAGCCGATGCCCGCTATCCAGGTTTAATCAGGGGGATATTCATCGGTGCCGGCAGCTATAACCAGGACCTTTCGCCAAGGGCGATGTTGCTGGAAGTGGGTACCCATACCAATACGCTGCAGGAAGCGCAACGGGGCGTCACCCTTTTTGCCGACGTCGTGCCGCCGGTCCTGGGGGTTGCCGCCCGGCCCGCTGCTGCCCGCACGCCCAGTACGGCCGCCGACTGGAAGGGAGTCCTCTACGTCCTCCTGGCCTTTGTAATCGGAGGCGGTGCTTTCCTCCTCATTTCGGCCGGCAGCTGGAAGAAGGCCGTGGCCCGGTTGAAGCAGTTTACCTCTATTGAATGGGTTAACCTGTTGGGCTGGCAGCGGCTGCGCAAGCCCGGTGTTGACCGGAACAAAAAAACAGGCCGGGAGAGGGAGGCGGTCGAACTGGCGCCAGTCCCCCATCAGGAACTGGAAGCCAATGACGAGCGGGCGGACTGGCAAAAGGACTGAAATGAATGTTATCTACCATTGCTTTGGCGGTTCCCATTCCTCGGTAACGGCAGCAGCCATCCACCTGGGGTTGCTGCCCCGGGACCGGTTACCTGCGGCAGCGGAACTCATGTCCCTGCCGTATTTTGATGCCCGGAGCCGGGGGAAAGAAGGGGAAATAAAATACATGGGTACTGACCTCTACGGTAACAAAGTTTATGCCGCCGGTAAAAAGAACCTGGGTAGCCGTTTCGAGGCTCTCCTTTACGACCTGGCGAAAGTCCTGGGCCTCCCCCGGCAGGAATTACTCCTCCTCAATACCTCTCCCTTCGTAAACCGTTTAATGGTCCTGGGAGGATTTACTTCCCGCCGCCTGGGTCTGGCCATCCCCGGCAGGCCCATAGTCATCCTGGGCACCAGGCGTGCCTATTTCCGTCTGGTCGAATTTGTCGATCGGCATCGACCCCTGTGGGAGGGAAATTGGAAATGATGGTTATTTATGCTTGCTTTAGCGGCACCCATGCCGGGGTAATTGCCGCTGCCCTGCACCTGGGCTGGCTTACCCCGGCCCATTTGCCTGGCTGGCGGCAATTAAAAAAACTCCCCCATTTTGATGCCCCTGAAGGCCAGGGCGGCCTGCGCTATCTGGGCCGTGACAGTGCCGGCACGGCTGTATATACGGCAGCCGTGGGTCACGACGGCGAGGCGGCCCGGCGGGCGGCGGTGACTTTCCTTAGTATCATGGGCCGGAAACAGGGAGAAATAGTATGGGTGGACGTATCCCGCCGGGTTTCACTGCTGTGGCGCCTGGGCGGCTTCTGCCGGCGTTATCCATACCTGGCTGCCCCGGGCCGCTGGTTATTATGCGGGAGCCTCAGGCGTGATTATCCCACCATAGTTTTTCTGGTAAAAGAAGCCATGCGACAGGTGACGGGGGCTCCGGAAGCCTGACTCCGCCGGATCAGGCCCGGGGGCCGGGCAAAAACTGTCAAGCCGCAATGAAGATGTCAGGTAAAATACACCTGTGATTCTGTCAGGGAAGTAGTATAATTGGACCTGGAAGGTTCCAGGGTTTACACATACACCATGGAGGATCTGCAGCGGAAATCATTACTCCAGTTGCTTCTTCCCAAACCCCTTGCAAATCAAGGGATTTTAATGCTAGTATTTATTTAAGGCGAAAATAGTAAGCCAGTTGGGAGTTGAGTATTTTGCCCGCCAAGGGGGCGCGGATAACTGCCGTACGGCCGGATAGTATTGCCGCCGAGCTGGGAATTAACCCGGGCGATGAAGTGGTAGCCATCAACGGGGAGCCTGTGCCAGACATCATTGTCTACCGTTACCTCTGTGCCGATGAAAACCTCCGGGTTGAAATAAAAAAAGCTGATGGCGAGACCTGGCTGCTGGATATTGAAAAAGATTACTGTGAAGACCTGGGACTGGAGTTTGCCGGTCCAACCTTTGACGGCCTGCGCCGCTGCGCCAACAATTGCCTCTTCTGCTTTGTCGATCAAATGCCCGCCGGCCTGCGGCCGGGCCTTTATATCAAAGACGATGATTACCGCTATTCCTTCTTACACGGTAACTTTATCACCCTTACCAACCTGGCTCCCGGGGACTGGGATTATATCCGGCGCTGGCATCTCAGCCCCCTCTATATATCCGTCCATACCACCAACCCGCAACTGCGGCGGCAAATACTGGGCAACCCCAGGGCGGGGGCCATCATGGATCAGCTCGGTCGACTGGCCGCAACCGGCATTCAGGTGCATACCCAGATTGTCCTTTGCCCCGGGTTGAACGACGGGCCGGAACTGGAGCGGACGGTCAAGGATTTAAGCCGGCTTTTCCCGGCAGTACAGTCCATCGCCGTGGTCCCGGTGGGCCTGACCTCAAAGCGCGAAGGGTTGTTTCCCCTGCGGCGGTTAACCCCCGTTGAGGCCGGGGAAGTAGTGACCAGAATAGAGGAATGGCAGTCCGGCTTCCGGCAACGCTTCGGCCGGGGCCTGGTCTACGGGGCCGATGAACTCTACCTCCTGGCAGGGATACCCCTGCCTGCGGCGGCTTATTATGACGACTTTCCCCAGACGGAAAACGGCATCGGCATCACTCGCCTCTTCCTGGATGAGTATGGAGTTGCGGTCGAGAGAATCCCGCGAGCTCTGACCCGGCCGCGCCGGGTAGTAGTCGCCACCGGGGTCCTGATCGCACCTGTGCTTACCCGGCTGGTTCAACGGCTGGCAGCGGGGGTCACCAACCTGGAGGCCAGGGTAGTCGCGGTACCCAATCTTTTCTTCGGGTCAGAGGTGACTGTAGCCGGGCTCCTCACCGGACAGGATCTACTGGCCGGGCTTGGGGAGGCCGCCTCCTGGGCCCGGGAAAGGAACGGCGTGCTTATCCTCCCGGATGTTATGTTGAAAAGCGATGCCCCGGTCTTCCTGGACGACCGGACGCCAGCAATGCTTGCCGGGGAATTGGGAGTACGGGTGGAGATTGTTCCGGCTACAGGGAAAGGTCTGGTAGCAGGGATATTAGAGGTGTAGCAGGGCGACCGGCGCCTGGTGAAACCCGCCCTGCCCGCCTAAAAATAATTCTGCCAAGGGGTGGCATTGTTTTTGTTTTCGTACGCTCCATGGTCCCCGCTTCCAACAAGGGCCGGCCGCAATTTTCGTTCCCTGGTGCTGCCGCCCGTGTTGCGAAGGACAAACCCCGGCAGCAGGGGTAGATGTTATTTTTGGAGGAATCCCTATTGCCCAAACCGATAGTCGCCATCGTCGGCCGGCCCAACGTTGGCAAATCAACCCTTTTTAACCGTATCACCGGCGGGCGGGTGGCCATCGTCGAGGATACTCCCGGGGTCACCAGAGACCGCCTGTACCGGGACGCCGAGTGGTGCGGTTGCCAGTTCACCCTGGTAGATACCGGGGGTATTGCTGCCCACCAGGATGACCCCCTGGTGGCCAGGGTCAGGAGCCAGGCCGAGCAGGCCCTCAAGGAAGCTGACGTAATCATCTTCCTGGTAGACAGCCGGACAGGAATCACGGCCGACGATGAAGAGATAGCCGGTCTTTTGCGCCGCTCTAACCGGCCGGTGATCCTGGTAGCCAATAAAGTAGAAGACTTCAGCGATCCTACTTTGACCCACGAGTTTTACCGGCTGGGACTGGGTGACCCCCTGCCCATCTCAGCGGCCCACGGGTTGAATACCGGCGACCTCCTGGACAGGGTGGTGGAGCTTTTGCCGGCAGTACCCGCGGGCAAAGCAGGGGACGCCTTGAAGGTAGCCGTAGTCGGGAGGCCGAACGTGGGCAAGTCCTCCCTGGTAAATCGCCTGCTGGGAGAAGAGCGGGTGATTGTCAGCGACCTGCCGGGAACTACCAGGGACGCCATTGATACATACATCCGCCGCGGCCAAAGGGAGTACATCCTCATCGATACCGCCGGTATGAGGCGTAAGAGCCGGGTTACCGTACCTATCGAGCGTTATAGTGTCCTGCGGGCCCTGAGGGCCGTGGAACGGGCCGATGTCGTCCTGGTGATCCTGGACGGTACCGAGGGCGTCACGGAACAGGATAAAAAGATTGCCGGTTATGGGCACGAAAAGGGCAAGGCGGCTATAATAGTAGTAAACAAGTGGGATCTGGTACTCAAAGATGAACGGACCATGGACCATTACCGGGAAGCCGTCCGGCAGGAACTCAGCTTTATGGCCTACGCCCCGGTATTATTTATCTCCGCCTTGACAGGTCAACGTGTAGGCCAGGTCCTGACGACTATCGACGCCGTGGCCGAAGAGGCCAGCCGGCGCGTTGCTACCGGAACATTAAATGCCGTCGTCCGGGAGGCAGTGCTGCTGACACCACCACCTTCGGTGAAAGGCCAGGAGGTCAAGATTTATTACACTACCCAGGTGAAGGTTAAGCCGCCGACCTTTGTCTTCTTTACCAACCGCCCCGAAGACGTCCATTTCTCTTACCAGCGTTACCTGGAAAACCAGTTGCGACAGGCCTTTGGTTTTGAAGGTACACCAATCCGTTTGATTTTCCGGCGCGGCAGGGAACGTTAAAGCCGGTGAGGAGGGGAAATTAATGTGGCTGCTGGCCCTGGTACTGGCCTACCTGATCGGGTCCATTCCCACCGCTTACGTTGTAGGTCGTTATTTATACGGCTTTGATATCCGGCGGCGGGGGAGCGGCAATGTCGGGGCTACCAACACCCTGCGAACCATGGGTACTATTCCCGGCCTGCTGGTCCTGGGGGTCGACGCCCTCAAGGGTGTCCTTGCTGTCTTGCTGGGGCAGGCCCTGGGCGGTCCGGTACTGGTCATCCTGGCGGCCCTGATGGCCATCGTCGGTCATAACTGGTCTATTTTTCTAGAATTCCAGGGAGGCCGGGGGGTGGCAACAACCGCCGGGGCCCTGCTGGCCATGGCCCCGCTGGCTGTCTTCTGGGCCTGTTTAATCTGGCTGGCTGTAGTAATCTTTTCCCGTTACATTTCCCTGGGGTCTATCGTGGCCGCGGCCGTAGCGCCCTTTTTAGTAATGTATTTTCACCGCCCCTGGCCCTACGTCCTGTTTACCTTTGTCGCGGCGGCCCTGGTAATCTACCGTCACCGGCCCAACATTAAACGCCTGCTGGCAGGTACCGAACACAAACTGGGGGAGCGAAGCTAAGTGAAGGAAAGTATAGCCGTTGTTGGCGCCGGCAGCTGGGGGACGGCCCTGGCCGTCTTGCTGGCCCATAAGGGCTTCAGGGTCAACCTCTGGGCCCGTCGGCCGGAACTGGCGGCGGCTTTAAGGGAAACTGGAGAAAACAAAACCTATCTACCAGGAGTGAGATTAACGGGGACGATTATTCCCACGGCCGATCTGCCCGCGGCTGTCAAAGGCGCAGTCCTGGTGGTCTTGAGCGTTCCCTCCCATGCCGTCCGTTCGACGGCCCGGCTTCTCAAACCCCTTCTGCCGAGGGGAACCGTTATTGTCAATACGGCCAAGGGCCTGGAGTTGGAGACGAAAAAACGCTTATCCCAGGTTCTGGTTGAAGAAGGCCTGGACCGGGTAGCCGTTCTATCTGGCCCCAGCCATGCTGAGGAAGTCGGGCGCGGCCTGCCTACCACGGTTGTGGTTGCTGCTGCAGACCGGGAGACGGCCGAATATGTCCAGGACGTTTTTATGGACCCGACCTTCCGGGTCTATACCAACCCTGACATTATAGGTGTAGAATTCGGTGGAGCTTTAAAAAATATCATCGCCCTGGCCACCGGCATGGCCGACGGCCTGGGCCTGGGTGATAATACCAGGGCTGCCCTGATGACCAGGGGCATGGCGGAGATTGCCCGCCTGGGTGTCGCCTTGGGGGGCAAGGTCTTGACCTTTGCCGGTTTGAGCGGTATCGGCGATTTGATTGTAACCTGCACCTCCATGTACAGTCGCAATCGCCGCGCCGGCATCCTCCTGGGCAAGGGTCAGTCCCTGGAGGAGGTCCTGGCCGGGGTGGGCATGGTGGTGGAGGGTGTCCGGACCACGGCCGCGGCCCGGGAACTGGCCTGCCAGCATGGCATCAAAATGCCCATCACCGAAGAGATCTACCAGGTGCTTTATAAGGGTAAACCCGTTGGCGATTGTGTCGCCGCCTTGATGGAACGGCCCCGGACCCATGAAGTGGAGTCAGGCGATTGGTAGAATATTTAATATTTATTGGAAACCCGCCCTTTAGCCGGCGGATCTTTTAGTTTTTGCCCGAATATTCCTGCCTTTCCCGGTTCTTTTCCTGTCGCTGCCTGAATATATTCTTAAAAGTCCATCGAGGTCGGCCCAAAAAATTTTCTTTTGGGTTATATTTTCTACGTTGAATCATATACATGTACTGTTAAAACATGCCAGTTGACTTCGAACGGAAAAATTCAGGCCTGGGGAGGGAGAATACGGGGTGGAAAAACAGGACATTTTTCGGGATATAACTGAACGTACCGGTGGCGATATTTATCTCGGTGTCATGGGGCCGGTACGCAGCGGCAAATCAACCTTCATCACGCAGTTCATGGAAAAGCTGGTACTACCGAACATTAAAAACCCTAATGATCGTGACCGGGCCAGGGATGAATTGCCCCAGAGCGGCGCCGGTCGCCTGATCATGACTACGGAGCCCAAGTTTATCCCCAATGAAGCGGTAGAAATCACTATTCGCGAAGGGTTGAAGATGCGGGTCCGGCTGGTGGATTGCGTCGGCTATACCGTACCGGGGGCCCTGGGCTATGAGGATAATGAAGGCCCCCGGATGGTGCGGACGCCATGGTTTGAACACCCGGTACCCTTTCAAGAAGCAGCCGAGACCGGGACCCACAAGGTCATTACCGACCACGCTACTCTCGGCATCGTCGTAACCACCGACGGGAGTATTACTGAAATACCGCGGCAGGATTATGTTGATGCCGAGGAACGGGTTATCTGGGAACTCAAGGAACTGGGGAAACCCTTTGTCGTTCTGCTCAATTCGGTTCACCCCCTGGCAGAAGAGACCATAGCCCTGGCCGGTGAGCTGGAAGCAACCTACGACGTACCGGTACTCCCGGTGGACTGCCTGAACTTAACGGAAGATGACATCCTGCATATCATGGAAGAAGCCCTCTACGAATTCCCGGTGGCCGAGGTCAATGTCAACCTGCCGCGCTGGGTGGACGAACTGGAAAACGAACACTGGCTGCGACAGCAGCTGGAGAATGCCGTCCGGGAGGCGGTGGGTGAAGTCCGGCGCCTGAGGGATATCAACAACGCCATTGAAAAGCTCGGGGAGAATGAATATGTCTCCCGGGTCGCCTTGAAGGATATGGACCTGGGAACAGGTACGGCCCATATCGATATGGGCACCCGTGAGGGCCTATTCCACCAGATTTTACGGGAAATCAGCGGCCTGGACATCAGTGGCGATCAGGATATCGTCCGCTGGCTCCGGGAACTGGCCGGCATCAAGAAAGAGTGGGATAAGATCGCCTACGGTATCCAGGAGGTCCGCAATACCGGTTATGGTGTAGTGACGCCCACTGAAGATGAGATGGAACTGGCTGAACCGGAGCTCATCAAACAGGGCGGCCGTTCCGGGGTGCGGCTCAAGGCCACGGCGCCGTCCTACCACTTCATCCGCGCCGACATTACCACCGAGGTGACGCCTATCATCGGCACCGAGAAGCAGTGCGAGGATCTGGTTAAGTATATCATGGAAGAGTTCGAGGATAACCCCCAGAAGATCTGGCAGACCAACGTCTTCGGCAAATCCTTGAGCGACCTGGTCCGGGAGGGCATCCAGAGCAAGCTCTACCGCATGCCGGAAAACGCCCAGGTCAAACTCCAGGAGACGGTGGAGCGCATTGTTAACGACGGAGGCGGCGGGCTGATCTGCATTATAATTTAGGTTGGACTAAAGACAAGCCGGGAAAAAACCCGGTTATTTTTTTATTATGGGAGCTTGCGGTGTTATTACCACAGGGTGGAAAAATATGCACATAATAACTATAAAATTTTTTGTTTCCTCAAGCAGGAATTATCAAACACAGGTAGAATATATGTATAGACAGGTATACGAGGGCCGGTTCTAAACGGTTCTATTGCAAAACCCCCGGGTAGCTACCCTGCGTGAGGAATAAGCCTGCTTTTAAGGTATATTAATTTCCGTTTTAGAACCCTGATAGCCGATGGTACGGCTAAATATTCTTCTAACTACCAATTTCCATTTTTTTCTGTGGAAACGCCCGAAACTAAATACATGGAGGGTACAGGAAATGTTAATCATCGGTGAAAAACTTAATAGCGCGATTCCCAGTGTCCGTCAAATCATTAATGACAAAGACGCCGCGGCCGTGCAGGACCTGGCTCGCAGGCAGGTGAGGGCGGGAGCAGACTACCTGGATCTAAATACCGCCCACTGTAACGAAGTGGCCGATATGGAGTGGCTTGTGCGTACAGTGCAAGAAGTAACCGATGTACCTTTATGCATTGATAGCACAGTAGGGGAGGCAATAAAAAAGGGCCTGGAGACCGTCAAGGGCGATAAGAGTAAGGTGCTAATTAACTCCATTTCCATGGAAAAAAAGCGCCTGGAAGAAGTATTGCCACTTGTGCTCGAATACCAGTGCCCGGTAATCGGCCTGACCGTGGACGACAATGGTATCCCGAAAACCGCTAAAGACAGGATCAAGATAACTGAGCACCTGGTAGAGACCCTGACCAGGAAGAATTATGATTTGAGCAACCTGTATATCGACCCGCTGGTTCTCCCCCTGGCTGTAAACCACACCAATGCGACGATGTTTTTCCAGTGCCTGACGGATATCAAGCGGTTATTTAATGTGAAAACAGTATCCGGTTTAAGCAACATCTCATTTAACATGCCCAAAAGGAAGCTCATCAATCGTTACTTCCTGGCAATATGTATGGCGAACGGCATGGACGCGGCCATTCTCGACCCCCTGGATCGAAAAATCATGACCGCAGTCACCACAGCCGATCTATTGCTGGGTAACGACCGTTTCGGAAAGAACTTTTTAAAGGCGTATCGCAAAGATTTGTTAGAGGATTAAAGTAATACGAGGGGGTGAAGTAATACGATTAGTCAAGAAGAAAGGAAAGCAAGACCTGATGTAGCGCTTCATTTGGGGACTTTATATAATCAGATGGAAGGAATGAGAGTATGAGTAAGGCGGAAAAGCTTTATCAGGAGAGACTGCAACGTTACACCACAGCTATGGAATGTGGCAAACCGGATAAGGTGCCTATTACTTTTCCACTCGGTGAATGGGTTGTAAAGTATACAGATACCACTATTCAAGAAGCATATTACAATTTCGATAGGACAACTGAAATTACTTGCGAAATCATACGGGATCTTGATTTTGATCTCATGTATAGCGCTCTCAATTTATGGTGGCCACCCATGTTTAATGCCATAGGTTCCAAATTATACAAGTTCCCTGGTATACATTTAGAGGAAAATTCCCAATACCAGTATATAGAAGAAGAGAATATGAAGCCGGAAGACTACGACGAATTTATTGATAATCCTACCGAATGGCTAGCCAATAAATTTTTGCCTCGTATTAACGAGGAGTTTGCCAATCCAGGTTCATATCGGGCTACTGCAGCATTAATTAAGAGCGTTGCCGCTTTTGCCATGGCCAACGACAAGTCAGCAAAAGCAAGTGAAAAATTGGCGAAAGAATTTGGTGTAGTACCTTATGGAACAGGGATGACCAAAGCACCTTTTGATACATTAGGTGATGCCCTGCGGGGAATGAAAGGCATTTTGCTTGATCTCCGCCGCCGGCCCGAGAAAATCCTGGCCGCCTGCGAGGCGATTATACCTCATAATATTGCCTATGCTATGATTACTGCGGCGGGCGATACCACATTACCATGTTTTGCCCCCCTCCATCGCGGGGCTTACCCGTTCCTGAGCATGGAACAGTGGGAGAAATACTACTGGCCATCCCTGAAAGCAGTAATCGAAGGTCTCTGGGCCCGGGGAAAGAGGATGTTCTTCTTTGCAGAAGGCAATTGGACCCCGTATCTTGAGAAAATAGCCGAACTGCCGGATAAAAGCATCGTTTTCGTCATAGATGCAACTGATGCTAAAAAAACAAAAGAAGTACTCGGCGGCAGATTCTGCCTCTACGGCGGGGTTCCCACGACCCTCTTAACTTACGGCACGCCAGAAGAAGTAAAGGATTGTGTCAAGCGCGTCATTGATGAACTGGCCTGTGACGGAGGGTTTGTCCTTGCGCCGGGAGGAGTGGTTATGAGCGATGCTAAGCGGGAAAATATTTTTGCAATGATTGAAGCAGGACGGGAGTACGGCGTTTATTAACAAAAGGGAGGGTAAGTCAATGGCTGAAAATAGGGATAAAACATTTGTACCAGAGGCGGGAACTTGTGTACCATGGAAGGTAATAAAAGAAGAACTGGGAGAACTCCCTGGTAACGAAGAAATCGTAAAAAAAGAATGGGAAAACCTCGACACCTTGGCTTACAGCTTTATTTGGTTCTGGGCACAGCGCTAACTGTTTTATAAAAGTTGAGTTTAATATATTTTAGAGGAGTGAAATTAGCTATGTTAGCAGATACTTTATCAAAGGCAATGGCAGAATTAGAAGAAGAACAGGTACTCGAGCAGGTAAAAGAACGCCTGGGAGGGGGAGTCGCGCCACTGGCGATTGTCAAAACACTCCAGGAAGGCATGGTGGAAGTAGGCAACCGGTTTCAGTCGGGCGAGTATTTCCTGAGCGAATTGATTATGGCAGGCGAGATAATGAAAGGCGCCATGGATATCTTAGAGCCTCACCTGAGTGGAGAAAGTGGTGAACATAAAGGAACCATAGTCATCGGCACAGTAAAGGGAGATATCCACGATCTGGGCAAGAATATCGTCATCATGCTGCTAAAAGGTTCCGGCTATAACGTGATCGACCTGGGAGTGGATGTGCCGAAGGAGAAGTTTGTTGAAGCCCTGCAGGAAACGAAAGCGCCCCTGGTAGGCATGAGCGTGCTCTTAACCAGCTGCCAGGAGGCGATGAAAGAAACCATCGAAGCGATCCGGGGTGCAGGTCTGGACACCAGGGTGATCATTGGGGGCAACTATATAGATGAAACCGTCAAGAACCATGTAGGAGCCGACTATTATGCCACCTCGGCCACTGATGGAGTTAAGGTGGCGGCGGAAGTCTTCGGGGCATAACGCTGGCGCTGGGTTCTGACAGGAATGGGGTCTGAAAAATGGCCCCGTTCTTTCTCCTCGTTAATTTTATCCGAATGTTTCTAAGCCATCGCTGTCTCCATATCGCTAAGAGTTTCTAATTATATATAATGTGGCCTGCTAACGGGATCTTGACGGTCATCATTGCACCGTTGCTCAGTTGTATTCCCTATGTTGCTTCCGGAAATAGGTCCCGTATATGCCGGCAGCGCCGGAGGAATCATCACTGCTTTCCAACTATCGGTGCATTCTTCATCCCCACTTTTGTTATCGCCCCTTTAGCAGGCCAGAAATATAAAATGTTATCTGCTCTTAGTAGTATGTGTGTCGATTTTAAGTGTTTTGACCTGGTTCCTTCCGAACCCGGTGTCAAGGCCCAGAAGGATTAACAAGGCAACTAAACTTCGAGCAACCGGCGAGAAGCACATATTAGGAGACGCCCGGCCTGGGCGTCTCCTAATATGTGCTTCTAACAAGGACCCTATCTCTAAAGTGAACTGGTGACCATTTCTCGTCAGTAACGCTACGACTTGTTTAAAGAGCTAATCAGGCATTGCCTTAAATATAATTGAAATGTAATATATTATATATAGATTTATGTTCTCTTTTCAGGTGAAAAAAGCGTCGGTTTTAGTAAATATTTAGGAAGGGAAAATTAATGACGCCGGAAGAAAAGCAGGAGCAAATTTTCGCCTCATGGCTTTCGGGCCGGGGTATCCCGTTTGTTAGCCCGGAAGCGGAAGAGGCTTATAAAGAAAGGGTAAACCGGCTGAAAGCCGCTATTCAATTGCAGAAGATGCCGGATCGAGTGCCGGTTTGCCCGGTGACCGGTTTTTTCCCTGCTTACTACGGCGGAATGACTGTTGAGGAAGCGATGTATGATTACGATAGAGCGGCAGCGGCCTGGAAAAAATACGTTCTGGATTTTGCACCTGATGCCTATATAGTTCCCCCTGAAAAACTCAGGGCTAAAAGATTTAGCATCTCAGAAAACCGACTAGATTTTTAGCAAAACAGAAGGAGTTACCATCCTCTGGATCGAATCTTGTAAGTACGAGAAAACAAGAAAACCCAGAAGGAGGAACTCCCTATGAATAACATTCGCCACACCACCTCCTTTTCCTGCCGGGTGATCTTATGTTAAGGCTAAAAGATCCGCAGCTCACCCTGTGGGATGCCCTGTTGCCATCTGACCTGGTCCAGCTCAATCCAGAACTGGCCAGGGTGGATGAACTCCTGGAAGATGATAAGTTTATGACTCCATTCATCAGCCGGTTTGAGGCGCGCCTGGGTAGGCCAACTATCCCTATGGAAACCTACCTGCGCCTGATGTACTTGAAGTACCGTTATGGCCTGGGTTATGAAGTTTTAGTCCAGGAGGTAAATGACAGTATTAAGTGGCGGCGTTTCTGCCGTATCCCCTTAACCCAAAAGGTACCCCATGCTACTACTTTGATTAAACTCACTAAACGCTGTGGCCCGGGGGTTGTAGAAGAACTCAATAAAGCCCTGGTTCAGGAAGCCCGGGAGAAAAAGATTATCCGGGGACGCAAGCTGCAGGTAGATACCACGGTAGTGGAAGCCAATATTCAC
>NZ_MDDC01000005.1 GCF_001875325.1 Neomoorella thermoacetica
GTGAGTATCTTTGATACCGAAGCCCGGCCTATTAAAAAGGGTAAGGCCAATGCCCCGGTAGAGTTCGGCTATAAGGTGTTGCTCCAGGAAGTGGAACACAAGATAATTACCGGCTATAAGGTGTTGCAGGGGAACCCCGCGGATGACACCTTACTCCTTGGCGCAGTAGAGGATCATATTAAAACTTTCAACCATCCACCCCGTGCCCTCGCTGCCGATAGAGGTTTCGGCGGTTCAGGGAACGAAAGTGGTTGCCATCAACTTGGGGTAAAGCAGGTCAGCTTACCCCGGAAAGGTAAAATTAGTAAAGCTCGCAAAGCCTATCAATCGCAAAGCTGGTTCAAACGTCTCCAACGCTGGCGCGCTGGAGGGGAGGCTACTATTAGTCTTCTAAAACGCAAATATGGATTACGCCGCAGTCTTTCCAGGGGATATGAGGGTACCACCACCTGGGTCGGTTATGGAATCTTTGCCTATAATCTACACCGGTTGGCAACAATGGTTTAACATGATGGGTCAAACAGTTAGAATTCTACTCGAACTATAGTTCGGAAATAACATTTTCCCCTATGTGATGCAAAAAGTGGACTTTTTCAGGGGGAACTATATAGGCACCTTCCTGAATCCGCCAGGCAGATTTTTTGAAATTCTGGACTATAACTTATATAGATGGCCAGGCCATGGTACCCCTCCGGATACCTCTTACCAGTGCCTTGAGGCAGAGTACATGAAGGCCGATGAATATAATGCTTTAATTCAAGATCCTTCCGATTTTTGGGTTAGGATTTACCTTCCCCGCATCTTTGGTGCGCTTAAACCCTTAGAAAAATTAGCCCCTCTCACCGACGTTCTGGAAATTGTGATGACTTGCGGCAGTTTCCTGCCCTTAGGGTTGCCCGAAGTGCAGGACGCTTTGAAGGCCCTTATTGCAGCGGGAAATGAGGCTCGCCGCTGGGCCGGCGTGCTCCGCGCTTTAGATCATGCATTACAAGGACAGGGGTTTCCGGCCTTTCTGGGCGGAGTTAGCAAGGCTCCCTTTGATATCATCGGCGACACCCTTAGGGGCACCCATGGAATCATGCTGGATATGTATAGACAGCCCGAAAGATTATTAGAGGCCCTTGAAGTTATAGCTCCCCTCGCCATAAGAATGGGAGTAGCCTCCGCCAAGGCCGCCCGCCATCCGGTAGTATTCATGCCCCTCCATAAAGGGGCTGACGGTTTCCTGTCAGATATGCAGTACAGGACTTTTTACTGGCCAACTTTAAAGAAAGTTATTATTGGCTTAATTGAAGAAGGGCTGGTACCTTTCCTTTTTGCCGAAGGCGGCTATAATTCCCGTTTAGAAGTCATTCGCGATCTGCCGAAGGGGAAAACGATATGGCTTTTTAATGACACCGATATGGCCAGGGCTAAAGAGATCCTGGGAGATATAGCGTGTATCTCCGGCAATGTACCCATTACACTGTTAAGCCTTGGAACGCCGGAAGAAATAAAAGAATACTGCAAGCAGCTAATAAAAACTGCCGGTAAGGATGGAGGTTTTATACTGGGCTCCGGAGCGACAATCGATAATATAAAGCCGGAAAACCTGCGGGCATTGATAGAATCCGCCAGGGAGTACGGCAGCTATTCCTAAAACTCTCCCCACGCCGTTTCTCCCGCGATATTACTTCGCCTTGCCGTTTCTCGGCGCTTCCTGGATACTGAAACCTGGCCGGGTCTGATCTATAATTCTATTGACAGTCATTACCCGGATGCCGGCTGAGAGGAGCTAACTTCCCTGCGCCCGGGAGCAGCAGGTGTGCCGGGGTTTTCGTCCCGGGCCAGGCAGCCGGCGGCTAGGCTGAGACTCCTGGCTGGAGTCGCTGGCCGGGACGGCTTTCCGGGCCGGGCAGGCCGGTAGCGAAAAGCTCCTGGTCAAGACCCGTTGCCTGGACGTACCCGGCACATCCTGGAGCCCTTGGGCAACCTGGAAGCTGCCCGGCCTGTGCCGCAGCCGTATCGCCTGGGGGGCGCGATTACACTCGGTACGCCCGGGTCGGGAGCGCCACCGATAGAAAATCTTCTAAGGAGGCCAATTTATGCGCAGCCTGATTATCGCCTGCCGGGTCATGGAAGACGAGCTCCTCTCCCTGGCAACCGGTCGTGAAGAGCTGTTTTTCCTCGAACAGGGCCTGCATCGCTCTCCTGAGCGATTGCGGCAGACCCTCCAGGAAGCTATTGACACTGCTGTTGACTACGATCTTATCCTCCTGGGTTACGGGCTCTGCGGCGGAGCATTGGACGGCCTACGTGCTGGTCCCTGCCCCGTCATCATTCCTAAAGTTCATGACTGCATTCCCTTGCTTTTAGGATCCGTCGCGGCAAGGGGTCGTTGGCCGGCCGGCACCTACTTTTTATCCTCTGGATGGCTGGCAGGGGAAGAAAATATAGTCAAGGATTACCAGCGTTGCCTGGAGCGCTACGGAGAAGAGCGCGGGAGCTGGATTTTAAAACAGATTTACAGTCATTACCAAAATATGGTTTTTATCAGGACCGATTTCGGGCAGGGCAACTGTACCGTCGGGTCGAACCGTCAAGTTAAGCCGGGCGCCGCTGCCTCTTCCCGGTTGTTACAACCTGCGGACCTGGCGACGGCCCGGCAATTGGCTGCAAACCTGGGACTGGCTTATGAGGTATATCAGGGAAACAGCCTTTACCTGCAAAGATTGATAAAGGGCCCCTGGGAGGACGACTTTTTAAAAGTGGAACCTCGAGGGGAAATATCTATTAGAGTTTTCTTGAGCTCAGGGGCAGGTGAAAAATGAGAAAAATGGACATCGATAAAAATTCCTTCATCCCGCCCTACTATCAATTAGCGCAGATACTTGAACAACAGATTAGATCCGGTCAATACCGTCCCGGCGATACCCTCCCTTCAGAGGCGGAATTGAGCGAAAAATACGGCCTCAGCCGGATGACAGTACGCCGCAGCCTGAGTCAACTGGCTCGGGCCGGGTTGATTTACAGCCAACAGGGGAAGGGTACTTTTGTCTCGCGTCCCCGCCTCGACCGGGCGGTTTTCGTGATGGAGGAGTTTCATACGGAGATGGCCGCCAGGGGTTTTGCCTCCAGCGTTCGCCTCATGGAGGCCAGGCTGGTACCGGCCCCGGAAAAGGCGGCGACCAAACTCCAGTTGCCGGCGGGAGAGAAGGTCCTGTACATTCGCCGCTCCCTCCTGGCTGACGGCGAGCCTATGGCCTACGACCGTAAGTACCTGCGCTATGATCGTGGCCGGCCGATCCTTGAGAATGAGCTCCAGTACCAGGCTCTACCGGAAATGGTGGAAAAACATGCCGAAATACTGCCGGTGAGTAGCCAGATGACCCTGCAGGCAACGGTTCTAAATGAAGAAGAAGCCCGTGCCCTGCGAGTTGCTACGGGAACACCGGCTTTTTTACTGGAACAAATCCTTTTTGATAATACGGAAAGGCCGGTGGGGTGGGGATGGTGCCTGTACCGCGGCGACAGGTACCAGTTAAGCTCCCAGCCGCCTGTTTTCTAAATTTATTTATACCAAAAATCCGGAGGTGGAAATGGTGGGCCTCTTAGCCCGGGCCATGGGAAAATTGGAAGAAAAAAAGGTGCTGGAGCTCGTCAGCCACAGCCTTGCAATGGGACAAACACCCCTGGCAATTGTAGAAGAATGCCGTCGGGGTTTGAATATAGTTGGCGAGCTTTACGCCCGTGGCGAATATTTTTTGAGCGATCTGGTCATGTCGGCGGAGATTTTCCAGGAAGCCTTGAAACTTATCGAGCCTTTTCTGAAAGTCCCCCTTGCAGATAAGCAGGAACCGGACGAAGCAGATATTGTCTTTGGTACAGTTGAAGGGGACATTCACGACATCGGCAAAAATATCACTATCTCCCTGCTGCGCTGCGAAGGTTTCCGGGTCTATGACGCGGGGGTGGATATCCCACCGGACGTCTTTATAGCTCTACTCCAGAAGACTGGTGCCCGGGTCCTGGGTCTCTCGGCCCTGCTGACCTCTTCCTTTGAGGCTATGCGACGTACCGTTCACCTGATGCACCTGGTGGAAAGCATGGCCCCGGTCAAGGTCCTTATCGGCGGCCTGGTCAATGAGCGCGTCTGCCAGTACGTCGGAGCCGACGCCTGGGTACGGGAAGCCGGGAAAGGGGTAGCCATTTGCCGCCGCTGGTTACAGAATGACCGGGATGCCAGGATAGCTGCCGATGCAAACTAAACCAACTCCCGGTTTTCTAATGGATAGTTGCCGGAACTATTATGTTAGCAATAAAAGATCAGGATTACCCGGGGAGCCTGAAATAACTATAAAAACGGCGGCATAAAATTAAGAAAGGCCGTTGCACGGCCCGCCGGGGAGGCTATTTAGCCCTTACCCGGGATAGGGGATATGCTCCAATTTATGTTGAAGGTATGACCACTTGTCCCCGGGTAGGAGCGATGACCTTGCGTGATCCATCGACAGAAAAACTCTTTCAACCTATCAACCGCAACCCGAAGAGTGTTTATCACCGGGTGGTAGATGAGATCAAAAAAAGCATCTTTGAGGGCAAGATGAGCCCCGGCGACCGCCTGCCGGCGGAGCGGGAACTGGCCGGGATGCTGGGGGTAAGCCGGACCTCCGTGCGCGAGGCTTTAAAAATGCTGGCCGCCGAGGGCCTGGTGAGTATCCGCCACGGCCAGGGGGCCTTTATCAGCAAGCAGGACCCGGATGAATACTTAAAGCGCTTTGCCAGTCACCTGCCTGTAAACCGGGACACCGTTCTTGATCTCTTTGAGATCCGCGAGGTCCTTGAGCCCCAGGCAGCCCGCTGGGTAGCTGAGAGGGGGACCCGGGATGACATCCAGGAACTGGTTTCTATGGTTATAACTACTAGGGAACAGCTTGGGCGGCTGCGGAGCGGTCGCCTTTCCCTCCTGGCCGGGCACGACAGCAACTTCCATTACCGCCTGGCCCGGGCCACCGGCAATACTGTCCTGGTAAGGTTGATGCACAGCCTGCTGGATCTCCTGGCCGACAGCCGCTCCCGCAGCCTGGCCATTCCCGGCCGGGGGGAACGGTCGGTAGACGAGCACTACGAAATAGTCCAGGCCATCCTCCGCAGGGACGCCGATGGGGCAGCTGCGGCCATGTTACGCCACCTGGAAGACGTCAAGGAACAGGTAGAGGCTGCCTGGCGCGAGGGTTAACGAAAAAAACTTGACATTGCCTGAAACAGGGTTTATATTTTATTACAAGCTGGCTTGAACTTAATAAGGGAATGAAACTCTTATCGAGAGCGGTGGAGGGACTGGCCCGATGAAGCCCGGCAACCCGCTCTCCCGGTCTTCTCCGGGGGCGACAGGTGCCAATTCCTGCAGGGCAGAAGCCCTGAGAGATAAGGGGGGTAAGAATTTAGCGCCTCTTCTTATCGGAGAGGCTTTTTTATTACCCTGCAGCCAGCAAGTTATTCATGGAGAGGGGAAGCAAAATGACCGCCAACCAGCACTATCGTTTTGCCACCCTGGCCGTTCAAGCCGGCCAGGAACCTGACCCGGCTACGGGAGCCCGCGCCGTGCCTATCTACCAGACCACTTCCTATGTTTTCCGGGATGCCGATCATGCCGCCGCCCTCTTCGGCCTGAGGGAAGCAGGCAATATATATACCCGGATTATGAACCCCACTACCGACGTCTTTGAAAAAAGGGTAGCCGCTCTGGAAGGCGGTGTCGGCGCCCTGGCAACGGCATCCGGCCAGGCGGCCATTACCCTGGCCGTAGCTAATATCGCCACCGCCGGCCAGGAGATTGTTGCTTCCACCAGACTATACGGCGGCACCTTCAGCCTTTTTAATTCTACCCTGCCTAAATTCGGTATTCAAACCCGTTTTGTCGACAGCGACGAACCGGAGGATTTCCGGGCCGCCATTACTGACCGGACCCGGGCCCTTTATGTGGAAATCCTGGGCAATCCCAAACTGGATGTGCCGGACCTGGAGGGCCTGGCAACCGTCGCTCATGAGGCCGGTATTCCTTTAATCGTTGATAACACCTTCGCTACGCCTTACCTGTGCCGGCCTTTTGAATTCGGAGCTGATATCGTCGTGCACTCGGCGACCAAGTTTATCGGTGGTCATGGTACTTCTATTGGCGGCATAATCGTCGATTCCGGCAAATTCAATTGGGATAACGGTAAATTTCCTGGGCTGGTAGAGCCAGACCCCAGTTATCACGGCCTCAGTTACGTCCAGTCCTTTGGCCCGGCGGCCTATATCGTCAAGGCGCGGGTCCAGCTCCTGCGGGACATGGGACCGGCTTTAAGTCCCTTCAATGCCTTCCTCTTCCTCCAGGGCCTGGAAACCCTGCACCTGCGGATGGAGCGTCACGTCCAGAACGCCGCCAGGATCGCCGGCTGGCTGGCAGGGCACCCGGCTGTTGCCTGGGTGGGCTATCCGGGCTTACCCGGCCATCCCTCCTACGAACGGGCCCAGAAGTACCTGCCTCAAGGAGCCGGGGCCATTCTTACCTTTGGTATTAAGGGCGGCAAGGAGGCCGGCAAGAAGTTTATCAACAGCCTGAAACTCTTCTCTCTCCTGGCCAACGTGGGCGATGCCCATTCCCTGGTCATCCACCCGGCTAGTACCACCCACCAGCAGCTGACACCGGAAGAGCAACTGGCCTCGGGGGTTACTGAGGATCTGGTCCGCCTCTCCATTGGCCTGGAAGACGTGGAAGACCTGATTGCCGATCTGGACCAGGCCTTAAACAGGAGCCGGTAGCATGGAAGGAGTCGGTATCGTAACAACCCGGTTTTATAAATGGCCGCAATGCTTGCATCTGGAAAGCGGAGCCCGGCTGAGCCACCTTACCATTGCCTATGAAACTTATGGGGAGCTGAACGCGGCCGGAAATAACGCCATCCTGGTCCTCCACGCCCTTACCGGGAATGCCCATATCGCCGGCAGGAATTTTCCGGACGAGAGGTACCCCGGCTGGTGGGACCCCCTGGTAGGGCCTGGCCGGGCCCTGGACACCCGGCGCTATTTCATTGTCTGTGCCAACGTCCTGGGAAGCTGCTATGGTACCACCGGGCCGGCCAGCATTAATCCTGCCACCGGCAAGCCCTACGGGATGGATTTCCCGGCCATCACTATCCGCGATATGGTACGGGTACAAAAAATACTCCTCGATTACCTGGGGGTTAAGCGCCTGGTGGCGGCCATCGGCGGTTCCATGGGCGGGATGCAGGTCCTGGAGTGGGGCTTTCTTTATCCCCAGATGCTGGACGCCATTATTCCCATCGCCACCTGCGGCCGGACTACCCCCATGCAGATCGCTTTTCACCACGTCCAGCGAGAAGCAATTTACGCCGACCCCGGCTGGCAGGGAGGCAATTATTACGGTACTGCCGGGCCCCGGCGAGGACTGGCCCTGGCCCGGCAAATCGGGATTATTACTTATAAAAGCGACCCCTCCTGGAACATGAAATTTGGCCGCAACCTGGTGGACCCCCGGGAATACTTCCGGATGGAAGGGCAGTTCGAAGTAGAGAGCTACCTGGCCTACCAGGGGAGGAAGCTGGTAGATCGTTTTGACGCCAACTCTTACCTGTACCTGACCAAGGCAGTGGACCTCCATGACGTGAGCCAGGGACGGGGGAGTTATAACGAAGTCTGGCAGGGATTCCCCTGCCCCTGCCTGGGCATAGGCATATCAAGCGATTTTCTATTCCCTCCTTATCAAGTGCAGGAGATTGTCCGGATGATTAACGACGGCGGTGGCCATGCCCGTTACGCGGAGATTGATTCCCCCTATGGCCACGACGCCTTTTTAATTGAATTTAACCAGCTGGCAACCATTATCCAGCCTTTTTTAAATGAGGTGCGCCCGGATCTGGCCGCTTGAAAGCTGAATACTTCTTTGTTCGAGACATCGGCAAACCCCGTGAAGCCGCAGCCAGGCGTCAGGAAGCGGGATGGGTATCCTGGCGAAACTTTAGTAACGATAAGTTACATCCCTGCAACGGGCGCTGAAGGGAAAAAGTTAAACCACCCCCGCCGCGGGCAAGGCGGAGCGCCGGAGCCTATATCCCGGACCGGCGAAAAAGTCTATAAAGCACTGAATACGCCTGCTGAAAAAGGTATTGCCCATCCGACGGCTATACTGTAAAATTGAAGGGTATAAGGGGAGTGAAACATTGTTGGGACCAATCAATCTTGGCCTTCTGGGTCTGGGTACTGTTGGCAGTGGTGTGGTCCGGCTGCTGGAGCAGAACAAAGCCATAATTACCCAGAAGCTGGGCCGGCCTTTAAATATTAAACGTATCCTGGTCCGGGATTTAAACCGCCCTCGCCAGGTGGCTGTCGATCCAGCCTTGCTTACAACCGACCCGGAAACCATCCTGGGTGACCCCGATATCCCCATTATCGTCGAGGTCATGGGGGGTACCGGGACGGCCAGGGAGTACATCCTCCAGGCTCTAAGCCTGGGTAAAAGTGTGGTAACGGCCAACAAGGATCTCCTCGCCCTTTATGGCAAGGAGCTTTTTGATGCCGCCGATGCCCACGGGGCCGACCTCCTCTTTGAAGCCAGCGTGGGAGGTGGGATACCCATTATTCGTCCCCTGAAGGAATGCCTGGCCGGCAACCGGATTCGCCAGGTCATGGGTATCATTAATGGTACTACTAACTATATCCTGACCAAGATGAGCCGCGAAGGCCGCGACTTTAACGACGTTCTCCGGGAGGCCCAATCCCTGGGTTACGCCGAAGCCGATCCCACGTCAGATATTGAAGGCGATGATGCCGCGCGTAAGATGGCCATCCTCGCTTCCATAGCCTTCGGCACCCGGATTACTTACCCGGAAGTATACCGCGAGGGTATCGGCCGCCTGTCGTCCCATGATATTAACTACGCCAGGGATATGGGCTATGCCGTCAAGCTCCTGGGCATCGCCCGGGAAGACGCAGACGGGATCGAGGTCCGGGTCCACCCGGCCCTGGTACCCCTGAATCACCCCCTGGCCTCGGTTAGTGATGTTTTTAACGCCATCTTCGTGGAAGGCGACGCCGTGGGCGAGACGATGTTTTACGGCCGCGGCGCCGGTTCCCTGCCGACTGCCAGTGCTGTGGTCGGGGACATTATGGAAGGGGCCCGTAACCTCATGCACCACAACCGGGGCCGGATATCATGCACCTGTTTTTATGATAAACCGTTAAAACCGATAGGGGCAATTACCACCAAGTATTACCTGCGCCTGGTAGTCGTCGACCGGCCGGGGGTCCTGGCCACCATTGCCGGGATTTTCGGCGAGCGCGAAGTCAGCCTGGCTTCGGTCATCCAGGAGCGGATGCTCGGCGACCTGGCGGAACTGGTGCTTATTACCCACCTCGTCCGGGAAAAGAACGTCCGGGAAGCCCTGGAAGTCCTGGGCAGCCTGCCGGTGGTCAAAGAGATAGCCAGCGTAATAAGGGTTGAAGGAGGAGAATCCAGGTGAACTGGCCCGGAGTTATTCGTGCCTACCGGGAGTTCCTGCCGGTGACGGAGGCGACTCCCGTAATTACTTTAAATGAGGGGAATACCCCCCTGATTGCCGCCGGTAACCTTTCCCGGGAACTGGGGCTAAAACTGTACTTCAAGTATGAAGGCCTCAACCCGAGCGGTTCCTTCAAGGACCGGGGCATGGTCATGGCTGTCGCCAAGGCTATGGAGAACGGCTCCAGGGCCATAATGTGCGCCTCCACGGGCAACACCTCGGCTTCGGCAGCGGCTTATGCCGCTAGATGCGGGTTAAAATGCAGCGTCCTGATCCCTGAGGGCAATATCGCCCTGGGAAAACTCGCCCAGGCCCTTTTTTATGGGGCCAGGGTCATAGCTATCCAGGGCAATTTTGACGATGCCCTGGCCCTGGTGCGCAGCATCACCTCCCGTTACCCCATTACCCTGGTTAATTCCCTCAATCCCTTTCGCATTGAAGGGCAAAAAACAGCTGCCTTCGAGATCTGCGATGTGCTGGGGGAGGCCCCGGATTACCTGGCCATACCTGTAGGTAACGCCGGCAATATTACTGCCTATTGGAAGGGCTTTAACGAGTATTATCAGGCCGGCCGCAGCCATACCCTGCCGAAGATGATCGGCTTCCAGGCCGAAGGCGCAGCCCCCATTGTCCGGGGAGAAGTAGTGCCGAACCCGGAGACCGTAGCCACTGCCATCCGCATCGGCAACCCGGCCAGCTGGCAACCGGCCGTCCGGGCAGCAAAAGACTCCGGCGGTTTTATCGATTGCGTGAGTGATGACGAAATCCTGGCCGCCCAGCGCCTGCTGGCCACGGCGGAAGGCATCTTCGCCGAACCGGCTTCTGCCGCCTCCCTGGCCGGGGTGATTAAGTATGTTAAAAAGGGTTATTTCCACCAGGGTGACAGGGTTGTCTGCGTCCTCACCGGCCATGGCCTTAAGGATCCAAACATCGCCATCGAACAGGTAGGCGAGCCCATCTCCCTGCCGGCGGATGAAGCCAGGGTCCTGGAGATCGTATTATAATCTAAGTTATAAATTAAAGGGGCAGGGAAATATGCCGCTGGTGCGGGTACCAGCTACGACGGCCAACCTGGGGCCTGGGTTTGATACCCTGGGCATGGCCCTTAATCTTTTTGATGAACTTATAATTGAAGAATCGAGTTCACCGGAGATTATCATCACCGGTGAGGGGGAGGGTACCATACCCCGGGGCCAGGAGAATATTGCCTACCGGGCCGCCCGGGCTGTCTTTACCAAGGTGGGGCGACCACCAGTACCCCTCAAGCTGGAAATGCACAATTCCATACCGGTAGCCCGGGGCCTGGGGTCCAGCGCTGCTGCCCTGGTAGCAGCTATAGTAGGAACCAACGCCATTCTTGGAGAGCCATTGAGCCCGGCTGAACTGGTAAACCTGGCCACAACCCTCGAAGGGCATCCCGATAATGTGGCCCCGGCTATTCTAGGCGGCCTGGTGGCCTCCGCCAGGGACGGGGAACAGGTCATTTGCCGGCGCCTGGAACTACCACCGGGTTTAGTAACCGTAGTTGCTATACCCCAGTTCACCCTCTCCACCCGGGTCTCCCGGGGTGTACTGCCGGCCAGAGTAGCCCTCGAGGATGCGGTATTTAACATCAGCCGGGTGGCCCTGCTCCTGGCCGCCGTCGCTACCGGAGACCTGGAGCTCATGGGCAGGATGATGGTCGACAAACTGCACCAGCCCTACCGGTTACCCCTGGTACCCGGGATGGCTGAGGTCTTTGCAGCCGCCCGGGAAGCCGGCGCCCTGGCTGTTACCCTGAGCGGTTCCGGCCCCACGGTAATCGCCTTTTGCCGCGGCCGGCAACCGGAGGTAGGACCGGCCATGGCCGCGGCCTTCGCCCGCAAGGGGGTAAAATGTACCGTCAAAGAACTGGCCCCCTGCAACCATGGGGCAGTAGTTATTTGAGATTCTGGAGGAGGTTACTATGGCCCTCATCGTCCAAAAGTACGGCGGCACTTCTGTTAACGGCCCGGAACGAGTCAAAAACGTGGCTCGCCGGGTAGTAAATACCCGCCGCGCCGGGAACGACGTGGTCGTTATTGTGTCAGCCCCGGGCGACATGACCGACGATCTCATCGCCATGGCCCACGAGATCAGCCCCAACCCGCCGGCCAGAGAAATGGACATGCTCCTGGCTACCGGGGAGCAGACATCGATAGCCCTCCTGGCCATGGCCATCCATGAGCTTGGGGAACCGGTTATCTCCCTGACCGGCCCCCAGGTGGGCATTCTGACCGACAACGTCCATTCCAAGGCTCGCATTATGGAAGTAAGCTGCGAGCGCCTGCGCCGGGAATTGGAACAGGGCAAGATCGTCATTGTAGCCGGCTTCCAGGGCAAGACCTGTGAAGACGAGATAACGACCCTGGGCCGGGGAGGCTCCGATACCACGGCCGTGGCCGTGGCCGCCGCCCTGAAAGCCGACGTCTGCCAGATCTATACCGACGTGGACGGCGTTTATACGGCTGATCCCCGGGTGGTGCCGGAGGCCAGAAAATTACCGGTTATTTCCTACGATGAAATGCTGGAACTGGCCAGTCTAGGGGCCCAGGTGCTGCAACCCCGGTCGGTGGAGTTTGGCAAACTCAACCATGTCGTCCTCGAGGTACGCTCCAGTTTTAATGATCATGAAGGAACCCTGGTCAAAGAGGTGACGGAAATGGAGAGGAAAATGGTCGTCAGCGGCGTAGCCGGTGACCGCAACGTAGCCAGGATAGCCCTGCACGACGTTCCCGACCGGCCGGGCATCGCCAGGACCCTCTTTGTAGCCCTGGCCCGGGAGAGCATTAATGTCGATATGATCGTCCAGAGTGCCATGCGGGACGGGATTAATGATATCGCCTTCACCGTAGGGCGTGACGATCTCCAGAAAGCGGTTGAGGTAACGGAAAGGGTGCGCCAGGAAATTGGTGCCAGCAAGGTGACTTCTAACGACCGGGTTGCCAAGGTATCCATTGTCGGCGCCGGTATGATAACCAATCCAGGCGTGGCGGCCGACATGTTCGCCTGTCTGGCCGAGGAAGGCATTAATATTCACATGATCAGTACTTCAGAGATCAAGGTTTCCTGCATCATTGACGAAGAACACCTGACCCGGGCCATGCAAGCCCTGCACCGTCACTTTAATCTGGACCGGGAGTAAGGGAGGTACCTTTAGCTGAACCCGCGCATAAGATGCAGGGAGCGAAACCTGCAGGGGGTGATTATGCGTGGGCCAGAACCAGGTACCATGTCCGTCCGGCCGTTACTGGCGGGTAGAGGCAGGTGACACCCTGTACCTCATAGCACGCCGGGTAGGAACTACGGTAACCGAGCTGGAACGATTGAATCCCGGTGTCAATCCCTTTAACCTGCAAATAGGTCAGGTCCTCTGCTTGCCGGCTGAACAGCCCTGCCCCTCGGGCGTTTACTGGCAGGTGGCGCCTGGCGACACCCTCTACAGCATAGCCAGGGCCACCGGGACGACGGTAGAAAAACTGTTAGAGTTAAACCCCCATATTAACCCCTACAACCTGCAGGTGGGCCAGAACATCTGCCTGCCGGGTTAAGGGTAATACGGCAAGGGCGCCAGGTGAAAACCTGCCGCCCTATCTTTATTTCTTTTATAGGTAAACCCTGTTCTTATCTTCGGCGCCGTCGAGGATTCAAGGTGGGTTATGGAAATGACACCTGAACACCGGTAGTATAACTGGTAAGAATAATTCCGGCCCGTTCGCCTGTAAATCGACCTTCCTGGTAGGCTACCCGCCCGTTGACGATAACAGCCTTGATGCCAGAAGGCGTCCGGGCCGGTTCCAGGAAAGTAGCCCGGTCGGCAATAGTTTCCTGGTCGAAGAGGACTATGTCGGCACAATAGCCCGGCTTTACCCGGCCCCGGTCCCGGAGGCCGAGCCTGGCCGCCGGCCGGGAAGTCATTCTGGCTATAGCCTCCTCCAGGGAGAGGAGTTTTCGCTCCCGGACGTAACGGCCCAGAACCCTGGCAAAGGTGCCGTACAGGCGGGGGTGAGCATGTTCGCCCGAATAAATCCCATCACTGCCGATAATCGTTACCGGGTGCTGCAAGATCATCCCCAGGGTCTCCTCGCTGGCGTGGTAGGTTTCAATGGCCAGGTTACCACCTTCGCTCTGCAACAGGTCCAGCAGGGCGTCACCCGGGTCCAAACTCCTATGTTGGCCGATTTGCGCCAGGCTCAGGCCCACGCAGTCCTCATTATCCCGGTGGGCCACGGCATTAATTATTAAACGGTCGTAACCCAGGGAACTGACCATGTTGTCCCAGCCCGGCAGGCCTTCCTGCCAGGCTCTTTTAATTTCCTGGCGAACCTCAGGTGAATGCAGGCGTTCCTGAAGGGCGGCAGTGCCTCCGGCAACGGCCCAGGGGGGCAGCAGGGAGGCGGCAGTGGTGGAACCGGCAGTATAAGGGTAGACGTCCCAGGTTACGTCCTGGCCTTTAGCCCGGGCAGCGTCCAGCAGGGCCAGGGCCCGGGGTATTTTGGGCCAGTTGCGGGAGCCGCAGGCTTTAAGGTGGGATATGTGAACGGGTACGCCGGCCTCCCGCCCTATTTCCAGGGCTTCCTCGATCGCTTCCAGGACACCGTCGGATTCATTACGAATATGGCTGACATAAAAACCACCGTACTGGCGGGTTACCCGGCAGAGGGTGATTAACTCCGCGGTGGGGGCGTAACATCCCGGCGGGTAGAGAAGGCCGCTGGACAGGCCCCGGGCGCCTTCCGCCATCGCCTGCCTGAGGAGGTAGCACATCCCATCCATCTCAGCCTTATTGGCACGGCGATCGTCCATACCCATGACCGCCAGGCGGATTGAACCGTGACCGGCCAGAGTGGCCACATTGACAGCTATTCCCTGGCGCCTTAGGAGGGAGTGGTATTCAGCCAGGCCGGCGGCCTGAAAATCCGGGGGGATCTCCCCCAGCACCGGGCTGGCATACGCGGCCAGGAGGGGGCGGGTGCCCTGGGATCCCGGGACCAGGGACATACCGCAGTTACCGATGACTTCGGTGGTGACGCCCTGGGCCAGCTTGGCCCTGTCCTCCGGGTCCCGCAGGAGTGCAGCGTCAGCGTGGCTGTGAAAATCAATAAACCCGGGAGCAACTACCAGGCCGGCGGCATCCAGGACCTTCCCGGCGGATGCGCCATCCAGCCGGCCCAGGGCGGCGATCTTTGCTCCTTGCAGACCTACATCGGCCCGAAAAGGAGGGCGACCGGTACCGTCGACAACCGTGCCGCCCTTAATCAGCAGGGAAAACATGCAAGCCATCTCCTTAACATTAAAACCCGCCTGTATTATATAGAGCCAGCCTCTACTTTACAAGTCCCGGCTACTTTAATTATATTGAAGCCATTAGCCGGCAACCTAAAAAACTAAATAAATTTTTTTAGAAGGGTTCGCAGGAATTTGCTTACGAGGGAGAATAAGATTGTATAATCATCAGAGGAGAATAATGAAGCGATTAAGCTGGGCATCAACCCGGGGGAAAAATCCTTGTTGTCGAAAAGCGTTTTTTAGCTGATGGTAACCCGGCAGCCTTCTGTATCGACCGGATCCCGATTGAAATTGTCCCTATGGTAGCTGACGCAAAGTTGACGAAACTTTTACAGGTTAATCCAGAGACCCCTTTATTATGCCTTGACGCCTTGATTCGTCTTTTCCTTAAATGGGGGTGGGGAAAACAGAAACGCCAACAATTACAGAGCCGGGAGCAGTAATCCGAAATCAACTACAGGGGGTAAAGAACGGTTAATGGCATTATTAATAAAAAACATTTCTTATGTAGTTACTTGCAATGATCAAGACGAAGTCTTAAAAGACGTCGACATTTTAATCGATGGGCCGAAGATTGTTTCTTTGGGTAAAAATTTAAAGACAAACCATCAAGTAGCTACCCTGAACGGGAATGGCATGATAGCCATACCGGGCCTGGTAAATACCCATCACCATTTATACCAGACCCTCTTCCGGGGATTGCCAGAAGTACAGGATATGCCCCTTTTTTCCTGGCTTACCGGCCTTTATCAGTTCTGGCGCCATCTAACGCCGGAAGCCGTTTATTATGGAGCCCTGGTTGGGATGAGTGAACTGTTGCGCACTGGTTGTACCCTGACGGCCGATCATCACTATGTCTTTCCAGAGGGCCAGGCTGGTAATCTAATTGATAGCGAGATTCAGGCAGCCCAGGAGCTGGGAATTCGCTTTCACGCAACCCGGGGTTCAATGTCCAAAGGCCGAAGCCAGGGCGGCTTGCCCCCCGATGCCGTTGTCCAAAAAGAAGATGTCATTTTAGAAGACTCCCTGAGGCTGATAGAAAAATACCATCAACCAGAGCCCTATGCCATGCTGAGAATAGCCCTCGCCCCTTGCTCACCTTTTTCAGTAAGCCTGGATCTCATGAAGCAGGCCCGGGATTTGGCCCGGGAAAAACAGGTAATGCTCCATACCCATCTGGCAGAAACGAAAGATGAAGAGAAATACTGCCTGGAGAACTACAATCGCCGGCCGGCAGAGCTAATGGCAGATTTGGGCTGGACGGGGCCCGATGTTTGGTTCGCCCATGCTATTCACCTGAATGACGCGGAGATGAAAAGACTGTCCGGTTCGGGGGTCGCCCATTGCCCCTCATCTAATATGAAGCTGGGGAGCGGTTTTTGCCGGAGCAGTGAACTTTTAAAAGCAGGAGTTAAGCTGAGTATCGCTGTGGATGGTAGCGCCAGCAATGATGCCTCCAACATGTGGGAAGAAGTAAAGCGTGCCTATCTTTTAAACCATTTATATTATGGTGATCAAGGACTTTCCGCCTATCAGGTACTTAAAATAGCCACCCGGGGAGGAGCGGCGGTACTGGGACGGGATGATACCGGGAGTATTGAAATAGATAAAGCCGCCGACATCGTCCTCATAGACCTCGACGATATCGCCTTTACCGGTTGTCATGATCCGGTGGTAGCTTTAGTTTGTTGCGGCAACTGTAATATCGTCAATACAACCATCGTTAACGGAAAAATTATAGTCCGCAACGGCGAGCTTTTAACCATGGATACCCGCAAAATTAAAAACAAAGCCCATTCCGTGGCTATGAGCCTGGTAGAACTTCAACGTAAGGGCAGTTAAAAGCAAGGGGCTGTTGCAGCTACACTCTTCCTTTTCCTCATACATTTTTCCTACCATGGAGTTAATTTTTTAGACCGGCTTTTAGCTCTTTAAAAAAATGCAGGCCCGGGGTTGCCCGGGCCTGTAATATTTTATGAAGGAAGAATGGCTGGATAAATAGTTAGATGGCGTCTTCGCCCTGTTCACCGGTACGGATGCGAATGGCGGTTTCCACGGGGTAGATAAAGATTTTACCGTCCCCGATTTCGCCGGTCCGGGCTTCCCGGGAGATTATCTCCACTATCTCCGGTACCCGATTGTCCAGGGCGATAATCTCCAGTTTTACCTTGGGTAACAGGTTAACGGTATACAGGTTGCCGCGATAATATTCCGTCTGGCCCCGCTGGAGGCCGCATCCCAGGACGTGGGTGACCGTCAGGCCGTGGATGTTGTACTTACCCAGGGCTTCTTTGACGGCCTCCAGGCGCGACGAGCGGATGATGGCTTCGATTTTTTTCACTGTCCAGCACCTCCAATCTAATTGTGAACCGGTACTTCCCGCCGCCGTTTGTCGTAAGCAGTTTGCCCGGTCGATACCGCTTCAGCAATATAAGTATCCCCAAAGGTCAACATGAAGTCAGGGTAAGCAAGGGCTCCCATTTCAGGAATATCCAGCCCTTGTTCCTCAGCTTCGGGAGTAACACGAATGCCTATAATCTTGTCCAGGATTTTGTAGAAAACGTAGGAAGCACCGAAGCCCCAGGCGAAAACCACGACCATGTTGATGAGCTGGGCCACCAGCTGGCCGGGATCGCCGTAGAAGAGGCCGGTAACACCCTGGCCGGCGACACCTAAATAGCTATCTGCGCCGACGCCGTTCCAGCCGGCGCCATAGGTGCCGTCAGCGAAGAGACCTACCGCCAGGAGCCCCCAGAGGCCATTCACCAGGTGGACGGAAATAGCGCCCACCGGGTCGTCGATTTTCAGTATGTGATCAAAGAAGTAAACACTCCAGACAACCAGGATGCCGGCAACGGCGCCAATCAGGCAGGCTACCGGCCCGTTGACAAAGGCTGAAGGGGCGGTGATGGCTACCAGCCCGGCTAAAACACCGTTGCACATCATCGATGGATCAGGCTTACCCTGGCGCCACCAGGTATAGAGCATCGACGCCAGGCCGCCGACGGCCCCGGCCATCATGGTATTGACAGCTACGACGGCAATACGCAGGTCGCCGCCGGACAGGGTGCTGCCGGGGTTAAAGCCAAACCAGCCGAAGAAGAGGATGATCGTCCCCAGTACAGCCATGGGGATGTCGTGACCGGGGATGGCTGCCGGTTTACCGTTCCGGTACTTACCCAGGCGCGGTCCCAGGATTAAAGCCCCGGCCAGGCCGGCAGCCCCGCCGATGGAATGGACCACACCGGAACCGGCAAAGTCGACGGCACCGTGGCCGAGGCCCAGTTTGGCTCCCAGCTGGGCCAGCCAGCCGCCGCCCCAGACCCAGTTGCCAAAGATGGGATAGAGGAACATGGCAATAAAGAATGAACCGAGGACAACGGCACTAAACTTAACCCGTTCAGCCATGGCTCCTGTAGGAATGGTCACGGCGGTATCCATAAATACCATCTGGAAGAGGAAAAGGGCAAACACGCCGACGTCGTAGGCGTCGCCGTTTAAGAAGAAACCCTTGAGGCCCAGCAATCCCCACCCGCCGGCAGTCAACTCATGGTTCAGGGGCGGGGTACCACCCAGGTTGGCTACAGCTCCCAGACCACCGAACATAAGGCCGAAGCCAAGGACAAAGAAACCCACCGCGCCGACCAGGAAGACCATGAGGTTCATGGCCATAGTATGCGCGGCGTTTTTGGCCCGGGTAAAGCCGGTTTCCACCAGGGCAAAACCGGCCTGCATGAAGAAGACAAGAAATCCGGCCAGGAGAGTCCAGACGAAATTTAGACCTATCTTTAATTTTCCAGCGGCAGTTGCTAATTCTTCCAGGGTGGGCGTGCCTGCCTGGGCTGCCGGAATATCGGCAGCGCTGCCGGTAGCTGTTCCGCTAGGGTCTCCGGCCCAAGCTGGCAGGGCCAGGATCAGGATTATTACAGCAGCCAGGATTAGACCATTGATTAGGGCGGACTTATTAATCTTACAACTCATTGTGGGAGCCTCCTTATAAAAAGATTCGCGCTTTGGACGGCATTGCCCACAACAGGAAAAGGCCGGGGCTTCCCGGCACGGTGTGGGGTAACGGGAAGGTAGAGAAATTATGACCGGGAACCCCCTCTGCAGGAGATAAAAAGAACGGACGCCAAATTTGTTACAGTAAACCTCACCACCTTTCCACCACGGCCTCTGCCGAACAGGTTACCCGCCAGGCAGGCCTGAAATACGGGGCGATAAACTAGAAGCCCCCGTACCTGAGGTACGGGGGCTTCTTCACCCATTTGGGCAAACTACACTGCTTGCTTGGACCTTATTATACCCATGCCCGGACCTTTGTCAAGGGGGTTTTTGAGCCGGTTATTAACCCCGGAGGCGCGGAGCTTAACGTACAGATACCCTGTATTCCCGCATCCAGGTGTCAATCTGGGCCAGGTAGGCGAAGAGCTGGGGCCCGCTCATGAGCTGGCCGAACCACGGCAGGTTGAAAACCTCCCGGGATTGGGCCAGGACTTTAACCGCCGGTACGTCAATAAAGGGCAGCAGGGGGGAGGCGGGGTCGGCCAGGATATCCAGCATCCAGTTACGGACGGCTTCCAGGTAGGATGGGTTGTAGGTTTTGGGGTAAGGGCTCTTGCGCCGGTTGACTACTTCGGCGGGCAATATACCTGCCATAGCCCGGCGCAGGATGCCCTTTTCCATCTGGCCGACGAATTTCATCTCCCAGGGGATGTTCCAGACGTATTCCACCAGGCGGTGGTCACAGTAAGGCACCCGCACCTCCAGCCCCACAGCCATACTCATGCGATCCTTGCGATCCAGGAGCACCGGCATGAAGCGGGTCAGGCTCAGGTAGGAGATCTCCCGCAGGCGGGCGGCCCTGGCTTCCTCACCCGGCAGGGCTGGTACCTCCGCCAGGGCTTCCCGGTAGCGCCTGGCCACATACTCTTCCGGCCGGACCATAGCCTTTAATTCAGGGGATAGGAGGCGGATACGCTCCCGGCCGGCCCGGTTCCAGGGGAAGGTGTCCGCGGCCAGGGCCTTTTCACTGCGGAACCAGGGGTAACCGCCAAAGACCTCATCGGCAGCCTCCCCCGACAGGGCAACGGTAGCCTCTTTCTTCACCTCCCGGCAGAAGAGCAATAAGGAGGAATCTACATCGGCCATACCCGGCAGGTCCCGGGCCCGCATGGCCGTCCTCAGGGAGTCAACCAGTTCCGGGGTGTCGATATAAACATAGTGGTGGATGGTTTCCAGGTGTTCCGAGACCAGCTTTACCCAGGGAGCATCCGGGTTGGGCTGGAAATGGCTGGGCTGGAAGTAGCGGTCATTATCAACGTAATCTACCGACCAGGTATGGATAGGGCCCTGCCCCCGGGCCTGAAAGACCCTGGCGGCGCAGGCGGTAACGGCGCTGGAGTCCAGACCGCCGGAGAGCAGGGTACAAACGGGTACATCAGCCACCAGTTGCCGTTCCACTGTATCCTCCAACAACTGGCGCACTTTCGCGATGGTTGTCTCCAGGTCATCGGGGTGGGGATGGCTCTCCAGGGCCCAGTAGCGCTGCAGGCGTAGTCCCTGCCGGTCATAGATCATATAATAACCGGGTTTAAGTTCGGCCAGGTTATGAAATACCCCGTGGCCCGGTGTCCGGGCCGGGCCCAGGACGAAGACCTCGGCCAGGCCTTCAGCATCCACTTCCGGTTTTATCGCCGGGTGGGCCAGGAGAGCCTTCAGTTCCGAACCAAAAAGGAAAGAATGGGGCAAAGTTGCGTAAAAAAGGGGTTTAACTCCCAACCGGTCCCGGGCCAGGAATAGACGTTCCCTGGCCTCGTCCCAGATGGCGAAGGCAAAGATACCATTAAAACGCCGGACACACTCTACGCCCCACTCCATATAGGCCGCCAGCAATACTTCAGTGTCCGAGTGGCCCCGGAAGGTATAACCCCGGGCCAGGAGTTCCTCCCGGATTTCCCCGGTGTTGTAAAGCTCGCCGTTATAAGTAAGGACAAAGGTCTGGTTGCCGCGGTGGCGAACCATGGGCTGGCCGCCCCCGGCGGGATCGACGACGACCAGGCGGCGGTGCCCCAGGGCCACCCGGGGTGCCACCCAGATGCCGGCGGCATCCGGCCCCCGGCAGGCGAGGGTGGCGGTCATGGCTTCCAGGATGTTTTTTTGCCCTGTGAGGTCCAGTTCCCAATCCACCCAACCGGTAATTCCGCACATAACAATCCCCCCAGCAGGCACGGCGGAAATGCCTTAAATAGAACCCTGCCCTTTAACAGACGACGTTGCCCCCCGGGGTTACGCCCTTGCAACCCCCTTGAAGCCGGGTTCCATAAATGATCTTATGCCAGTGCCGGGGAAAGGTTAACTCAGTAAAGCCGCGGCCAGGGCTACCAGGAAGATACCGTCAAAGACACCGGCCCCGCCAATGCTCACAACCTGGGACTGGAGACGGCGGATGGCCCCCAGGTTGAGGATGTCGGCCCCCAGGAGGGTGCCTATGGCCCCGGCGATATAAGCCACCGGGGCGGCATTCTGGGGCGAGACGATGATAGCTGCCAAAGCGGCGACCACCGGCGGGATAAAGGTGGGTATGGAGATACCAACTCCCGGAACTATCCGGGCCAGGAGCTTTGCTACCACGGTCACGATCAGGGTGGCCGACAGGGCCGGCAGCAGAGGCGCCCGGGTAGCCAGCAGGTGCAGGGAAAAAAGGACGGGGATTACCGCCCCGCCGACGTTGATGCAGAGGAGCTGGTAGCTTACCTGGGGCGGGTAATAGAAAAAGAAGGGGAAAGCACCAAACCGGGGTTCCTCGATGTAAAGGCGCCGGCGCGAGACGGGGATATTTATCAGGCTACCGATGACAGAGGCCGAGAGCAAGAGCATGGCCCCGCCCGGGGAAAGACCCAGCCTGGCAAAGGAAAAAATAGCCAGATTTAAAAAGAGGGAAGCCATGAGCATGGGGATAGATAAAAACAAAAACAACAAGGGCCAGAGCATCGATCTTCACCTCGGCTGTAATCTTTCCTGCTTAATCTTACCCGTTTAACCTATTTTAAACCCGGGCGGTTACCAACATTTTAACACAAAACAGGCCGTGACAATATCACAGTCCGGTAACACATAACACAAAACAGGCCGTGACAATATCACAGTCCGGTAACACATAACACAAAACAGGCCTTGACGTCCGGGTGGAGTATGTTATAATGTCATAAAAGTTAAGTGCCAGCAAATAAAAGGGAGCAGCGTGGTTCCCGGGGAAGGGGTAAAGAAGCCCGCCAGTGGCTACACCAGGTGTAAGCCGCAGCGGGTTTTATCTTTTTAACTGAGGAGAGGCACAATGAATGAACAACTGACCAAAGAAGACGTCCTGCAGATGGTTGAAGAAATGAACGTCCGCTTTATCCGGCTCCAGTTTACTGATATCTTCGGGGTATTAAAAAATGTGGCCATAACCCCGGCCGAACTAGAGAAAGCCCTTGACGGCGAATTAATGTTCGACGGCTCTTCCATCCACGGTTTCGTCCGCATCGAAGAATCCGACATGTACCTGCGGCCCGACCCCTCCACCTTCGCCATTTTCCCCTGGCGGCCTATGGACGGGGCCGTCGCAAGGTTGATCTGTGACGTCTATAACCCGGACGGCACCCCCTTTGCCGGCTGTCCCCGGGGAGTTTTAAAGCGCGTCCTGGCTGAAGCCGAAGCCATGGGCTATACCATGTACGCCGGCCCGGAAGCGGAGTTTTTTCTCTTCCATACCAATGGGCAAAAACCCACCCTGGTAACCCACGACCAGGCCGGCTATTTCGACCTCTCCCCAGTCGACCTGGGCGAAGATGCCCGCCGGGATATGGTTTTTTCCCTGGAAGCCATGGGTTTCGAGGTTGAGGCTTCCCATCACGAGGTGGCCCCGGGCCAGCACGAAATAGACTTCAAATATGATAACGCCCTGGCCACGGCCGATAAGATCGCCACCTTTAAATTTGTCGTCCGGACCATCGCCCAGCGCCACGGTCTCCATGCCACCTTTATGCCCAAGCCTGTGGCCGGCATCAACGGTTCCGGCATGCACACCCACCAATCCTTATTTAAAGAAGGCCGCAATGCCTTCTATGACCCCGATGACCCCCTGGAATTAAGCAAGGTAGCCTATTACTATATTGGCGGCCTGATGCACCATGCCCGGGCCCTGACGGCCATAACCAATCCGACGGTCAATTCCTATAAACGCCTGGTACCAGGTTTTGAGGCCCCGGTCTATATCGCCTGGTCCCCCCGCAATCGCAGCCCCTTGATTCGCGTGCCGGCCAAGCGCGGGGCCTCAACTAGAATAGAATTACGCAACCCCGATCCGTCCTGTAACCCTTATCTGGCCCTGGCCGTTATGTTGAAAGCCGGTTTGGATGGGATCAAGAAACAGATCCAGCCCCCGGCTCCGGCAGAACGCAATATCTATGAGATGACGCCTGCCGAACGCCGTGACCTGGGCATCGGCAGCCTGCCGGGTGATTTAAAGGAGGCCCTGGCGGAACTCTCCCGCGACGAAGTGATCCGGGAAGCCCTGGGGGATCACGTCTACCGGCATTTTGTCGAGGCCAAGGAGAAGGAATGGGAACAGTACCGTATCCAGGTCCACCAGTGGGAAGTAGACCATTACCTGACACTGTTTTAAACCGCTAGCTGGCTTCTTCCAAAACGCCAGGAAATTCGGCGGCGTAGTTCAAGATGCGCTGCAGGATTTCCTGGCGTTTCGCATTTATGGCCTCAAAATTCATGGCCGGAACATAGAATTTTTCTATATAATCATTGGTTAGCTTGGCCTGGCGTATATAAGCCACGGCTCGATCCAGGCAGGCATGGTAACGGTAGGCGGCGCTGCTGAGTTCATGGGAGTAGACGGCAAGTTTATCCCGGTCTATAAAGGAAGAGAGGTTGAGCTTCATGGCCGTGAGGTCAGGCAGGGAGGAGGGGTCATAGCTGTGGGGCGGCTGGACATTCATGGCCGCCACTTTAATCTCCGGCAGGATCACCAGATCAATATTCCTGGGATTAAAGGGGCAGTGATAAACCTCCGTATACAGTCCCTTTTCATGGGCCAGATCGGCTATCCTTCCCAGGACCTGGGGTACGCCACTTCCAGGTTCGCCGGCCAGGGTATAGATTTGCTGGACATCCTGGAGCAGAGATTCCACATGGCCGGTAACGATGCCGTCGGGGGTAATGGCCGTGGCAAAAAGGTGGCGCACCCTGGCCGGCCGGTCGTAACGGGGGACCACGCCGCTAAAGATGGCCTGGATAAAACCGGCTACGGCCCTGTTCACCTGGCTTTCACACATACACTCCGCGATGTAACTCTCCCACTCGTCCCGGATGACCTTGGCTTCACGCAGGGCACTGTAGGCTATGCGAAAGAGACGGTCTACCCGGGCATTGGCCTTGAGGATCTCGTCCTTATGGGCGCGCATCAGGGCTTCATCCCAGAAATCGCCCAGGTGGATAATCTCGTCGACAGCGCCGGGGTTTTTAGGGTCGACAACGTGGGGGGCCGTACCGTCAATCAGGGCCACCTTGATGGCCGGGATGACCACCGCATCCAGGGAGTCGTTATCAGAGGAACAGCAGTGATACTCGACATTGTAGCCCCTGGTGAGCATAGCCTCGCCTATTTTACGCATAAAGGTAGATTTTCCCACCCCCGGCCCCCCCTTAACGATAAAAATCCGGGTGGCATCGGGTTCAATGATGTAATCATAGAAGGAATAAAAGCCTTCGCAGGTATTACCTCCGGGAAAAACCTTCCTTAATTTCCCTTGAGCCATCTTCTTGCCTCCCTCAAAAGTCAGCTCACTTAATTTTATGCTCGGCCCTGTAAAACTTGCCTGGCAACCCGGGCGACTGTTTTTCATAATACGAAAATATCTTTCGAAATACAGGATACAAGTGTGCCGCCTATTGCCTTTTCAAAAGCCATCCCTTATAATAGGTTCCATAATAAATGAAAAAATATTTCGCGGGGCGACGGCGTCCTCGATATAGCTACAACGGCGTAGCACGAGGGGGGCAGTGAACAAAGTCCATGCAGCAAGCTAAAATTTTTATTGCCTGTGCCGACCCGTCTGCCCGGCAAAACCTGAAATACATGCTGGTACGTGAGGGTTACCTCGTCGCCGGGGAAGCCCCGGATGGCAGCCAGGCCCTGCGGATGATTCGTACCCTGCAGCCCAACCTGGTAATCCTGGACAGCGATCTCCAGGGCACCAACGCCCTGGAAGTAGCCCGCGTTATCGATGAGGACAGGGTGGCACCGATAATTCTCCTGGCCTCCTCCTGGCACCGGAACTTGATTATCAGGACCCGCGATTTTCCCGTCTTTGCTTATTTGATTAAACCGGTACAGGAGAATACCCTTATCCCGGCAGTAGAAGCCGCCCTGGCCAATTATCGCCGGGTAACCCGGCTGGAGCAGGAGATCAGCAAGTTAAAGGAAACTCTGGCTTCCCGCAAGGTTGTGGAAAGGGCCAAGGGGATATTAATGGATACCATGGGTTTAACGGAGGCTGAAGCCTACCGCCGCCTGCAGCGTCAGAGTATGGATCGCTGCGTACCCATGAAAACCATCGCGGAAGCCATTATTGTCGCCCACGAGCTCCAGCAGAGCGGCCGCAAGGCCGAAAAATGACAGCGGGAATTCCGGAAGGGCTTAAGGGTACTGATTAAAATTCGATATACTAAAGATAGCTGCTTGAGGGCAACGGCGTCCTGAAGGGGGAGGTAACTTTTACCCCTCAGGCTTTATTTTGTATATAAAACAAATTACTTTAAGATGGCTGGGGATACAGGCGGGGAAGAGACGCCATGTTTTGCCAGCCGGGAACTGCCGGCGCCCTTCGCCTCCACATCGTCAGGCCGGAGAAAGCAGGCTGGAAAACCAGCAAGTATCTGGCGATAGAAGGGAAGCTCTCCACCCATATGGAAGCACATTTTGAAGGAGGTAAATTCCATGGACGACAAAGAAAAGAGAGCAGCGGTCCTGCAACAGGCCGAGGAATGGGGGGTCAAGTTTGTCCGCCTCCAGTTTACGGACATCTTTGGCGTACTGAAAAACGTAGCCATTCCCGTGGACCAGCTCCCCAAGGCCCTCAACAACGAGTTGATGTTCGACGGGTCTTCGATTGAAGGCTTCGTCCGCATCGAGGAATCCGATATGTACCTGCGGCCGGACCCGGATACCTTTGTTGTTTTTCCCTGGCGGCCCCATGAGGGTTCAGTAGCCCGGTTGATCTGTGATGTCTACAACCCCGACGGCACGCCTTTTGCCGGTTGCCCCCGCTGCACCTTAAAAAGGGTAATGGCCGAAGCGGCGGAAATGGGCTTTACCATGAATGCCGGGCCGGAGGCCGAGTTTTTCCTCTTCCATACCGATGCCGACGGCCGCCCGACCCTGGAGACCCAGGATCGCGCCGGTTACTTTGACCTGACCCCGGTTGACCTGGGTGAAGACGCCCGCCGGGATATGGTCCTGACCCTGGAACAAATGGGCTTTGAGATCGAGGCCTCCCACCATGAAGTGGCCCCCGGGCAGCACGAGATTGATTTCAAATATGCCGAGGCCCTGACTACCGCCGACCGGATCGCCACCTTTAAATTTGTGGTCCGGACCATCGCCCAGCGTCATGGCCTCCACGCCACCTTTATGCCCAAACCCATCTACGGCATCAACGGTTCCGGTATGCATGCCAACCTTTCCTTATCTAAAGACGGCAAAAACGCTTTTGACGATCCCTCTGGTGAACTGGGCTTAAGCCAGGTGGCCTACCATTTTATCGCTGGCATCATGGCCCACGCCCGGGCCCTGACGGCCGTAACCAACCCCACGGTTAACTCCTACAAGCGCCTGGTGCCGGGTTACGAGGCGCCGGTATACATCGCCTGGTCGCCGCGCAACCGGAGCCCCTTGATCCGGGTACCGGCCAAGCGGGGGGCCTCCACCCGGATTGAAGTGCGTCACCCGGATCCCTCCTGCAACCCCTATCTGGCCCTGGCCGTTCTCCTGAAGGCCGGCCTCGATGGTATCAAAAAGGGCCTGACACCACCGCCGCCGACGGATAAAAACATCTTTGCTATGACCCCGGCGGAGCTGGAGGCAGAGGGGATCGGCGTCCTGCCCGGTAGCCTTGAGGAGGCCCTGGCGGCCCTGGAGCAAGATGAAGTCATCCGCGAGGCCCTGGGACCCCATATCTACGAACGCTTGACCCTGGCTCAAAAGATGGAATGCGAAGAGTATCGCACCCGGGTCCACCAGTGGGAGATCGACCAGTACCTGACTAAATTTTAACCCGGAGCGCCCATGACGCCCGGACGGTACCATGTTAGAAGCAGTTTTCACGGTGGACAGAGACATTTTGGATAAGGAGTGAGCAACGATGCTCAGGGAGGGAGATTACCGGATACCATCGGGCTGTGCCATCAGCGGCTTCATCAACAAAGACGGCAGCCGGATCGACGGCAGTAGCATCATCCAGTCCATCGCCCTGATGCAGGAACGTTCCAACGGCCTGGGAGGCGGCTTTGCCGCCTATGGTATTTACCCGGAATATAAGGATTATTATGCATTGCACCTGCTCTTTGAAGATAAGATCAGCCGTAACCAGGTTGAAGAGCTGATTAAAGATAATTTTTATATCGAGGCTGAAGACCGCATTCCGACCAGGCACGTCAGGGCTATCAGCAAGGCGCCCCTCCTGTGGCGCTATTTTGTCACCCCCAGGGTGTCGAAAATACACGAATCCCAGGAGACGGAAGAAAATTTCATGACCCAGCTGGTCATGCGGATCAACGCCCAGGTCAACGGGGCCTATGTGGTTTCCAGCGGCAAGAACATGGGCGCCTTTAAGGGAGTCGGCTACCCCGAAGACATCGGTGAATTTTTCCGCCTGGACGAGTACCAGGCCTACAGCTGGATTGCCCATGGCCGTTTCCCCACCAATACCCCCGGGTGGTGGGGCGGGGCCCATCCCTTCACCCTGCTGGACTGGTCCGTAGTCCATAACGGCGAAGTCTCGTCCTACGGAGCCAACCGCCGTTTCCTGGAGATGTATGATTATAAAATAACCCTGCAGACGGATACGGAGGTAATCGCCTATGCCGTCGATCTCCTTGTCCGCCGCCATAAACTCCCCCTGGAGCTGGCGGCCAGGGTCCTGGCGGCTCCCTTCTGGCAGGAAATCGACCGCCTGCCGGCCCGGGAGCGCGACCTCTATACCCGCCTGCGGGTGGTCTACGGCAGCCTCCTGCTGAACGGCCCCTTCTCCATTATTGTCGGTTTCAGCGGCGGGATTATGGCTTTAAATGATCGTTTAAAGCTGCGCCCCCTGGTGGCAGCTTCAAAGGGTAATACCCTCTATGTGGCCAGCGAAGAAGCGGCCATTCGCGAAATATGCCCTGAGGTGGAAGAGGTCTGGTACCCGCGGGGCGGCGAGCCGGTTATCGGCCGCCTGGAGGAGGAAGCCCAATGCCGACTCTCAGCCTGATGCCCCCCGAGTTCAGCGTCTTGCGCGATGAGAATAAATGCATCAAGTGCCTGGCCTGCGCACGCCAGTGCGGCTTTGACGCGCAAAAATATGACGCCGAAGACGACCGCCTCTATACCATCGACGCCAATTGCGTTAACTGCCAGCGCTGTGTAAGCATTTGCCCGGTCGGGGCTCTGACCATTTATAAAAACCCGCCGCCCATGCGGCCCAACGCTTACTGGAGCGAGGGGCACCTGCGGAACATTATCAAGCAGGCGGAAACCGGCGGCGTGCTGCTGACGGGTATGGGCAACGACCAGCCTTTCCCCAGCTATTTTGACCGGTTGCTGCTGAATGCCAGCCAGGTGACCAACCCTTCAATTGACCCTTTAAGGGAGCCCATGGAATTGCGGACCTACCTGGGCAGCAGGACCGAACCGGTAACCCTGCAAGAGGGCCAGGATGAAAAAACCAGGACCCCCCTGGTGCCCCTGGAGACACCCATCATGTTCTCGGCCATGTCCTACGGCTCCATCAGCCATGAGGCCTTTGAATCCCTGGCCCGGGCGGCCAAGGAATTCGGCACCATGTTTAATACCGGTGAGGGCGGCCTTCCCGAAGACTTATACCAGTACGCCGACCACGCCGTCGTCCAGGTAGCTTCAGGCCGTTTCGGCGTCCACACCGGTTACTTGAATGCCGGCCGGATTATCGAGATCAAGATTGGCCAGGGAGCCAAACCGGGTATCGGCGGCCATCTCCCGGGCGAAAAAATCAACGCCGCCGTATCGGCAACGCGGATGATCCCCGAGGGTACCGATGCCCTGTCGCCGGCACCCCATCATGATATTTATTCTATTGAGGACCTCAAACAGTTAGTCTTTACGTTAAAGGAAGCCACCCGCTACCAGAAGCCGGTCTCCGTAAAAGTATCGGCCGTCCACAACGTCGCCGCCATTGCCAGCGGTATCGCCCGGGCCGGGGCGGACATCATCACTGTGGACGGCTTTCGCGGCGGGACCGGAGCGGCCCCGACCATGATCCGCGACCATGTAGGCATCCCCATCGAGCTGGCCATCGCCGCCGTAGACCAGCGGTTGCGGGAAGAAGGTATTCGTAATCAAGTCTCCCTGGTGGCGGCCGGCGGCTTCCGGAGCAGCGCCGACGTGGTCAAAGCCATTGCCCTGGGGGCCGACGCCGTCTATATAGGCACAGCGGCCTTGATTGCCCTGGGTTGTCACCTCTGCCAGAAGTGCTACACCGGCAAGTGCAGCTGGGGTATAGCTACCCAGGATCCCTATAAAACCCGGCGCCTGAACCCGGAGATCGGCGCCGAGCGCCTCTACAACCTCCTCCGGGGTTGGTCCCACGAGATTAAAGAAATGCTGGGCGGCATGGGTATCAATTCCATCGAAAGTCTGCGCGGCAATCGCCTGCACCTGCGGGGCGTGGGGTTGAACGAAGTCGAGCTCAAGCTCCTGGGCGTCAAGCATGCCGGCGAAGCTATTTGACGGGAGGGATCAACCTGTGAAAAAAGTATATGCCCGGCCGGCCTACTGTATGAATTGCCACCTCTGCGAGGTCAATTGTATCGTGGCCCATTCCAGGAGCCATGACGTCTTCCGGGCCTATAAACGTGAAAATTTAAGGGGTACGGGCCGGGTGATTGTGGAAGAAAAGTTGCCCCTCTCGGTAGCCGTCCAGTGCCGCCACTGCACTGATCCAGCCTGTGTTGCCGGGTGCATCTCCGGGGCAATGGTTAAAGACCCGGCAACAGGGATCGTTTACTGCCAGGAAGACAAGTGCGTGGGCTGCTGGACCTGCGTGGCCAGCTGCCCCTTTGGGGCCATCCGGCCGGGGGAGAAAAACGGCCGCCCGCTGCCTTTAAAGTGCGATCTCTGCCGGGAAGAAGGCGAACCGGCCTGCGTGGCCGGTTGCCCCAACCGCGCCCTGGTTTTTGAAGAGAGGAGGGCAGGGGCATGAACTACGTCCTTATCGGCAATTCCGTAGCTGCTGTCAACGCCGTGGCCGGTATCCGGGAATACGACCGGGAAGGTGACATCACCATCGTCTCGGCGGAGAACTACTACGCCTACGGCCGTCCCCTTATTTCCTACTGGCTGGAGCAGCGGGTTCACGAGAAAGACCTTCCTTACCGTCCCGAAACCTTCTTCGCTCAAAACAAGGTCCGAGTGCTCCTTGGCCGCCGGGCGGTGCGCCTGGACCCGGAAGCCAGGCAGGTTTTCCTGGATGACGGCGAGTCCCTACCTTATGACCGCCTTCTCCTGGCCACCGGGGGCAGGCCCCTGGTTCCGCCCATTAACGGCTTGACCCCGGAAAACCACTATACTTTTATGACCTATGACGACGTCCGCCGCCTGGAAAAGGCGGCCTCCCCCGGCCGGGAAGCCGTCATCCTGGGGGCCGGCCCCACCGGCTTGAAGGCCATGGAGAGCCTGGTCCGGCGGGGGGTAAAAGTTACGCTGGTCGAACTGGCTGACCGGATCTGGGCACCGGCCCTGGACCCCGGGGCGGCGGACCTGGTGACCGGTTTCCTGCAGGACAGGGGTGTAAATATCTATTTGAACGATACCCTGGAGGGCGTCCGCCAGGGGGACAACGGCCGCCTCGACCTGGAACTCAAATCCGGCCGCCGGCTGGCGGCTGATATCCTGGTAGTGGCTATCGGCGTGCGGCCCAACGTAGAACTCCTCCAGGACTTGCCCGGTGTAACCATAAACCGCGGCGTGGCAGTAGGGCCGGATCTCAGTACCGGCCTGCCCGGCGTTTACGCCGCCGGGGATGTAGTGGCCGGCAACCCGCCCCTTTTGCCCCATGCCGCTATCCAGGGCAAGATAGCCGGCCGTAACATGGCAGGGGGCCGGGAAACCTATAAGCCAGTACTGCCCTATAACGCCCTGGGTATCCTGGGGTTGCACATTATCAGCATAGGTTTAAGCGCCGCCGGCGAGGGTTACGAAATCCTGCGGGAAGCCGATCCTGCCGCCCGGGTTTACCGTATGCTGGTGCTGCAGGATAACCGCCTGGTAGGCGGGCTGCTGATTAATAGAATCGACCGGGCCGGCATCTACCGCTATCTAATCGAGGAAGGCATCGAGGTAACGTCCTTTAAAGATCGACTGCTGCAGCCGGATTTCGGTTTATTGAGCCTCCCGGACAACCTCTGGCAGCAGCAACTGGCAAAGTGAGGTGACGGGTGTGGAAGTAGTAAATGCCAGGGGCCTGTCTTACCAGGCCTTAAACGAAACCGTTCGCTCCCTCCTGGATAACGGGCACCGGGAGTTGGTCTTAAAGGGAGTCAACGGCCAGCGTTATATCGGCGCCGGGGTCCAGGGTCAGGGTCGCCTGGAGATCTTTGGCGTCCCGGGCAATAACCTGGCTGCCCTGATGGACGGCCTGGAAATCGAGGTCTTTGGCAATGTCCAGGACGGTGTGGGCAATACCATGAACGACGGTACGGTGATTATCCACGGCCACGCCACTGATATCGCCGGTTACTCCATGCGGGGCGGCCGCATTTTTATCCGGGGGAATGTTGGCTACCGGGTTGGCATTCATATGAAGGCCTTCCGGAATAAAAACCCGCTGATCGTCATCGGCGGTAAAGCCGGGGACTTTTTTGGGGAGTATATGGCCGGGGGGACACTGGTACTCCTGGGCCTGGACCTGCAGCCCGGCGAAGCCATCGTCGGCAATTTCGTGGCCACCGGGATGCACGGCGGCGAGATTTTCATCCGCGGCCAGGTGGATCCCTACCGGCTGGGAAAAGAGGTTAAGGCTATTAAACCCACAGCCGCCGACCAGCAGCGCCTGCAGGACATCGTCGGCGACTTTGCCCGCTACTTTGACCTGGAGGCTGAAAAAATCCTGGCCCGGCCTTTTATCAAATTGATACCTTATAACAAACGTCCCTACGGGACCATGTACGCCTATTAGAGGCGTTACCAGACTCCTCTTCCCTAAACGTAAACGTAAAGAGGCCATCCGGTAGAACCGGATGGCCTCTTTGCTACCCTGGAAAATAACGTCGCTCTAGACTGGCATTTTCATCCTTCTGCTGGTACAGCACCAGCAGCATGGGTGCCTGATCTCAATCCTTTATTTACAATATTGACCGCTGGCCGCCGGCGTCTTGTAGCCTGGAGCCGGCCTTATATTTGCTCGAAGGAGTCTTTGCCGGCGCCGCAGATGGGACAGGTCCAGTCCTCCGGCAGTTCAGCGAAGGGGGTACCCGGGGCAATACCATGCTCGGGGTCGCCCTGGACCGGGTCATAGACATAATTACAGATGGTGCACTGGTATTTAGGGGCGGCAAGGGCCGTTTTATCCTCTGCCCGGGCGGAGGTAAAGGTCGGCGCCGTTTTTGGGGTTGTCCCGCGCTTCACCTGGTGGTAGTAGGCGTAAGTCATGGGCTCGCCCTGGAGCAGTACGGCGGCGTCGGTTACGGTGCCGATAAAGATGCTGTGGGTACCGGCATCTACAGTCTGGTTAAGTCTGGCTTCCAGATAAGCCAGGGTATGGTCGGCAAGGTAGGGGAAACCGCCCTGGCTTAACTTGTAGTTGATGCCCGCAAACTTGTCCATTTCGCGGCCGGATTTGAAGCCAAACTGGCCGATGAGAGAGAGGGGAACTTCCCTGGCCAGGACGGAGACGGCAAAGCCCTGGCCTGCCTGGATAAACTCATGGGTCAAATTCTGCTTGTTGATGCCTGCTGCAATTGTCGGCGGGTCCGAGGTTATCTGGAAGACGGTGTTGGCCACCTGGCCGTTAAAACGGTCACTTTTCTTAGCCGTCACGATATACAGGCCATAGGTAATAGTATGCAGGGCTTTGGTGTCCAAAATGATCCCTCCATAATTGAGAATGGGGCAATTGCAGTTAATTTTAGGCCGGAAGAGAAGCAACCCGGGGGTGGGGAATACCAAAACTGGAATAGACAGTTAATCAGCTATGCGGGCCGCGATTTCCCGTCCTATATCGTAGCAGCGCTGCAGGTCCTCGCCTCTGGGGACCCACTGGACGGCGGGGCCGGGCTCTGCTATCAGTTCGATTTTAGCTGCCTTCAGGCGTTCTTCCAGGATCTTCTGGGCGCCTCCCCCCCAGCCATAGGCACCGAAGGCCAGGCCAACTTTATTCTTGGGCCTTAATCCTACCAGGTCATCCAGGAGCGGCGAGACTACCGGCAGGATGTCGTTATTGATCGTCGGCGAGCCGACCAGGACGGCCCGGGCCTCCAGGATTTCTTTGATAATATCGTTGCGGTCGGACACGGACAACTTGAAGAGCTTGACCTCGCAGCCGCCGGCCACCAGCCCGTCCATCAGGGCGTGGGCCATCTTTTCCGTGCTCAGCCACATGGTGTCGTAGGCGATGACGGCTTTGGCCGTACCCTGCCCCCCCGCCCAGCGGGCGTAAGCTTCGATGATTCGGCCGGGATCTCTACGCCAGATAATGCCGTGGCTGGGGGCTATGGTCTTGATGGCCAGGTTCATCTTCTGGATTTCATCCAGCTTTTTGGTAATCAGGTTGCTGAAGGGCATGAGGATATTGGCATAGTACTTGGCCGCCTCGTCCATGATCAGGCCGGCATCTACCTGGTCGTCGAAGCGGGTGCTGGTGGCGATATGCTGGCCGAAGGCATCGTTGGGAAGGAGCAGGGCTTCTTCCGGCACATAGGTAAACATGCTGTCGGGCCAGTGGAGCATGGGCGCCTCGATGAAGGTCAGGGAACGTTTGCCCAGGCTGACGCTGGTCCCGGTTTTGACAATGGTATAGTTGAAATCAATGTGACTATAATGGGCTTTCAGGCTGTCAAAGGCCCGCTGGGTGCAGAGGACGTGGGCGTCGGGGCAGAGTTCCATGATGGCCGGGAAGGCGCCGGCATGATCGCTTTCGGTATGGTTGACCACCAGGTAGTCGAGTTTGACCGGATCTTTTATTTGCTTTAGTTTGGCGATGAGTTCTTCTTTAAAGGGTTCATAGACGGTATCCACCAGGGCGGTTTTGTCATCGACAATCAGGTAGGCATTGTAAGTTGTACCGCGGTGGGTGGAAAAAGCGGGACCGTGGAAGTAGCGAAGGTTCCAGTCAATGGCCCCTACCCAGTAGATGCCGTCGGTAATGGCGACAGGCTGGCTCATAAAGATCGCCTCCAGGAAGATATCTTGGTCTCCAGGCGCTTCGCTATACCTTTAATCTACCTGCTCAATCATTAAAAGGCGGTTTAATGACTTCGGCTAGCTTGTTTACCTGAATTTCCGGCGCACACACCTGCAGGAGCATCAGGCCGGGATCACTGCAGGCATCAGTAGAAAAGGGCATATGGGACTCTCCCTATTTCCGTCTTTAATAATTCTGCGCCTGCAATTCAAAGAAAGCCCGGGGATGGGCACAGGCCGGGCAGACCTCAGGGGCGGTTGTACCTTCATGGATATAACCGCAATTGCGGCAACGCCAGGTGACTTTCTCTGCCCGCTTAAAAACGCGATCATTTTCGATATTGGCCAGGAGCGCCCGGAAGCGATCCTCGTGTCCCTTCTCTGCCCGGGCAATAGCCCTCAGAACCGCAGCAATCTCAGGGAAGCCTTCTTCCGCGGCTACCCTGGCAAACTCGGGATACATGGTGGTATGCTCATAATTCTCCCCGGCGGCTGCGGCGCCGAGGTTCAGGGATGTAGTGGCAATAGTGCCGGCAGGGAAAGCGGCGCCGATTTCCACCTCGCCGCCTTCCAGAAACTTAAAAATACGCTTGGCGTGCTCTTTTTCATTATCAGCTGTTTCCAGGAAGATGGCAGCAATTTGTTCATATCCTTCTTTTTTCGCCTGGCTGGCATAAAACGTATAACGGTTCCGCGCCTGGGATTCTCCGGCAAAGGCTGTCAGCAGGTTCTTTTCTGTTCTGGTACCCTTCAAGCTGGCCATTGCAGTAAATCACTCCTTGGGGAATTAATTGTCGACGCTATTGTATCCTACCAAAGTTAGCCAGTCAAGGTAATCAAGGAGCCGGATTACCAAAAAAATTTTTTCAACCAGCAGGAGAATGGAAAAACATGACGAATATTTATCGCAAATAATAATTCTTACTGAAAAAGGAGAAGGAGTATGACAGCAATCGCTCAGGTTTATAAGTGCAATGTATGCGGCAATATTGTTACCGTCCTGCATCCAGGTCGGGGTGCCCTGGCTTGCTGCGGCAAACCCATGGAGTTGCTGGCCGAAAACACCGTTGACGCCAGCAAAGAGAAGCACATTCCGGTGGTGACGAAGGTTGACGCCGGCTTTAAAGTAACAGTGGGAAGCGTTTCCCATCCCATGGAAGAAAAGCACTATATTGAATGGATTGAACTTCAGGCCGGCGGCCAGGTACTGCGCCAGCACCTGGAACCCGGCGACGCGCCCGAAGCGGTCTTCCACACCGCAGCCAGCAGCGCTACCGCCAGGGCCTATTGCAATCTCCACGGCCTCTGGCAGGGAAATTAAACTTAGATCAGGAGGAATATGTAAAATGAAAAAATATACTTGCGCCGTCTGCGGCTACGTCTATGACCCGTCTGAAGGCGATCCCGACAACGGTATTGCGCCGGGGACGCCCTTTGCCGATTTACCAGGAGACTGGGTCTGCCCCCTGTGCAGCGCCGGCAAAGAAGCCTTCGAACCGGAGGCCTGATCTCATGTTTTACCCGGGGGGAGGTGAATATAATGAACAAATGGCGTTGTTCTGTCTGCGGTTATGCCTTTGAAGGCGAAGCGCCGCCGGAAAAATGCCCTTCCTGCCAGTCGACCTGCAGTTTTGTTGACGCCAACTGCTATATCCCGGACTGCGGTTGCGCTGCCAGCAATTAATCTAACTCTGGATATTATACCCGTAAAAGGGGAGTAGTTATGTTTCGAGCCAGTGAAGTCTTTGAGTTTGCCCGCGCCATCGAACAAAACGGCCGGGACTTTTACCAGGCCATGGTGGCTCGCGCCAGGACTCCGGAAATACGGCAACTTTTCGCGCGCCTGGCCCAAGAGGAAGAGCAACATATCCTTGATTTCAGCCGCCTGGCGGCCCGGGCTGCACCCTATGACCCGCCGGAGTCCTATCCCGGGGAATATGCTGCCTATATGCAGGCCCTGATAGATAACAATGTCTTTCCCAGGGAACTGGACCCCGGGGACCTGGCCCGGGAAATGGGTAACGAAAAAGACGCCATCAAGTTTGCCATGGGTTTTGAGAAAGATTCCCTGCTATTTTTCAGTGGGCTGAAAAACCTGGTAGCAGAGTCGGAAGCGGCCCTGGTTGACGAGTTGTTACGCCAGGAAAGACGCCACCTTTGCGAACTACACAGCGCGTTGCAGGGGATGTAAAGGCTGCCGGAGGCGGTACCGTTTACAGTAGGGCCACCTGATTGTCGACTATAAGTTAAGGGTAATCCGCTAAAAAGGAGTTGCTAATGTGACAGCGATCAATGGGCGAAGCGTATTGGTGATAGGAATTGCCGGCAGTCCCCGGCGGCAGGGTAATAGTGAGCTTCTTTTAGATACCGTCCTGGAAGGTGCCAGGGTAAAAGGGGCTACTGTCGAAAAGATTGTCCTGGCCGGCTTTAAGATCAATCCCTGTCGCGGTTGCGATTATTGCCGTAGCGGCCAGTGCATCCAGCGCGACGACATGGATTTGCTGGGGCCGCGCCTGGAACAGGCTGCCGCCCTGGTTATCGCTTCGCCCATCTTTTTTTATGGCGTACCGGCCCAGTTAAAGGCCATGATCGACCGCTCTCAGGTATACTGGAACCGTAAACATCGGTTGGGCAAACCCATAGACCGGGAGCCCGGCCGGAACCTGGGAGCCCTGATTGCCGTCGGCGCCACCAGGGGAGAAAAACTTTTCACAGGCGCAATTCTTACAATTAAATACTTCTTTAATGCCCTTAACCTGGATTACACCAGGGAACTGCTGGTCCGCGGCGTTGATGCCTCCGGGGCCATCCGCGAACACCCGGAAGAGCTGGCCGCTGCCTTTAAAATGGGGCAGGACCTGGTGATACCCATAACCGGCCTTTGATACAGCCAGGGTTGGTCTGTACATTTACACGTCCCATCCCCTGCTCAAAGTGTTGACAATACCGGCCGCAAGGTGGTATACTTTAGCTTGCGCAAAAGAATAACGGGGCGTAGCTCAGTTTGGCTAGAGCGCTACCTTGGGGTGGTAGAGGCCGCTGGTTCGAGTCCAGTCGCTCCGACCAGTTTTTCCGGACGCCTGTGGTGGCGTCTTTTTATTTACTTTTCGCGCGTGGTTAGGTCTTTATTGGCGCTGTCAACTGGAAAAGATAAAATCTAATTCAAGATAGGGTAAAGGCCACAAAATACTCCCTGCGATTCTATCAAGCTCCGGCTATACCGGGGCTTAAATTATCTCCGGCCATAAACCATAAAGCCACATCCCATATCCCCGGGCCATCTTCGGGGTGATCCATGGAAAGCCCATCCACAGCGACATCGAAGAAGCGGCCCACCTGGCCCATGGACGAATTTAAAATTCTTCACAAAGCCGAAGAGAATTATAAGGCCGGCAAACTATAAGGATACTAAAGCTAAAAGTATAGTGCCGGACAATATAAGAAACATTTCCCATGCAGGGGAGGAACAATAGATTGCAAATCGGCTTAGTCGGTCTTGGTCGAATGGGCCTCAACCTGGCCCTCAATATGCTGGATCATGGTCATGAAGTGATTGGCTACGCTCGTACGAGAGCCACGGTGGATAAAGCTGCCGCCCAGGGGGTCAAAGGGACCTGTAGCCTGGAAGAAATGGTAGGGAAACTGGTGGCCCCGCGCCTGGTCTGGCTGATGATCCCGGCGGGCAAAGCCGTGGACGAGGTTATTGAGCAATTAGTCCCTTCGCTTGCTCCCGGGGATATTATCGTCGACGGGGGTAATTCTCACTACCGGGACACCCTGCGCCGTTATAAATTTTTAAAGGCAAGGGGCATCCGCTTCGCCGATTCCGGCACCAGCGGCGGTGTAGAAGGGGCTCGCCACGGCGCCTGTTGCATGGTTGGGGCCGAGGACGAGGTTTTCGCGTACCTGGAACCTTTATTCAAAGATATCACCGTACCCGGGGGTTATCTCCATACCGGTCCGCCCGGCAGCGGCCACTATGTCAAGATGGTCCATAACGGCATTGAATACGGTATGATGCAGGCCATCGGCGAGGGCATGGAAGTCCTGGCCAGCGCACCCTTCAAGCTGGATCTGAAGGAAGTGGCCCGGGTCTGGCGCCACGGGTCGGTCATCCGCGGCTGGCTCATGGACCTGATGGAAAATGCCCTGGCTAAAGATAATACCCTGGATGGTATCAAGGATATCGCCTATTCTTCGGGCGAAGGCCTGTGGACGGTAGAAGAAGCCCTGCGGCTGAAGGTACCGGCGCCGGTAATTACGGCAGCCCTGGTAATGCGCTACCGCTCTGAACAGGAGGAGAGCTTTGCTACCAAGGTGGTCGCCGCCCTGCGCCACGAGTTCGGGGGCCACGACGTGGCCCGGAAATAGGAGGTATTTAAATATAACTTTATGATCTATACGTTGATATGACGGAGTGGGTACGGAGATGATACGGTAATACTTGTCCTCGTCAGTTAAGTACAATTAAACCCGGGGCGTCCTTCCCATTACGAAGGTGCGAAATAGTTTCTATTGGAATTGTACGGGTGAAAGATTCGAAAGCGACCTGGTGTGTACCAGGCTGCTTGTTTTATAAGGCAGACAGGCCCTCAACTTTATCCGACATCGACTGCGAATTTTAGTTGACATTAAGGGGCAGGGCGGTTACAATTGGATTTGATTGAAGTCATGCCAGACTTTTATCCTGGAGGAGGAATGATAATTGCGCGCATTGGGCCGTCATGTTTTAGCTGAGGTTTATGGATGCAGCTTCGAGATCCTGAATGACATTAAAAAGGTTGAAGAAATCATGGTCAAAGCCGCCCTCGAAGCCGGCGCCGAAATCCGCGAAGTCTGCTTCCATAAATTCAGCCCTCAGGGTGTCAGCGGCGTGGTGGTCATCTCCGAATCGCACCTGGCAATCCACACGTGGCCGGAGTTAGGGTATGCTGCCGTAGATGTTTTTACCTGTGGGGAGAGGGTAAACCCCTGGGATGCCTGCCGTTACTTAACGGAGAAATTCAAGGCAGCTGATGTCCACGCCACCGAAATTGAGCGGGGCGTCATCGAACCTCCACAGGCGGCAGCGGTAAATCTGTAGGAGGGATATTTATTTTATTACCTACAACTAAAGGTAGTGGCTAACAGGCCTTGCATGGGGAAAACGTGCAGGGCCTGTGGCATTTTTAAGCCTTAATCTAGCAGGAATAAATCTTTTAAGGTAGAATATGAAGTAGGATATACATATCTCCTGTGGGGGAGGGCTAATTTTGCAGGCCCTGTTTCATTTTTTGCAACCGGAACTGGAGATGGTTCGCCGGCGGCTCGATAAAGAAACAAGCTGGCGTAAAGATCAGTTTTTGGGATTTGTTTTGCCCACCTTGAATGAAATAGATCGGGATTTCCTGCCGGCCCTTGTTCTTTTAAGTGCCCACGGCCAGGGTTACTTCGGCCCCAGGGCTTTATCCCTGGCAGCCGTGTTTCAATTGATCTTCCTGGCTTCCCTCATTCACAGCCGGGTCAACCAGGGCGTCGCCATGCAAACCCTTATGGGTGACTATTTTTATACCCGTTTTTTTGACCTCCTCTGCCGGGATGGTAACCTGGAGTTCCTGGAACCCTTATCACGGCTGATCTGCCACCTGCACCTGGACGCCGCCCGCCAGCAGGAGCAAGCTGCTGCCGGGCCGGTTGTTCCCGGCGGGTCCGCCTGTCCGGAAAAGGATAGCGGCAGGGTGAGCCTGGCTACGGAGGCTTCCCGCCTGGGCAGCCAGCTTGGTAAGACGGGACCCCGGGAAGCCCGGACCTGGCAAGAAATTGGCCTGATGCTGGGACGTCTGTGGAACGGTGAGGCCGTACCGCCCCATTCCTCCCGGGTCATAGCCGACCTGCCTCCAGGACCGGTACGGGAGGGACTGGGTGAAATTTTTCTATTTTTAAACGGCAGACTACCCGTAAGAAAAGTGATGGTTCTATGACCAAAGAGGAATACGTCCGCGGGATATTTGACACCATTGCTCACCGTTATGACCTTCTGAACACCCTGCTCAGCTTTAATTGCGACCGGAGCTGGCGGCGTTTTACCGTTGCTCGCACGGGCCTTAAGCCCGGTGACAGGGCCCTGGACGTCTGCTGCGGTACCGGAATGCTTTCCCTGGAGCTGGCGCGGGCTGTTACCCCGGGGGGAAGGGTAGTAGGCGTGGATTTTTCTCCGGCCATGCTCCAGGTGGCCCGGCGCCGCCTGGCCGCCAGTCCCTACGGCGTAGCGGTGGAACTGGTGGAAGGCGACGCCATGAACCTGCCCTTTGCCGACAATACCTTTGATTGCGCCACCATCGCCTTTGGCCTGCGCAATCTCCCCGATGTCAAGGGTGGTCTGGCGGAGATGCAGCGGGTTGTCCGGCCCGGCGGCCGGGTGGTTTCCCTGGAACTGGCCAAACCCTCACGTCCTATTTTTAAACAGGTCTACTACCTTTATTTCGATCACCTGGTACCCCTTCTGGGACGCCTGGGCGTCGGCCAGGACGGGCCTTACAGCTACCTGCCCCGGTCCCTCAAGGGTTACCCCCACCAGGAAGAAGTCCTGCAGTATTTTCACGACCTGGGCTTTACCGGAGCCCGATATTTTGAATTGACCGGGGGCATTGTAGCCGTCCACGTAGGCGTAAAGGTATAAAGAATATAAACGCAAAAATTCACGTTGCTTTCCCGGGAGGGTAAGGTTATAATGGGAGTAGCCTGGGGAGGGAGGTGCAGTGATGGAAGATAAGTCCATGACCCTGACCGAACACCTGGAAGCCCTGCGCCGGGTACTCCTGGTATCGATTATTGCCCTGGTTATAGCTACAATCGCCGTCTACTTCGGTTTCCGGGAACAACTCCTGGCCTTAATCCTGCGCCCCATGAAGGAGCTGGGTATCCAGCCGGTCTTTATTACCCCATGGGAAGCCTTTTTCACGACGATAAAGATTTGTTTCGTAGCAGCCATTTTTCTGGCTCTGCCGGTTATCCTCTGGGAAGTCTGGAGTTTCGTCCTGCCGGCCCTGCACAGCCATGAGAGACGGCTGGTATATATGCTCATGCCGGCTTCGATAATCCTCTTCGTGGGCGGGGTAGTCTTTGGTTACCTGGTTGTCTTCCCGGCAGCGGTACGTTTCTTGCTGGTGACCGCCAGCGAAGGTTTTATGCCCTTTATTACCATCTCCAGGTATTTCGGTTTCCTGAGTATGTTTGTCCTGCCCTTCGGCGCGGTTTTCCAATTGCCCCTGATCATTATGCTCTTGACTCACCTGGGTCTGGTGACCCCCGGGTTTCTGGCTAAAAACCGCAAATACGCCGTTCTAATAATATTCATTGTAGCTGCCGTTGTGACCCCGACACCGGATATGGTTTCTCAGACCCTCATGGCGCTGCCCATGGTAGTGCTTTATGAAGCCAGCATCTGGATATCCTACCTGGCCCGCCGCAAGCGGGAAGAAAAGGTCCGGCAAGAAGGTATTTAAATTTGCTCCCGAAAGTTGTACAATATGCCAGGCAGGAGGTGAAGAAGATGTTTGGTCTCGGAGCTCCTGAGTTAATCCTGATTCTAATCCTGGCCCTTATTATCTTCGGTCCCGGCAAGCTGCCCGAGGTAGGCCGCGCCCTGGGCAAGGGTATCAGGGAATTTAAGAACGCAACCAATTCGGTAACCGAGGAGATCAAAGAAGCGGCTAAGATCGACGGCGGTAACAACAACCCCGATAAAGAGAAAGCAACGCAACAGGCCAGTTAAACGGGAGTTAAGCTCCCGTTTTTTTTAAGAGGGTGAGCTTGATGGACACAACGCCGCGGGGCAACCGCCTGCATATAGCCATCTTCGGCCGCCGTAACGCAGGTAAGTCCAGCCTGATCAATGCCCTGACCAACCAGGACCTGGCGGTGGTCTCCAGCGTACCCGGGACGACCACCGACCCGGTCATAAAATCCATGGAGATCCTGCCCCTGGGGCCGGTAGTCCTTATCGATACGGCCGGCATTGACGACGTGGGGGAACTGGGCACCCTGAGGGTCAAGAAGACCCTGGAAGTATTACGCCGCACCGACCTGGCCATCCTGGTCCTGGACCCGGCTGCCGGAGCCGGCCCTTACGAGCTGGAGCTGCAGCAGCGTTTAAAGGAAGAAAGGCTGCCCCTGGTGATAGTCTTAAATAAAATCGATCAGGGCGGTATGGAACTTCTCCCCGTCCTGGAAAAAACCCTGGGGCAACGGGTCCTGCCAGTGAGCGCCCTGACCCGCCAGGGTATAGAAGAATTAAAGGGAGAGCTCATCAAGGCCGCCCCGGCCGGCTTCGAGGAACCGTACATCGTTGCCGATCTGGTGGGCCCAGGGGAAATGGCCGTCCTGGTGGTGCCCATCGACCTGGCGGCACCCAAAGGCCGCTTGATCCTGCCCCAGGTTCAGACCCTGCGCGACCTCCTGGACCACGATGCCATGGGCCTGGTGGTCAAAGAGCGGGAACTAAAGCTCGCCCTGGCGAAGATCCCGCCGCCGAAGATTGTTATCACCGATTCCCAGGCCTTTCTCAAAGTAGCTGCCGACACGCCCCCGGGCGTCTGGATGACCTCCTTTTCCATCCTTTTCGCCCGCTATAAAGGGGATCTGGTAGAACTGGTCCGGGGTGCCCGGGCGGTCAAAAACCTGCAACCGGGGGATAGAGTCCTGATTGCCGAGGCCTGCACCCACCACCGCCAGGCCGATGACATCGGCAAGGTGCAGATACCCCGCTGGTTGCGCCAGTATGTTGGCGGAGACCTGCAGTTCACCTGGTATTCCGGTGGCGGTTTCCCCGAGGATGTGGCCAGTTATAAGGTTATTATCCATTGCGGCGGCTGCATGATCAATCGCCGGGAAATGCTCTATCGCATCCAGCTGGCCAAAGAAGCCGGGGTTTCCATTGTAAACTATGGTGTCCTCCTGGCCTTCGTCCACGGTGTCCTGGAACGGGCCCTGGAACCCTTCCCCCTGGCTTTGATGGAATGGCTGGGGGAATAAATAGCGATCGGGTGATTAAACATTGATGCCAGGTGAGCACAAGAACCATGTCCGGGCGCGTTACTGGCGGGTTAACGGCAAACAGGGATATGACCTGCAGGTTTTAACTCCCGGCGCCAGGGTAGCTGACTATATTACAGCCGTTGAAGGGTTGGAGCCAGCCCGCCTCTTCCGCCCTTATAACCCGGATGGCGACTGCCTGGGTTGCGACCACTGCTGCGGCGGGCGCCTCCCCCTTACCATTATAGACGTGTACGGGTTACAACAGGGGATAAGGGACCTTACCGGGAAGGATTTGCCTTTTCCCAAAGTCCTGGAAAAATATTGCCAGGTGCACCTGGCAGGCCGGGCCGTGGATATTACCCTCCGGACAGATGCCGAGGGTTACTGCCTTCTCCTGGAACCCCGACGCCGCCGCTGCCGGATTTATAACTACCGGCCTCTAATCTGCCGCACCTATTTCTGTTCTCCCCTCACCCGGCCGGCCCGGTTGCTTCGGGAGAGGATCGTCAACACGGGTGAAGACGAACTGGTGCGTTACTGGCTGGCACGGCAAAAAACTACGCCGCCAGGAGTACGCCCCTCTGACTGGCAGCCAACCCCCTTTGCCGGCTGCCATAGTTACGCGGAAATAACCCTCAAGGCACTTTGCCCGCCGGAGCTCTGGCGAGGTCTTTACAATCCAGATGATTATTAAGACTCTCTGGTATAAGGATGGTTGAAAAAGTAAGTTCTCAGGGGCTTTAATTATAGAAAAGCTTTTCTATAGCAGGAGGAAAAAGTGAATCCTTGCCGAATAAATAATCTATCCTATGGCTGGCATTTTTTAAAGCAGGGCGGACGACATGTTCAGGGGTCAACCATAAGCTGCTACATTGGGGAGATGAAAACGAGGCCGGCCGGAATAAGAAACGTCTGCGGAGGATAAAATAATGCGTATTGCCCTCATTGCCCACGATCGCAAGAAGGATGACCTGGTTAACTTTGTTGATGAACATAAGGAGTTATTTGCCGGCCATCGCCTGGTGGCTACCGGTACTACCGGGAAAAGGATTATGGAGCGCACCGGCCTGAAGGTTTACCGGCTTATGTCCGGTCCCCTGGGTGGCGACCAGCAGATGGGGTCCCTGGTGGCCAGGGGACGATTGGATCTGGTTATCTTCCTGCGCGATCCCCTGACGCCCCAGCCCCATGAACCGGATATCAACGCCCTTCTGCGCATCTGTGACGTTCATAATGTACCGGCCGCTACCAACCTGGCCACAGCGGCCATCTTTCTGCGGTACATGCAGGACCATCCCGGCAACCGCCAGGCTTAACGGGAAAGCCGGTGAAGGAAGAAAGGATATTTCAGCCCCGGCAGGGAGGCGGAAAGAAAGGGGTTGCTTTATGGCTAAGGTAAAAGTCGAAGCAGGCATTTGCGGCTTCCAAACCGAGATCCAGGCTGAAGCTCCGGACATGTTTTCCTGCGACCTGAATCTTAACACCACCTGTCCCAATATCCAGAAGATTGCCGCAGATCTGGGCACCCTTAACCCCCTGGAGGAGATTAGCTTCAAAGGCAACAGCCGCCTGCGGGAATTATTTTTCCAGTACTGCCCCCATGCTGCCTGCCCGGTGCTACCGGGCATAATCAAAGCCGTGGAAGTAGCCGCCGGTCTGGCCCTACCCGGGGACGCCCATATCTTTGTGCAAAAATAGCTGGCCGGCCTTACGTTAAAAACTGATGGTGATCCCCTGAGGAACTTGTAAAGCGACCGGCAGGCATATTATCGCTAGATTATCCCGGATGCGATTGGCATTTGATTGGCCCGTCGCTTTTTGTTTGCTAAATCGGGGTTGGAGGAAGGGATTGCCATGTCTACGCGCCAGGAACACGACCTGCTGGGCACCAGGGAAGTACCGGCTGACGCTTATTATGGCATCCATACCCTGCGGGCCGCAGAAAACTTCAACGTCAGCCGGGCCAGGGTCCACCCGGAATTGATTAAAGCCCTGGCTACTGTAAAAGAAGCCGCCGCCAGGGCTAACCTGGACCTGGGTTACCTGCCGGCCGAAAAGGGCCGGGCCATTATCACCGCCTGCCAGGAAGTGGCCCGGGGTGAACTGGCCGACCAGTTTTTCCTCGACGCCTACCAGGGCGGCGCCGGTACCTCCACCAATATGAACGTCAACGAGGTAATCGCCAATCGCGCCCTGGAAATCCTGGGTCACTCCAAAGGCGATTATGCTACCATCCATCCCAACGATCACGTTAACCTGCACCAGTCCACCAACGATGTCTACCCCACGGCCATGCGGGTGGCGGCCATCCGCCTGTTGCTGCCCCTGGCGGACGAACTGGCCAAGCTCCAGGAAGCCCTCCAGGAGAAAGAGGCCGCCTTTGCCGGGGTGGTCAAAGTCGGTCGCACCGAGCTCCAGGACGCCGTGCCGGTAACCCTGGGGCAGGAATTCGGCGCCTACGCCCAGGCCATTTCCCGGGACCGCTGGCGCCTGTATAAGGTTGAAGAGCGCCTGCGCCAGGTAAACCTGGGCGGAACCGCCACCGGTACCGGCCTTAACGCCCCCCTGAAGTACATCTACCTGGTCAACGACTACCTGCGCCGCCTTACGGGAATAGGCCTGGCCCGGGCGGAGAATATGATCGACGCGACCCAGAATATGGACGTCTTTGTGGAGGTCTCTGGTCTGGTCAAGGCTGCCGCCGTTACCATGCACAAAATAGCCTCCGACCTGCGTTTTATGGCCGCCGGCCCCCGGGGCGGCCCGGCGGAGATCAACCTGCCGGAACGCCAGGCGGGATCGTCTATTATGCCCGGCAAAGTCAATCCCGTCATCCCGGAGATGGTCAGCCAGGTAGCCATGCAGGTCATGGCCAATGATACCTTAATCGCCATGGCCGCCAGTCAGGGCCAGCTGGAGCTCAATCCCTTTGCCCCCCTTATTGCCCATGCCTTGCTGGAATCCCTGGCCATGCTGGCGGCAGCGGCCCGGATTTTCCGTACCGGGTGTATCACGGGTATAACCGCCAACCCGGAGCGCTGCCAGGAACTCCTGGCCGTGAGCCCGGCCCTGGCTACGGCCCTGCTGCCCTATATTGGCTACGAGAAGGCCACGGAAGTAGTGCGGGAAGCCGAGGTTTCCGGCCGATCAATAAAAGAAATTGTATTAGAAAAAGGGTATTTGACCTCTGGCGAACTGGAAAGCGTCTTAACCCCGGCCGCCATGACCAAACCGGGAACCGTCGGGGTCGTAAAGCAGGGAATAAAGGACAAGGGAAAAGCGTAACCGGTTGAGGACGAATCTTGCCCCCACCGGCTCCCGGCGCCTATGATAGACTGCAAGCATATCATAGGTTGGGGGTGTTCATAATGACCAGAATTGGTATTGATCCCGGCCACGGTGGCAGCGATCCGGGGGCGGTAGCTGCTGATGGGCTCCAGGAAAAGGATGTCACCCTGGCTGTGGGGCTGGATTTACGGCAAAGGCTGCAGGGTGCGGGCCTGGAAGTGATCATGTCCCGCACGGTGGACCAGGATGTTTCTCTGGCCAGCCGGGCGGAGCTTTTTAACCGGGAGCAGGTCGACGTGGTGGTTAGCCTGCATGTCAATAGCGCTGACAGCACCACTGCGAATTACGTCAGCACCTTTATCCTGGCCCCCGGGGGACAGGCGGAGAAGATAGCCCGTTCCATCCAGCCTGAGCTGGTGGCCGCCACCGGTTGGCCGGACGGTGGTGTACGGGAAGCTAACTTCTATATCCTCAGAGAAACCGAGGCCCCGGCGGTCCTGGTGGAGATGGGGTTCATCAGCAACCCGGCGACGGCGTCCCTTCTGGCCACGCCGGGAACCCGCCAGGCCCTGGCCCTGGCCATTTTTAAGGGCCTGGCGGCCTACCTGGGCCTGCTGGTTAACGCACCCGGCGATATCCAGGGTCACTGGGCCGAGGAGGCCATCCGTCAGGTTTTGGCCGCCGGTATCATGGCCGGTTACCCGGACGGCAGTTTCCGTCCCGACCAGCCGGCCACCCGGGCGGAACTGGCCGCCGCCCTGGCCAGGCTCCTGGCTAAAATTACTGGAACCCCGCCGGTTAAAAACTAACTTTCTGATGGGCTGAGGGCTACCCCTTTTGGAGTCTAGCCCTTTTTCTATGACTTCATTGAGCCAGAAAGCAGCCCGGATAAGGGCTGGGAACTGCGCCGGAAATACCCGTTACTATCTCAATAAGAATAGCTGCCTTCGCCGTGGCTGCTGTCCGGTAAACACCGGAGAAATGCTGCGCCTTGCTGGCGGTGCCCTCTACGGGGCCAGGGACCGGTGAAGAAAAATATTAGCACCAAAGGTCGGCCGGTTTCATACCTTATACTAGCAAATTATGCTGCTAAGGAAAGGAGATCGGCCCCATGAGTGATGAAGAAAAAAGGGCGGAAGCAACAGCCGTAAATGAGACGGAAGCCCAGCGTAGCCATATACGGCCCCCGTGCCCGGGTGGTTTTCATTACACTGTTCAGTCCGGCGATACCATGTTTTCCATTGCCCGGAGGTTTGGAATCAGTTTAAACGACCTCATTGCCGCCAATCCCCAGGTCAGGGATCCGAACCTTATTTTCCCCGGTCAGGTCCTCTGTATTCCCAGGATGGCTCCAGTGCCCCCCGGACCCTGTCCTGGAGGCTTCCTCTACACCGTCCAACCCGGAGATACTATGCATACTATAGCCCAAAAGTTTAATGTCAGCCTGGACGCCCTGATAGCCGCCAATCCCCAGGTCAGGGACCCGAACCTTATCTTCCCCGGCCAGGTCCTCTGCATCCCGGCTCAAGCTCCGGTGACCTGCCCCAACGGCTTTATTTATGTGGTCCGGCCCGGCGATACCCTGAGCGGCATTGCCAGCATGTTTGGTACCACCGTAGATCGGATCATGGCAGCTAATCCGCATATTAAAGATCCCAATTTGATATTTCCCGGCCAGCGCCTCTGCATTCCCCTGACACTAACGACAATGCCCCGGCGCCACTGCTTCATGATGCATCCCACCCACCACTGCTCCGGGGCCATGGGTATGGGAATGATCGATATCGAAAAACGCGAACTGCTGGTTATCGCCCGTGGCCTCCCGGACCCCAGGCATTATGGTAAAGACCGGGTGGTTTTAATGGTCCGTTACCGGGAAATGGAGGAGTTCAAGACAGTCGAAATGATGCCCATGTTCCACGACATGATGATGTGCCACCACATGATAGAAGACAAGATGGACAGGGACCCAGTCTTTTTAATCGGAGCCGCGGCAGGCTTCCCCTTCGCCTTTGGGCCCCTGTTCCTGGGAGCCATCGTCCCAATTATTATCTAAAATGCTGTTTCCGGGAAAAGCCTTCAATACTTGCTTTACCAGGACTGCCTTGCATAAAGAAAACAGGGGGTTAAAGTCGATTAACAGGGGCCAGTCAAGCTCCAGGCCGTTGATTTTGGTGAAAGCTACCTGCCAGGTGGAGGGGCCATCCGGCCCCTCCACCCTTTTAATCCGGGCCGGGAAAAAGAAATAGGCGCTCTGGGGAGGAGACCAGGTTCTCCCTCTATCCCGGGAAAAACAAAAAGCCAGGCGGCTGCTGGAAGTCCAGAGAAAAAGGCGGGTATCATCCCGGCCGAGAAGCACCGGTTGATCATCCGGGGGGTCACTCAGAGTGCCCAGGTATAGAGACTCCAGGTTATCCCCGTCAGGGTCGACCAGGTTTAAATATAATCCGTACCCCGGTTCCTGTTTTCGCCACGATAAGAAATAAAGATACCCCTGATACCAGTAGCCGCAGATTTTCTCCTCCGGCCCCGTGTCCTGTAAAGCTCGCGGTTCCTGCCAGCCGGTGGTGGGAGAGTAAACTGTTAAAAATACCTGGCCCCTTTCCCTGGTGGTATGATGGCCGGCAAGGAAAAGTCGATCCCGGGGCAGGGGTTTCAGTACCAGGGGCGGGCCGGTCAGGCGAAAGGGTAGCACCTGCCGGCGCCAGGCATTTTCACTCCGGTATAAATGATAGATTTCAGTTCCCGGGGCTCTGGATAGAAGCAAGTGGGGTTTACCGCAGGTGTCCAGGGCCAGGTCCAGAACAGAACCCTTAACAGGCAACCCGCTCCTTTCCCAGCGGTTGCCCCGCCAGCGGGCGTAGATCAACCGTCTATCAGTCAAGGTTACTATAACATGAAGGCAGCCGCCCCGGTCAATGGCCGCCTTATAGGACAACAGGTTGGCCATGGGCCGGCCGGTGGCAGTATACCTGTATCTTAAAATCCCCTGGCTGCAAACCAGTTGCCAGCTGTCTTCAGCAGCGATTAAAGAGGTAAACACCACCTCACCTCCCCGTGAAAACCCCATCTACCTAACCAATGCATATGCTATACAGGCAGGAAAATTATCTTCCAGGTAACATCCAACCAGTAAGGACAATATTATATACCAGGCAATAACCAGTAAAACTTTGCCTCGAGGAGGTAAAAAAATGGCTGATGAAGTCAGCACCTAGCAGCAAGTAGTTGGTCCTGGCGTATGTCCGCCCGAGGGCTGCCCGCCCCCGACCCGGATCGAATGCATTGTGGTCGACAAGGTCTATGACAGCTGCTTCCAGGTTGAAAGCCGCAGCCGGGATACGACTGTAACTACCGGCCTCACCGGAGAATTTGTTACCGGTACCTTTACCGTCGGGCAGCCCATCCCCTGTGCCCAGGCCGGGCCGATTACCTGCAACGTCATTAACCGCACCCCGACCACCGGTAACTTTGCCACCCTGACCATTGTCGTTTCCGTACCGGTGACCCTGACCAACCCCAACGCCGCAACGGAGACTGCCAACCGCGTCTTTACCTTTACGAAAATTGTAACCCTGTGTGCCCCCGAGGGCGTTACCGTCGACTGCGGTGAGAGCACTCTCCTCTTCTGCAACTGCGTAGTTTCCGCCGTTGGTGTCGGCAACATTACCGTTACCTGCGACTTCCAGGTCTGTGTAGTTATCAAGACCATCCTCACTGTCCAGCTCCTGGTCCCCAGCTACGGCTTCTGTGTTCCGGCCCCCTGCGTGGTGGCTCCCGGTGTCTGCCCGCCGGCACCACCTGCCCAGTGTTTCTAGCAAAAAACATTCCCAGCCGGTAGTAAGAAGCACCGTCAAATTGACGGTGCTTCGCCGTTTTGGGGTTCCTGTAATTGTTCCTGGGCCAGGATGGCAGAACTTAAATTTTTCAATTCTACCAGGGTTGTATCGCTACCGCCTGCCGGGGGTTGCGGTTTAGCCGGTTCCGGGTTGAAGAGCGGTAAATCTGGCGGTACTGGTTGAGGTTCCTGCCTGGCAAATATAGTAGAAGCTTCTGGCTTTATGCTGGGGATAGTGGTGTTGAAGGTGCTCTGGACTGCTGCCGGTGGCATTCGTTCCAGTACCTCCTGCGGGAAAGGGGAGGGAAAGGATGCTAACTCGGTCGGCCGCTGGAAGATAAATACCGGCCCGTCACCCGGGGGGACGAAGGTATTGCCCCGGTGGCGGCTTTTGTTCCTTGGGGTTAAAGCCTCCGGACGACCGGGAAGCGTTTCTGTTACCGGCACCATGCCAGGCTCCGGTGCAGGCGAGCCAGTTGTTGCCGTAGCCAGGGGTGAGGTTTCCGAACGGGACTGAACTGGTGCCGGTTTGGCGGTGGCGTTCTCCGGCTCGAGCTGGCTCGCACCCAGAGAAGGGGTTTCGGGCTGGCCCTTAGACTTCGAAGATATCCTGGCAGGTACCTCCTCTGTTTCTGAACTTGAGGGTAGGGCCGGTTCATTTATCGTGGTTTCTTCAGCTTCCGGGAGGTCTTGCCCTTCTTTTACGGTTTCTGCAGTGGCGATAGTTAACTTTTCTGGTGCTGATTCGCTTTTTTCCTGCTCTTCCGGTATAACCGGCACCTCCGGGGGCTCTCCTGCAACCCCGGCATTTATACCTGCTGGGGTTGCGTCATCCTGAACCGTACCCTCCCCGGCTATGTCTATTGTGGCATCCCGGGGAGTTATTTTTTCTTCCGCCGGGAGAGGGTCCTCGAGTTTAGCCGCCGACCGGCCTGTCGCGGAGGGCCTCTCTTTTGATGGCCGGGACTGCAGGAAGGTATCACGCCAGCCGGACAACATGGCCTGGAGCTTGACGACAGTATCTTCATCCAGGGGTTCCCGGAAGTACTCGGTAAGACCGTTAACTAACCAAACCGTCAGGTTATTAATAAAAGCCGCGTCGAGCTCTACCTGGCAGAATTCAATCAGGACCGAGGGCACACCGGCATTATTCAAGAGATGGTAGTAACGGAAATTCTTAAAATGTTCCCACGGACCTGGAATGGAGTAACAGGGAGGATTCTCTGAAGTTAACATAGCCCGCACCAGAGAGGCTATCAAGCCCAGGCTTTCATCCCGCTTTTTGAGGGCGTAAAAAAAACGAAGGCCTGGCTCAATTCCGGAAGTATCCTTTTGGGAAAAGGCAAAGAGAACCTGGGTCTGCCAGAGGCGGAAGAGCCGCCCGTCCCTGGCCGTGGCCGGTAAAATTAAAACATTTGCCCCCAGGCCCTGGAGTTTTTGGCTCACGGAGGTTAACAGGGTGTTAAACCCCTTATCAGGACCTGGTAAAGGGCGTAAAACAATCGTCTTATTACCCAGAGGCGGCTCCAGGATCAAGTTTCCTTCATCATCTTCCAGGTAACTAAGACCTAGATTGCGGCAGAGGGCCGGTAACATGGCTTTACTGAAATCATCAAGCTCCCACAAAGACAGGGGAGGGTTGCCCAGCAAAATCTTAACCATCTTTCACCCCTCATTTCATAGAATCACTATTACAGCATATGTCGGTGACGGGTGGGATGAACCCGGGGAAGTGAATTCAGGGATATTTTGGTAATTTTTCTCGGGCTAGCAAAAGAGGGGCAAATGCATAAGATATAAAGGCAGAGAGCAGGAGGTGAATAGGGAGTGGAGCCCAGGGTAAGGATGTGGATTGACGCCCGCCAGGAGAAATTCCAATCCCCTCAATATCAGGAAGTCACTTATATTATCCCTCACATCGAAACCCCGACTATCCGGGAAACCGTTTATTACGCCCTCGCGTCCCTGGTCAGGGAGATCCAGTTGCCCCAGCAGGGCGGTAATCTGGTGAAAGTAATCTACGACCCGGGAAGGATTACACCTTCTTTTATAGATTACCTGCTTCTCCAGAGAGGGGTGGAATTCCGGCGTCTGAGTCCCTGAGGTGGAGGCAGGTGAGCAGGCTGCTCATCTGATAAAAGAGGAGGATTTAAAATGAGCTGGTATAGCCAGCAGGCCTGGGAAATATTACAACAGCGATTTCAAAATTTGCAGTATGGTTATACATCAGAAAACAGGCAAGTAACCATGACCCTCATCATCAGTGATATGAAAACAGATGAGGATTGCCAGAAGATCGGCAATACCCTGCGCAATTTACCAGGGGTGGTAAGTGTAAATATTATCCCCAGGTACCGGCGGGTGACGGTGACTTATAACTTACCCCAGATGAACCTGGAGACCATCGGCTACCATATCACCAGGCTCGGTTACCACTATATCCAGAAGGCTTGAAGGAGCTGCTCCTAGGGCCGGTCGGCCCTTTTATACATAAGACTTCAAGTGGGGGTAGCAGGGATGCGGGTCTACATATCGGCCGATATGGAAGGAGTTGCCGGTATATGCGCCTGGGAACAGGTGGAAGCCAGGGGGGGATCGGAATATGCCCGTTGCCAGAAGTTAATGACGGCAGAAGTAAATGCCGCCATTCACGGAGCCCTGCAGGCCGGGGCTACTACCGTTTGTGTAAATGATGCCCACGACGGGATGCGCAACATTCTGGTGGAGAACCTGCATCCCGGGGCCCAACTAATCAGCGGCACACCGAAAAGATTGGGGATGATGGAGGGCATCGACCGCGGTTTTACGGCGGCCTGCTTCCTGGGTTACCATGCCCGGGCCGGCAGTCCGGGTGTCCTGGCCCATACTTATAGTGATGTAGTTCACCGTTTGGAGGTCAACGGGCAGGAAATGGGGGAACTGGGCCTGAACGCCCTGCTGGCAGGTTATTTCGGCGTCCCGGTGGTACTGGTCAGCGGGGACCAGGTCCTGGCCGGCGAGGCTAGAAAATTGCTGGGGAACATAGAAATAGTTATTGTAAAGGAAGCCCTGAATTACCATGCTGTCCGTTCATTATCCCACCGCCAGGCCCGGACGAAAATTCTCCAGGGAATGCTTAAGGCCCTGGCCAGGAAAAACCTTAAACCCCTGCCGGCGCCGGCCCCGGCAAGGGTGACCATCAAGTTTAACGATCCGGCCCGGGCGGCGGCGGCAGCTATCCTGCCCCGTTGCCAGCGCTTGAACGCCGTCACCGTTACCTATACAGGTGGTGATTACCTGGAAGCCTATCAGGCGGTCCGGAGCCTTATCAGCCTGGCAAAAAGCGTTTAATCCCGGCGGCCAGAATTTCCACCAGGGCGGCGTGGAGGTCCGGTCCACCCGGCGGGGACAGGCGCAGGTAACGATGGATCTCCACGTGAAGGCCGTAACAAGGGTATCCCAGCAAACGCAGGGCGCGGAGCAATTGGAAGGTATAAGTACGGGTAGCCTTCAGCTTGACGCCCGCATCAAGGGGGAAAACGCCCAGGGTCGGCTTCTTGATTTCTCCTAAAGGGCCGCCTGGTAGCCAGAGGTGGTCTATAGCCTGCCGGAGGTCCCGGCGGTAAAGCTCCAGGCGCTCGCGATAGGCAGCGTCGATACCCCTGTAGCCGGTGGAAATCTCCAGGTCGAAGTGGCCGCTGACATGCCCGTGGATCTCCAGCACCAGCATGGGCAGAGGACGAAAGATGCGCTCCTGGTAACGGCGGCACCAGGCTGCCAACCGGGGATCAGCTACATTCTCCGGGTCTTTATTGACATCTACCAGGCGGCGGAGATTGCGGGCCAGGACCAAACTGGCTCCCAGGCGCCCGGCCAGGCGGGCGGCAATCAGACCGCTATTGCCATCGGAAAGGCCATCAGCATCGTCACCATCGTGGGGCGCGGCCACGACAATGTGACCGGGCCGTTTTTTTATTTGCAGACCGGTAAAATACAAGGCCCTCAGACCCCCCTGGGAGCTGTTATTACTATTTTATCATTTGAGGGAAAAGCCGGGGGTACGAGTTTTTGTACAGGTTATTCAAAAAAACACGGATGAGAGTTTAAATGGAGATTAGCTAACGCTGGCCTTGTAAATTTAGATTAATCTTCCCCTCTGGACCCGAAAATAGGTTATAATGGAACTATACCAGCAGCCATCTTGCAGCGGCAGGTCGCGGTACCGGACGCAGTATTAACGGCTGGCCCTCAATGGGTAAGGAGAGGTAACATGACACCCAGGTAACGGTTTTAACATCGTGCCGGAGAGGGGGGAAGGAGTTTGGCCTGGCAAATCTGGGTAGCAATTGCCATCGCTTTAATTATAGCCGAGATATTTTCTCTCACCTTTTACCTTATTCTCTTTGCCGTGGGCGCCCTGGGTGCAGCCCTGGCCATGGCCCTGGGATTGCCCCTCGCTTTCCAGGTAGGGGTCTTTGTCGTCATTTCCGTTAACCTGGCCGTATTTGTCCAACCTATCCTGAAAAGGACCCTTGTTTTAAACCACCAGGGGCGGCCTTCCAATACCGGGGCTCTGATCGGCCGGGAGGGCTATGTCGTAGAAGAAGTAACTGCCGACCGGGGCCTGGTACGGGTTAACGGGGAGGTCTGGTCCGCCCGGAGCCTGGATGGCCAGATCCTTACCGCCGGCGCCCCGGTCCGGGTGATCCAGGTGGAAGGAGCCAAGCTTTTAGTTAAGGATGCCAAATAATTCTTGGAAAGGGGCTGTTTATTAAATGGGTGACATCCTGACCTTCCTGCTGTTAATCATTTTAATTATCTTTGCCCTGACCCTGGTGGGCCGGACCGTGCGTATCGTCCACCAGTCCCAGGTCCTGATTGTCGAGCGCCTGGGAAAGTATTATAAAACCTGTAACTCCGGCCTGAATATAATTATCCCCTTTATCGACAGTATTCGCCGCGTAGTCGACCTCAGGGTCCAGGTCCTGGATTCCGAACCCCAACCGGTGATCACCAGGGACAACGTCACCATGGAAATCGATACGGTGGTTTACTACCAGGTGACCGACCCCTTTAAGGCCACCTACGAAATCGCCGACCTGGTGCGGGCCATGCACTACCTGACCCTGACCACCCTGCGGGATATCATCGGCAACATGGAACTGGACCAGACCCTGTCTTCCCGGGATGAGATCAACAATCGCCTGCGCCTGGTCCTGGATGAAGCCACCGATAAATGGGGCGTCCGGGTAGAGCGCGTCGAAGTGAAGAATATCAATCCTCCGGCTGATATCCGCCAGGCCATGGAAGCCCAGATGCGGGCCGAACGGGAAAAGCGGGCGGCCATCCTCCAGGCCGAAGGACAGCGGGAAGCAGAGATCAAGAAAGCCGAAGGGGACAAACAGGCCCAGATCCTCAGGGCCGAGGCGGAAAAGGAAGCTCAGATTCTCCGGGCCGAGGCCGATAGAATAGCCAACATCAAAACAGCCGAGGGCCAGGCCCAGGCCATCAAACTGGTCGCCGCCGCCGAGGCCAACCGTATCGAGGTGGTAATGAAGGCCCTAAAGGAGGCAGACATGGACGAGAGGATGCTCACCATGAAGTCCATCGAAGCCCTGGCGAAGCTGGCTGACAGCCAAAATAAAGTCTTTATTCCTTACGAGACTGCCAATGTTCTGGGGTCCCTGGGTGCGATCAAAGAACTCCTGGCTCCTGGTCAAGGTGCAGGCAAAGCCGGCGGCAAAGATCGCCCGGAAAAGCCGTAAAGATACAATTATAACTATTGTTGAGGCAGCCCGGGAACAACAGGAGCGCCGGGGGATAATCCCGGCGCCCCTTTATTCTTTCTCAAACACTTCGTCCGCCAGGGAGCGGACTTCTTTTTTGCGCCTGGCGGTGGCTTCCGGGTCCAGGACGACGGCAAGCTTAATCACATCACCTTCTTTGGCGGCCCGGGGCAGGAGGGAGCGGGGCAGGATAAAGGTGCGCCGGCCGTATTCGATAACGGCCATATCATCTTCAAAACGGTCAATAACCAGCAATTCCTGGCGGCGCATGGTTATAATGCTCCTTTCTGGGAACCATTTGCTGTTTTATCATATACGAATTACCAGTCCCAGTATAACCCGCTGTTAAACCGGAATCTTCCTGGGGTCATTGTCTCCCGAGAGTAGCCCGGGAGAACTGGCCGGAGAAGGAGGCGGTTCTGGGCTGCAAGCGTCAGGGCAAGGTTACCTCCCGGCCGTCGGAGACGACTGTTATGGTACCATCGCGATCAGTGCGGTACACCTTAACTCCTGCCTGTTGCAAGCGCTGCAGGGTCTGGGCATGGGGATGGCCGTAGTCATTTCCTTTACCGGCGGAGATGACGGCGTATGCAGGTGCTACGGCCTTTAAAAAGGCAGTTCCGGTGGCGGTACGGGAGCCGTGGTGGGCTACTTTAAGCACATCGGCCCTGAGGGGCTGGCGGCTGGCCAGCATTCCTTCCTCAGCAGCGCTGCCGGCATCGCCGGTAAAGAGAAAAGAGGTTTGCCCATAAGTCAAGCGCAGGACAGCGCTCCAGTCATTCAAATCATCATAATTTTCCTTTACCGGGTTGATAAAAAGGGCCTGGACGCCGTCGCCCAGGGGGAGGCTAACTCCGGCCCGGGCCTCTGTAACCTTGAGACCCTTGTTTTTTATTGCTAGCAAAAGGTCCCTGTAGGAAGCCGTATTGTTGGTCACCCGGGGCAGATAAACCTTACCTACCGGAAAAATCTTAATGACCTGGTCCAGGCCGCCAATATGGTCTTCATGGGGATGGGTGCCGATAACATAATCAAGTTTGACTACAGCGTACTGTTTCAAGTACTGGACCACGGCAGGGCCGGCTTCATTGGTGCCGGCATCGATTAAGATATTCTTACCGCCGGGCAATTGCACCAGGATGGCATCACCCTGCCCTACATCCAGGAAATGGACGCGTAATTTACCGGCTTCCTCCCGGGGTTGGGAAGGGTTCGTCTGGGATTCCCGCGACAGGGGTGTACCGGCTGGCGCCTGCACCGTGGCCTTGTCGCGTGGCTGGGACTGCCAGCCGCCGGGCAGGCCCGGACCTCCCCCGGGATGGCCGGCAGCTGCCACAACGGAAATGATGAATGCCAGCAGGGCATAGAGGGCCTGGCGCCTGGCTTTTTTACCGGTGCGGCGGATAAAGTTCCACCCGGAGTTTACTGTTAGCAGAACGGCCACCAGCAGGGCCAGGATGCTTAATGTCATCATTTTTTCTCCCCCGAGATGCTGGCAAACTACCAGACTGCCTGGTGGGAGAGTTCCCTCCAGGGCTGGTTGCGCCTTGTTCTTCTTGTTCTTTTTAAAGAATAACACCTGCCGGTCGCGGCGTCAAAAAAATCTTGTCAGGGCACTGATTCTGCTTGCTGGCAGGAAAAGGCTGATTAGCGGCGAATGAATAGAGGGTAGAGAAAGCAGTCATAGGAAAGGGGCCTCCCAATGGCACATAAGAAGAAAATTAACGACCACGACAGGGGAAAGGTTATCTCCCTGGAGATTGCGGTCAATAAAGGGCAAAAAACCAGGAAGGAAAATAAAGCGCCCCGGGAAAGCGAAGCTGGTAATAAGTCAGCCCCCTGGCACCGCCGGGAAAAAGATCAGGTCACCGGAGACTCATTCTGGCCGGAAAAGGGTAATCGAACCTTATTTACCCTGGCCTTTAGCGGGCTAATTTTGCTTCTTTTTTACCCGCCCTTCTTTCGCGGCCTGTTTTTTCCGGTGGAACAGCGCTGGACGCTGATACTGGCTGCCGTCATCTTTTTCTTTACTTATCTGTGGAAATTTTCCCGCCGGGAGATCGCCTTTCTCAACCGGCCCCTTGATTTTGCGGCGGCTGCCCTGGTGGTGGTCTATATACTTGCGGCCATAAAACCGGCCAGCCGGGGCCTGGCCATGGCCGAGATCGCCAAGATCCTGCTCTATTTTTTGACCTACTGGCTTGTTTCGCGCCTGGGAGAGCAGCGGCGCACCATTTACCTGCTGCATGCCCTTTACCTGGCCGGCGTTGGTGCGGCCCTGGCCGCGATCCTCGCGGCTACTGATCTGGTTTACATCAAAGACGGCTTTGTTGGCGGTCGTTTTTTCTCCACCCTGCAATATCCCAACGCCCTGGCCAGTTATGTCGGCGCCGCCAGCATCATCGGCTTTTATCTCTGGGCCCGGGCCGGGAACCGGTGGCGTTATGGCTACGCTGCCGCCAACTACCTCTTGCTCATGGTCTTCCTGGGGACTGGCTCCCGGGGGGCCTTCCTGATTTTCCCGGCGGTGGTTATCCTGTACTGGTTGCTGGCGCCCGGCGGCTACCGGCTGAATACCCTGGCCCACCTGTTGGCCTGCGGCGCCGCCGCCCTGGTCGGAGTTGCCCGTTTTATCCCCCTGGCCGTAGCCAAGGCCCACGGGCCGGCCTGGGGCTGGTTCACCCTGGGGTTGGTGGTGGCCCTGGTTGGCCAGTTGCTTATTCAAGGGGCCGGAAGGGTTTTAACGACCCCCCGGGCCAGGATGGCAGCCGGGGTGGCCATCCTGGCCATCCTGGTAGGAGGCGCTGCCGTCTTTGTCCAGCACCAGCTGGGAGTTAGCGCGGCATCTACCGGGGGACAGGTCCCCGGCGTTCTGGGCAAAATCCTGCCGCCCCAGGTTGTATCTCGCCTCCAGGATATAAACCTGGAGACCAGGAGCAGCCGGGAGCGAATTATCTGGACCCAGGATGCCCTGCAGATGGTCCGGCAGCGCCCCCTCCTCGGCTTTGGCGGCGGCGGCTGGGAAGCAGCCTATCGCCAGTACCAGCGGTACTACTACAACTCCACCCAGGTGCATAATGATTATGCCCAGGTGGCCGTAGAAGCGGGGGTGGTGGGCCTGGTAGTCATGGCAGGGGTGTGGTTATTGTTCCTCCTGGTCACGGTCGGCAACTACCGGTACAGCCAGGGTCAAGGTCGCCTCCAGGCCCTGGCCGTCGGCGCGGCTGCCGTCAACCTGGGACTTCACGCGGCCATTGACTTTGACCTGGCCCTGGGGGCGGTGTCGATAATGCTCTGGGCCTGTTTCGGCCTGGCCCGTAACCTTGAAGGCCAGCGCTTGGGGCCTGAGCCGGCACTCCCAACGGTGATATTTAAGAACCGGCAGCTGCCCTGTATAACAGCCGTCGCCCTGGCAACCCTGGCAGTGATTCTATTTGCCGGCTCTTACCTGGCCGGGGTCTCCAGCGCCCGCCAGGCTGCCGCCGCCCTTAAGCGCAATAACCTGCCGGCTTCGGCTGCTCACCTGGAAGAGGCCAGCCGTTATGACCCCTTTACCGCTTCTTATAACAGCGATCTGGCAAGTATTTACCTGCAAGAAGGCAAAACTGAGGAAGCCCTGAACCAGGCCCTGGCTGCCAGCGCCAAAGAACCTTATAATCTGGCAATCTTAAACCGCCTGGCTGAAGTCTACTGGCAGGAGGGGTCGGTCGAGCAGGCCGTAGCTACCATGGAAAGGGCCCGCCAACTGGCTCCCTGGGTCGGCGCTGTCTGGGAAAACTTGGGTCAGGTTTACGATGCTGCCGGCATCAGTTACCTCCAGGCCGGACAGAAGGATAGGGCCCGGCAGATGTTCCAGAAAGCAGCGGCCCTGCCGGCGTCTGTAAAAGCCAGGGTGGATACCCTGGGAGATTTTAAAGACCTTCACCAACCCGGCGGGGTAGCCCTGAGTCCCGCTATCCAGCTCCGCGCCGGGATCGCTCAATACTTCCTGGGGCAAGAAAAAGAAGCAGCCATAACCCTGGAAGCGGCTGCCAGGGAAGCCAACTTGCAGGCCGAGGCCTGGCTGTGGCAGGCCATCCTGGCCTTCCACCAGGGTGACAGGCTCCGGTCCAGCCAGTTACTGGCCGAAGTCCAGAAGACCAGCCCCGACCTGGCCAGGCAGTATGACCAGCTGAAAACCCTGCCTGTTCTCTTTTAAAAGGAAGATAGACACGCGATGCTAAATAGCGTGCCTGGGAAAAATACTCGGCAAGAAAGGCTACAGGTGGTATAATGAAATTATGAAGGAGCTAACCCTCTGGCAAGAGGTACAAGCCGATTTACAACAGGTGGAAGCTGAACTCTTACGGCAGGTGGACGCTCCGGACCCGATCCTCAGCCAGGCCGCCCGCCACCTGGTCCAGGCGGGGGGTAAAAGACTCCGCCCGGCCTTTGCCATCCTGGCGGCCAGGTGTTGCGGCGCTCCCCTGGAACGCATTTTGCCCCTGGCGGTGGCCCTGGAAATGATCCATATGGCCACCCTGGTGCATGATGATGTCATTGATGCTTCCCCTATCCGGCGGGGGCGACCGACGGTCTGGGCCCGGTGGGGCCAGGAGTTATCCCTGCATACCGGTGATTATCTCTTTGCCCGTTCCCTGATCCTGATAGCGACCTATGACGATCCGCGGATACCCTCGGTCCTGGCCAGCGTCAGTGTGAAGATGGTACAGGGGGAAATCCAGCAACTGGAAGCGGCCTTCGACCTGGACATCACCCTGCGGGATTACCTGGATCGCATTTACCGCAAAACCGCCTTGTTGATTGCCGCCAGCTGTCAGCTGGGGGCCATTGCTGCCGGAGCGGACACAGCAACTATTCGCCACTTGCGCTATTATGGTCGCAACCTGGGCCTGGCTTTCCAGATCACCGATGACGTCCTGGATATGGTTGCCGATCCGGAACAGCTGGGCAAGCCCATTGGCAGCGACCTGCGTCAGGGGGTTATAACCTTACCGGCCATTTATGCCCTGCAGGCCAGCCCCAAAAAGCAAAAACTCATCCATCTTCTGGGGAAAAGGGATAAAACCCAGGCGGAGATCCGGGAAGCAATCGAGCTCATCAAGGATTGTGGCGGTATTAAGTATGCACTGGATATAGCGGAGGGGTATTTAGAAAGGGCCAGAAAGCAGGCAGCCTGCCTGCCTCCGGGTGTGGCCAGGGATACCCTAACGGGCCTGACGTATTATATAAGGACGCGTGGTTTTTAATGAGCTTGTACCCGCTGGTAATTAACCTGACCGGCCGCCCCTGCCTGGTGATTGGGGGCGGTGCTGTTAGCGAACGTAAAGTTTTGAATTTACTGGAAGCCCGGGCCAGGATCACCCTGGTCAGTCCCGTGGTTACCCGTACCCTGGCCGACCTGGCCCTGGCCAGCCAGGTAGTATGGTGGCGGCGGGAGTACCGGGAGGGTGACCTGAAGGGTATGACCCTGGTTTTTGCCGCTACCAATAATCCCGAGTTGAACGCCAGGATAGCCGCAGCCTGCCACCAGGCTGGCATCCTGGTTAATGTGGCCGATAACCAGGAGTTATGCACCTTCAACGTCCCGGCAGTGGTGAGGCGGGGCGATTTACAGATAGCCATCTCCACCGCCGGCAAGAGCCCGGCCCTGGCCCGCCAGTTACGCAAGCAACTGGAAGCTGCAATTGGCCCGGAATACGGACCCTGGTTAGATTTTTTAGGTGAAATACGCCCCCTGCTCAAAAGCGTCTGGCCCAATGATCAAAAAAGGCGGGAGGAACTCCTGCGCCGCCTGGCCGGTGATGAAATCTTATTCCGCCTGGTGGCCAGGGGTAAAGAAGAACTGGCGAAGGAGCGGGTCAAGCAGTGTTTATCGTTGCCGCCGGTCTAAATCATCGCACGGCGCCGGTAGCCATCCGGGAGCAGGTGGCCTTTGCCCGTCACGGCCTGCCTACTGCTTTATGCCAGCTAAGGGAAGAGGACGGAGTTGAGGGTTGCGTCATTCTAAGTACCTGCAACCGCACCGAAGTATATATAGCCTGTAACCAGGAGGAAGCCGGCCTCAGGGCGGCTAAAAACTTCCTGGGCCGCTCTTGTAGGCTGGCCCTGGCAGACCTGGAAGGGCATCTCTATACCTTAAACACCCATCATGCTGTGCGCCATTTGTTCCGGGTGGCTGCGGGCCTTGATTCTATGATCCTGGGTGAAGACCAGGTCCTGGCCCAGGTGGCCGAAGCCTACCAGGTGGCCCGGGAAACGGGGACTACCAATAACGTCCTCAACACCCTCTGGCAGCAGGCTATTTACGCCGGCAAGAGGGTGCGCACGGAGACCCGGATTGATGCCAATACAGTTTCGGTCAGTTATGCGGCCGTAGAACTCGCACGCCAGGTTTTCCATGACAACCTGGACGGCCGGACGGTTTTAGTAATCGGCGCCGGGAAGATGAGCACCCTGGCGGCCCGTTATCTCAAGGATAAAGGCGTCACCACTGTTCTGGTTTCCAACCGGTCTTACGACCGGGCCGTGGCCCTGGCTGCCACCATCGGCGGGCAGGCCGTGCGCCTGAACGCCCTGGAGGATTATTTACCACGGGCAGATATCGTCATCAGCTGTACGGCAGCCAGCCATTATATCCTGCACCGGGACCAGGTGGCCCGGGCTGTGGCGGCGCGCCCCGGGGTGCCCCTGATGCTCATTGATATCGCCGTACCCCGGGATATCGAACCTGCCGCCGGCGACCTGCCGGGGGTCAAGCTCTACGACATTGACGATCTCCAGCAGGTGGTCCTGGCCAACCTGGAGGAAAGGAAAAAAGCGGCCCGGCAGGCGGAGGGGATTATTGCGGCCGAGGCGGAGGCCTTTTTCCAGTGGCTGGGATCCCTCTATGTCGTGCCCACCATTGTGGCCCTGAAGGAGAAGGCCGGGGCTATTAAAAACGCCGAGGTGCGCCGGGCCTGTAACCGCCTGGGGCAATTGACCCCCAGGGAGCAAAAGATAATCACTTCCATGGCCACGACTATTGTGAACCAGCTCCTCCATGACGTTATTGTCAATTTAAAAGCAGCCGCCCTTACCCCCCGGGGTCACCTCTATGCAGAGGCATTGCAGGAACTTTTCGAGCTGAGGGTCGATAATACCCTTCCCGGCCAGGAAATGGCGGTACGGAAGAAGGAGGCCGGAGGTATTGATTGAAATTAAAGTTGGCTCCCGCGAAAGCGAGCTGGCCCGCTGGCAGGCCCGCTGGGTGATACAGGCCCTGGAGAAGGCCTGGCCCGGGGTTAGCTGCCGCCTGGTGACCCTTAAAACCAGGGGGGATAAAATCCTCGATGTGGCCCTGGCGCGGATTGGCGATAAGGGCCTTTTTACCAAGGAACTGGAACTGGCCCTCCTGGACGGGGCCATCGACCTGGCCGTCCACAGCATGAAGGACATGCCCACGGCTCTGCCGGAAGGCCTGGTAATCGGCGCCATCGGGCAACGGGAAGACCCCGCCGACGTCCTGATTTCTCCGGAGGGTTATACCCTGGCGACCCTGCCCAATAAGGCCCGGGTGGGGACCAGCAGCCTGCGGCGCAAGGCCCAGCTGTCCCACGCCCGGCCGGATCTGGAACTGGTCGACCTGCGGGGGAATGTTCCTACCCGCCTGGCTAAAATGAAACGGGACGGGTTGACGGCCATTGTCCTGGCTGCCGCCGGGTTGAAGCGACTGAACCACGGCCAGGTACCCGGGGAACCCATTCCCTACCACATCTGCCTGCCGGCCGTAGGCCAGGGGGCCATCGGCGTGGAGATCCGGGCCGGCGACCGCCGGGTGGCCGAACTGGTGGCCGCCATCAACCATCCCCCCACAGCTGCCGCCGTCCGGGCGGAAAGGGCGTACTTGCGCGCCCTGGAGGGAGGCTGCCAGGTTCCCATTGCCGCCCTGGCCACCGTGGAAGATACTGCCCTGGTGTTGCAGGGAATGGTGGCCAGCCTGGATGGCCGGGAAATGCTGCGGGATTTTGTATCCGGGAGTACCCGGGACCCGGAGGCTGCCGGCCGGGAACTGGCCCGGAAACTCCTCGCCCGGGGTGCGGGTGAGATTTTGCAGGAGGTTAAGGCGCAAGGTGGAAACTACCAAGGGTAAAGTATTTTTAGTTGGTGCCGGCCCCGGCGACCCGGGCCTGCTAACTGTCAAAGGCCGGGAATGCCTGGCCCGGGCCGGGGCTGTAGTCTTCGATCGCTTGCTCAACCCTGCTTTACTGGATTATGCCCCGCCGGAGGCTGTCAGGATCTACGTCGGTAAAGCGCCGGATCGCCATGCCCTCAGCCAGGACGAGATCAATGACCTCCTGGTGGACCTGGCGCGGCAGGGGAAACAGGTGGTGCGCCTGAAGGGGGGAGACCCCTTTGTCTTTGGCCGCGGCGGGGAAGAAGCCCTGGCCCTCCGGGCTGCCGGCATCCCCTTCGAAGTAGTGCCCGGGGTGACGGCTGCCGTAGCCGTGCCGGCCTATGCCGGTATCCCGGTAACCCACCGGGGCCTGGCTTCCACGGCGGCCTTTATAACTGGCAACGAAGACCCCCGGAAAGGAAACAGCGCCATTAACTGGGAGGGGTTGGCCCGGGCCGTTGACACCCTGGTTTTTTTAATGGGTATGGCCAACCTGCCCTACATTGTCAGCCGCCTCCTGGCCTGCGGCCGCTCTCCCGATACACCGGTGGCTCTCATTCGCTGGGGCACCAGGGCCGAGCAGGAGACCCTGACCGGCACCCTGGCGGATATCGAGGCTCGAGCCCAGAAAGCCGGTTTCCGCAACCCGGCCATTATCATCATCGGCCAGGTGGTCAACCTGCGTTCAACCCTGGCCTGGCTGGAGGATAAACCCCTCTTCGGCCGGCGGGTGATCGTTACCCGTCCCCGGGCCCAGGCGGAAAGCCTGGCCCGGAGCCTGGCGGACCTGGGGGCAGAAGTCATAAATTTCCCGGTTATCAGGACGGAACCTCCGGCCGACTGGCAACCCCTGGATAGCGCCCTGGACGCTATCGGGGAGTTTGATTGGATCATATTTACCAGTGCCAACGGTGTCCGTTACTTCTGGCGCCGGCTCCTGGAACGGCACCAGGATATCCGTTCCCTGGCCGGAACCAGGTTTGCCGCCATTGGCCCGGCCACTGCCCGTGCCCTGGAGGAACGGGGCCTCCTGACCGACTGGCAACCCGGGGAATATGTAGCCGAAGCCGTGGCTGCCGGCCTGGGACCCCGGGTCAGGGGCCGGCGGGTCCTCCTGCCCCGGGCTGATATCGCCCGTCCTTTCCTGGCCGCGGACCTCCGCCGCCAGGGGGCAGAAGTAACGGAGGTAACGGCCTACCGGACGGTGAAGAATGAAGAAAACGCCGGGTATCTCCAAGAGATGCTGGCCGCCGGTAAGGTAACCGCCGTCACCTTTACCAGTTCTTCGACGGTACGGGCCTTCCTTGACCTGCTCGGGGCCGGGGCCCTGGATTTAGTGCGGGGAGTAGACGTTTTTTGCCTCGGCCCGATCACGGCGGCCACAGCCCGGGAGGCCGGCCTGCAGGTAGCCGCCACGGCCGGCGAGTATACAGGAGAGGGGCTGGTGCGGGCCCTGGAAAACTATTATACAACTGTAAGGGCCGGGGGCGGTGATAGCAACCAACCCCGGAGCCTTTAAGAGTAACCGCGAGGCGGGTGAGGCAAACTGATCAGTCTCACAAAGCTGCTTTTTGATGATAACTACTTTGGCGACAACCTGCGTTACAGCCAGGCTGTCCGTGAGGCGACGGCAGGCGCCCGCCGGGACAGCGGGCCGGTGGTCGTCTGGAACTGCACCCGGGACTGCAACCTCAAGTGCCGGCACTGTTACGCCGGTGCCGGGAGCGGGGCGGCCGGGGACGAAATGACGACGCCGGAGGCCAGGAACTTCCTGGACCAGCTGGTAGCTTTCCGGGTGCCGGTCCTCCTCTTATCCGGGGGCGAGCCCCTGGCACGGCCGGATATCTTTGACCTGATGGCCACCGCCGTCAAACAGGGACTGCGGGTCACCCTCTCTACCAACGGCACCCTTATTGATCGCGGCACCGCCCGGGAGCTGAAAAAAATCGGCGTCAGCTACGTGGGTATCAGCCTGGATGGCATTGAGTCCAAACATGACGCCTTCCGGGGCGTGAAGGGGGCCTTCCAGGCAGCACTGGAAGGCATCCGCAACTGCCTGGCGGTAGACCAGCGGGTGGGCCTGCGCTTTACCATCAGCCGGGCCAATGTCGACCAACTGGAGGAAATTTTTTACCTGATCCGGGAAGAAAACATTCCCCGGGCCTGTTTCTACCACCTGGTTTACAGCGGCCGGGGCAGTGAACTGGCCGGTGAAGACCTGAATCATGAAGAGAGCCGGGCGGCTATGGATTTTCTGATTACCGCCGCCAGGCGCATGAAAAAGCAGGGCCGGGAAATTGAAATCCTGACGGTGGACAACCATGCCGACGGAATCTACCTTTACCTGAAATTGCTCCGGGTAGACCCGGAACGGTCGGCAGCCGTCCGGGAGTTATTGCGCCTGAATGGCGGCAACCGCAGCGGTATCGCCATCGGCGCCGTTGACTGGGCCGGTGCCGTCCATCCGGACCAGTTCACCATGCACCACACCCTGGGGAACGTCCGGGAACGCCCCTTCGGCGAGATATGGACGGACCTCAGCAATCCCCTGCTGAAGGGCCTGCGGGACCGCAAACCCCTGTTAAAGGGCCGCTGTCGCACCTGCGCCTGGCTGGACTTGTGTAACGGCAACTGCCGCGCCCGGGCGGAAAGCGTCACCGGCGACTTCTGGGAATCCGATCCGGCCTGTTATTTGACAGACGGGGAAATATCAGGTGCTTCCTGAAAGCCCCTCATGGCGATACCTCCTCCGAAAACGGGGTTCTGCCAAAAAAATGGTTATTGATGGTTGGGCTATACTCCAGCTTATTCAGGGGCTGGAGGTACAGGCTCCTGGCTGCGGGTGCTTAAGCTAGCAAACTTGGGGCTCAGTTGCTTAAGGGGCGGGGTGGCCTGGCTTTTCTCCCCTTGATCAATCATAACGGGGCGAGGTGTTTCTCGTTCCTGAAGCCGCGTTGCGATCCCATCCCGTTCACCGCGCCTCCCCGGAGCTTCGCCGGGTCTGCTAGCGCCGCGAACCAAGTCGCCCTCCGCCTGTACCTTCCGGCCCCTTGCCTCTACATTTTCATGGCTCGCTGACGGAGGCGTCAGCCCCCATGATGGGCTCCTGCAGGATGAAAATATATAGCTGACATTTGTCTGAAGCTAGGACCATGTGGCGAGCGCGAACAAGACCAATCAAAGAAAGGGGCATCTGGGGAGGAGATGCGGTAGCTGGCGTATGTCCCGAAGCCTATGAGGCGCATAGTGGCGGTAACAGGATACTCAAGGTGAACGCCTTTAACAGTCTAAACTTCATATAAGTCCTCTCGGAGGTGGTTTTGATGACCGGTTTTCCCGTTTGCCGGCCGCGGCGCCTGCGGCAGAACGCATCCCTGCGGTCCATGGTCCGGGAGACGGAGATTAACCCCCGCGACCTGATCTACCCCCTCTTTGCCATCCACGGCCGGGGAGTTAAGAATCCCGTACCCTCCCTGCCCGGCGTTTACCAGCTTTCCATCGATAATCTGGTGCAAGAAGCCGGGGAAGCGGTGGCCGCCGGCATCCCGGCAGTCCTCCTCTTCGGCATCCCGGCCACCAAGGACGAGGTCGGTTCCGGGGCTTACGACCCCCACGGCATCGTCCAGGAGGCCGTGCGGGCCCTGAAAAAGGCCTACCCGGAACTCCTGATCATTACCGATGTCTGCCTGTGCGAGTACACCAGCCACGGCCACTGCGGCCTTGTGGACGACGGCCAGGTCCTCAACGACCCCACCCTGGAGTTAATAGCTAAAACCGCCCTTTCTCACGTCGAAGCCGGGGCCGATATCGTAGCGCCCTCGGATATGATGGACGGCCGGGTGGGGGCCATCCGCAAGCTCCTGGACGCCAACGGCTTTACCCAGACTCCAATCCTGGCCTACTCGGCCAAGTATGCCTCCGTTTTTTACGGGCCCTTCCGGGATGCCGCCGGTTCGGCGCCCCAGTTCGGCGACCGCCGGGGCTACCAGATGGACCCCGCCAACAGCGATGAGGCCCTGCGGGAAGTGGCACTCGACCTCCAGGAGGGGGCCGACATGGTCATGGTGAAACCGGCCCTGCCCTACCTGGATATAATCCGCCGGGTGAAAGACAACTTTAACGTCCCCCTGGCGGCCTACCAGGTCAGCGGCGAGTACGCCATGCTGAAAAGCGCCGCCGCCAACGGCTGGCTGGATGAAGAGCAAAGCGTCCTGGAAGCCCTGACGGCCATCAAAAGGGCCGGGGCGGATCTCATTATCACCTATTACGCTAAAGATGTCGCCAGGTGGTTAAAGTAATGCTCTTATCCTGGAATACGACCAACCAGTGCAACCTTTACTGCGACCACTGCTACCGGGATGCCGGCGCCAGGGTGGAGGATGAGTTGACCACCGCCGAGGCCGGCCATCTCATTGACGAGGCCGCTAAAGCTGGCTTCAGGATTATAATCTTTAGCGGCGGCGAACCCCTGCTGCGGCCCGACCTGCCGGAGCTGGTGGGCCGGGCGGCAGCCAGGGGGTTGCGCCCGGTCCTGGGTAGCAACGGCACCCTCCTCACCCCGGACCTGGCCCGGGAATTAAAAACCGCCGGGGCCCTGGCGGTGGGGATTTCCCTGGACAGCCGCGATCCGGCCCGCCACGACCGCCTGCGGCGGCAGGAGGGAGCCTGGCAGAAGGCTATCGACGGCATGGCGGCCTGCCGGGGAGCAGGTCTGCCCTTCCAGGTGCACACCACCGTCTTTGATTGGAACCAGGACGAACTGGAGAAACTAACAGACCTGGCGGTAGAGCTGGGGGCCGTGGCCCATCACTTCTTTTTCCTGGTGCCCACCGGCCGGGCGGCGAGCATCGAAGCCGAGTCGCTGCGGGCCGCCGAATACGAGGCCACCCTCAAGCGCATTTTACAAAAGCAGCAACAGGTGGAGATCGAGTTAAAGCCTACCTGTGCCCCCCAGTTCATGCGCCTGGCCCGCCAGCTGGGAATACCGGTGCGCTACCAGCGCGGCTGCCTGGCCGGCATCGCCTACTGCCTCATCAACCCCCGGGGAGATGTCCAGCCCTGCGCCTACCTGAACCTGCCAGTGGGCAACGTGCGGGAGGTACCCTTCAGCCGTCTCTGGCGGGAGAGCCCGGTCTTCCAGCGCCTGCGCACGGAAGAGTACAGCGGCGGTTGCGGCCGCTGCGGCTATAAAAAAATCTGCGGCGGCTGCCGGGCCCGGGCCTGGTATTATCACGGCGATTATATGGCCGGAGAACCCTGGTGCCTCTACCGGGGCCGGCAGGGCGCGGCGGCGCACGACAATTAAATCCCGCCGTGCGATAATCGGAGAATAAATATTGGGAAGGTGGGATCATCCTTGACTGATTCGGAAGCCTGGCCCCGGTCGGCAGCCGCCTTTGCCGAGGCCGTCAAACTCATGCCAGGTGGCGTCAACAGCCCGGTCCGGGCTTTTAAATCCGTTGGCCTGACCCCGCCCTTTATCCAGCGGGGGGAGGGGGCCTACCTCTATGATATAGACGGCCATAAGTATATTGACTACGTCTCTTCCTGGGGTCCCCTGATCCTGGGTCACCGCCATCCGGAGATCACAGCCGCCCTGGAAAAAACCCTGCGCGAGATGGGGACCAGCTTCGGCGCCCCTACGGAACTGGAAAACGAGCTGGCCCGGGAAATCATTACCGCCATGCCGGCAGTAGAAATGGTCCGCCTGGTGAATTCTGGTACAGAGGCGACCATGAGCGCCCTGCGCCTGGCCCGGGGTTATACCGGCCGGGAAAAGGTCGTCAAGTTCGCAGGCTGTTACCACGGCCATGCCGACTACTTCCTCATCCAGGCCGGTTCCGGAGCCCTGACCTTTGGCGTTCCCAACAGCCCTGGCGTCCCGGCCACCGTAGCCGCCAACACCATTGTCGCCCCCTATAACGACCTGGCGGCTGTGGAGGATATCTTCCAGAAGGCAGGGGAAGAGATTGCCGCTGTGATTGTTGAGCCTGTAGCGGGTAACATGGGCTGTGTCCCCCCCCTGCCGGGCTTCCTGGCCGGTTTAAGGGCCATCACGAAGGAATACGGCAGCCTGTTAATCTTCGATGAAGTAATGACCGGTTTCCGTGTAGCCTTCGGCGGCGCCCAGGCCCTCTACGGCATTAGACCTGATCTCACCTGCCTGGGCAAGATTATCGGCGGCGGCCTGCCGGTGGGAGCCTACGGCGGCCGGCGGGAGATCATGGAGAGAGTGGCCCCGTCCGGGCCGGTCTACCAGGCCGGCACCCTGTCCGGCAACCCCCTGGCCGTAAGCGCCGGCCTGGCTACCCTGAAGGAATTAAAAAAACCAGGCACTTACGAACGCCTGGAAAGTCTCTCCGCCCGCCTGGAAAAGGGCCTGCAGGAAGCTGCCGCCGGGGCCGGGGTACCGGTAACCTTCAACCGGGTGGGAGCCATGTTCACGACCTTCTTCAACCCGGGACCGGTAACAGATTATGCCACGGCCACAGCCAGCGACACCAGGGCTTTTGCCGCCTATTTCCGGGCTATGTTGCGCCAGGGGATTTACCTGGCCCCCTCCCAGTTTGAGGCTGCCTTCATGTCTCTGGCCCACACCGAGGCTGACATCGACTGCACCATCGCCGCCGCCCGGGAGGCTTTCAAAGGGGTTGCCCCTGGCGATAGCTAACCGCTGGCGCAGTGAAAATACCAACCGCTGCACCCGGAACCGGTTTATAAAAAATTTTTCTGGTAACCATGTATAACATTTACCGGAAAGGTTATACTAGGAATACACACTCACTTCTTCAAAGACCTCCTTGAGCCAGCAGGGCCTTGAGCAATGACGTTCAAGGCCCTGTTGGTTTTTGGTTATAGCGGCCGGATATCTACGCGGTGGTCATAAAAGGTGCTTCCACCGCCCAGGTCGGTTAACTCATCACCGATAATGCTGTTGATATTACGGCCTCCAGGTGAGTGCTGGCACCACCAGACGCCCGGGGCGACGGCGATGCCCGGGGGCACATCGGTACTTACCTTTACCCTCAGGAGGCAGGAACCGCGCTGGTTGACCACCTGGGCCCAGGCGCCCTCCACCAGCCCCCGGCGCCGGCAGTCTCCCGGGTTAACGAGGACCCTGGGGCCGCCTTCCCGCTGCCGGAGTTCAGCCAGTTGCCCGAAGTTGGAGTTAAGGGCGAAATGGGCCGGAGCCGTAAGGAGCTGAAAGGGGTAGCGCTCCTCGCAAGGGCCGTCATCCGGCTCCCGGTAACCTGGTAGCCCCGCCCCGGCCGGGAGGAGTTCGATCTTCCCGCTGGGGGTGGCAAAACCAGGCGCAGGTTTTAGTTTTACAGGCCTGCCGCCAGCCAGGGCTTCCCGGTCCTCTGCTTCCAGATTGACCTCCTTTATCAACGCTGCGACCATCTCGGCTTCGGAACGCCGGAAAATATCCTCCTCAAAACCAAAAGCCCGGGCCAGGAGGCAAAAGGTCTGCCAGTTGCTCTTCGCTTCCCCCGGGGGAGGAAGGATGGCCCGGCTGCGCTGGACGTAATAGTGGCCGTAACTGCGGTAGAGGTCTTCCTGTTCTACAGAAAAGGTGGCCGGCAGGATGATGTCGGCATAGAGGGCCGTATCCGTCAGGAAACGCTCGTGGACTACTGTGAAGAGATCTTCCCGCCGCAAGCCCGCCAGGACGCGGTTCTGATCCGGTGCCACGGTGGCCGGATTGCCGTGATAGACATAAAGGCTCATAACAGGCGGCTCCAGGTTGCCGGTCAAAGCCCGGCCCAGCTGGACCATGTTTAGGGCCCGTACCGGTTTTCGGCGCAGGTCCGGCCTGGTCACGACCTCCAACCTGACGGCGCTGCCGGTACCGGAACTCTGCAGGGCTCCGCCGCCGTCTTTACCATAGGCCCCTACCAGGGCCGGCAGGGAGGCAATGATCCGTACCGCCATACCGCCCCCTTGGTGGCGGGAAAAGCCGTAACCTATGCGGATGAAGGGCGCCCTGGCCCGTCCGTAGGCCCGGGCCAGGTTGACGATGGTCTCTGCCGGCACCCCGGTAAGGGCGGCGACCCGGTCCGGGGTATAAAGGGGGAGGACTTTATCCCGGAGCTCTTCGTAGCCGAGAACGTGGGCGGCGAGGAAGTCTTTATCCACCATTTCTTCTCTCACCAGGACCTGCATTAAACCCAGGGCCAGGGCGGCATCGCTTCTCGGCCGCACCAGGATAGCCTCGTCGGCCAGGGCCGCCGTCCGGGTGTGGTAGGCGTCGATAACAATAATTCGGGCTCCCTTTTTCCTGGCCTGCTGTGCCAGGGAGAGGAAATGGATGCTGGTAGCGGCAGGATCCATTCCCCAGATGAGGACCAGGTCCGAAGCGACAATTGTCTCCGGGTCGCTGCCCCAGGTCGCCCCCAGCACCTGCTGCCAGCCGGCTTCTGCCGCCGGGGAGCAGATAGTCCGCTGGAGTTCCGTAGCCCCCAGGCGGTGGAAGAAGGCATGGCCAGCGTTGCGCTGGAGCAGGCCCATGACCCCTGCATAGGAATAGGGGAGGATGGCCTCGGAGCCATAGCCGGCTATAATTTTTTGCCAGCGCCCGGCAATGGTCTCCAGGGCTTCGGTCCAGGAGATGGGGGTAAAGAGGCCGCTCCCCTTGGGACCGGTGCGCTTCAGGGGCGTGAGGATACGTTCCGGGGAGTGCACCAGTTTACCGTAATAACGCATCTTGGCGCAGATAAAACCCCTGGTGTAGGGGTGCTTCGGGTCCCCTCTGACTCCCGTAATCCGGCCATCATTAACCTCCACCAGCAGGCCGCAGGCATCGGGGCAGTCGAAGGGGCAGACAGAATGATAGGCGGTCAAGAGTTAACCCTCCCTTTGCCGGGTCTAAAATTATCTATAACCAGTACTGAAATAACACCATGGCCGCCATGCCGCTCACGATGGTCAGGGCCATACTGCGGGTCTTGACGGCCACCAGGCCGGCCGGAATGGCCGCCAGGAGGTAGGGGTTACCGGTAAGAGCCAGTTTACCCTGGGGCAACAGCAACCCCGGGGCCAGGAGGGCGGCCAGGACAGCCGCCGGGATAAAGCCCAGCCAGCGCAAAAAAACCTCCGGCAGCCGGGCACGGCTTAAAACAACCAGGGGGAGCATGCGCGGCAGGTAGGTTACCAGGGCCGTACCCAGGATGAGGACTAAGATTTGCCTGTCCATAGTTCCAGGATCACCCCCAGTGTAGCTGCCAGGACGGTAGCCAGGATAATATTCCAGTTCCCCGGCCAAACCAGGGCGATGGCGACGGAAAAGACGGCCGCCAGCCCGGCGACCAGCAGTGTCTTTTTATCCTTTAACTGCATGACCAGGAGGATGATAAACATGGCCGGCAGGGCAAAGTTAAATCCGAAACGGGCCGGATCACCTATGAGGTTGCCGGCCAGCCCGCCCAGTAAAGAAGCCAGGACCCAGGAAGAGTGGGCCGTCAGGTGGAGGCCGAAGTGATAGGGGAGACGGGGCTCGTGGCCGGCATAGTGGTTGATGGCCACGGCAAAGGTCTCATCGGTAATCTCGGCCGCCAGGAGGGCTAGAACGGCCGGCTTGAAACGCCGCAGGTGGGGAACGAAGGAAGCACTGAAGAGGAGGTGCCGCAGGTTTACCAGGAAGACGGTAAAAATAATAGCTGCCAGGGCCACGCCGTTACTGAAGAGGCTGACGGCGATAAACTGGCCGGAACCGGCATAGAGAAACACGGACAAAAGTACCGTCTCCCAAAGGCTGAACCCTGCCTCCCGGGCCAGGACACCATAGGCAAAACCCAGGGGTAAATAACCGAGGACAATGGGCAGGGCGGCCCGGAACCCCTGGGTGAAATAAAAGCTAAAATTCTCTTCTACAGTACTTACTTCTACCTGTGGTTGCACCAGCAAGCCCCTCCTTACCTGTTCAATCTTATAATAAGCCCCAGTCAAGGTCAATCCCGTTGTGGTATAACCATCACCCTCCGGAAGTATCTGGCATATAGTGGAATGTAAATCAAATAAAGGAGGGCAACTGGATGGATTGGTTACACAAGGTTAGAAGGGCCTTTGACCTGGATATGGAGGAAATCAAGTTGTTTGCTGAAGCCGCCCGTGAGGCCCCGGTACCTGTAGCCCACCAGATGCTGGGAATGATCGGAGCGGAGATGCGGGAGGCCAGTCTCTGGGATGGCATCCTGGCTGCCTGCGACGGCTAGCAGGCGTATCCGCCCTACCCGCCGCCACATCGCCCGCCCTATGCCGACCCACCCTATGCCGTGAGTGAAAAGCTGGATAAAAAGGAAGTTGAGGAGGGGTAAAAATGGACTGGCGGGATAAAATCCGGCGTGTCCTGGAACTCGATCAAACGGAACTGGCCCTCTGGTCTGAAATTGCTGCCGGTGCGCCCTCGGAAAAGCTGCGGGTGATTATCCGGGCCATGATAGAACGGGAAAAAGAAGAAATGCACACCCTGCAGTCGATCCTGGCATCCCACGGCGGCTGGTATCACGACCCGGCGGGTCCTTCGGGATATCCCCCTTACAGTGAAAAAGATTAAAACAGGTTGAAGGGGCAGGAGCCAGACTCCTGCCTTTATGTCGCCCGGGTAATATCTCCGGGAAGAAAGAGGATTTCCCTTTAACTTGGGAGAAATAAATCTGAGTTTCCTTCCGAAGGAGGCTATTGCATGGCTGAAGCAATCTTTGCCCTGGATGTAGGTACCCGCAAAGTTGCCGGCCTGGTGCTGGCGCCGGGGAAAAAGGGTTATCACATACGGGCTGCGGCGGTTGTTGAGCACCAGCAGAGGGCCATGCTCGACGGCCAGATTCACGATATCCCCCAGGTAGCCCTGGCCATCCGGGACGTTAAAGGGCAGCTGGAGAAAAAGCTACATATATCTTTAAAGGAGGCAGCCGTAGCGGCAGCAGGCCGGGCTCTAAAAACCTGGCGGGCCAGCGCCACGTCCCAGTTATCGCCGGCTCAGGAAATAGCCCCCCAGGCCGTCCTGGCCCTGGAGGCTGCGGCTGTCCAGGAGGCCGAAAAACTCCTCCTGGAGGCCAGCGAGCACCCCCTGGCCTATCACTGTGTCGGCTACAGCGTGGTGGGCTACAACCTGGACGGCCACCCCATCGGCAACCTGGTAGGGCAGCGGGGCCAGAGTATGGCCGCCGAGGTAATAGCCACCTTTTTGCCCCGGGTCGTGGTCGATTCCCTGGTAACGGCCCTGGAAAGAGCGGGATTGGCCATGCACTCCCTTACCCTGGAGCCCATTGCCGCCAGCGCCGTAGCCGTACCGGCTGCCATGCGGGGCTTGAACCTGGCTCTGGTGGACATCGGGGCCGGCACCTCGGATATCGCCATCACCGGCCAGGGTACCATCAGCGGTTACGCCATGGTCCCCTCGGCCGGCGACGAAATTACTGAAGCCCTGGCCTCGGCCCTCATCCTGGATTTTAACACGGCTGAAAGGGTCAAAAGGCAGTTATTGACCCGGGAGAACCTGACTTTTACCGACGTCGTCGGCCAGAGACACACCCTGGCAGCAGCAGAGCTGGTGGAGATAATTAGACCGGCAGTAACAGAACTGGCCCGGCAGGTCGCCACCCAGATCATCCTCCTCAACGGAAAGCCGCCCCAGGCCGTCCTCCTGGTCGGCGGTGGTAGCCTGACCCCGGGGCTGGCGGCAGCCCTGGCCGGCCAGCTGGAGATTTCCCCCGAGAGGGTGGCTGTGCGAGGCCGGGAGGTCTTAAACGGTATCAGCGGAGCCAAAAACCTCCAGGGACCCCAGGCTATCACCCCCATAGGCATCGCCATAACAGCCCTGAAGCGGGAAGGCCTGGGCCTGGCCCGGGTCATTGTCAACGGCCGCCCGGTCCATTTCCTGGCCGGCCAGCAAATGACTGTTACCCAGGCGCTCCTGGCGGCAGGTATCCCGGCCCGCCACCTCTACGGTCGTCCCGGCAGGGGCCTGGGCGTAGAGGTCAACGGCCGTCTAACCTTTCTCCGCGGCCAGCCCGGGGAGCCGGGTAGCATCCTGGTAAATGATGTCCCGGCCACCCTGGAAACCGTCCTCAAGGCCGGGGATCGCATTATCGTCACCCCAGGACGAGATGGCGCCGACGCCCGGGGTACCGTTGGCGACCTGGTGCCGGAACTGGCTCCTAAAACCATTACCTTTAATGGCCGCCGGATAACCCTGGAACCGGAGATTATTATGAATGGTAACCGGGTCGATTACCGGACGCCAGTCCAGGATCAGGCCCGGATCACCTATGACCCCCTGGACACCGTGGCCCGGGTCCTGGAATACCTGGGAGAGCCCTTGGACGGTCCCGTCCTCTTAAACGGCCAGCAGGTACGGCCGGAGGCCCCGATTAAAGACGGCGATAACCTGGTCACCGGTGCCGGGGCGACAGACCGGAACATCAATATAACCATTAACGGCAGGCCGGCCACCCTCAGGGTCCAGGCGGGAGACGCCTTATTTACCGATGTCTTTAACTACCTGGATTTCCCCTCAAGCCCGCCGCCAGGCCGCAAGACCCTGGTCATGGAGGTCAACGGCCGCCCGGCGGAGTTCACCACCCCCCTGGCGGAAGGCGATGCCGTAACATTGCGCTGGGACCCTTGACAGGCGGCGGATGGGCTGCTATAATAAGTCTTGCTCCTGGGGGAGCAAAGGATATGCGGCAGTGGCGGAATTGGCAGACGCGCTAGATTCAGGTTCTAGTCCTGATCTACAGGGTGGGGGTTCAAATCCCTTCTGCCGCACCATCACGAAGGATTGTAGCGAAACAGGCCATCTGAAAAGATGGCCTGTTTCGCTATATTTTGCTACCCGTTGCCGGTAGACCTCGAATGGCTTACACCAAAGCCAGCAAACTATATACGGCCCCGGCTACCAGAGCCGCCATGGGAGCGGTCAACAGCCAGGCCTGGGCCATACTCCTGGCCACCCTCCACCTCACAGCCGTAAACCGCGCGGTTGCCCCAACCCCCATAACCGCGGCGGAAAGGACATGGGTGGTGCTGACCGGGCTACCCAGGAGGGAGGCAGAGATAATAACAATGGCCGCTGAGGTCTCCGCAGCGAAACCGTGGACGGGTTCCAGTTTAATAATCCTGGACCCTACCGTCCTGACAATCCGCCAACCCCCCAGGGAGGTACCCAGGGCCATGACTGTTGCGCAAGCAATGATCACCGGATAGGGCACCTGGAAAGAGGGGATTATTCCCCTGGCCAGGAGAGCGGCCGTAATAATGCCCATGGACTTCTGGGCATCATTGGAGCCGTGGCTGAAGGCCACAAAGGCGGCCGACAAAACCTGCAGTCGCGAGAAAAGGCCGTTTAATCGCCGCGGTGGGGTATAACCTGCCAGCAAAAGGATACAAGTCATGACGGCATAAGCGGCTGTAAAGCCGAGGAGCGGCGAGCCAAGCAAAGGAAGAACGATTTTCTCTACCAGCCCACGGGCGTCGAGCACCGCCAGACCTTTCCCGGCGACTGCCGCCCCGGCCAGGCCGCCAATGAGGGCGTGGGAGGAACTGCTGGGCAGGCCGAAGTACCAGGTAAAGAGGTTCCAGACTATAGCGCCTGTTAAGGCGGCAATTATTACTTGATTGTCGAGGGCGGTGGGGCTGACAATATTATTGCCAATGGTCCGGGCAACCCCGGTGCTGGCCAAGGCGCCTCCAAAGTTGAGGGTGGCGGCCATAATAATAGCCCGCGCCGGGGCGAGCGCCCTGGTGGTGACGGAGGTAGCAATAGCATTGGCGGTATCGTGAAAACCGTTGATAAAGTCAAACCCCAGGGCCAGGATGATTACTAGAAGTAACTCAAACATATTTCACTACAATCCCGAGAATCAATCTAGCAACCCCGGCGCACTCGCGGGTGATAGCCTGTACCTGATCATATACCTCTTTCCACTTCATAACTGCCAGTAGATCTTGAAAATCCTTATCGAGGTCTGTATAATAACCCTCACGGCTTTTATACAGCTCCCCAAGTCCCAGATGGTATAATTCATCCCCGCGCTCCCGGTATTTTTTAATCGAGTTTTCCAGGCGTGAAATTAAAACCGCATTCTTCTTAAGGTTTCGCATAGCCGTAACCAGGTTCTTCAATGTTCCGGTCGTATTTACCAGGACCTCCAGCAGTTCCAGCAACCGCCGGGGAGGGCGACCCGTTTCGTAAAGGGTCATTTTTACGGCCGCACTATTTATGGTTAAGGCTATTTCATTAAAACCCCGGGCTAAACCATAAATATCTTCCCGGTCGAAGGGGGTTATAAAGGTTTCGCCAAGCTTCTTGAGGATCGCCCCGGTGATCCTTTCAACCCCTGGCTTCAGGGTCGCCAGGACCTCCAGGTTCCCGGGGGAAGCGCCGCGGTGTTCCCAGGTATATTTAAGTCCCTGGGCAGCCCGGTGCAGGGCGGCCGCCGCCTCTTCAAACAAGTGGAAAAACTCATCATCAATTCCTTTAAACCTGAACATCGGGTTACCCCCGGTTTAATCATATGCATAGCAGGGACCATTAAATAATTAACTTTGTAAGGTGGCAAAACGTGGATAACTTTCACCTGGCCCTGGTGACAGCTTCCAGGTACAATATCCTCCCTCTCACCTCCACCTGCAACCTGGCCTGCCTTTTTTGCAGCCACCGCCAGAACCCCCCGGGAGTTGAAACCTGGCGCCTGCCGCCCCTCAAGGGTGAGGAAGTAGACAACCTCCTGGATTACCTGGACGGTGACCGGAAAATAGTAATCGGCGAGTCAGCCACCCGGCTGATTGAGGGGGAACCTCTGACCCATCCCGATTTCCTGGCAATCATGCGTAAAATACGACGGCGTTTTCCCCGGGCAAGGCTGGAAATTACCACTAACGGCACCCTCTTAACCCCGAAACTGATCAGAGAAATGGCTGATTTGCAGCCCCTGGAAATAAACCTCTCCCTCAACAGCGCCAGCCCGGAAGGACGCCGGCGGCTGATGGGAGATAAGAACCCCGGTGCTGCCCTCAAGGCTCCCATGGCTTTACAGCAGGCAGGGATTATCTACCAGGGCAGCCTGGTGGCCTGTCCCTGGCTGGTGGGCTGGGACGATTTTCGTGAAACTATCCTGTACCTGGCCCGCGCGGGGGCCAGGACCATCCGTGTTTTTTTACCCGGTTACACCCGGCTGGCGCCGCCGGAGCTGCGTTTTCCACCTGGCCTCCGCAGGCAAATAGAGGGGGAACTGGAACAACTCCGCTCTTTAACCGATGTCCCCCTGTTGCTGGAGCCCCCTTTTCTTGACAACCTGCTGCCGGAAGTAGAAGGGGTTATCCCCGGCACCCCGGCAGCCAGGGCCGGGTTGAAGCGGGGTGATCTGATCCTGGAAATAGACGGCCGAAAGCCCCGCAGCCGGGTAGAGGCTTACCGGCTCGCCGCCGTCCCCGGCCAGCGGCGCCTCCTGGTCGGCAGGAGCCATCGTAAAAATTACGGCTCCTCTGAACTAAAGTTAACCGGCGGGCAACCTGGGAAAAGCAACGGTAGCTGCTCAGAACCATCAGCCACCGGGGAGGGTATCCAGGGGGCATTCTTCGAGCTGGAGGTGGGCCGGGAGGGCAGCGGTTTGACCTTTGCCTGGGATTTCGACCCCGACCTGCTGCCGGAGGTAGAAAAGGCCTGCCGGCGCCACAGCGCCAGGAAGGTTTTAATCCTTACTTCCAGGCTGGGTGCGACAGTGGTAAAGGATGCCGTGGCCGGGCTTTCCCTTTACCTGGAGGTAGTCGCCACTCCCAGTCGTTTCTTCGGCGGGTCTATCGGCTGTGCCGGGCTGTTAACCCTGGCTGATTTCCAGGCCGCCTGGCAGGATTGGCAGGAGGCCAAAGGCCCTACTGATCTCATCATCCTCCCGTCCATAGCCTTCGACTACCAGGGGCGGGACCTGGCTGGCGAGCATTACCTGAACCTGGCGGCAAGTACCGGCGTTCCGGTAGAACTGGTATAAAAAATGCCCCCTGCCGGGGGCTGGTAAGGTGTTCTGGGAAATTGACGTCTCGTTCCCTGTTTCAGGGTCATAAATCCCCGCTTTCATCGGGGTAAAGCAGAGGATTAATTGTCACCAAAGAATAACAGGATCAGGATTAAAAACAGGATAAAGGCAATGTTACCAAACGGGAAGGTGAAGCCCAGGCTGCTCTCCTGGCCACCCTTTTTCGGGCCGAAAAAGCTACCGCCGTCCTCAACCATATTTTAAGCACCTCCATAAGTTTTAATCTATAGTAGTTTATTCTCCAGGCCCCCCAGATGTCACTCCCAGTAGCCAGAAAGCCCGGGGCAAGTTATAATAAAGAAAACATAAAACGCGATCGGGAGAGGGGTAAAAAACATTGCTAACAGGGAACTGTGTTGTGGCCCAGTCTGGCGGACCGACGGCGGTCATTAACAATAGCCTGGGAGGTGTTATTGAAGCCGCCCTGGGCAGTGAAGCTATAAAGGAGGTTTATGGCGCCCGCCACGGCGTCCTGGGTATCCTGCGGGAAGATTTCTGCGACCTGCGCCGGGAAGACCCTGCCAGCATCCAGGGCCTGCGCTACACGCCCGGAGCAGCCCTTGGGTCCTGCCGCTACCAGTTAAAAAAGCAGGAGGATTATGACCGGCTCCTGGATATCTTCCGTCGCTACAATATCCGCTATTTTTTTTACATCGGCGGCAATGACTCCATGGATACGGCCGCAAAGGTCAACCGGCTGGCCCTGGAGGAAGGGTATGACCTGCGGGTCATCGGCATCCCCAAAACAATCGATAATGACCTGCCCCTGACGGATCACTGCCCCGGTTACGGCAGCGCCGCCAAATACCTGGCCACCAGCGTCCTGGAAATGGGGCTTGATCTGAAATGCATCGTGACCTCCACCAAGGTGGCCATTGTGGAAACCATGGGCCGCAATACCGGCTGGCTGGCGGCGGCTACGGCCCTGGCCCGGCGCCGGCCAGGTGACGCCCCCCATTATATCTACCTGCCGGAGGTGGCCTTTGATATGGCCGCCTTCCTGGCGGATGTGGAAAGGGCCTACCGGCAATACGGTACCGCCCTGGTGGTTGTATCGGAAGGCCTGGTAGATAAAGACGGTAATTATGTATTTAACGATGCCGCCACCGTAGATGTTTTCGGCCACCAGCGGCTGGGGGGATTGGGCCAGTTTCTGTTAAATAAAATCGAGGCGGAGTTAAACCTGAAGGGCCGGGTAATCCTCCCGGCAACCAGCCAGCGCAGCGCCATGCACCTGGCCTCCCGGACGGATGCTGAAGAAGCCTGGGACGTGGGCCGGGTAGCTGTAAAAGCGGCCGTGAAAGGGGCCAGCGGCCAGATGGTGGCCATAAGGCGCCTGGGAGATGATCCCTATCAAGCGGCTTATGAACTGGTGGATCTAGACCAGGTGGCCAACAAAGAGAAAAAACTCCCCCGGGCCTGGATCAACGACCAGGGGAACGATGTGACTGACCTTTTTATTAACTACGCCCGCCCCCTGATCCAGGGGGAAGTAAACATTCCTTTCCCCAACGGCCTCCCCGCTTATGTGAACCTGGCCTATCACCCGGTTAAAGTTCCGGGCTAGAAACGGCCTTACATCCCCCGGACAAGGTTTGCCCTTTCCGGGGGAAAACTACAGGTAGCCGGCAGGCCCTGGAGAATGGCTGGCAGGATAAGGGGCGACGGGCGGCCGGAGGAAGCCCGAAACGCCCGTGGAAGCAACATTCCCGGCCTGGTCTGGAGGGGCAAAACTACCCGGACAAAACCGGGGAGCAAAAGAGCGGGGCCATTTCTAAAAATATCCTTCCATGGAGGTTGGTAATTCGTGCTAACCGCTAAAATCGCCCGGGGAGCCGTTATCGCCGCCCTCTATGCGGTGGTAACGATTATCCTCAAACCGATTAGCTTCGGCTATCTTCAAGTGAGAGTGGCAGAAGCCCTTACCCTATTACCCATCCTCTACCCGGAAGCCGTTCCGGGGCTCTTTGTCGGGTGCCTGATAAGTAACTTTTACGGCGGCCTGGGACCCATTGATATCATCCTGGGCAGTCTCACCACCCTGGCAGCCGCCTGGTTGACCTATGTCTGGCGGCGGAGCTGGGTTGCTTACCTGCCGCCTATTCTCCTGAACGGCGTCATTGTAGGTGCTTACCTGGCGTACTTATTGCACGTCCATATCCTCCTGGCTATGGTAAGTGTAGCCGCGGGCGAAGCCATCGCCGTCCTGGCCCTGGGAATACCCCTGCTAAAACAGATGAAAAAGATGAATGTCGGGTAATAGAAAGTAAAATATTTACTATGGCTAAGCAGGAATCTGCAACTCAATAGCGAATATACATAATAAAAGATAATTACAACAGCTGCGCACTTCATATATTCCCGGTAATACGGTCCTGGAGTTTTTAACAGGCAACCGTAAATTGCCCGGCCATGAAGGTTTTTCTTCGTCGTCGGGTTTATATTTTGGTTCTGCCGGGATTCTCCATTTTTAATCAGACTACCGGCCGGGGAGTATAAAGGGGTAGGAAGGAGGAAAGCTTTTTTCAAAGCCTGCTACCCGGTTGGCATTAAAAAAGCGGGGTGATAATGATGCCTGGACAACAACAAGAGGCTGGCTTCCTGGATAGAACCTTTAAGTTGAGGGCCAACGGTACTGATGCCCGCACTGAGGTACTGGCTGGCATTACTACCTTTATGACCATGGCCTACATTATCTTTGTAAATCCTACCATTCTCAGTAGCACCGGCATGGATTTCGGCGCGGTAATGGTGGCTACCATCCTTTCATCGGCCATTGCTACCCTGATTATGAGTTTTAGTGCCAACTACCCAATTGCCATTGCTCCCGGTATGGGTCTCAACGCCTTTTTTGCCTTTACCATTGTAAAGCAGATGCATTACCCCTGGGAAGTAGCCCTGGCAGCAGTATTTATGAGCGGTGTTATCTTTATCATCTTGACCCTTACTAAAGCACGGGAGTCTATCGTCAACTCTATCCCCCTGTCCCTCAAGCTGGCGATCAGTGCCGGTATCGGCCTTTTTATCGCCCTGATCGGCCTGCAAAATGCCGGCCTGGTAGTGTCCAATCCCGATACCCTGGTTCAACTGGGCGACTTGAGTAAGCCTCCTGTCCTGCTGGCGGCCATCGGGCTGGTAATTACTGCCCTCCTGGTGGCCCTGCGGGTCCGGGGCGCCCTGCTCCTGAGCATCGTTATCATCACTATTATCGGTATCCCCATGGGCGTCACCAAAATTGACAGTTTTAAGCTTCTGAGCCTGCCGCCCAGCCTGGCGCCGACCCTCGGGGCCTTTACCCGGGGCCTGCCGGGCCTATGGGCCACCGGTCTCATTCCCATCATTTTTACCTTTACCTTCGTTGACCTCTTCGATACCATCGGTACCTTGATCGGCGTCAGTAGTAAAGCCAACTTACTGGATGAAAACGGCAACCTGCCCAGGGCCGGCAAAGCCCTGATCTCCGATGCTGTAGGTACCACCCTCGGTGCCATCCTGGGAACCAGTACCCTGACGGCCTATATTGAGAGTGCTGCCGGGGTAGCCGAAGGCGGGCGTACCGGATTAACCAGCCTGGTAGTCGCTATTTTATTCCTGGCTTGTTTGTTTATCTCGCCCCTGGTCGGCCTCGTACCGGCGGTAGCTACCGCGCCGATCCTGATCATCGTCGGTATCTTTATGATGGAACCGATCATGAAAATCGATTTTAGCAATTTCCTGGAGGCGGCCCCGGCCTTTTTAACCATCGCTATGATGCCCTTTACCTATAATATTGCCGAGGGTATCGTCTGGGGCGTCCTGGCCTACGTCTTCCTGCACCTGGTTACCGGCAATACGAAAAAAATCAGTATTACCATGTGGATCCTGGCCGTTCTCTTTATTATCCGTTTCTTTGCTTAGTCAGCCAGAGCAGATCCCCCTGCTCTTGGGTCCGGCCCTCCGGGGCCGGGTTTTTTATTGATTACGCCGGGGGACGGATGGGGGCAGGAATAAGGAGGATAAGAACGAATATGATAGCAAGAGGGTGAGGAAAATCTGGCACATAAAGCAAGGCATGCCTAAAAGCAGAGGGGGATAATAGCAATGAGTGCCAGGGCCGGCATTATCTGGTCCACCCTGTTAATCCTGGCAACCATCTTGAGCCTGGTCTACATCTTCTTTACCCTCTTACCGGGGCAGATACCGGCCGCAGCCTGGCAGTATTTCACCCCGGCCGAAGTGGAAAGGGGGCGGCGTTACCAGCAGATCATGGGCCTGGTGGCCATCCTGGCTTTCCTGGCCAAAACGGCCTTCCTGGTCTGGCTGGTCTACAGCACCCGCTCCGGTGCCTGGTCCGAAAGGGTCCTGCGCCTGACAGGCGGGCGCTATTATCCGGCCCTGCTGGTGTACTTCTGCCTGATCTGGTTGTTACTAAAAGCCATTGGCCTGCCTTTTAACTTTTACGGCAGCTTCTTCGTCCAGCACCAGTGGGGCCTGGCCACCCAGAGCCTGGCCTCCTGGTGGAGCGATTACTTCAAGGGTTCCTTCCTGGACCTGGTCCTCTCCGGGGTCGGCGTGCTTCTCCTTTTCTGGGCTACCGGTCGCTGGCCCCGCACCTGGTGGGTGGCCGCCGGCCTCTTCCTGTCAGCCTGGCTCTTTATTTCCACCTTCCTCTGGCCCTTGATCATCGCCCCCATTTTTAACCGCTTCCAGCCGGTTACCGCGGGGCCGATAAAGACCATGGTCACCCGCCTGGCCAGCCGGGCCGGCCTGAAAATAGACCAGATCCTGATCATGGACGCCAGTCGCCGGACTACAACGGCCAACGCTTATTTTACCGGCCTGGGGGCCACCAAACGCATCGTCCTCTATGACACCCTGGTGGATAACTATCCCGCCGATGAAGTCGAAGCCGTAATCGCCCATGAGATGGCCCACTGGCAACGGGGCCATATAATCAGGGGATCCATGTGGGGCATCCTGGCCAATTTCTTCCTTCCGGGTCTACTGTACGCCGTCTTGCGGGTGACATTTACCTATGAAATCGCCCGGCCGGGACCATATCCACCCCAAATCCTGGTAGTCATGCTTCTCTTCCTGCAACTGGTTTCCTTCCTGGGCCAACCCATCCAGAATGCTATTTCTCGCCGCTATGAAACCGAAGCCGACCAGGTAGCCCTGGAACTTACCGGCAACCCCGGGGCCATGATCCGTCTCCAGGTGGATCTGGCCCGGAAAAATCTGGCCGACGTGGCCCCCCCGGCCTTTATCGAATGGCTGACCTATTCCCACCCCGCCACCCTGGAGAGAATCCGGGCGGCGGAGGCTTACCCCCGCGGGCAATAAAAACCGCAGGCCTGGCCTTCCGGACGCACCTTATTTACCGCCTTAACGAGGGCCTCTTTGCCGGCCAGCCAGATAAAATCCCCGGCCCGGAGGTGGGCCGGTATCCGGCGGGCACCGGTCAGGTAGATGTCCAGGTCCGCCAGGCAGGCCGGCCTCGTTTCTTGCCGGCCAAGGATGGGGACATAGAAGCGACAGCCCTGGCAGGTGGCCGCCGCCCGGTCTTTAAGCCCCGGCAACATCAGCCGGTGGCCCTCATATAAAGCATTAGCCCCCCCCATAGAGCACCCCCGCCCCGGTTAAGGATACTGCCCGGTGAATAATCCTTTCACCGTAGCGGTTTTTTAACTGGTCGCAGGCCCGATCAAGGCGGGCCTGCCTTTCCACCCGGCCGAAAAGATCTTCCTGGCGCACCGTCGCCGGCACCAGGCCGGCCAGGCTGACCCCGACCAGCCGCACGGCTCGCCATTCCGGCCAGTGGCGGTGCAGGAGATGCCGGGCCGCGGCGTAAATATCCCCTGCAGTGTCGGTATAATGGGGCAGGGTACGGGAGCGCCCCAGCCAGTTAAACTCCTGATCCTTAAGGCTTATAACCACCGTCCGGCCCAGATAGCCTCCCAGGCGCACCCGCCGGGCCACCAGTTCAGCCAGTTCCAGCAGGACCACCTCGATTTCCCCATAGCCCCGGTAGTCCCGGGGCAGGGTGATCTGATGGCCGATGGATTTAACTGTGTCCAGGGAATGGGGGTCTACGGGACTGTAGTCGATGCCGCGGGCACACTGGTGGAGAATCCGGCCCACGACCCCAAAACGCTTAATGAGCACCCCCACGGGGAAACCGGCCAGGTCCCCGATGGTATGGATACCGAGTTTGGCCAGGTGGGCCTCCATGCGGGGGCCGATGCCGAAGAGTTCCCTGACGGGGAGGGGCCACATCTTTGCGGGAACATCGGCGTAATCCAGGACGGTCAGGCCATCAGGCTTCTGCATTTCAGCGGCCATCTTGGCCAGGAGCTTAGAAGGCCCCAGGCCGACGCTGGTGGTAATCCCCACTTCCTCCCTGATCCTTTGCTTTAGCCGCCTGGCTACGGCCAGGGGCGAGCCGTGGAGATCCCGGCAGCCGCGGACATCCAGCCAGGCTTCGTCTATAGAGAAGGGCTCTACCAGGGGAGTAAAGTCCCGCATAATGCGTAAGATCCGGGTAGAAAACTCGATGTACAGGTCGTGACGGGGAGGGATAAAGACCCCGTGGGGGCAAAGGCCCCTGGCTTCCCGGACCGTCATGCCGGTCTTGATGCCGTAACCCAGCTTGGCCTCATAGCTGGCTGCCAGGACAATACCGTGACGGGTAGTTTCCCGGCCGGCGACGATAACCGGGCGCCCGCGTAAACCCGGGTCCAGGGCCTGATGTACGGAGGCAAAGAAACTGTTGGCATCGCACAGGAGAATGGGACAATCCCTCGACACCATCCTCACCCCGAACAAATGTTTGTTTATATTATACCCTCGCCAAGCACTCTGAACAAGGGATTGGCAAACAAATGTTTACCGGTAATAATCGCCATCGCCGGGCCGAATAAGAGGCTGGTAGTAGATGGCTTCCGCAACCCCCATCTACCTGTGGCCGTCCTGCTTCCCGCCTCCCGGGAGAACATCTGGGGTATGCCCGGGATTATGGCCTGGCGCCAGCATACCGCATCCCATCGCGGTAAACAAGGGGAACATAAGCCCCGCTATAAAGAACCCGGCATGGACAATCTGCCGGGTTCTTTGACTTGAGTACCGCTTCCCCGCGCCAGTATGGGCGTGTGGGTAGGCTTGCAGGGAAAATTATAAATAAAGCCGTTTTATCTTCACCTAATCCTCCTCTAACCCACTCCTTCCAGCCAGGCCAGGTTTATTTTTACTTGCCAGGAGCCACCATAAAGTTTATACAGTATGGTGGCTGTAATAAACATAAACAACCTTCGCCTGACCGCCAAAATCACCCTGGGAGTAGAAGAGATGCATCGTTTAAACACCCGCTTGATACCTGTAACAATAATTGCCTTCCTGCTTTACATTGCTCCATTTTTAAGTACGGCCCTGGCCGCCTCGCCGCCGGTGAAGCAAATAATTTTAACCCGGGGATCAACGGAGATCTGGGTTGACGGTGAAAAAGCAACCCTGCCCGCGGCCCCTTATGTTTCTGACGGCGTTCTCATGGTCCCCCTGAGGAGGCTGGCCGACGAACTAGGTCTTACGGTCCAATGGCAAGAAGGACCACCCCAGTCTATTGTCGTAAATTCCGGCAACCTGCGGGCGGAAATGTACCCGGGCACCTGGGTAGTCTTTCTTACGGGTTCAGACTACCGGGCCGTAATCCTTCCGGCCGAGGTCCAGCAAAAAGATGGCTTCATCTTTGTTCCCGCCGCTTTTTTCCAGGATGCCTTCCGGGTACCGCTGGCAGAAAGTAAAGGAGATAAGGGAGTTTACCTCCTGGGAAGCGATAATCAGCCGCCGGCTGCTTATTTTGACGTCCAGGAACCGGTGTATGCCGGGGAAGAAGTGAAGTACATAGACAAGAGTAGCGACGGCGACGGTGATGCAATTGTCGAACGCCAGTGGTTAAACAAGAAGAATATCTTCCCATCGCCCGGGGTTTATTCTGTTACCCTGAAAGTGAAGGACAGCCGTGGTAGCTGGAGCAAACCATATGTGCGGGAAATAAAGGTCCTGCCCCGGCCGGCCGCTGATGTTCCCCGGCCGGGAGAAATAGTAGAAAATATCATGGGCCAGGCCGAAAATACCCTCAAGCCTGTTAAGGAGGATAGTGGTCCCCGGTTGCTTTTTAGTGACGACCCGGAATATATAGAAAGGCCGGGTATCCTCTACCGGGATAAATTAAAGGGGGAAGGCAGGCTCTATTTCTGGCATGACGTTAACTGCCCGGGCTCGTTGAAGGTGTATGCCCTGGCCATAAATACCAGCCCCAGGGAAGCAGAGGTCAATATCCTTAAGGAAGGTTACGGTGGCCCCTCGAATAACGTATACCTTGTCGCCAGGACGGCCTTTACGGCTTACTACCATTCCCAGGAGCATCGAAGGTATACCCTCAAACCAGGGCAAATTTTGGTGCTCAATCCCGGCGCCCCTGAGGCGGTACGCTTTCAAGTGGTCCACGGCATTATCGACCTGAAAACCAGTGAAGAAATTACAGTGGCCTTTGTGGCCGTCCCGGCTACAGTAAATGTCCTGGAGGCCTACAGCCGGCTGGCGGTGCTTCCCCGGGACGGCGTGCACGTCCGGGGTACGTTTGCCGCGGCCGACAGGGACATGACCATCGACCTCCGGGGGGCAAAGACCGGTTCCATTTTCCTGGCTGACGGCAACGACGATAAGTATATGGCCGGGGTGGATGGGATTACCGGTTCACCGGTCTGGAACGCAGGTAATTACGGCATGCTCTACCGGCTGAAAATCCAATCAGATAAAAAAACAGGCGTTTATTTAATCCCTGCCGGGGGCAGTTTTGGGGGCACCCTGATTTTTAACACCGGGGAGGTGCTGGCACCGTTAGAGGGCTTTATTTCCTCACCAGCCCAGGCTGTTTATCTGGGGACCACGGTCCCCCAGGGCATAACCGAGATGCTTTTTATGTCCCCCGGCGGTTCCTGCCTGCCGGTAAAGCTGTTGTTCAAGCCTCTTCACGATCCATCCATGCTAGAACTTATACCTGACATATGGTAAAACAAGCCGGTTACCGGGTTGCCCCCGGGCCGGCCTGTTTTTATTCCGTCAATTCAACAACATGGCCATCCAGGTAAAGGAAGACATGGTATACTCTCAGTTCCGGGTGGCGTTCTTTAAGTATCCTGGCAGCCAGTTCCATATCCTGGCGCTGGCGGGCCAGTTGTTCTTCGACTGGTAGGTCGCCCAGGTTGTAGGCGCCGCAGTCTTCATGGTGGATTAAATAAACTTCCTTAATGTGATGGAGCCGGTAAGAATCCTCAACCAGGGTTAGTTTGCCTTCATTGAGAAAATTGCGGCTGGCGCCGGGAAGGGACAGGTAATCATACTTTCCGGCCAATCCCTTTTCCCGCAACCAACCAGAGACAGCACCCTGGATGCGGAAATCCATACAGGTTAAAACACAGGCCTGACATTCAGCCATCTAGTATATCACCTCTGCTACCAATTATACCAGCTTTAAGTTATAGCCGCCATTATGTCCATAGATCTTGGCCGGGCGGCAGGACTTTTTTAACTTATATCGAATTCAGACAGACATATTAAGGTGGAGTTATTATAAAGGCCTGCGTGATACCAGGCCATGGCACCGGTCGACTCATGAAGTCGTAAAACGTTCTTCGAGTTCCTTGTGCCCTGCAAATATCCTGCCAGGGACAGTCACAGGTGCATTTTTATCTAACTCCAGGCAGGAATCAGGGGATAAAAAGAGAATATTTAAAGCAGGTATTAATTAACCAGCTTAATAAAGCCAGCCTTCACTTCGTATATCCCCGGCAATAGGGACCGGGGGTTTCTACCAGGCAACCGCAAATTGCCCGGCTACGAAGGTATATCTTCGTTGCTACGCGCCGGTTGCCTGGTTTTTTATACGCTATAACGGGAGTGATCCACATGGGAGCGATCGGTGCTTCCCCCGCCAGGGGTGATGCCAGGGCCAAGGTCACCGGTGAGGCCATCTACCCGGCTGATATCGTCTTCCCGGGCATGATTTACGGCCAGGCCATCCGCAGCCCCCACCCCCACGCCAGGATTGTCAATATCGACACCGCCGCGGCCCTGAAGGTACCCGGGGTCCTCTGCGTGCTTACCGCCCGGGATATTCCCGGGCACAACGGCCAGGGTGTTCTCTTCCAGGATATGCCGGTTCTCGCCCGGAATGAGGTACGCTCGGTTAACGACGTGGTAGCCCTGGTGGGGGCTACCACCCCGGCGGCGGCCCGGGAAGGGGCCGCCAGGATAAAGGTGGATTATGAGGAACTACCGGCCCTCCTGGACCCGGTGGCTGCCATGCAACCGGGCGCGCCCCGGGTCCATCCCGACCGGGAGAATATTATTTACCACCTGCCTGTCCGGAAGGGCGACGTGAAGGCCGGCTTCGCCGCCGCCGACGTTGTTGTGGAAAATACCTACCGCACCCAGTTCCTGGACCACGCCTTCCTCCAGCCGGAAGCCGCCGTGGCCCGGCTGGACGAGCGCGGCCACCTGGTAATCTATGTGGCCACCCAGTATGTCCACTGGGACCGGACGGAAGTAGCCCGGGTGCTGGGCTGGAACCAGGATCGCGTCCGCATTGTGGCTCCGGCCGTGGGCGGTGCCTTCGGCGGCCGGGAAGATATGACCCTGCAGACACTGGTGGCTTTACTGGCCGTGCATACCCGCCGGCCGGCGAAAATGGTTCTCAGCAGGGAAGAGTCCTTCTTCGCCCACAGCAAGCGGCATCCTATGATCATGCGCTATAAGACCGGGGCTACGCGCGAGGGAAAATTAACGGCCCTCGAAGCCGAAATTATCGGCGACAGCGGCGCCTATTGTTCCTGGGCTCCCAATGTACTGCGTAAGGCGGCCATCCATGCCACCGGGCCTTATGTCATCCCCAACGTCAAGATCGATGCCTATGCCGTCTACACTAACAACCCATTTACCGGGGCTATGCGCGGCTTTGGCGCCACCCAGCCGCCCCTGGCTTATGAAAGCCAGATGGACGAACTGGCTGCACGGCTGGGCATCCACCCCTTTACCATCCGCTGGCTCAACGCCTTTCGCCAGGGGGATGTGACCGCTACCGGCCAGGTCCTGGAAAGTAGCGTCGGCCTTACGGAAACTATGCTCCAGGCAGCTCGCGCCGCCGGCTGGTCTCCTGACGAATTAATACCGGGAGGGATGCAGGATGAGTAAAAAACGCGGCACCGGCATGGCCTGTTGTTTCTACGGCACCGGCTACGGCAACGGGTTTCCCGATGTTTCCACGGCCAACGTAGAAATTCACGATGATGGTTCGGCCACCGTCCACACCGGGGCGGTTGACTGCGGCCAGGGCTCCAATACCATCCTGGCCCAGATCGCCGCTGAGGAACTAGGTATCCCTTACAACTGGGTAACGGTGGTCAGCGCCGACACCGACACCACCCCCGATGCCGGCACTACCGCGGCCACCCGCCAGACCTATGCCTCCGGTAACGCCGTCCAGATGGCCTGCCGCCAGGCCCGGGAAACCCTTTTTGAGTACACCCGCAGCCTCTTAGGAGTCAACACCATCGCCGGCCTGGTGGCCAGGGAAGGAGTTATCTACGTTAAGGGCTACCCGGAAAAGTATATAACCTATCCCGAAGCAGCCGCCCGGGCCCGCCTGGCCGGATGCCGGCTGGTAGGGCAGGGAACCTTCGTCACCCATACCACAGCCGTCGACCGGGAGACCGGCCAGGGTGCTCCCTACTGGCCCTATGCCTTCGGTACCCAGATCGCTGAAGTGGAAGTGGATACAGAAACAGGGGAGGTACGGGTTCTAAAGCTCGTCGCCGCCCATGACGTAGGCCGGGCCGTCAACCGTCAGGGGGTGGAGGGACAGATTGCAGGCGGCATCGGCCAGGGCGTAGGTATGGCCCTGATGGAAAAGGTACACCTGAAACAGGGGCGAATTATCAACAATTCCTTTTCCACCTATCTAATACCCACTACCCTGGATATGCCGGAGGTGCAGCCTTTAATCGTGGAATCCTATGAACCGACCGGCCCCTACGGTGCCAAAGGGGTGGGAGAACCGGCCACCATCCCAACAGTTCCGGCCATTATTAACGCTATCTACGACGCTATTGGCGTCCGCATTACTGAGCTACCGGCTACACCGGAAAAAATTTTGGCCGCCTTGCGGGCAAAAGAAGGAGAGAAGCAATGAGTATTTTAATCAAGAATGGCACTCTGGTCACCATGAACCCCCAGCGGGAGGTGTTTCAGGGTAACATCTATATTGAAGGCGACCGCATCGCCGCCATCGGCCAGACGCCGGCCACCGCCGACCGGATCATCGGGGCTAAGGGCCAGCTAGTCATCCCCGGCCTCATCCAGCCCCATATCCACCTCTGCCAGACCCTCTTCCGCGGCCGCGCCGACGACCTGGAACTCCTGGACTGGTTGCGCCTGCGCATCTGGCCCCTGGAGGGTGCCCACGACCCCGAGTCCCTTTATTACTCTGCCCTCCTCGGCATAGGTGAACTCTTCCTTAGCGGGACCACTACCATCGTGGATATGGAAACCGTCCACCATACAGAGGCAGCCATCGAAGCCATCGCCCAGAGCGGCATCCGGGCCATCACCGGCAAAGTGATGATGGACTTTGGCGAAGACGTTCCTGAGACCCTCAGGGAAACCACGGAAGCATCCCTGCAGGAGAGCGTCGAACTACTGGAGAAGTGGCACGGGCACGATAATGGCCGTATCCAGTACGCCTTCGAGCCCCGCTTTGTGGTCTCTTGTACCGAGGAATTATTATTAAAGGTCCGGGATCTCGCCCGCAAGTACGGTGTTAAAATCCATACCCACGCCTCGGAAAACCGGGGCGAATGCGCTCTGGTGGAAAAGCTCCATCACCGGCGCAACGTCCTCTACCTGGACGATATCGGCCTCACCGGCCCCGGCCTCATCCTGGTCCACTGTATCTGGCTTGATGAAGAAGAGAAAGATATCCTGGCCCGCACCGGTACTAAAGTGGTCCATTGCCCTTCCTCTAACTTAAAGATGGCTTCCGGCATCTGCCCGGTACCGGATCTTTTGAGCCGGGGGACGGTGGTTTCCCTGGCCGCCGATGGCGCGCCCTGCAATAACAACCTGGACGCTTTCATGGAAATGCGGCTGGCGGCGCTAATCCAGAAACCTGTCTACGGCCCTACGTCCATGCCGGCGCCTGTGGTCTTTGAAATGGCCACCCTGGGCGGGGCCCGGGCCATGGGAATGGAAAAGGAAATCGGCAGCCTGGAAGTAGGGAAGAAGGCCGACCTGGCCCTGGTCTCCCTGGATGGCCTCCATACCCGGCCGGAAGACGACGTCAACGTCTACACCCAGCTGGTCTACCAGGCTAAAGGCTCGGACGTCACCCTGACCATGGTCGACGGCAAAATCGTCATGGAGAAGGGCGAATTGCAGACCATAGACGTCGATGAAGTCCGGCGGGAGGCCAACAAGGCTGTCCGGCGCGTCGCCCACAGGGCCGGGATGGCTTAGCTTTTTTAATACATCTATAAACCGAATTATACCCCTGGACATCCTGCCCGGGTTGTGATATAATAACATCAAAGTTTATATACTCCAGGCAAATACGGGAAGTCAGTGCGAATCTGACACGGTCCCGCCACTGTGAGGGGGAGCAGGCACCATAAGCCACTGGGTAAAACCTGGGAAGGCGGTGCCAAAGCAGTGATCCCGAGTCAGGAGACCGGTTGCCTGATAACCCTGACCCCTACGCCGGATAGGGGGTGGTTGGCCAGTAATGGCGAGCAAACCCTCTGCTTTGGGTAGGAGCAGGGGGTTTTTAAATTGCATACAGAATGGGTGCGCGGTCTCGAGTAGACCGGGCTTAAATTCAGCCGCCGGCAGGGGAGAGGTGGAGCAAAACGCCGTCTGGAAGCGGGGACTTGCAGTCGCCGATGATGCCCGGCCAACAGGCTAGCCTGTCTGAATTCCACCAGGGGCAAACCCGGGGGGGTGATGTGTTTAGGCATGCCTGTTTGACGGCAGTACCGTTCGCTCCCCGGCATTATTGCCGGGGATTTTAGTTTTTCGCTGGGAGGGCAGGTCCTTTTGATTTTAGTGGTAGGGACTACCGGGGAGGGAAGGCAGTTAATCCGCAGTCTCCGGCAGGCCGGTTATCAAATTGTTGCCTGGACTGACAGTACCTACGGGGAGCAACTGGCCTGGCAGGATGGGGCGGTAGCAATATTGACAGGTCCTTTTACCGAGGATAATCTAGCTGCCCTGGGGAGTAACCGGCAGTTAGAGGCAGTCATTGATGCCACACTGCCCTATCCCAACCATATCTCCCGGACCCTGGAAGCCTGGTGCCAGCAGCAGCAGATCTGTTACCTGCGATTTTTACGTGCCGAAACAAGCCTGCCGGATGACAATCTCATCTACCAGGTAGCCACCTGGAACGAAGCCGCTCGAACAGCCGCGCGGCTGGGAGAGACCATCTTTTTAACAACCGGCACCAACAACCTGGAGGTATTTGTCAAAAATCCGCTGCTAAAAGACAAGCGAATCGTGGTCCGGGTATTACCCGAACACCAGGTAATAAAAAAATGCCAGGACCTGGGCTTGACGCCCCGCGACATTATCGCCATGCAGGGGCCTTTCTCCAAAGAAATAAATAAAGCCATGTTTAAAGCCTGTAAGGCTGGCGTCGTCGTCACCCGCGATGCCGGTCCAGCCGGCGGCACCGAAGCCAAAATAGCCGCCGCCCTGGCGCTAAAAATACCGGTAGTAGTAATCAAGCGGCCTTCCATCCAGTACCGTTACCCTGTCTACACCGTTAACGAAGCCGTCGCCCTGCTGAAAAAGTTAACGCCTCCGAAATTAGATATGGAAAATGGGGGGTGAGAGGCGGGAGGCTTGCGGGGACCGTGACTCTACGGGGTCAGATACAGCCACCCGCAAAATTACTGCTCTAGTTTTTGCTTTAAATTCCGACTTCCGATTCGCTGCTTCCCACTACCAAAATTCAGGGGGTACATACGATGATCCGCCGTACAACCTGGTTAACCCTGTATCTTCTCCTGGCTATGGCCGTCCTGGCCCGGCCGGCCTTTGCCATGCATATCGCCGAAGGCTTCCTGCCCTTCAACTGGGCAGCTTTCTGGTTTATCGTCGTCCTGCCCTTCTGGATCTGGGGCCTGCGCTCCCTCCAGCATACCGTTAAAAGTAACCCCGGCCTGAAAATGCTCCTGGGCCTGGCTGGCGCCTATGCCTTTGTCCTCTCAGCCCTGAAAATCCCTTCAGTGACCGGGAGCTGCTCCCATCCTACCGGCGTAGGCCTGGGAGCCGTTCTCTTTGGCCCGGCAGCCATGAGCATCCTGGGAGGTATTGTCCTCATCTTTCAGGCCTTGCTGCTGGCCCACGGGGGCTTGAGCACCCTGGGTGCCAACACCTTTTCCATGGCCGTGGTCGGTCCCTTTGTGGCCTACGGACTTTACCGCCTGGTAAGAAAGCTCAAAGGGTCAATGCCCCTGGCCGTTTTCCTGGCTGCCTCCCTGGGTGACTTGATGACCTACGTCACCACTTCCCTGCAGCTCGCCCTGGCTTTTCCGGCCCAGGCCGGGGGGGTAGTAGCATCCATGCTCAAATTCATGGGCATCTTTGCCGTTACCCAGCTACCCCTGGCCATCAGCGAAGGCTTTTTAACGGTCATCGTCTTTAACCTGCTGGCCGCCTATAACAAAAACGAACTGGAGGAGCTGTCTATCTTGCCGGAGAAAACGGCGGCCGAAGGTAGCCGCAGCCGGCAGTAGAGCGGGTAAAAAACGCTTGGAACTTCCCTATCGCTACGCTTCTATTATAGCAGTTAGCCAGTGGAGGTGTAATTAATGAGTACCTCTCAAAAAAATTTTTTATTGCTCCTAATTGTTATGCTCCTGGCCGCGGTGCCTTTCCTAATACACCGGAAGGCGGAGTTTGCCGGCGCCGACGACCGGGCTGCAGAGGCCATAACCCAAATCCGTCCCGACTATAAACCGTGGTTGAAACCTGTCTGGGAACCGCCCAGCGGGGAAGTGGAAACCTTCCTCTTTGCCTCCCAGGCGGCCATCGGCAGCGGTATTGTTTGCTACTTCCTGGGCTACAGTAAAGGCAAAAAACAGCGGGAGCCGAAGTAGATGTTTAACATTGACCAGTACGCCTACAGCAACCGCCTCACGCAAGTTCACCCGGGCGAAAAAATAGCTTTCGCCCTGGCAACCCTCTTGATCGCCCTGGTGGCGCCCCAACCCGCCTTACCGGCTATCATTGTCGCCCTGATGGCCGGGGCTGCCATTGGGGCTGCCGGGATCCCGGCCCGGTTTTACTTGCAGCTTTTCCTGATACCCTTTTCTTTTTTGATAGCCGGGGTGGCCATGATCGCCCTCACCATTACCAACCAGCCCCTGGCCGGGTTAAAGGGGCTGACCCTCCTGGGCTGGACCCTGGGCGTTACCCCCGCCAGCCTCCACCTGGCCGGAAAAATTTTCTTCAAATCCCTGGGGGCTGTATCCTGCCTATACTTCCTTTCCCTCACGACCCCCATGGTAGATATCATGACCGTACTTAAGAAACTTCGCGTCCCGGCTTTGCTGGTGGACTTAATCAGCCTTACTTACCGCTTTATTTTTGTCCTAATGGCAACCGTCAATGACATATATACCGCCCAGGCTGCCCGCCTGGGGTATGCCTCCCTGCGCACATCCTATCACTCCCTGGGACAACTGGTAGCCAACCTCTTTATCAAAACCCACCGCCGTTCCCAGGAATTATTTACCGCTCTGACGGCCCGCGGCTATGAAGAAGAGCTACAAGTACTCGACGTTCCCAAACCTTTCTCGTGGCCTTTTTTATTCCTGGCTGCCGGCCTCGATCTCGTCCTGTTGAGCCTGATGTTCATTTTCAGGAGGTGGACCCTTTGGCCGCCCTTTTAGAAGCAGAAGCAGTTTCCTTTACTTATCCTGACGGTACCCGGGCCCTGCAAAAAGTCACCTTGAGCATCCCGGAAGGAAAGAAAATTGCCGTCCTGGGTCCCAATGGCGCCGGCAAATCTACCCTTTTCCTCCACTTCAACGGTATCTTGAGACCCCGGGAGGGAAGGATCTACTTTGCCGGGGCCAGGATCAGCTACAGCCATAACGCATTGCAACAATTGCGCCAGCAAGTGGGCATCGTCTTTCAAGACCCTGACAGCATGCTTTTTGCCGCCAGCGTACGCCAGGAGATATCCTTTGGCCCCTTAAACCTGGGCCTGTCGAAGGAGGAGGCACTGGCAAGGGTCGAGGCGGCCATGGCGGCAACGGGGATAAACGACCTCAGGGATAAACCGACCCATTTTTTAAGCTACGGCCAGAAAAAACGGGTGGCCATCGCCAGCGTTCTGGCCATGGAACCCCGGGTAATCATCTTTGATGAGCCTACAGCCTACCTGGACCCGCGCTCTACGCGTGAAGTTATGGCCTTGCTGGAGACTATCAGCCGTAAAGGGACGACAATTATTCTATCAACCCATGATGTGGACATTGCCTATAGCTGGGCCGACTATATCTATGTCCTGGCCGCGGGACAGGTAATCGGCGCCGGGACGCCGGCTGAAATCTTTAGCGATGCCCCTCTCCTGGAAGCTGCCGATCTGGCCCGGCCCTGGCTGCTGGATGTCTATGAGGACTTAAAAAACAAAGGCTGGCTGCCGTTAGAAGCGCCAGTCCCGAAGAGTAGAGACGAGCTCCTGGCTCTCATTCCTTATCGTTGCAGGTCGCAGCTGGCTATTTAAGGGTGTTTTCAGTTTTTTTTGCCGGCAGGAGTTGCAGAGTGGCCGCCTGATTCCGCAGGCGAAGGTTTTCCTTGAATTCAATCAAGATCGATAGTAGCTCATGGAGAAAAGGACTGCCAAAGGTCGCCATCAGACCCACAGCCAGCATATTGATTAATAAATACAAGGCGGGAGTGGTAGCTTTCAGGCCAGCAAAGGCATTGAGACCCAGGAGCGCAAAAACATCTATTGAAGCGAAGCCGGCCAGCAAAGCGGAAATAAGGGCGTTAAATAAAACTACCCGGAGCTCCCGCTTTTTCTCTTCCCGGGGGTTGTCAAGGGGTTCGCCCAACCAGGGCCAGCGGGCTTTAAAAAGGTCGGTAATGCCCTTAGCAGCGGCGAAAACCGCCCCGATAATGGTAAAAAAGCGGCTGAGATCTTCCATGTACATTTCCCCCCTTTCCTGGACCTGCCGTTCTCCTTCTCGTCGCCGGGTATGGGTAGAACCGGGCCATACCGGATAAAAGGAGCGGGTTTACCTTATCCTATGCTGGATTGAGGGGAGATGCTAAAAGGGGTATAGATAGTGCGGGGGTTAAATTCAGCTTAATGGGTTACCTCATACCCTCTCCGTACCATCACCGTTTATACGCCGTCTTCCGAACCTATGTATTATAAAATATGGTTTAAAGGTATCATCAGGTTAGACACCCCATGCCACTGGCGCGGCACCAGCAGAAAGATGAAGATAACGGCCTGGCATTTTTTGGTAGCGAGGGACCTGGTCCGGGCGGTTAAGTAGCCCTGGCGCAGCCGGGGGATAATCAGACGGGCCCGAGGACAGGGAGCGAGTAAAACAATGCCAGCCTGGAGGAAAGTTGTTTTCAGGCTAGCTAAAAGCAAAGAAATAAAGAGGGGTGCAGGCTTTTGTTATCCCGGGCAGTTATCTTGACAGGGATCTTTGCGGCTTACGCTGTAGGTTCCCTTGCAGGCGGTCATTTTTTAAGTAAAATCATGTATAATACGGATGTACGCCTGGTGGGGAGCGGTAATGCCGGCACCATGAACGTGTTCCGCAACCTGGGTATCGCCGCCGGTATAATGACCTTTATCTGGGATACAGCCAAGGGCTTCCTGGTGGTAGCCATGGGGCTAAAGGGGGGCGGGGTGGAACTTGGTGTCCTCATGGCCCTGGCGGCTGTTGCCGGCCATAACTGGCCCCTTTACTGGCGGTTTCAGGGCGGTAAGGGCCTGGCCACCAGCCTGGGGGTAGCCCTGGCCGTCTATCCTGCCGCAGTACTACCTGGAGCCGCTCTCCTGGGTTTGCTAACCTTTCTGACCCGCAATACCGACCTGGCCACCATCCTGACCTTTAGCGCCCTGCCCATCTATTTCTGGTGGCGCGAAGGCCCGGGATGGTATTTTGCCTTTGGCCTGGGCCTGGCAGCGATTATGCTCCTGCGTCACAGGCTCCTGGTAATCAGCCTTTTTCATAATCTACATAAAGGGCGTTAAGGCCCATTTGTTACACCCCTTTCCCGTACCCATTACCCGGAGACCCATACTTCCCAGCTTTTCCCCAGGGGGTGAAAGGTGGCTTTATAGGATTTAACCCGGCTACCAGATGAGTCACCAGGCTCGGCTTCAAACCGAACTCCTTATTCTAAAGGTCGTTTCACCCCGGGGCTCCTCGTACTGGACCTTGACTTCTTTAACTTCAGCCCAGGCCGGCCCCCGGTGGCACCGGTCAAGGAATTCTTTCACTTCAGCCTCCGGCCCCTCAACCACCCCCTCAACGCTACCGTTATAGCGGTTGCGTACCCAGCCGTTAAGCTGCAAAACTGCCGCCTGGCGGAGGACAAAATAGCGAAACCCAACTCCTTGAACAAAACCCTTTACCTGGAAATGCGCCCGAACCAGGGGCATAGCGGAACCTCCCTCGAAAAAATTTTAGTAGTTAATATAACATAATCCCATGCAGGGGACAACCCGGGGGACGCCGGGCACCCGGAAGGAGTATAATATATCCTGCCTCTAGAAGGAGGGGCCATCGCTTGTCTTTACCCTTACCCGCTCCCAAAACCTCAACGTCAATCAAGGACCATATGGGCTTACTTCTCACTGTCACCATCTGGGCCAGCACTTTTATCAATATCAAGATAGTCCTCCTCCAGGTGCCCCCCAATACCCTGGCTTTTCTACGCTTCCTGGTAGCCAGCATTGTTCTGGGTCTCTATCTTGTCTGGCGGCACCAACCATTTATAAAACGCCAGGACTGGCCCCTGGCAGGCCTGACCGGTTTAACTGGTATCACCCTCTATAATTTCCTGCAAAACCAGGGATTAAAGTATGCCGGTGCCACCGATGCCGCTATTCTGGCAGCCATGGCCCCGGTGTTTATAGCCCTGCTGGCCGGGTTATTGCTGCGGGAAAGGATTTCCCGGCGCCAGTTAGGCGGCATCATCATCGCCTTTACCGGTTCAGCACTGGTGGCAACCAACGGCTCCCTGGAAGGCCTGGCTTTAAATCCGGGCCGGTTGTATGGCGATCTTCTCGTCCTCCTGACCGGCCTTTCCTGGGCGGTCTACAGCATCAGCCTCAAACGCCTTCTTAACCGTTATGCGCCGGTTACTGTCCTGACCTGTTCAACAATAGCAGGTACCATTTTTTTGCTCCCCCTGGCCCTGCTCGAATCTCCCATAAATTGGGCAACCGTTGATATGTCCTGCTGGATCAACGTCCTCTACCTGGGTTTACTGGCTTCCGCCCTGGCGTACTTGATCTGGAACACCGTCCTCTCAAGGGTGCCAGCCGTTACCGCCGGAGTTTACCTGTACCTGTTACCGGTTATAACCGCCATTATTGCCGCCCTTTTTCTCCGGGAAGTACCCGGGCCCTATACTATAACCGGGGGCATCATTGTCCTGCTTGGTACCTATCTGGCCGGCCAGTGAGCGCGGCAGGAGGTATGCTGAGATAAAAGACGGGGTCGCCGGCGCGGTATAATAGCGGTTTTCAAGGAAGGATGCAGGACTTAAAAAGGTTTTGTAGAAAATAATTAACTGGTAACCTGGAAAACCTAAACCCATGCCTGGAAGCTGCAGGCACACCCGGACAATACCCAGGGAGGCAGGAAAATGGCAGAAAACATGAAGGAAAAGCTAACCCGTGATATGAAAGAGGCCCTCAAGGCCCATGACAAAATCAGGCTCCAGACCATCAGGATGGTGCTGGCCAGCATTAAAAACTTCGAGATCGATAAACAACACCCCCTCAGCGAAGAGGAGATTGCCGGTGTTATTCAAAAGGAAATAAAGATGCGGCAGGATTCCCTGGAGCAGTTCTCCCGTGGTGGCCGGGAGGATCTGGTTGAACAAACCCGGGCTGAACTCAAAGTCCTGGAGGATTATTTACCCCGGCAGCTAACGGAAGCTGAACTCAAGGAAATAATTCAGCAGACTATCCAGGAGACAGGGGCCAGATCAAAGAGGGAAATGGGAAAGGTTATGGCCGCCTTGATGCCAAAAATCCGCGGTCGCGCGGATGGAAAAAAAGCCAACGAGCTGGTCAAAGAGATCCTGGCCTCATGAATGGTTGCCAGAGGGAACTCTACCTTGCCTTCCCTGTTTGCTGCCCAGGAACATATAATCAGGAGGCCAGGTACCCCTTGGCTAAACGTCCGACAACCCGCGGTTCGGCCTGCCTGGTTTGGGACACAAAACTGGCAGGAGAGATCCAGCCAGGTGAATATGCCTTGCAAAAAAAAGAACTGGTTATACCCTCGGCAGGGGATGGCCCGGACCGGCAGCAATCCTTTTTATCAGAGCCAAGAGTCAACCGCCTCATTCAGGGCGACAACCTCCAGGCTATGCAGGGGCTCCTAGATAGGGGATATGAAGGTAAAATCGACCTTATTTATATCGATCCCCCTTTTTTCAGCCAGGACAATTACAACCACCGGGTTCCCCTCGCCGGGACGGCCGCCGGCCAGGAACCCCCGGTCATAGAGCGGACAGCCTACCGGGACACCTGGAGCGGTGGAATTGATGCCTACCTGGACATGCTCTACCCCCGACTCCAGCTCATGAAACGGCTACTGGCTCCGAATGGTAGTATCTACGTCCACCTGGATGCCAGCATCAGCCATTACATAAAGGTAATAATGGATGAGATCTTCGGCCTGGAATGCTTCCAGCGGGAGATTATCTGGCGGATTGGCTGGATCTCCGGATATAAAAGCGCCGCCCGCAACTGGGTTCGTAATCACGATACCCTGCTTTTCTATGTCAGGGACCCGGCCAGGTTCATCTTTAATAAAGAGTACCTGCCCTACCCTCCCGGCTACCGGCGGCGCGGCAGCCGGGAAATAAAGGGGAAGGGGTATCCCCTGGATGACGTCTGGAATGCCAACCCCTTTGAATTTGAGTTAAAAGGGGAAGAAAGCCTGGATTCCATCCAGATCAAAAGCTTTTCCCGGGAGAAGACCGGCTTTGCCACCCAAAAAAACATAAGCCTCCTCCGGCGGATTATCAAGGCTTCCTCCAACCCCGGAGACCTGGTGGCTGACTTTTTTTGCGGTTCCGGCACCACCCTGGTGGCCGCCGAAGCTCTGGGCCGGAAATGGCTGGGGTGTGAAATAGAGCGGACCGGCCTTCAGGTAGCTCGCAAGCGTCTGGTAGCAGCAGGAGCCGGCCCTTTTTATATTGAGGTGGTGCAGCCGGCGAACCTGCCCGCCACCGGTTTAGCGCCTGTTGCCACTGACCAGCACGGTCCGGGAACCGGTGAGCAGAAGCAGCCCCGTTTGCTGGCGGGAGCTACTAGAACCCCATTGGACAATGGCCTGGAAGAGGTAACCATCAGCCTGGAAGGGTATTTCCTGCCGGCAATTCCGGCCAGCCGGCTATCCCGTAAAGGCAGGAGCGACCTGGAGACGGCAACGAGAGCATGCCGGGAGAATTTCGCCCTTATTATCGATTACTGGGCCGTGGACTGGGATTACGACGGACGAATTTTTAAGAGTCAGTGGCAGGCGTGGAGGGGTTACGGCAAAAACGAACCTCCCGTGCCGGTCAAGGCCCGGGCAACCCTGGCAGCAAAAAATGAAAGAACCATTGCCGTCCAGGTAGTTGATATTCTGGGGAATGAGATTCTAACTGTTATAGAAACGGGAAAGCCCTCTCCTATACGATAAGGTGAACACCCGCGTAAAAAGCCAACGGTGAAACAGGACTGCGCCGCGGCTACCGAGAATATCCTCCTTGCCGCCCAAGCTAAATTTATGACCTGGCTTCAGTTAAAAACAGGAAACGCCACCGGCTCGGAGCCGCTGGCGTTTCTAGCTTTTCCTGGAGCCAACGAGGGGATTCGAACCCCTGACCTGCTGATTACAAGTCAGCTGCTCTACCAGCTGAGCTACGTTGGCACGCTGTGGTGGTCGGGATGACAGGATTTGAACCTGCGACCCCCTGCTCCCAAAGCAGGTGCTCTAGCCAAACTGAGCTACATCCCGGCAACGGTCCTATTTTACCATACCTGGTGCCGGCAGGCAATACTTTAATGACCGCCTCGGGGCAAATTATCGCTCCTGACCAGGGATGCTATAGCGCCGGAGGCTGCAAGGATTGCTCCTACAAGGAAGGCAGCCTTCATGCCTGCCAAAAAGGCCAGAGTTATATTCTCAGGCCCCAAAGCTGCCAGCTTGGCGGAACGCTGCCACGTAAACACCCCGCTGCTCACGGCGATACCCAAAACCATCCCCACGTTGCGAACTGTGGCCAGGACACCGGAACCTATACCCAGACGATGGCGGGGGACACTGCCCATAACAGCACTATTGTTGGGGGATTGAAAAATGCCAGTACCGAGCCCGAAGAGGCACAGACGCCAGATGATATCAAAAGCCCGGGAATTGACCTTCAGGCCCGCCATCAGGAAAAGGGCCACACTGACGATGGCCTGGCCGGTAAAAGCCAGCCAGCGGGTCCCCAGGCGGTCCGATAAGGCCCCACTAACAGGCGCCAACAACAAAACAACCAGGGGGGAAGCCGTGAGAATCAAACCGGTGTGCCCGGCTGTATAGTTTAATATCTGCTGCAGGTAGAAGGGGAGCAAAAAAATTAGAGCATACTGGGACATAAAATTCATCAAGGCGGCAAAGTTGGCGGCGCTGAAAACTTTATTGTGAAAAAGGGTTAAATCAAGCATCGGCTCCTTTACGCTTTTTTCCCAGCGGAAGAAAAGCCATGCGCCAACAAGAAATACCAGGCTCAACACCAGGGTAGCCGGCGAGGTCCAACCCCACTCTTCGCCATAACTCCCGGCCAGGAGGAAAGCGCTCAAGGAAAGAAAGCCCAAAGTAGCGCCAATGAGATCAAATTGTTGCGGTTTTAAATCCCTGGTTTCCGGTACTACCTGCCGGCACATGATATAACTGATGATCCCGATGGGTATGTTAATGGTGAAAATAGCCTCCCAACCGGCCACCGAAACCAGAAAACCGCCCAGGGTCGGTCCCAAAGCCAGGCCCACGGCAATAATCATCCCGTTGGTTCCAAGGGCACGACCGCGTTCGTAGGGCGGAAATACCGAGGTAATTATGGCCGGGCCCATAGCCATAAACATCCCCGCACCAATAGCCTGGACAGCCCGGAAAATAATAAGAATCCAGATATTAGGTGCCAGGGCGCAAATGCCGGATGCTATTGTAAAGATAACAATACCCATTAACAGCACCCGGCGAAAGCCGTACATATCTCCAAGTCGTCCGTAGGTTAATATCAAACTACCCAGGACCAGAAGATAGGCCATGGATACCCAGCCAACGGTATTTAAGTCAACATTAAAAACTCTGCCTATAGTAGGCAGGGCAACGTTGACAACACTGCCGTCAATAGGGCCCATAATCCCGGCGGCCATAACGGCAAATAGGATGAGCCAGCGCCGGGGATGCGGCGCCGGAGAAGCATCATTCTGAAGCAAACAAAAGAACCTCCTTTAAGGCCACAGCATTGTTAAATATATTTTTCCATACCCCGGTCCACCCGTCAAGACAAATAAAACCTTGACACCTGGAACAGGGTAAATTACGATTATACAGTAATGTTTATTTAGAAAGGTAGGTAAAAAATAATGGCAGTCTGGCAGTGCACCCAGTGTGGTTACGAAAAGGATTCTCGTTGCAAGCCCCGTAAATGCCCCGGGTGTGGCGCCAAAGATTCCTTTACAAAAAAAGAAGCCAATAACTCCTAGCTCCCTCGGGAGCCCTTTTTTGTGGCTCCCCATTCTTTAGAACCAAATAATCTTTTATTAAAACAATCTTTTATTAAAAAGATCATTTCTTTTTAACACTGAATGTTTTATAATATAGACTTGAGGGCCTGAAGCGGGGTTGAATTTTTATAACTTTTTTGGCATCAACAAACAAAGAATAAAATTCAGGTTTAAAAATTTGTTTGCCGGGCTAAAGTTCAACAAAATTTAGCAACAGAATTTTAAGGAGAGAAGCAGGAAAAATAGACTTTGTGTAGAAGTTCACTACTATGAAATCGGAAAAATGAACGTCCATTTTTCCGAACGATGGACCTGGTCGAGGCCCTAATGATCGAGGGAACAAGAATGGAGTTGGTGTACAGGTGAAACTGGCTATTTCCGGAAAGGGTGGTGTCGGCAAAACTACTATTGCCGCCGGTTTAATTAAATACTTTGCCGATCAGGGTTACCAGGTCTATGCTGTGGACGCTGACCCCGATACCAGCCTGGGTATGGTCCTGGGCCTTCCGGAGGAAAGACTGGGTACCCTGAAACCAATTGTCGACATGCGTCAAATCATTGCCGAGCGTACAGGCGGGGAAGGGGCCTTCTTTTCTTTAAACCCGGAGGTTGATAGCCTGTTAGAGGATTTTACCATAAAAAAAGATAATATCCTGTTCCTGAAAATGGGGGCTATAAAACCCGGGGGCTCTACCTGTTATTGCCGGGAAAATACTGTTTTAAATGCCATGATTAATTCTCTCCTCTTGAAACGCCGGGAAATGGTGGTTCTGGATATGGGGGCAGGTATCGAACACCTTACCCGGGGAACAGCCCGCGGGGTAGATACCATGCTCATAGTTACCGAACCAACCCTGGTAAGCATCCAGACTGCCCGGGTTATCCAAAAACTGGCGTCCGAGCTGGGGATTGAACAAATAAAATTTATAGGTAATAAACTGCACCACCCCAGGGATGAAGAATTTATCCTCAACCACTTGCCATCAGATGATGTCATCGGTCTTATTCCTTTTCAACCGGCAATCCTGGACCAGGCAGCCGGGATTACAGATACAGACTCCTCTGTTGCTAGCGGTATTATTGAGCTGGCTGCCCGACTAATCGAAAATTAATGTCATATTCCCTGGGTATAAGGCAGGGGAGAACCGGAGTTCTCTCCAGGAAAAATATTAGGGAATCACCTGTTACCCAAACAGGTGTAGGATTAAATGTACCAAGACCAAGGAGGTAAGCAGTATGCCCAGGTTCCGCGATCTCTCCCATAATTGCAGGCCCTCAGAGGCCCCGCGGGTCATGGAACCCAAAAACAGGGACCGTACCGTAGACCCGGCGGTCCTGGAAATGCTGGTTAAAAGCAGGGATGACAAGGTAATCACCGCTTTTGACCGCTTCGTCGCCCAGCAGCCCCAGTGTAAAATCGGCTATGAGGGTATTTGCTGCCGTTTCTGCATGGCCGGTCCCTGCCGCATCAAGGCGACCGAGGGCCCTGGCAGCCGTGGCATTTGCGGCGCTTCTGCCTGGACCATTGTCGCCCGCAATGTAGGTTTAATGATCCTTACCGGTGCCGCCGCCCACTGCGAACACGGCAACCATATAGCCCATACCTTGGTGGAAATGGCCGAGGGTAAAGCTCCCGATTATAGCGTTAAGGACGAGGCCAAGCTCAAGGAAGTCTGCCGCCGGGTGGGCATTGATATCGAGGGCAAGAGTATTATGGAACTGGCCCAGGAGGTAGGCGAGAAGGCCCTGGAAGACTTCCGCCGCTTGAAGGGCGAAGGCGAAGCCACGTGGCTGATGACTGCTATCAATGAGGGCAGGAAAGAAAAGTTCCGCACCCACAATGTTGTGCCCTATGGTATTCATGCCTCCATTTCCGAACTAGTCAACCAGGCCCATATGGGTATGGATAACGACCCCGTGAACCTGGTCTTCAGCGCTATCAGGGTAGCCCTGGCTGACTATACTGGTGAACATATAGCCACTGATTTCTCCGACATTCTCTTCGGCACTCCCCAACCGGTGGTCAGCGAAGCCAACATGGGAGTCCTGGATCCCGATCAAGTCAATTTCGTCCTCCATGGCCATAACCCCTTATTGAGTGAGATTATCGTACAAGCAGCGCGCGAGATGGAAGGAGAGGCCAAGGCTGCCGGCGCCAAGGGCATCAACCTGGTGGGCATCTGCTGCACCGGTAACGAAGTCCTGATGCGCCAGGGTATCCCCCTGGTTACCTCCTTCGCCTCCCAGGAGCTGGCCATCTGCACCGGCGCCATTGACGCCATGTGCGTCGATGTCCAGTGTATCATGCCTTCCATCAGCGCCGTGGCCGAGTGTTATCATACCCGGATCATCACTACTGCCGATAACGCCAAGATTCCCGGTGCCTACCATATCGACTATCAAACAGCCACGGCTATCGATAACGCCAAAACCGCCATTCGCATGGCCATCGAGGCATTCAAAGAAAGGAAAGAGAGTAACCGTCCGGTTTACATCCCCCAGATTAAGAACCGGGTAGTCGCTGGCTGGAGTCTTGAAGCCCTGACCAAACTCCTGGCTACCCAGAATGCCCAAAATCCCATCCGGGTACTCAACCAGGCCATCCTCGACGGTGAACTGGCGGGCGTAGCCTTATTCTGCGGGTGTAACAACCTTAAGGGGTTCCAGGATAACTCCCACCTGACAGTAATGAAAGAACTGCTGAAGAATAATGTCTTTGTAGTGGCTACAGGTTGCTCCGCCCAGGCCGCCGGAAAGCTCGGCCTCCTGGATCCGGCCAATGTGGAAACCTACTGCGGCGACGGCCTGAAAAGCTTCTTAAAACGCCTGGGTGAAAGCGCCAACATCGAAATCGGCCTGCCGCCTGTGTTCCACATGGGTTCCTGTGTGGATAACTCACGGGCAGGAGACCTGCTCATGGCTATGGCCAACGACCTGGGTGTAGATACCCCGAAGGTGCCCTTCGTAGCCTCGGCCCCGGAAGCCATGAGCGGTAAGTCTACTGCTATCGGTACCTGGTGGGTATCCCTTGGTGTACCGACTCATGTCGGCACCATGCCACCGGTAGAAGGTAGCGACCTCATTTATAGTATTCTAACCCAGATAGCCAGCGACGTTTATGGCGGTTACTTTATCTTCGAAATGGATCCCCAGGTGGCTGCCCGGAAGATCCTTGACGCCCTGGAATACCGCACCTGGAAGCTGGGCGTACACAAAGAAGTAGCTGAACGTTATGATACCAAACTCTGCCAGGGTTATTAGAGTATGAGGAGGGTCAGTTAATGAGTGATTTTGATAAAATCTTCGAGGGTGCTATTCCAGAAGGTAAAGAGCCGTTGGCCCTGTTCCGGGAAGTTTACCATGGCGCCATTACAGCTACCAGTTACGCGGAAATCCTTTTAAATCAGGCTATAAGGACCTATGGTCCCGATCATCCCGTCGGTTATCCTGATACAGCCTACTACCTGCCGGTTATCCGCTGTTTCAGCGGGGAAGAGGTCAAGAAACTGGGGGATTTGCCACCTATTTTAAACCGCAAGCGGGCGCAGGTAAGCCCGGTCCTGAATTTCGAGAATGCCCGCCTGGCCGGGGAAGCTACCTGGTATGCGGCCGAGATCATTGAAGCCCTGCGTTACCTTAAATATAAGCCTGATGAACCCCTCCTGCCCCCACCCTGGACGGGTTTCATCGGCGACCCGGTTGTCCGCCGCTTCGGCATCAAGATGGTAGACTGGACCATTCCGGGCGAAGCCATTATCCTGGGCCGGGCCAAAGACTCGAAGGCCCTGGCCAAAATCGTTAAGGAACTCATGGGTATGGGCTTCATGCTCTTTATCTGTGATGAAGCGGTAGAACAGCTACTGGAAGAAAACGTCAAACTGGGGATTGACTATATCGCTTATCCCCTGGGGAACTTCACCCAGATTGTCCATGCCGCCAACTACGCCCTGCGGGCCGGTATGATGTTCGGAGGCGTTACCCCGGGTGCTCGTGAAGAACAGCGTGACTACCAGCGCCGCCGTATCCGCGCCTTTGTCCTTTATCTCGGCGAGCATGACATGGTCAAGACGGCTGCCGCCTTCGGGGCTATTTTCACCGGTTTCCCGGTCATTACCGACCAGCCGTTGCCAGAGGACAAACAGATCCCGGATTGGTTCTTCAGCGTCGAGGACTATGATAAAATAGTCCAGGTAGCCATGGAGACCCGTGGGATCAAGCTCACCAAGATCAAGTTGGACCTGCCCATTAACTTCGGCCCTGCCTTTGAGGGCGAGAGTATACGTAAGGGCGATATGTACATCGAAATGGGCGGTACCCGGACGCCGGCCTTTGAACTGGTACGCACCGTTTCGGAATCCGAGATCACCGATGGTAAGATTGAAGTTATAGGTCCCGATATCGACCAGGTACCGGAAGGCAGCAAACTGCCCCTGGGCATCCTGGTGGACATCTATGGTCGTAAAATGCAGGCCGATTTTGAAGGAGTTCTCGAGCGCCGCATCCACGACTTCATCAACTACGGTGAAGGTCTCTGGCACACCGGCCAGCGTAACATCAACTGGTTGCGGGTCAGCAAAGATGCCGTAGCCAAGGGTTTCCGTTTCAAGAACTACGGTGAAATCCTGGTAGCCAAGATGAAGGAGGAATTCCCGGCCATCGTCGACCGGGTCCAGGTAACCATTTTTACCGATGAAGCCAAGGTTAAAGAATATATGGAGGTCGCCCGGGAGAAATACAAGGAACGCGACGACCGCATGCGCGGCCTTACCGATGAAACAGTGGATACCTTTTACTCCTGCGTCCTTTGCCAGTCCTTTGCCCCCAACCATGTGTGTATTGTCACCCCGGAACGGGTGGGCCTGTGTGGAGCCGTAAGCTGGCTGGACGCCAAGGCGTCCTATGAAATCAACCATGCCGGTCCTAACCAGCCCATCCCTAAAGAAGGGGAAATTGATCCCATTAAGGGTATCTGGAAGAGTGTCAATGACTATCTCTATACAGCTTCCAACCGCAACCTGGAACAGGTCTGCCTGTACACCCTGAGGGAGAATCCCATGACCTCCTGCGGTTGCTTTGAGGCCATTATGGCCATCCTGCCGGAATGCAACGGCATCATGATTACCACCAGGGACCACGCCGGCATGACGCCTTCAGGTATGACCTTCTCCACCCTGGCCGGCATGATCGGCGGTGGCATCCAGACACCGGGCTTTATGGGTATCGGTCGCACCTATATCGTTAGTAAAAAATTTATTTCCGCCGACGGCGGCCTCGCCCGGATTGTCTGGATGCCCAAATCCCTGAAGGAATTCCTCCACGACGACTTTGTACGTCGTAGTGTTGAGGAGGGCCTGGGAGAGGACTTTATCGATAAAATAGCTGATGAGACCGTCGGTACCTCTGTGGATGAAATTCTGCCCTACCTGGAAGAAAAAGGTCACCCAGCCCTAACCATGGACCCCATTATGTGAACATCCGTCACCCGGTTCCGGGGTTGTCCCGGGGGATAGCGCCGGAACCGGGCCTAATCAATTTATTTTATAAAGAAAGGAGTCAACAAATATGCCTTTAACGGGACTGGAGATTTACAAGCAACTGCCCAAAAAGAATTGTGGTGAATGCGGGACACCCACCTGTCTGGCCTTCGCCATGAACCTGGCTTCCGGAAAGGCCAGCCTTGATTCCTGTCCCTATGTTTCAGATGCCGCCCGGGAGGCCCTGGACGCGGCCGCGGCACCACCCATTGCCAAGGTAGTCCTGGGCGCCGGGCCGGCAGCCGTTGAAATGGGGGATGAGACTGAACTCTTCCGCCATGATAAACGCTTTTACCATGAAACTGCCATTGCCATCCAGGTTAGTGACAACCTGAGCAGTGAAGAATTAAAGGCTAAGGTCGAAGCTATAAATGACCTGAACTTTGACCGTGTGGGTCAGCACTACACCGTCCAGGCCATCGCCATCCGCCATGATGCCGATGATCCTGCTGCTTTCAAGGCAGCGGTAGCCAGTGTAGCCGCCGCTACCCAGTTAAACCTTATCCTTATGGCCGATGACCCTGACGTATTAAAGGAAGCCCTGGCAGGGATAGCCGACCGCAAGCCCCTGTTATATGCCGCCACCGGTGCCAATTACGAAGCCATGACTAACCTGGCCAAAGAAAACAACTGCCCCCTGGCCGTTTATGGTAACGGACTGGAAGAACTGGCCCAACTGGTAGATAAAATCGTTGCCCTGGGCTACAAGCAGCTGGTCCTCGATCCCGGTGCCAGGGAGACCTCCAGGGCTATCGCCGATTTCACCCAGATCCGCCGCCTGGCCATTAAGAAACGTTTCCGTTCCTTCGGTTATCCCATTATTGCCCTTACAACTGCTGCTAATCCATTAGACGAGATACTCCAGGCAGTTAACTATGTGACCAAGTATGCCAGCCTGGTGGTTTTACGTACCTGCGCTAAAGAACACCTGTTACCCCTCTTGTCCTGGCGCCAGAACCTCTACACCGATCCGCAGGTTCCCATCAGGGTAGAGGAGAAACTGAATGAAATCGGTGAAGTCAACGAGAATTCACCGGTCTACGTAACTACCAACTTCTCCCTGACCTATTACTCCGTCGAGGGTGAGATCGAGAGTACGAAGATCCCCAGTTACCTGCTCTCGGTGGATACCGACGGCCTGTCAGTCCTGACGGCCTATGCTGATGGTAAATTTGAAGCCGAGAAAATCGCTGCTGTTATGAAAAAGGTAGACCTGGACAATAAGGTCAAACGCCACCGGATTATTATTCCCGGATCTGTCGCCGTTCTGAAAGGCAAACTGGAAGACTTAACCGGATGGGAAGTTATCGTTGGCCCCAGGGAAGCCAGCGGCATTGTAGCCTTTGCCCGGGCCAACCTGGCTTCATAGGATATACAGGAGGGGGATGCCTGTGGATCAGTTTGCTGTCACCTTTATACCTGATAATATTACCGTCCAGGTGGAGGCCGGTACCACCATTTTGGAGGCAGCCAACCAGGCTGGCCTGCCCCTGAAAAGCACCTGCGGGGGAGCCGGCACCTGTGGTCGTTGTGCTATCAAGGTCCAGGAGGGGGAAGTTGAGATCAGGGGAAGCCAGCTTCCGGCCCATTTACGGGAAGAAGGCTACTCCCTGGCGTGCCAGACCGTGGTTATGGGGGATGCCGTAATAGCCATCCCAACGGAATCCCGCCTGGGCCTGCACCAGGTATTGCTGCAAGATAAAGGGCGCTTGCAGGACAGCCTGACTGATCTACTGGGTAATTATCCCCTTGATCCGGCTTGTAAGGTTACCTCGCTGGTCTTGCCGGAACCAACGCTGACTGAAAACACCAGTGATGCCAGCCGCCTGCTGGCCACCCTGCGCAAGGAAAAGGGCCTGGAGGGGCAACTCGACCTGGCCTTCCTGCGGGAGTTACCGGATAGCCTGCGCCAGGCCAACTGGCAGGTAGATGTTACCCTGGCCGCAGGAAGTAATCGTCTTATCCGGGTCACCCCCCGGGGGGAAACAAGGGCCTTCGGCCTGGCCATTGACCTGGGTACGACCACGGTAGTGGTCTCCTTGCTGGATCTGCACAGTGGCGAACGGGTAATGCGCAAGGGCAGTTATAACCGCCAGGCAGCTTACGGCGATGATGTTATCTCCCGGATAATTCACGCCACCAGTAATGAGGGGGGGCTGAAAGAGTTACGCCAGGCGGCGCTGGATACTATCAACGATTTAATAGCTGCAATCCTGACTTCCAGGGGAATTGACCCGGCAGAGGTAACGGCAGCAACCATAGCCGGCAACACCACCATGGCCCACTTGCTGCTGGGCATAAACCCCAGGCACCTCCGCCTGCAGCCCTATATCCCGGCAGCAGCCGAATTACCGGTAATGAAGGCCGACGAGGTGGGGTTAAATATTAATCCCCTGGCTACAGTTCAAATCTTTCCGGCGGTAGCCAGCTATGTAGGCGGGGACATCGTCTCAGGCGCTCTCTTTACCCGGATTGCCAGTAGTGAAGAATTGACCCTCTTCATTGACATCGGCACCAACGGGGAAATGGTCCTGGGTAATAGCGACTGGCTGATATCCTGCGCCTGTTCGGCCGGGCCAGCTTTTGAAGGTAGCGGCATTACCTGCGGTATGCGGGCCATGGAAGGAGCAATCGAAGGGGTGAGTATCGACCCGGATACCCTGGAAGTCGAGCTGGAAGTAATCGGCGATAGTCGCCCGTCCGGGATATGTGGTAGCGGTTTAATTGACTGCCTGGCCAAGCTCCTGCACGCGGGTATTATTGACCGTACCGGCAATTTCCAGGAAGTAACCACCCCACGGCTGCGTACCACTGACGAAGGCCCGGAATTTGTCCTGGCCTGGGCTGCCCAGAGCAGTATCCACCGGGATATTGTTCTGACCGGTGCTGACATTAAGAACCTCATTCGATCCAAGGGAGCCGTTTTCGCCGGCATCCAGAGCCTGCTTAAAACAGTCTCCCTTGAAATAGACGCTATCGAAAGGATCATCATCGCTGGTGGGTTCGGTAATTACCTCCATATCCCCAATGCCATAGAGATCGGCCTGTTACCCGACCTTCCGCCGGAGAAATATATCTTTGCCGGCAATACCTCCCTTAAGGGAGCCGAGCTGGCCCTCCTTTCCCAGCCGGCCTGGCAGGAAAGCCTGGAACTGGCCCGCAGGATGACCTACTTGGAGCTTTCAGCCGGCAACCTTTTCATGGAAGAGTTTGTGTCAGCCCTGTTCCTGCCCCATACCAGGCTGGAACTCTTCCCATCCGTGGGGAATAGGTCCGGCAACGAAAGGAGATCCAGTTAAATGGCCCGTAATATTGCCGTAGCCGGTAAGGGGGGGACCGGTAAGACCACCTTTGCCGCCCTGATGATCCGCTATTTGATTGAGGAGCATAAGGGTAGCATCCTGGCCGTCGATGCCGATCCTAACGCCAATTTAAATGAAGCCCTGGGCGTCCAGATAGACACTGTCATTGCCGATATACTAGATGCCACCAAGAATCCAAAATCCATTCCCGAGGGTATGACTAAGGAGATATTCGTCCAGTACCAGTTGGCCCAGGCCCTGGTTGAAACGAAAGCCTTCGACCTGCTAACTATGGGCCGGCCGCAAGGACCAGGATGCTATTGCTACCCCAATGATCTGTTACGGAAACACCTGGAAACCTTGAGCAATAACTATGATTATATGGTTATCGATAGCGAGGCCGGCCTGGAACATATCAGCCGGCGGATTATCCAGGATGTGAACGACCTCTTTGTAATTAGTGACGCCTCAGCCCGGGGTATTCGTTCCGCTGGCAGGGTAAGGGAATTGGTACAGGAATTACGGTTGCCAATTAATAACCTGTACCTGATAGTAACCAAGACCACTGGCGATATTACCCCCCTTCAGGAGGAGATCGAAAGGACGGGAATACCTCTAGCGGGAGTTATCCCCTACGATGAGCAAATAGTAGAATATGATATACACAGTAAACCCCTCTTTGATCTTCCGGCAACTTCCATCTCGGTTCAAGCAGTAAAAGCTATTCTGGCCCGGTGCCAGCTTTAAGATGAAAGGAGTGTTTTAAATGGCCGTCCAGATTTTACGTGATTCTAGCCGCGCCGCTGTCCAGAAGGTCGTCCTGGGTGCCACCAAAGACCAGGGTGGTACCCGCAGCCACACCATCGTTGTCGGTGGTGATGCCGCCCTTCCTTTCCACCATTTTGAAGGAGAGATTGTCAATAGGCCGGTAATCGGCATGGAAGTCCAGGATATCGTACCCGACTGGCCTGAAGCTCTCAAAAATCCCTTCGCCGATGTTATTAATGAACCGGGGCGCTGGGCCCAAAAGTGCGTAGACGAGTATGGTGCTGACCTTATCTACTTGAAGCTTGACGGGGCGGACCCCGAAGGCGCCAACCATTCTGTGGACCAGTGCGTAGCTACTGTGAAAGAAGTCCTGCAGGCCGTGGGGGTACCCCTGGTAGTGGTAGGTTGCGGCGATGTGGAAAAGGACCATGAGGTCCTGGAAGCAGTAGCCGAGGCTGCTGCCGGCGAGAATCTCCTCCTGGGTAACGCTGAACAGGAAAACTATAAATCCCTAACGGCAGCCTGCATGGTCCACAAGCATAATATTATCGCCCGTTCGCCCCTGGATATTAACATTTGTAAACAGCTCAACATCCTGATCAATGAAATGAACCTGCCCCTGGATCATATCGTCATCGACCCGTCCATCGGCGGCCTGGGTTATGGTATTGAATACGCCTTCTCGATTATGGAACGCATGCGCCTGGGGGCACTGCAGGGAGATAAGATGCTCTCCATGCCGGTCATCTGCACCATAGGCTCCGAGGCCTGGCGTTCCAAGGAAGCCACGGCACCGGTAAGCGAATATCCGGGCTGGGGTAAGGAAACCGACCGCGGCATCCTCTGGGAGGCCGTTACCGCCGCCGCCCTGCTCCAGGCCGGCGCCCACATCCTCCTCATGCGCCATCCGGAAGCTGTAGCCAGGGTGAAGGAGAATATCAACCAGCTAATGGTCAGCAACGCCTATTAAACCTGGCGACGGAACTTTTATAAAAAGTTCGTGCTGGTATTTGTTGCTAGCGACTTTGCCGGGGGCACGAAGCGCCCCCGGCAAAGTCGGGAACCTTTTATGAAGGTATGTGCCCTCTCGATTAACAAGAAAAATGTAAGTTGCGGGGGCAGGGGATATATCCCGGAGCCGCGAAGAAAAAGCCCTGGTACAAGGACATATCCCTGCCCGCCCAGTAAATACCAAATTCAACAATTTAAAAGAACATCATTTTAAAGGAGGCAAACCCATGCTCATTATCGGTGAACGAATTAACGGTATGTTCAGCGACATCAAACAGGCCATCCAGGAACGGAACCCGGCCCCTATACAGGAGTGGGCCCGGCGCCAGGAGGAAGGCGGCGCCCGCGCCCTGGACCTGAACGTGGGCCCGGCCGTCCAGGACAAAGTCAGCGCCATGGAGTGGCTGGTCGAGGTCACCCAGGAAGTCAGCAACCTGACCCTGTGTCTGGATTCCACCAATATCAAAGCCATCGAAGCCGGCCTGAAAAAATGTAAAAACCGGGCCATGATCAACTCCACCAATGCCGAGCGAGAAAAGGTAGAACAGCTCTTCCCCCTGGCCGTCGAACATGGTGCCGCCCTTATCGGGCTGACTATGAATAAAACTGGTATTCCCAAGAATAGCGATACCCGCCTGGCCTTTGCCATGGAGTTAGTGGCTGCTGCCGATGAGTTCGGGCTGCCCATGGAGGATTTGTACATCGATCCCCTGATTCTGCCTGCCAATGTAGCCCAGGATCATGCTCCGGAAGTACTGAAAACCCTCCAGCAGATCAAGATGCTGGCCGACCCGGCTCCCAAAACAGTCCTGGGTTTAAGTAACGTCTCCCAGAACTGCGAGAATCGGCCTCTGATTAACCGGATTTACCTCGCCATGGCCATGGCCTGCGGCCTGGATGCGGCCATCGCCGACGCCTGCGACGAAACCCTCGTCGAAACGGCCGCCACGGGAGAAATCTTGCTCAACCAAACCATTTACTGCGATTCTTTTGTCAAGATGTTTAAAACCCGGTAGGAATTTTAATATTAACGTCGAAATATAATTAAAGCAAATTCTAAAAGATGGACTCCAAAATCTCCAGCGCCAGCAGCAATACGTAAATGCCCCCAGGGGTAACTGTGACGGCAGGTACCAGTGGATTGCTGAACGCTGGTACCTGCATTTTTAGAGCCGAAAGGAGGAAGGGGATTGGCTGAACAACAGGTTGTACCTTCCCAGCAACTCGCAGCTCCGGTGGCCAGACTATCGGGACAACCTGTCAATCGCTGTTACCAGTGCCACAAATGCACGGCCGGTTGTCCCGTTGCTGCGATCATGGACCTGAAGCCCCACCAGGTGGTCCGTTATGTCCAACTAGGTTTGGAAGAAGAACTCTCAAAAAGCAAAACTATCTGGCAATGCGCCGCCTGCCGGACCTGCATTTCCCGCTGTCCTAACGGCATTGATATTGCCGCTATCAACGATGCCCTGAAGCAACGGTCCCTGGCCAGGGGAATCCCGCCGGCCCTGCCGGAGGTTGCTGCCTTCCACCAGGCCTTCCTGGCTTCGGTAAAAAGTAAGGGCCGGGTTCATGAACTGGGAATGATGATTGCCTTTAAACTAAAAACCGGCACCTACTTCCAGGATGTCCCCCTGGGGCTGAAGATGTTCCAGCGCCGCAAACTGCGGCTTTTACCCGAAGGCATAAAAAACCGCCAGCGCTTCCGGACTTTACTCCAGGGTGAGGGTGAAAAGGGGTGGCAGGAATGAGGTTAAGCTATTACCCCGGTTGTTCCCTGCATTCTACGGCAGCCGAATACTCCGCTTCTGCAGAGGCCCTTTTTCAGGCCCTGGGGGTTGAATTACGGGAACTGGATGACTGGTGTTGCTGCGGGGCCACTTCCGGGCACTCCCTCAGCAGTTTCTTGAGCCATGCCCTGCCCCTGCACAACCTGGTACTGGCTGAGGCTGTAGGCGATGATCTGCTGGTTCCCTGTGCCGCCTGTTACAATTCCCTGAAAAGCGCCCAGGCTTTTATGGCCGGCGGCAGCCAGGAGGCTGGTGAACTCAAACGGCAGGTCGCTCAATCCCTGGGCCGGGAATACCGGGGTCAGGTGCGGGTACGCCACGTGATTGATGTTCTAGCCGATCCCCGGGTCGAAAACCTGATCAAAGACCGCCTGAAAAAGAGCCTGGCCGGTATGCCCCTGGCTTCCTATTACGGTTGTCTCCTGACCAGGCCGCCTAAAGTAACCAGTTTTGAAACTAATCCAGAACAGCCCCAGCTAATGGACCGCCTTTTGCGACTGGCCGGGGCTATGCCGGTGACCTGGAGCCATAAAAACGAGTGCTGCGGAGCCAGCCTGGCCATTCCCCAACCGCAAATCGTCGAAGGACTGGTCGGTAAAATCATAGCCGCTGCCCGCCGGGCCGGGGCTGCAGCCATTGTTACTGCCTGTCCCCTCTGCCAGACCAACCTGGACAGCCGCCAGCCGGCCGGAGGAGATTACCTGCCCGTTTTCTTTATTACAGAAATCATAGGCCTGGCCCTGGGTCTAAATGCTACACCCTGGTTAAGAAAACACCTGATCGATCCCCTGCCCCTTTTGCACCAGCAGGGATTACTGGCAGCTTCTTAAGCGGAAAGGTTGTGAGAAAATATGAGTGCAAAGAAGGAAACTACTCCGGCCGTCGGTGCTGTCCTGGTTCTTGGTGGTGGTATCGCCGGCATGCAGTCGGCCCTTGACCTGGCCAACGCCGGCTACCTGGTGCACATGGTCACGGAGAGTTCTTCCATCGGCGGCCACATGGCCCAGCTGGATAAAACCTTTCCCACCAATGAATGTGCCATGTGCCTGCTGGGGCCACGGATGACAGATACCTCAAACCACCCCAACATCCGCCTGCACACCTGCGCCACCCTGGAGAAGGTGGAGGGGAAAAAGGGCAATTTTACTGTCCAGATTCGCGAAAAACCTCGTTACGTCAATATACAGGAATGTACGGCCTGCGGCGACTGCGAACAGGCCTGCCCGGTATCTATTCCCAACGAGTATAACCAGGAAATGGGCACCCGCAAGGCCATTCACAAGATGTTCCCCCAGGCCGTTCCCAATAAGTACCTTATTTCCAAACGGGGGACGCCGCCCTGCCGTAGTACCTGTCCCGCCGGCACCAATGCCCAGGGGTATGTGGCCTTAATCTCCCAGGGCAAATTTGCCGAGGCCCTGGAGGTCGTCCACCGGCGTATGCCCTTTGCCGGCATCTGCGGACGCATCTGCCATCACCCGTGTGAAACCGGGTGTAACCGGGGTCAGTATGACGACCCCATCGCCATCGCCACCCTGAAGCGAGCGGCCTATGACTATGGCTGGGAAGCCGAGGCCTCCCGGGAGAAGGAGCAAAAGCTGGAACTGCCGTCCAGGAAAGAAAGGGTGGCCGTTATCGGTGCCGGGCCAGCGGGCCTGACTGCCGCCCAGGACCTGGCCCTGGCAGGTTACCAGGTAACTATCTACGACGCCATGAGCCAGCCCGGTGGCATGCTGCGGGGCGGCATCCCCCGCTATCGCCTGCCTATGGAGGTTGTCGACCGGGAAACGGAACGTATCCTCAACCTGGGCATCAAGTTTGTCCCCAATACAATTGTTGGTAAAGATATCACCCTGAAAGACCTGCAAAAGGAATATAACGCCGTTATTATCGCCGTTGGCCTGCAGAAGAGCCGGATGCTCAAACTGGACGGCTCCGAACTAGAGGGTATTCTCCCGGGAGTTAATTTCCTGCGGGAAGCTGCCCTGGGCGGCCGTCCCGAGGTAGGGGAGAAGGTCGTCGTCATTGGCGGCGGCAATGTGGCCATTGACGTGGCCCGTACCGCCCGGCGCCTGGGTGCCAGGGAAGTCCACCTGGCCTGCCTGGAGTCCCAGGAGGAAATGCCGGCCCATCCCTGGGAAGTTGAAGAAGCCCTGGAAGAGGGCATTATCCTTCATCCTTCCTGGGGTCCCAAACGTTTCCTGGGGGCAAAAGGACGGGTGACGGGCATCGAATTGATGCAGTGCACCCGGGTCTTTGACGAAGAACGTCGCTTTAACCCCCAGTATAATCCGGAGGTCACTCAAACTTTAACGGCTGATACAATTATCCTGGCTATCGGCCAGGCAGCCGACCTCTCCCTGCTGGGGGAGAAGAGCCCTGTTGCTACCAACCGCGGCCTCATCAAAGCCGATCCCCTGACCATGGCCACCAGTGTCCCCGGAGTATTTGCCTGCGGTGATATTGTTCGCGGCCCGGCCTCGGTGGTCGAGGCGGTAGCCGACGGCCATGAGGCAGCGGAATCGGTAAAACGCTACCTTCAGGGGGAAGACCTGGCTGCTGGCCGTTCCCTGGAAAAGCCTCCCCATCTGGACCCGCCCCCCAATGTCGTGCCCTTCCCGGGCCGGCGCCAGGCCCAGGCCATGGCCCCGGTAGAAGAGCGCATCCGGGATTTCCGGGAGGTCTACCAGGGCTTTACTCCCGAGGAGGCCATAGCCGAAGCCAAACGCTGCCTGAACTGTGGTATTTGTTGCGAGTGTCTCCAGTGTGAAGCCGTCTGTAAAAAGAAGGCTGTTGAGCACTGGCAAGAGGAAAAGGTTACGGAATTAAAAGTAGGTTCTATTGTCCTGGCGCCCGGTTTCGAACTCTTTGATGCCACCCTGACAGGTGAGTATGGCTACGGCTACTACGCCAATGTCGTGACCAGCCTGGAGTTCGAGCGTCTCCTCAGCGCCACCGGTCCTACCGAGAGTCATGTATTGCGCCCTTCCGACAAGCGACCGCCGAAAAAGGTGGCCTTTATCCAGTGCGTCGGTTCCCGGGACTGCGAGCGAGAGGGGAGCCCCTATTGTTCAGCCATCTGCTGCATGTACTCCACCAAGGAGGCCCTTATCGCCCGGGAACACGACGCCAATATCGAGCCGACCATCTTTTACCTGGACATCCGTGCCTACGGGAAAAACTTTGACCGTTATGTTGAATCTGCCAGGGCCGGGGGCGTCCGTTACGTACGGGCCATGATCTCCAGGGTCGAAGAGGACCCCCAGACCAAAAACCTGATCATCCAGTACTATACAGACGGCGGGATGCAACGGGAGGAGTTCGACCTGGTGGTCCTGGCCGTGGGGGTGAAACCACCGGTCGACGCGGAAAAAATTGCCGCTGCTACGGGTATTGAGTTAAACCCCTATGGTTTTGCTAAAACCCAACCCTTCGAACCTGTGGCTACCACCCGCGACGGCATTTATGTAGCCGGTGTCTTCCAGGGACCGCGGGATATCCCGGAGACGGTGGTCAATGCTAGTGCTGCCGCTGCCTGTGCCGGTGCTGCCATGGCTCCCGGGCGCAATACCATGGTTACTCCCAAGGAGTACCCGCCGGAAAGGGATGTCAGCCGTGAGGAGCCCCGGGTGGGGGTATTTATCTGCCACTGTGGGATTAATATTGCTGGCGTGGTCGATGTCAAGGCTGTAGTCGAGGCTGCTGCCAAACTCCCCGGGGTAGTCCATGCCGAAGACAACCTATATACCTGCTCCCAGGACACCCTGAAGAAGATCAAGGACGCCATCCAGGAATACAGGTTAAACCGGGTAGTGGTTGCCTCCTGTACTATCCGCACCCACCAGCCCCTCTTCCGGGAAGCCCTCAGGGAAGCCGGGCTGAACCAATTCTACTTCGAAATGGCCAATATCCGCGACCAGTGTTCCTGGGTACACCGTAATGAACCGGCCAATGCTACCTTAAAGGCCATTGACCTGGTCCGTATGGCCGTGGCTAAGGTCAAACGCCACGAGGCCCTGCACCTGCAGCCAGTACCGGTAGTCCAGAAGGCCCTGATTATCGGTGGCGGGGTGGCTGGCCTGACGGCAGCCCTGAATGTCGCCGAGCAGGGTTTTGAGGCCTATATAGTTGAACGGGAAGCCGAACTCGGCGGCCAGGTACGTAATTTGCGTACCACCCTGGAGGGTGAAGACCTGCAGGCCTTGCTGCGGGATCTGATTACCAGGGTTCAGGCCAACCCCCACATCCAGGTCTTTACCCGGGCCCGCATCGAGGATTTCGGCGGTCACCAGGGCCACTTTACGACGACCATTTCCCTCGGTGAACCCGGCCAGGAACACGTCCGCCGCACCCAGACCCTGGAGCACGGCGTAGTTATCGTGGCCACCGGGAGCCAGGAGATCAAAACCGATGCCTATCTCCTGGGCCAGGACGAGCGGGTAATAACCAACACCCGGCTGGAGCAGGCCCTGGCCGATGGCCAGTGGGATCAGGAAAAGAACAAGCAGGTAGTCTTTATCCAGTGCGTTGGTTCCCGGGATCAGGAGCATCCCTACTGCAGCCGGACCTGTTGTGCCCAGACCATCAAGAACGCCCTGGCCATAAAGAAACGTAACCCCGAAGCCCAGGTCTACGTCCTGTACCGGGATATTCGCACCTATGCCTTTATGGAGGATTACTACCGCCAGGCCAGGGAGGCAGGAGTCCTATTTATAGCCTATGATCCCGGAGACCCGCCCCGGGTACGGCAGCGGGAGATCGGGCTCCTGGAGGTCCTGGTCATGGACCCAGACTCCGGGAAAGAGCTTGTCCTGTGGCCCGACCAGCTGGTCCTGGCCACTGGAGCAGTGGCCCCGGACGGGGTGGAGGAACTGGCTACCCTGTTGAAGCTCCCGCTGAATGAGGATAAGTTCTACGTGGAAACCCATGCTAAACTGGCGCCAATAGACTTCCCGACGGCCGGGATTTTCCTCTGCGGTGCCGGCCACGCCCCCAAACTGGCTGCCGAGGCCATAGCTCAGGCTAAAGGGGCGGTGGCCCGGGCCTGTACAGTCCTGGCCAGGGAAAACCTCATGGTCGGCGGTGTGGTAGCCGTTGTCGATGAGAATAAATGCGCTGCCTGCCTGACATGTGTCCGGGTCTGCCCCTTCAATGTACCCCGGATCAATGAGCGCAACGTGGCCGAGATTAATGCCGTCCAGTGCATGGGCTGCGGCACCTGCGCCGGTGAGTGCCCGGCCAAAGCCATCCAGTTGCAATTTTATAAAGATGACCAGCTGCTGGCTAAGGTAGCCGGCCTCTTCGGGGAGGTGTAGGAGATGGCCGATTTCGAGCCCAAAATTATCGCCTTTTGCTGTTTCTACTGCGCCTACTCGGCTGCCGACCTGGCCGGGTCCATGCGCCTCCAGTACCCGGCCAATATCCGGGTAATTGAGATGCCCTGTTCCGGCAAGACCGATATCCGGGTGTTACTGGAAGCCTTTGAAGATGGGGCCGACGGGGTTTATGTCCTGGGTTGCATGGAAGGTGACTGCCACTTCTTGAAGGGCAACTTCCGGGCCAAGCGACGGGTTCGGGAGGCCAAGAAAATCCTGGACGAGATCGGTATCGGAGGCGAGCGCCTGGAGATGTATAACCTCTCGGCGGCCATGGGACCCCGCTTTGCCGAGATTGCCCGGGAGTTTACCGACCACATCCGGAAACTAGGTCCCAGCCCGGTGAAGTTAAAGCCCGGAACAGCCACGGAAAAAGCTCCAACTGGCCAATGAGGTCAACCCTTAAAGAAAGCAGGTGAGTGTGGATGATTATTGCCGAAGGCAAACCCCTGGTGGAAGTGGCCGGCCTGATTAAAGATGCTAAAAAGGTCCTGGTGGTTGGCTGCGGCGGCTGCGTGACCGTCTGCCTGGCCGGTGGGGAAAAGGAGACCGGTATTCTGGCCGCCGAATTGCGCTTGCTGCGTAAAAAAGAGGGCAATCCACTGGAAACGGTTGAAGTAACCCTTACCCGCCAGTGCGACCCGGAATACGTGGAGATGCTCAACAAATACGTTACCGACGATGTTGATGTTATTGTCTCCCTGGCCTGCGGGGTGGGTGTCCAGTTCCTGGCGGAGCGTTACAACAAATGGGTGGTACCGGCCCTGAACACCAAATTTGCCGGCGGCACCGTAGCCCACGGCGTGTGGGAAGAACGCTGCGGCCTCTGCGGTGAGTGTATCCTTTATAAAACCGGGGGTATTTGCCCCATTATCCGCTGCTCCAAGAGCATTTTAAACGGTCCCTGCGGCGGCTCCCAGGGCGGCAAATGCGAGGTCAACCCCGAAACCCCCTGCGCCTGGCAGCTCATCTACGACCGGATGCAGGCCCTGGGAAAACTGGAACTCCTCATGGAAATCCAGCCTCCCAAGGACTGGTCCAAATCCCGGGATGGCGGGCCGCGGAAAGTTGTACGAGAGGATGTGACAATCGATGGTTGAAAGCAAGATAGCGAAAATCCTCTCCAAGGGACAATTTCTGGTCAGCGGTGAGATTGGACCGCCGAAGCACGCCGATCCTTCAGAGATAAAGAAGCACGCCACCCTCCTCAAGGACTACGTTGACGCCATGAACCTGACGGATAATCAGACGGCCATCGTCCGCCTGTCGAGTATCGCCGCCGGGGTCCACGTCCTCCAGGCAGGGGGCGAGCCCATTATCCAGATGACAGTTAGGGACCGCAACCGCATCGCCATCCAGAGCGATCTCCTGGGCGCCTACAGCCTGGGGATGCGGAACATCCTCTGCCTGTCCGGCGACCATCAATCCTTTGGCAACCATCCCACAGCTAAAAACGTCCACGATGTGGATTCCCTGCAGCTTATCCGCATCGTGAAGGACCTCCGGGATGAGAAAAAATTCGCCTGCGGCGAAGAGATCAAGGGCCAGGAACCCCGCTTCTTTATCGGCGCCGCCGCCAATCCCTTTGCCGATCCCTTTGAGTTCCGGGTCATGCGCCTGGAGAAGAAGATCAATGCCGGCGCTGACTTTATTCAAACCCAGTGCATTTTTGACATGGAGCGTTTTGAACGCTTTATGGCCCTGGTCCGGGAGCGCGGCCTGCATAAAAGAGCAAAAATTATTGCCGGCGTAACACCTTTGAAATCCGCCCGGGCCGCCAAATATATGCAACAATCGGTGGCCGGGATGATTGTCCCCGACGAAATCATCAACCGCCTGGAAAAGGCCTCCGACCCTAAGGCCGAAGGGGTGGCCATCTGTGTGGAACAGATTAAACACCTGCGAACCATTGAGGGTGTAGCTGGCGTCCATATCATGGCCGTCATGTGGGAAGATATTATACCCACCATCGTTAAGGAAGCCGGCCTGTATCCCCGCCCCAAAGTGGAGTAATTAGCAACCCCGGTTCAATGCCGGGGTATTTTTTATAGTTCTTTTTCCCCGCCCGGACGCATAAACTGATGGGAGGAATAGCTGCCAGGAGGTGGATAGGATTGCGTAGTCAAAGACTGGAAAGCGAAGTCCTGCAGCGTGTCGATGAACTGGTCCAGTGTGCCATCTCCCTCAGTCTAAAAGACGAATCCGCCCGGGAAGAACAGTTAAACCGCGGCATAGCCCTGGTAAAGGAAATGGGAGATTTGCTCCTGGAGGTCCTGGAAGGACGAGAGGAGCACCTCCAGGCTCTCCTCGAGCAGTTGATCGCCCAGCGCCTGCCTGATCGCCGGGTTTTACAAAGCTTTGGCAACTTCCCCCGGGATATCCAGCAAATGATCACTTACGGTATCTCTAGTTACCTGGCATCCCGGCAGGAAAAAAAAGACCAGGGGAGCATCGCCGGCGAGGCTGGCACCGAGCTTGCGCCGGTAGATTTAACCCCCGCGGGGAAAGACACTCCCGCCAGGGATGAACCAGTTGCAGAACCTGTTGGCGAGGAAATAGAGTCACGCCAGGAGAAACCGGGAGGAGAAGCAGACCAGGAGGCACTCCCTGTTGCGGCCCGGGAAAGGGTGGACGAGGGAGCTACGGGAGTGTCTACCCCAGGGGCCGCCGCTACCCTCCAGGAAGCAGCGCCAGTAATCCCACAATCACCGGAACCGGCAGGCAGTGAAGTCAGCGAGGCTTCAGCGCCAGGAGGTGAGGCTGCACCGGGTTCGGGAAGGGATATCCAGGCAGAGACCAGGGTTGTCACCGCCGCTGCTGCCGAAGCCCTCTACCTGGCTCTCCTCCAAGCCTATCCAGGAGAAGAGATTGTCAGGGATTATGAAACCCGGGGCGGCAAAATAACTTTCTATCTGCCCGGGCGCCAGCTGGGTTTTGAGCTGGATACCTGGCATCACGACTGGCGCTATGATTTTTATTGTCGCCAGGAAGGCATAAGCATCCGCCGGGTTGCTGGGGACGAACTGGCTAATCCAGCCTACCTGGCCCGGCGCCTGCGCCGCGAAGCCATCTGGCGCCAGTCCTCCTGAATTTTATATTGACATTCCCAGCCGGCCGATGCTAAAATTAAAGCAATAATTAAGCAGAATTAAAGGCAATGACGGGAAGAAGTAGGCAGTTTCCCTGCTAAGAGCGAACCGGGGGTGGTGGAAGCCCGGAAGCAGGCCTGCCGAAAGCCACCCCGGAGCCGCCGCCGGAAAGGGTATCCCCTTAAGGCAGGACGCTGGCCCCGTTAAAGGCCAGGCGCAAGGAAGCGCCCTGAGCAGGGTCGTTTGACCAATGAGGGTGGTACCGCGGGAAGAACCTCTCGTCCCTTGGAGTGGGGCGAGGGGTTTTTATATGGGGCACAGGAGGATTTGTAAATGCGTAAAAAGATCCTTGATCTCCTTGAAAACAACGGCCGGTTAACTGCTAAAGAAATCGCCATTATGCTGGCCCTGCCGGTAGACCAGGTAGCGAAAGAAATTGCCGCCATGGAGCAAGAAAAGATCGTCCTGCGCTATCACACCCTGATTAACTGGGAGAAGGCCGGCGAAGAAGAGGTAGCGGCGCTGATTGACGTCAAGGTTATACCCCAGCGGGATCTGGGCTTCGACGAGATTGCCAGCCGCATCTATCGTTACCCGGAGGTAAAGTCAGTTTTCCTCATGTCAGGGGGGTATGATCTCTCGGTCCTGGTCCAGGGTAAGAGCCTCAAAGAGGTAGCCTCCTTTGTTTCCCAAAAACTGGCAACCCTGGAACACGTCCAGAGTACCATGACCCATTTCATACTTAAAAGATATAAACAGGATGGCGTCATTTTTGAAGATCAAGAAGATGACCGGAGGCAGGCGTTGCAACCATGACTATTGCCCATGGTTTTGAAGCCCATCGTTTCATTACACCGGTAGTTAAGAATTTACCCCCTTCGGGTATTCGGCGCTTTTTTGAACTGGTAGCCAGCACCAGGGGCGTAATCTCCCTCGGCGTGGGAGAACCGGATTTCGTCACTCCCTGGCATATCCGGGAGGCCTGCGTCCAATCCCTGGAGCGTGGCTATACCATGTACACCTCCAACTACGGCCTGCCCGAACTGCGCGGGGCCATAGCCGATTACCTGGCCTGGCGTTTCGGCTTGACCTATGATCCCATGAAGCAGATTCTGGTGACCATTGGTGCCAGTGAAGCCGTTGACCTGGCGCTACGGACGGTATTAAACCCCGGGGATGAAGTCCTGATACCCGAGCCCTGCTATGTTTCCTACCAGCCTATAACGAAACTGGCGGGGGGTGTCCCCGTCCCTATCCCGACGGTAATGACCGACAATTTCGCCCTTACAGCCGCCCGCCTGGAGCACTACATTACCCCCCGGAGTAAAGTCTTGATTCTTTGTTTTCCCAATAACCCGACAGGCGCCGTCCTCAGCCGGGAGGAGATGCAGGCCATTGCCCGGCTGGTTGAAAAGTACAACCTGCTGGTGATCAGCGATGAAATCTATGCAGAGTTGCGTTATGATGGTCAACCGTTATCCTTTGCCTCTCTGCCCGGCATGCAGGAGCGCACCATCCTGGTGAGCGGTTTTTCCAAGGCCTTTGCCATGACCGGATGGCGCGTCGGTTATGTAGCGGCTCATCCCGATTTCCTGGCGGCTATGGTTAAAATCCACCAGTATACCATCCTCTGCGCTCCCGTCATGGGCCAGATGGCGGCCCTGGAAGCCCTGCGCAGCGGCCGCCAGGACGTGGAGAGGATGGTGGAGCAATACGACCAGCGACGGCGCCTGGTTTACAGCCGGCTGCTGGAGATGGGGCTGGACTGCTTTGAACCCCGGGGGGCCTTTTACATCTTCCCCTCCGTAGCTGCCACAGGCCTGGATTCCGCCACTTTCGCCGAAGAGCTTCTTAAGGAAGAAAAGGTGGCCGTAGTACCAGGTACAGCCTTTGGCGCCAGCGGCGAGGGTTTTATCCGCTGTTCCTATGCCGCCTCCCTGGCCGACTTGACGGAAGCCATGAACCGCATGGAACGCTTTGTTGCCCGGCGTCTGACTTTTAACCAGCGGGCCGTAGCCCAGGTTTAAAGAAAAAACTATTTCTGGGAGAGGAATTATGATCAAATTACAGTTTTGCGGCGCTGCCGGAACGGTTACCGGTTCCTGTTACCTCCTTGACACCGGCCGTCACCGGTTGCTAATTGACTGCGGCCTGTTTCAAGGCTCCAAAGCCATCAAGGAGCGTAACTACGGTCCCTTTCCCTTCAATCCCGGCGCGATCGACGCCCTGATCCTGACCCATGCCCATATTGACCACTGTGGCCTCATACCCAAGCTCTACCTCCAGGGGTTCAAGGGGCCTGTCTTCACTACACCGGTTACCGCTGAGCTGGCCCGGGTCCTTTTACCCGATAGCGGGCATATCCAGGAGATGGAGGTCGAACGCAAAAACCGCAAGAACAAGCGCGCTGGCCTGCCTTTATTAACCCCTATTTATACTGCGGCCCAGGCTGCTGCCTGCCTGGATTTTTTCCGGCCCCTGGACTACCGGGAAGAGCAGGAGATCCTGCCCGGCGTCCGCCTGCGTCTCCAGGACGCCGGCCATATCCTGGGTTCGGCCATAGTCGAGCTCTGGGTCCAGGACGTGGCTGGTGAAATCAAGATTACTTTTTCCGGTGACCTGGGTAATCCTGGCCAGCCCATCGTCAATGACCCGACTCCTATCGAAAGCACCGATTACCTGGTTATAGAATCCACCTACGGTAATCGCCGTCATAATATCCAGGGGGATAAAATCGAGCTCCTCAAAGGGGTTATCCTGGCGACCATGAAGAAGGGAGGTAACCTGATTATCCCGGCCTTTGCCGTGGAACGTACCCAGGACCTCCTTTACGCCCTGAATATCATCATGCAGCAGGGTGCCGTCAAGGTAGACAACATCTACCTGGATAGTCCCCTGGCGGTTGCCGCTACGGAGATCTTTTGCCGCCACCAGGATTACTTTGATGCTGAAACCAAAGATTTAAGCCAAAACGGCAGTGCTTGCCCCTTTTATTTACCTGGTATGCACCTCTGCCGGACGGCAGAAGAATCCATGGCTATTAATAAAATCCACGGCGGGGCCATTATAATCTCTGCCAGCGGTATGGCCGACGCCGGCCGGATAAAACACCACCTGAAGCACAACCTCTGGCGGCCGGAGGCTACCGTTCTCCTGGTCGGTTACCAGGCGGCAGGTACCCTGGGACGGCGCCTGCTGGAAGGGGAGAAACGGGTCCGTATCCACGGCGAGGAAATCGCTGTCCAGGCGGATATTGTCAGTATTGACGGCTTCTCGGCCCACGCCGACCAGGCCGGCCTCCTCAACTGGGTAAAATCCTTCCGCCAGCCGCCGCGAAAAGTATTTGTAACCCATGGTGAAAAAGAAGCAGCTGAGGATTTTGCCCGCCTGCTGACTAACGAACTGGGCCTGGCCACCGAAGTGCCGGGATGGCTGGACACCGTCCAGCTACTCCCCGTAGCGGCAGAGCTTGCCCCGGCACCGGCAACTGCCCTCAGAGATACCAGTACAGCCGCAGAGGCAGAGGCTGCCTACCAGCGACTCCTGGTCCAACTCAAGGCGCTGGTGGAGGCCGGTTTTGCCCGCCGGGACTATGCCGGCACCAAACGCAGGCTGGAACAAATAGCGGCCCTGGTAAACCAGGGCCTGGACGAGAAAGCCGGCTAGAAAACCTTCAGGTTTCTTTACCATCCAGTTTAAGACCGCTTACAGTAATGTTGACAGCCACAACTTCCAGGGCTGTCATATTTGTAATATTTGTTATCACCCTTTTCTGGGCCGCCCGTAGCAGCGGCGGTAAGAAAACACCATAAGGGGCCGTTACCTCCAGGTTAAGTACCAGGCTGCCGTCCCGATTTTCCACCTGGACCCGGGAGCTGCTTAAACCTCCGGTGGCGACCAGGTAGCCGGCCAGCTGGGCGATGACGCCCTGGCTGATATAAAAATGCCCCAGGGAATTAAAAGTAGGGCGAACAGTTGTCTGCTCCACCCACAGGTTCCGGCTCTTTCCCGGCGGTGCCTGGCGCCGGCGCAGAAAGGTGCGCAGGGGTTCGATAAGGGGGCCGTTAAAACGCGGCTTTACCTCCACCGTCGGCGCCGGGATCACGTGCTTGCCCAACTGCTGGCGGATCTGCCGGGCGCGATAAATCTCCTTAGGGGTGGCTATCTCGGAAATATCTACCCAGCGGGACGGCCGGGGGATATCCAGCCGCTCACAGATACGCAGGGTCATTTCCCTGGAAGTGCTGATTACCAGGACCCGGCGCGGGTTTATGGTAGCCAGGCACTCCCGTACTTCCCGGGCCCGCTCGGCGTCGCTAAAAAGAGCTGCTTTAATGGCCCCAACCCGGGTCGGCTGTTCCTTGGCCGAAACCCCGGCCAGGATCCGGCTCCCCTGGATTAACAGGCCATCGTCAATTATGGCCTCGGCAGCGTAATCCCGGGCTACTGCCAGGGCCCGGTGACTCTTACCACTGCCGCTGGGGCCGATGAGGGCAATAACATCCATGGGATTTTACCTCCCCTTAACTAAACTAATTATAAACTAAAATCTAATTCAGGCAATGCCCCTGACAACCCTTTTCCGTCTTTGGCTATGCTACTGCCTGGTGCTATAATAAAATACTGCTACGAGCTTCCAGGGGAGGGAAAGTAATGGCTATCAGCGGTAATAACTACGAGCTCCTCACGGCGTCCATGCTGGAGAGTGGTAGCCTGGTAGTTCCCGATATGTTATTAAAGTTCTACACCCGCCTGGGCCTGACGGAATTAGAAATGATGGTTTTAATCCACCTCTTTCACTGGCGCCAGGTGGAGCAGGAACGTTTCCCGGCCCCGGAAAAACTCCGCCAGTATATGAGTCTAGATGAAGAGGAGATCAAGAACCTCATCGCCTCCCTGATAGAAAAAAAGCTCCTGGCTGTAGAACCCTATTATAACCAGGTCCTGGGCCGCTGGCAGAACACCTTTTCCTTTGCTCCCCTGTGGACGAAATTAACCCGGATAGCCCTGGGGGATTACAACCTGGCAATCACACCTGAAAAGGAGGCAGGCACAACGGCGGTTAAGCTGGGAGAACTGTACCGCACCTTTGAGAAGGAGTTTGGCCGGCCCCTGTCTCCCCTGGAAAGTGAACAGCTCAGGGAATGGTGCCAGGACGCCCGCCTGTCTGTGGAGTTATTGCAGGAAGCACTGCGGCGGGCGGTACTGCGCGGTGCCCTTAATTTCCGGTATATCGATTCTATCCTCCGGGATTGGCTACGCCACAACATCCGTACCGTCGCCCAGGCCATTGACCACGATGAGCAAAAAAATAAAAGGAAAATCAGGCGAATTAAAACGGAAAACCCGGCCGGTGCCAGGGACAAGTATCGTGAACTTTATCGTCTCAACCCGGAGGGTTAAACTGGAGGCCTGACTATGGAGCGGATCTGCATCCCCCCCAACCTGGCGGCTAAAAACCAGCCGCCGAACATACCAGCACCCAGCCCTCATTACCAGTGTCCCCTGTGCCGGGACCGGGGGTTGATCATCCGGGACGGCCGTGCTTACCGTTGTCGTTGCATGCAACAAAAGGCCTGGCAAAACCGCCTGCGGGCGGCCAACCTGGCACCCCAGCTCAGCCGTTATACCTTCCAGAACTTTGATCTCAAGTATTACTCCCGTACCCTGAAGGATGAGCTTACGGGAACTACATATTATGAGAGTGCCCGCCATTGCCTGGAGGCAGCCCGTCGGTTCGTCAATACCTACCGCCAGGAGGCTCATGGCCGCGGCCTTTTTATTTTCGGCCCGGTAGGAAGTGGTAAAACCTTCCTGGCAGCAGCCATCGCCAACGCCCTGACTGCCGCCGGGAGGGAAGTATTGTTCGCCGTAGTTCCCGATCTCCTGGATGCCATTCGCGCCACCTATGACCGCCGTCCCCAGGACAACAGCCATACGGAACTCGAACTCATTGATGCGGCCCGGGGGGTAGCTATCCTCATCCTTGACGATCTGGGAGCCCATAACTACACTGAGTGGACTTGTAATAAAATCTATTCCCTGATAAACTACCGCTTGATCAATGAGCTGCCGACGGTGATAACCAGTAACCTGGATCTGAAAGCCCTGGAAGAATACCTGGGGGAGCGGACGACCTCCCGGATAATCCAGCTCTGCCAATCCTTCCACCTGCCGGTGGCCGAAGATATTCGTTATATCATAAGCCGGGAAGGCATCACCAAAAAGTGATGCCTTTTTCTTTAAAACCCATTGACATTGATTATCATTTACCATAATATATTTATAGAAGCCCATTGATAATGTTTATCAATTAGATCCGGGCATGTACTGAAAGAAAGGACATAAGTATAAGGTGATAAGGTCTGAAGCGCTGTCCATGGCAACAAAGTGCAACCTGCGAACCATTAACACATAAAAGCGCAATTGAAGGGGAGGGCGGTTGCCGGGGGGCTCCTTTGCCCTTAGTTCTAAAATTAAGAAGCCTAAACCACTCCGCGAGGACCATGGGAGCGAGCATGAACAATGGCCAACCAAAGCCAGGCAATGATAGAAGTATATTCCCGGAGGAGGGAGACACAATGACCCTGGACAAAGTCAAAGAAGGGCAGCGCCTCCGTATCGTGGCCCTGCCCGGACCAGACATCCGGGCCCAGGCCATCCGCTTTGGTATAGCCGAAGGGGAACTGGTAACTTGTACCGATATCATCCCGGGGGGTCCCATCATTATCGCCAAAAACCGCCAGGAAATAGCTATCGGCAGGGGCCTGGCTGAAAAAATCACCGTGAAACCGGTTGCTGCCCCGGCTCCGGTTAAATCCCTGGCAAGGAGGCGTGCTTATGGCCTGCCACGATCTTAATCATGACCTTAACATACCTGCCGGTGTCCGTAAAATAGTCCTGGCCGGCAACCCCAACGTCGGCAAATCAGTCTTTTTTAACGCCTTTACTGGCCTTTATGTAGATGTATCTAATTTTCCCGGTACCACCCTGGAAATCAGTCATGCCCGGGTGGGTAGTGACTTTATTTTGGACACACCTGGCGTTTACGGTGTATCATCCTTTAATGATGAAGAGAAGGTAGCCAGGGACGTTATCCTGGGCGCCGATATCGTCATCAACGTCGTCAACGCCGTTCACCTGGAACGAGACCTTTTCTTGACCCAGCAAATCATTGACATGGGCATCCCCATGATAGTCGCCCTCAATATGGTCGATGAAGCCACCCGTCAGGGTATAACCATCGATATCAAGGAACTGGAGCGGCTTCTAGGGGTACCAGTTATTCCCACCGTGGCTGTGAAAGGCCAGGGGTTAAAGGAGGTTAAACAGGCTGTCGCCCATGCCCAGCGCGGCAATAGCCTGCCCGAACTGGAAGAGATGCTACCCCTGCTGCAACAGAAGACCCACAGCCAGGCCGAGGCTTTACTTATCCTGGAGGGTGATCCCTATGTGGCTGCCCGCCACCATGTTAAACCCATAGATCGTCAAGAAGAGATTTACCTGGCCCGGCGGAGGCGGGTCGACGCCATAGTAGCTGCCGTAGTTAAGGAGACCAGTACCGGGGCCTCCTGGGGTACCCGCCTCAGCCGCTGGATGATGCAACCCCTGACGGGTATACCCATCCTGGTGGCAACCCTGTGGCTGTTATATGAATTTATCGGTGTCTTTATTGCGCAGACAGTTGTGGGCATCACTGAAGACGGGCTAATGAAGGGGTATTATGAACCATTTATCCGCAACCTGATCAGCCCGTGGCTGCCGCCGACTTCTGTTCCGGGGGCCCTTTTAATCGGGGAATTCGGCATCCTGACCATGACGGTAACCTATGTCCTGGGACTTTTATTGCCCCTGGTGCTGGGCTTCTACCTGGGGCTATCAACCCTAGAGGACTCCGGTTATCTACCGCGGATCGCCGTCCTGGTGGACCGGGTCCTCATGCGCTTGGGTTTAAATGGCCGGGGAATCATCCCCATTATCCTGGGTTTTGGCTGTGTAACGGCAGCAACCATAACCACCAGGTTGCTGGGGAGTATACGTGAACGCCGGATCGCCACTTTTCTCCTGGCCATGGCCATACCCTGCTCGGCCCAGCTGGCGGTAATCACCAGCATGCTGGTGCGCCTGGGGCACGGCTATACTATCCTGTATGTCATCCTGATAGGCAGTATCCTGGTGCTGACGGGGACAGCCCTGAACTGGCTTTTACCGGGCCAGCCCAGCGATCTCTTCATCGACCTCCCGCCCCTACGCTGGCCGCAGCCTGTTAATATTCTAAAGAAAACTGCCACCCGAGCCAGTTCCTTTATCCAGGAAGCCGCGCCCCTCTTTGCTGGCGGTGCCCTGCTGATTGGTATTCTCCAGGTTACCGGCCTCCTGGCGGCTCTGCAAAACCTGCTGGCACCGGTTACTGTCAACTGGCTGCAGCTCCCCAAGGAAGCGGCTACCGCCTTTATCATGGGCTTCGTCCGGCGGGATTTTGGCGCCGCTGGCCTGTACAGTTTACCCTTGACGCCTGCCCAATCTCTGGTTGCCCTGACTACCATTACCATCTTTGTGCCCTGTATTGCTTCGGCCCTGGTTATATTCAAGGAGAGGGGCTGGCGGGAAGGGGTCATCATCTGGCCGACCATCCTGTTACTGGCCTTTTTCATTGGCGGGGTAATCTCCCACATCCTGATTTAGAGGAGGACTGCCAGCCATGTTTACCGCTTGCATCAGTAAATGCCCCCGATGCGGTTACCCGGTAAAGGGCCCCCGGCAACTCCGCTGCCCCCGTTGTCTTACTCCCCTGATAGGTACCTGCAACGACCGGTGCCGGGGTTGCATCCACTGCCAGCTAGCGTTCGAAAAGAAGACCACAAAAATTTAACATTTTGAATATAATCCTCCCCCTTGTCATACGCCGCCGAACGGCATTATAATGTAGTTGATTGGTAAATATTTAGTGCTTAACGGTTGCATGGACAGCCGGGAAGAATGAGGGGGAGGAGTTTAAATGCAAAATATCCTCTTTGAAGTGCCGGTAGGTGTATCCGGGCGGCATGTGCACCTTACCAGGGAACATCTCCAGACTCTCTTCGGGCCTGGCTATGAATTAACTAAACTTCGGGACGTAGTCCAACCGGGTCAGTTTGCCGCCAAGGAAACAGTTACCTTAGTAGGACCCAAGGGGGTGCTGGAAAAGGTGCGCGTCCTTGGCCCGCTCCGGTCCTATACCCAGGTGGAAATATCGCGGACAGACAGCTTTAAACTTGGCGTCAATCCTCCCATCCGCGATTCCGGCGATCATGAGGGTTCTCCCGGTTGTGTTCTGGTAGGACCGGCAGGGGTAGTTACCCTGAACCAGGGTGTAATCATAGCCCTGCGTCACATCCACATGCATACCAGTGATGCCAAAAAATACAGCTTAAATGACAAAGACCTGGTAACTGTCCAGGTGGGTGGTGAGCGAGGATTAATTTTCACTAATGTCCTGGTGAGGGTAAACCCCAATTTCCGCCTGGAGTTCCACGTCGATACTGACGAGGCCAATGCTTGCCTGTTGAATAATAACGATATGGTCCAGGTACTTACCCCGGCAGCAGCGGAAGCCCTGGGGTTGGTGAGTTAAGAAGAGCCCTCCCGAAGCTCCTTTTAAGGAGCTTTTATTTTTTCCCGCCCTGGCAGGATATTTACATTTAAAGGCGAAGGAACATATAATATTAAGGAGGTGCTCTGGTTAATGAAGATCCCGGTGTGTGACAGGTGTAAAGCCAAAAATATCGAGGGCATTATCTGCCGCCATTGTGATACAGCTTACTGCTATGACTGTCTGGATGCCAACCCCCCTGATATGAAAATCTGTCCCACCTGTGGCCAGTTCCTGTGTAACGAGTGTTACGAGGGCATGATCGCCTGTGACCAGGTACCACTTGGCAAATAACCCGCTCCGGCGGGTTTTTTATTTATTTCTATTGACAGCCCTTAATAAGGCAAACTAAAATTAACATATAGTAAAAACCAGTTCCACAGAAAGCTTGATCCGGGCCGCTCCACGAGGACCTGGGAGCGAGAGAAAACAACGCCAGCCGGCGTGAGTACCTTTGCGAGGGAAACTGTAATGGCCAAAGAAAAAATAAACAGCGAAGAAGGTAAAACAGTCCAGGCGGTAGAAAGGGCTTTAGCCATCATGGATGCCCTGGCCGAAGCCGGTACTCCCATGGCCATCACCGACCTGGCCGATAAAGTCCAATTAAATATAAGCACCGTACACCGGCTTTTGAGCACCCTCATTATCATGGGGTATATCGAGCAAGAGCCGGAAACCAGCCGCTACAAGCTGGGGTTGAAACTTTTTGCCATGGGGAAAACTGCCCTCTATGCCCAGGACCTGCAGACCATCGGCCGTCCCTTTCTGGAAGAACTGGTACGACGCTGTAATGAAACGGCCAACCTGGCCATCCTGGATGGGCGCGATGTAGTTTATATCGACCAGGTGGAATCCAACAATATCGTCATTGTCCGCATGTTTGCCCGGGTGGGCAGCCGCGGCCCGGCCCATGCTACCGGTTCCGGTAAAATGCTCCTCAGTTCACTGACTGATGACGAACTAGATAAACTCTTTGACGGGGTTATCCTGGAACGCTACACCAGCGAGACAATTACGGACCTGGCCATCCTTAAAAAGGAGTTGAAGCGTATCCGGCGCCAGGGCTATGCCATTGACCTGGGGGAAAGGGACGAGGATGTCCGCTGCGTTGCCGCTCCAATCCGCAACCATGAGGGTAAGATAGTTGCTGCTATAAGTGTTTCCGGACCCCATACACGCATTACCAATTATTATTTAAACAATGAGCTGGTTGATATTGTACTTAGTGTTGCCCGGGAGATGTCCAAACGCCTGGGCTACCAGGATAAAGGGTAAAATGAATATCGCTTCCTAAATTTAATGAGGGTTAATTCAAGCGTCCCTTCAAGTATACAAAATACAGGGCGCTTAATTATTTTTACATTATGAAAAACCATTTCGTTGACAGGTTTGATCCTTCCTTATTAAAATAAATATTGGGGTTGCGAAAATAGCTTTCACCATATGATATATGGATAAGCCATGGGTGAAAGCAAAAATTCATTTAAAAGCGGGGGCATAAAAGAAATGATTCCGTGGCCAAAACAAAATGATGTCCTGGGAACCGTAAATCGCGGCAATCCGGCAGAATCGGGTTTATGTACATTATGCCGGGCAGATTGCCAGGGTAAATGCGAGACCTGGATGTCCAGCATGGTGGGGCGCAAGCTCCTCTATCCCCGGGATTTCGGTACTGTAACAGCCGGAAGCTCAAACACAACCCATGTGGGAATTTCTTATAACTCCTTGAGAATCCAGGGATACAACTACGGCGCATACGGCCTGGCAAAGGGCCTCTCTAATAGTGCTGACGACTGTATTTTCCCCAATGTAAATGTCGAAACCGAATTTGGTAGTGAGGTAAAAACCAGGGTCAAAGTCCCGATCATGACGGGGGCATTAGGATCTACCTTTATCGCTGCCAAGTACTGGGATTCCTTTTCAATCGGTGCTGCCCTGGTTGGAATCCCGATCGTTATTGGGGAAAATGTCGTAGGGATTGACAAGGAAGCCGTTATTGAAAATGGTAGAATTGTTAAAGCCCCGGAATTGGATCGGCGCATTCAGACTTACTTGAAATACTATAATGGATTTGGTGCCATTATCGTCCAGATGAACGTAGAAGACGCCCGTAACGGTGTTGCCGAATACGTCATTGAGAAGTACGGCGATCAGGTTATTCTGGAGCTGAAGTGGGGCCAGGGCGCCAAGGACATCGGCGGAGAAATTCAGGTTACTGATCTCGAGTATGCCATCTTCTTGAAGAACAGGGGCTATGTGGTCGATCCTGATCCGACCATTCCGGAAGTTCAGGAAGCCTTTAAGAGCGGGGCTATCAGAGCCTTTGCCCGTCACAGCCGCCTGGGCTATACAGATCTCACCGACTTTAACCAGGTGCAAGAAAACTTTATGAACGCCATTGAGTACCTGCGTGGATTGGGCTATAAGCGAATTACCCTGAAGACCGGTTCCTATGGAATGGAAGCCCTGGCTATGGCCATCAAGCTCGCTACCGAGGCGAAACTTGATTTACTTACCGTGGACGGCTCCGGCGGCGGTACCGGCATGAGCCCGTGGAACATGATGGAGACCTGGGGCGTCCCCTCCATTCTGCTTCATTCTAAAGCCTATGAATATGCCGGCCTGTTAGCTGCCAGGGGAAAGAAAGTTGTCGATATGGCCTTTGCCGGCGGATTGGCCAGGGAAGACCATATCTTCAAAGCTTTGGCTTTGGGTGCGCCTTACGTTAAACTGGTATGTATGGGTCGAGCCTTAATGATCCCGGGATTTGTGGGGTCCAACATTGAAGGTGTACTCCATCCCGAAAGACGTGCAAAAGTCAACGGAAATTGGGATAGTCTACCAAAGGCTGTGGCCGAATTAGGTACGAAAGCTGAGGAGATTTTTGCCGGTTACTATGATGTTCAAAAGAAAGTCGGCGCTGAAGAGATGAAGAATATTCCTTACGGTGCCATTGCCTTCTGGACCCTGGCCGACAAGCTAACGGCAGGATTACAGCAATTAATGGCTGGAGCCCGCAAATTCTCCCTGGACCAGATCACCAGGAATGATATCGCTTCCGCTAACCGGGAAACCGAAGCCGAAACCGGTATTCCCTTTATTACCGACGTTCAGGACGAATTAGCCAGGAAGATCCTCCTCGGTTAATTTTAGATTAATCCTCACCAGGAGGGAGCTGACTTGCCGGTGACCAGGGTTAATAAAACAAAGGGTGTCCAGGCAGTCGACCGGGCCCTGACCATCCTGGAGGTCATGGCCCGGGAAGGCTCCCCCATGATGCTCTCTGCCATTAGCGCCGAGTTGCAGCTAAACATCAGTACCGTTCACCGCTTATTAAACGCCCTGGCGGCCCATGGTCTGGTGGAACAGGAGCCCTACCAGGGCCGCTACCGCCTGGGGCTCAAAGCCTTTGAAATAGGTAACCGGGCCCTCTACAGCCTGGATATCCGGGCTATCGCCCGCCCCTTACTAAACCAGCTGGTGGATGATTTTAACGAAACAGTCAACCTCTCCATTCTCGATAAGTATGAGGTTGTTTACATTGACCAGGTGGAGTCCAGCCAGATTATAAAGATGCTGGCCCGGCCCGGTACCAGGGCTCCGGCTTACTGTACCGCCGCCGGCAAAGTACTGCTGGCTTATCTGGATGATAAACTGTTGACCAGGTACCTTAAAGATGTACCCCTTTTACCTTATACAGCGGCAACTATCAGCGAACCTCAACAGCTCAGGTATGAGTTGCAAAAAATACGTAGCCAGGGTTTTGCCCTGGATCAGGGTGAGAGGGAGGATGAGGTTCGCTGTGTAGCAGCGCCGGTATTCAACCATGAGGATAAAGTTATCGCTGCCGTAAGTTTATCAGGCCCGGCAAACCGTATACCAACAGAAGTGTTAACCGGAAAGTTGGCCACGGCTGTTGTTCAGGTTGCCCTGAAGATTAGCCAGCACCTGGGTTACCGTTGCTCGTAAATCTAGATCCAGGTCGTAAAGGGATCAGGTATTTTCGAGCCTTCCATGGGTAATACTAACATCAAACCTAATACTTAACCACAGGGGGTTGGATGTTATGGAGATTTACCGGGCTCGTTGGTCCAATCGCAGTGCCAGAGGTGACCTGAGCGTTTCCAGTAATGGTATTCGCCTGCGAGGTGCTGCTTTTCAACATCTACGCGGCTGCAATTACGTTATGATTGGCGTCGATGGTCAGCGCCTGATATTAAGAAAGAGCGATGACCCGAGTAATTTAAAGTTGAGGCTGGCCGCCAAGGGTAAAATAGGGGAAATTGGCGGTAAGCACTTGACCCAGTGGCTGCTGGAGCATGGGTTTAATAAAGGACAGTATAAGACCCAGCTAGCAGACGACCAGGTCATTGTGCAGCAGCAAGAGTTAGCTTAAGGGACCCGCAAGGGTCCTTTTTCATTTTCTATTATGGTATAATTGACCATGGGAAAGAAACACTAGCCACTACCTGCGGATCGAAATTTAGTGCTTTCCGGGAGGGGAAAAAGTGAATAGAACTGAGATTGAAGCAAACATCCGGAGATTAAACGATCAACTTGCTGAAATAATCGAAGAAAAAAACTTCGTCCTCGGTCAGACGGGCCGTCATGTACCGGGTCATGTCGTCAGGGAATACGAGGCCACTATTAAACGCCTGGAAAAAGAACTGGCTGAATGGCGCCAGTTACTTGCCAGGGAAGAGGAAAAAAGCCGTTGAGGGCTAATATGGTATACCAGGGGTAAAAGGCGCCGGTAAAACTTTTCCCTGAAAGGGGTTGGCAACTATGGCTGAAATCTTTGATCGTAAAGCCGGGGATTACGACGACTGGTATAAGCGTCCCCTGGGAGCCCTGGTCGACCGGGTGGAAAAGGAGCCTATCTATGCTTACCTGGACCCCCATGCCGGTGAACATATCCTGGACGTCGGCTGCGGTACCGGTAACTTCTCCCTGGAACTGGCTCGCAGGGGCGTAAAGGTGACGGGTATCGACATATCTAATCCCATGCTGGCCAAAGCCAGGAAAAAGGCGGCCGACGCTGGCCTGGCGATTGAGTTTCTCCATGCCGACGCCATGAAGCTACCCTTTGCCGATAACACTTTTGATAAGATAGTTTCGGTTACGGCCCTGGAATTTGCGCCGGATTTGAAGGCTGCCCTGGCGGAGAGTTACCGCGTGCTAAAGCCCGGGGGGAGGATGGTCATCGGCCTCATCGGCGGCAACAGCCTCTGGAGCCGCCATTATGAGGCCCGGGCAGACCGGGAACCGGATTGTCTCTTCCGGTACGCCAGATTCTACACCCTGGACGAACTCCTGGCCGCCATGCCCGGTAAAAACGTTCAAGGTAAAGCCGTCCTCTTCTTCGGTCCCGACTTTGATGGCACGAAAGTAGAAGAGGCCCTGGCTATTGAAGCTGCCGCCGCTAAGGAAGGCCGCACCGATGGAGGGTTTATTGTAGCGGTGAGTTATAAAGCCTAAAGAGGCCAGGCAGTGATCATCAAAGGATTACCCCTTCTAGAATACTTCCACGGAGGGGGTATTTTTTTGTCCTTTCGGAGTTATTTAACCTTGACACCTTTCCCGATCTGGGTTAGGAACCTTCGGCTTCACCCGGGACCTGAATGAATCTACCCCAACTGCAAGCTCACCGGTCTCTCCGGACCCAACGGCGACGGTAAGTCCACCTGCCGAAGATCATTGCCGGCCTCAGCCGATTAAAAGCCGGCTGGAACGAGAGCGGCCATTTGTAAACCAAAACATCATTTTAAGTTGACAATTATCAAAAGGTCTTATATGATCAAGAGAAAGAACAGGAGGGGTTTATATGGGAGAATATTATTCCAACATAATAAAGATCGGTGACAGGATACTGGCAGGCGGGGATATTACATATGAAGAAGCCGTCCTGCTGGGTAAGGCCAGGGGCAGCGATATATTTTTGCTGTGCGGATTTGCCAGTGAGATAAGGGAGAAATTTGCCGGCAATAAGGTAGACCTGTGTTCGGTGATCAACGCTAAATCGGGCAATTGCCCTGAAGACTGCGCATTTTGCTCGCAGTCGGCCCATTATAACACCGATATAAGGTGTTACCCTTTAATGAGCGAAGACGAGATTGTAGAACAGGCCATTCAAAAGGAAAAGAACGGAGCTAAACACTGTGATATAGCTACCAGCGGTTTGGGGTATAACGGCGATGAAGAAGAGTTCGAGGCAATCATAAGAGCATTTAAAAAAATGAAAGAGAAGACCAATCTTAAACTATGCGCATGCCTTGGCACTCTTACAAGGAAGGCGGCACAAAAGTTAGCGGCAGCAGGGGTGGAGCGCTATAACCACAACTTAGAAACGGCGAGGAGTTTTTTCCATAATATAGTTACAACCCATACGTATGACGAGAGGATTGAAACCATTAGATATGCTAAAGAAGCGGGAATGGAAGTTTGTTCCGGTACGATAATCGGCATGGGAGAAACCATGGAACAGCGTATCGAGCATACGTTTTTGTTAAAAGAATTGGATGTGGACGCAGTACCTGTAAATGTATTAAATCCAATTAAAGGTACAAGGCTAGAAGGCGCAAAACCTTTATCAGCAATGGAAATAATTAAGACCTTCGCCATAATAAGGTTCATTTTGCCGGACAAGAACATAAGATATGCAGGTGGCAGGGAGGTCAACCTGAGGAGCCTGCAGCCGTTGGGCTTTATCGCCGGGTTAAACGGGATGCTTATAGGAAACTACCTGACGACGCCGGGCCAGGGAGCTGATAAGGACATACAAATGCTGGAGGATCTGCAATTAGACTACTGATACATCAAAATATTGGTGCGGGCAATGATCGAATGCCGCGGGTATGCCCCGGATAGGCGCTGTTTGCGGCTTTTCATATGCAGGAAATGTCAACATCGATAAGGGATAGTAGTTTACAATAGTAAATAAACCTGCCAGGCGAGGGATAGATTTGGTTGATTTTCTAGCTAATGAACTGGAGCTGTTAAAGGCAAGCCACCTTTATCGCCGGTTACCCGGGACACTGGAGAAGCCCCCTCGACCTGGAACGATTATAAACGGCCATGAGGTACTGCTCTTTTCCTCCAACAATTACCTGGGCCTGGCCCAACATCCCCGTGTCAAGGCTGCGGCCGTAGCAGCCGTGGAAAGGTGGGGGACGGGAAGCGGAGGTTCCCGCTTGACCTCTGGTAATTTTGTTTTGCACCGCCAATTGGAGGAGCGCATTGCCAGGTTCAAGGGTACGGAAGATGCCATTGTGTTTAGTTCCGGTTACCTGGCCAACCTGGGGGTGATTTCGGCCCTGGTGGGACGGGGAGACCTGGTGCTCAGCGACGAGTTAAACCATGCCAGCATAATCGACGGTTGCCGCTTGAGCCGGGCCACGGTTAAAGTTTTCCACCATAGAGACACAGCCCATCTAAGGGATATTCTCTTGGCCGAACGCAAATTACACCGCCGGTGCCTCATCGTTACCGATGGGGTTTTTAGCATGGACGGAGATATAGCTCCCCTGCCCCAATTGCTACAGCTGGCCGGAGAGTTCCAGGCCCTGCTCATGGTAGACGACGCCCATGCCACCGGGGTTTTGGGCAAGAAGGGGGCAGGGACAATGGAACATTTCGGCCTGGAAGGCCGGGGCATCATCCAAATGGGCACTTTAAGCAAGGCCCTGGGCAGTGAGGGCGGGTATGTAGCCGGTAATGCCATTTTAGTTGATTACCTGCGCAACCGCGCCCGCAGCTTTATCTTTTCCACCGCCCCTTCCCCGCCAGTAATTGCTGCGGCCACGGCGGCCCTGGAAGTCCTGGAAGAAGAACCCCACCTTCTCAACCAGCTTCACGCCAACGTCCAGCGGCTTTACAGGGGCTTAAAAGAAATGGGCTTCAGGGTTTTGCCCACGGCATCAGCCATTATTCCCCTGATGGTAGGGAATGCCCACCGCGCTATGGTCCTTGCGGCAGCCCTGGCGGAAAAGGGCGTGTTTGTGCCGGCCATTCGTCCGCCTACAGTGCCAGAAGGCACCAGCCGTTTAAGGATTACTGTCATGGCCACCCACAAATCGGAAGATATTCAAAGGGCCCTGGAGGCCTTTCTGTGGGCCGGAAAAAGGGTGGGGCTCATTTAAAAAAGGCATGGGGAGATGTGAATGGATAGAAAAAGAGGGTCCCTCAAGGAGGTAGTGGAAATTGCCCTCCTGTCAGCATTCATTATTGTTACTGGCTCTTTCAAGTTACCCGGCATCATACCAGGCACCGAATTTCAACTCTCGGCTCCTATTGCGGTGGCCATTGCCGCCAACTTTGGCTTTAAGCGCTATTTTTTAGCTGGGCTAGTGGCCAGCCTGGTTTTATTCAGCATTGGGGCGCACAACTTCTTTAATGTGATAGTGTCCATAGTTTTTCGTTTGGTGGCCGGAGGTATTATAGCCATTTTAGGCCCCAGTTTCCTTGCGGTTACCGTTGCCGGTCCCCTGGGTTCTGTGGCTGCCCGCCTGATTCTGGCTGGCCTTTTGCACAAGGGGGTAATTGTTCTACTGGTTGCCGCCTTACCCGGGATGCTATATACGGCTTTAACGGCCTGGCCTTTAACCCGACTTATGGCTAAGACTAAGGAGCAAATTCAGGGAGGGACTTCTTTTGGAGGAAGCGGTGTATAGCGTTCGAATGAGAGCTGCCCGGGGAGCTCCCCACGAAGAGGGAGGGCGGCACATATCGGGGGCGGAAAGGATTGTCTCCTCGCAGCAGGTGGCCTCTACTGTCCAGCAAATGTTTTCTCGTGCCAAGAACCATGCCCTCGGAGAACCTGATTTTATAAATATCAGCATCGAGCGTTTGCAGGCTTCTAAAATAAAGGGGATTACCGCCCTGCCGCTCGTCACGGTAAAAGCTGAAAACCATGAGCAGGCGCTCTCCTGCGCCCGCCAGCTTCTTTTGGCCAGCGGGGTACGGGAGCAGGCTGTGGATGAGGCCATAAGTCTCCTCGCCCGGGGTCCTGCGCCTGGCGGTGGCAACATGCGAGGGGCGGTGATCATGGATACCCACAGCTGCAGGAGGCTGGAGCCCGACCCAAGGCGGGGGGTGCGCGTCTCCCGAATGGATTATACTCCCCGGGCGGCTAAGGAGTTATCGCGCCTGCTGGGTCCGCTGGGGTTAGATCATTTCCGGGTCAAGGAAGCCCTGGTCCTGGCCTCCAAGGTTATCTGGGCCGGAACCCTGGCGGAAATATGTTGTTCGGACGACCCCCATTACACCACCGGTTATGTTTCCTCCCGGTTCCTGGGCTATGTACGCATACCTTATTTAAAGCACCCTTCCTTTAAAGGAGGGCGGGTGTTCTTTGTCCATCTCCAGGATATAAATTTTACAGAGTACGTAACCAGGCTCCAGGAGGAACCGGTTTTGATAGCTCAAATCAGCGCCGTTCAAGGCGTAAAAGATCTTACGTCATTACTGGAGGAGAAACACCAATGAACTATGCCAGCAAGGGTTACTTCGTGACCGGTACAGATACCGGAGTGGGAAAAACAGTAGTTACCGCCGGCCTGGCGGGCTTTTTCCGCCACCAGGGCATTGACGCCGTGGCCATCAAACCAGTACAGACCGGGGCGTCTACTAGAAATGGGGAACTAATTCCTGAAGATGCTTATTTTTACCGTTTAGCAGCCGGCCTTTCCCAGCCCCTTGACCAGTTAAACCTTTATCGCTTTACCCCGGCGTTATCACCTCACCTGGCGGCCAAGCTTTGCGGGGAAAAGATAGAGCCCCAAAAAGTAGTGGATTTTTGCCGGCGGGCCCTTCTGCGCCACCAGTTGACTCTCATTGAGGGGGCCGGGGGTCTGTGTGTGCCCCTCTCTGGCCCTGACTTTACCATGGCCGACCTGGCCCGGGAACTTTCCCTGCCCCTGATTGTGGTGGCCAGGATTGGTTTAGGAACCATTAACCACACGGTGCTCACGGTAGCTTACGCCAAAAGCCTCGGACTGGAAGTGGCGGGGATAGTTTTTAATGGTTTAAAGCAGCAGGAATCAGGTCCCGCCGAAAGGGACAACCCCGAAGTTATTACCCGGATGACCGGCGTACCGGTGCTGGGTATCCTGCCCCATCTTCCGGGGGTGAGCGTGGAAGGTGGAGTTGCTGAAGGACTTTTGGAAGCGGTGGAGGAATCCGTTTCCTGGCGTCAGCTGGTTCCATGGCTTAAAACTAAACCATAAACGATTTGGAGGTGTTCCTGTATGATCAACTGCGATCCCTCACTTCTGGAACAATGGGACAAGCAGTACGTCTGGCATCCCTTTACCCAAATGCAGCAATACCTTCGAGAAAAACCCCTGATCATTAAGCGGGGAGAAGGCAGCTACCTGATTGATGTAGAGGGAAACCGCTATCTGGACGGGATATCCTCCCTTTGGGTTACCGTCCACGGCCACTGCCACCCGGAGTTAAACCGGGCCATCAAGGAGCAGCTGGATCATATTGCTCATTCAACTTTATTGGGCATCGCCAATGTACCTTCCATATTGCTAGCCAGGAAATTGGTGGAAATTACTCCGCCGGGTTTAAACAAAGTCTTTTACTCCGACAGCGGGGCCACAGCAGTGGAAATTGCCCTCAAAATAGCCTTTCAATACTGGCAACAAAAAGAGGGTGGGCGCTATCGTAGAAAAACCAGGTTCATCTCGCTAGTTAACGCCTACCACGGCGACACTGTCGGCTCAGTAAGCGTCGGGGGCATACCCCTTTTCCACAGTATTTTCAAGCCCCTGCTTTTTGAGTGCCTGCACGCCCCGGCACCATATTGTTACCGGTGCCCGCTGGGCCTGGAAAGAGAAAGCTGTGAGACGGCCTGCCTCAACCAGATTGAGAGGTTGCTGGATAAGCATTGCGAGGAAGTGGCTGCCCTCATCATCGAGCCCCTGGTCCAGGGGGCAGCGGGCATGATCACCGCCCCGGACGGTTTCCTTCGCCGGGTGCGGGAATTGTGCTCAAAGTACAGCGTTCTGCTCATTGCCGATGAGGTGGCGGTGGGTTTTGGCCGCACGGGCCGTCTCTTCGCCTGCGAACACGAAGACGTCACCCCCGACTTAATGTGTCTGGCCAAGGGAATAACCGGGGGATACCTTCCCCTGGCCGCCACCCTGGCCACCGACGAGATCTACGAGGCCTTTTTAGGTGCGCCGGAGGAATGCAGGACCTTTTACCACGGGCACACCTACACGGGCAATCCCCTAGCCTGTGCAGCGGCCCTGGCCAGCATTGATCTCTTTGAAAAAACTGGCCTGCTGGCCTCGCTACAGCCCAAAATAGAGCTTTTGCGCCAGGGCCTGCAGAACTTTTGGGATTTACCCCACGTGGGAGATATCCGCCAGCGCGGGATGATGGTAGGCATTGAACTGGTGGCGGATAAAGAGACCAGGGAGCCTTATGCTATGAAGGAGCAGATAGGTCACCGGGTTATTATGGAGGCCCGGCGAAGAGGACTCGTCATTCGCCCCCTGGATAATGTCATTGTCCTCATGCCCGTGCTGTCGATGTCCGGCGCGGAGCTTAACCGGGTTTTAGAAATCACCTATGAATCTATCGCCACAGTAACAGGCAGGTAAATGGAGGGGGTTAGGCCCCCTTCACGACCTGAACCTCCGGCTGTTTTGCTTTTCCCGCCTTCGGATAAAAAGGCTCCCACCCGGTAATTTAAGTCGCTACCTACATTCCGCACCCCTGGGTAGTTTTGCAGCTTAAGGCGGGCGGTTAAAATTTTCCCGGCCCTTTCAACGTGAGATGGAGGGATAGCTCGCCCTGAAAAAGGTAACTTGACACCACCACCAGGGTAGTGGTATTAATTTATTAGCAAGACCGCAAACATCCCATGGCCGGAAACCCCGGCATTTAAACGGAAGGTGCCAGGTGCCGCAGGAAACCTCCTGGAGATAAGTTGACCCTTGTCCAACCTCTTCTTAAATCCGGGAAGGGGTTTTTATTTTACGCCGGGTGAGGCGGATATCACAAAATATAATTATTATCGGGGATATTTTTGTCCGGGACGAAGGGGGAGCGGTTCCCTGGGAGGGGGGTATATATGGGGGAAGCAAAATTTGAGCTAGATGAGGTAACCCTGAAGCGTCCCGGCCGTAACGCCGCCGGGGACGTAACGACTACCATTATCCTGAACAGGATAACTACATCCTTTCTTAAAGGGAAAATAACCGCCGTTCTCGGGCCCTCCGGTTCCGGTAAATCCAGCCTGCTCAGGCTTTTAAACCGGTTGGAGGACCCGGCTTCCGGCCGGATTACCCTTGACGGCCAGGACTTAAAGAGCCTCAATATATTTATCCTGCGCCGGCGGGTGGGGATGGTCTGGCAGCTGCCCACCCTCTTTCCCGGCACGGTGCTGGAGAACATCAGCTACGGTCCTCGCCTGCGGGGCATATCGCTGTCACGGGCCAGGAGCCAGGAATTAATCCTGATGGTGGGCCTGGGGCCCGAACTCCTGGACCGCCGGGCGGACAGCCTCTCCATCGGCCAGCAGCAACGGGTCTCCATGGCCCGCACCCTGGCCAACGAACCGGAGGTTTTACTCCTTGACGAGCCGACGTCGGCCCTCGACCCAACGGCGGCGGCCAATATCTTGCACCTGATGGTCGATCTAAAAATTCGCCTGGGACTGACCATCATCTTCGTTACCCACCTCCTGGACCAGGCTCGCCAGGTTGCCGATGAAGTTATTTTTATGCATCACGGCGAGATAGTTGAATCAGCTCCAGCCCGGCAGTTTTTTACTGCCCCTCAAGACCCCCGCAGCAGGCTTTTCCTGTCCGGGCAGCTGGAGGGATAAGGATGCAGTATATCAATATCGGCCATGGGGATCTCGTCCTGGCCCTGGTCCTGGTAGGGATTACCCTGGCCGTTTCCTTGTGGCAGCGCCTGGACCTCCACGGGGATCTATTTATCGGTACCCTCAGGACCTTTATCCAGCTCACGGCCGTCGGTTACCTGCTGCAGGTTATCTTTAACCTTAACCGCTGGTACCTGGTCATACTGGCCTTAGGTATCATGTTACTGGTGGCTGCCGCCAACGCCTATCGCCGGCAGCAGGAACGCTGGCCCGGCTTATTCTTCATTATGCTCCTGGCCATAGCCCTGGGCGGGATTATAACCCTGGCCATTGTCATCGGTATTGTTTTAAAGGTAAAACCATGGTATCAGCCCCAGTATATTATCCCTATCGCCGGGATGATTCTGGGTAACGCCATGATCGGTGCCGCCCTGGCCGTCAACCGCCTGACAGGGGAGATCAAGGCCCACCGGGGGGAAATCGAGGCGGCCCTGTCACTGGGGGCGACTGCTTACCTGGCGGTCCTCCCTTACCTGCGTTCGGCCCTGCGGGCGGCCATGTTACCGACCATCAGCACCATGATGACGGTGGGCATCGTCCAGTTGCCGGGAATGATGAGCGGCCAGATCATTGCCGGGGCCAGCCCGGCAGCAGCTGTCAGGTATCAGGTGGTCGTTACCTATATGGTGGCCGCCGCCACGGCCCTGACTACCATTACGGCCACCCTGCTGGCCTACCGCTATTACTTTACTCCCAGTCACCAGCTGAAACCGCCGGAGCAAAATAACAAAACTAAAAAACAGAAAGGGAAACCGGACCTGCCGCGAGGAGTGCGGGGCCTGCTACGACGGGGAATTAAGGGTGGAGGCGACGCAGCCGGAGCTAAAACGGTTGACAGCAAGAGTGTAAAATTCAATTAGGCCTTACCAGAGCCCGGGATATATGACTCCCGCCCGATATCTGGAAACACTAGCAGCCAATAAGTGTCTAGCATGATATGAATTAGTACAACTTGTTGACTTCCACGGCAATCTATATTATAATATCATTTGCAGTTGTTAAGCGCCCGTAGCTCAGGTGGATAGAGTAACGGAATCCGAGTCCGGAGGTCGCAGGTTCGAATCCTGCCGGGCGCGCCATATATGCGCCAGTAGCTCAGCTGGTAGAGCAGCTGACTCTTAATCAGCGGGTCGCGGGTTCGAAGCCTGCCTGGCGCACCAGAGATTTCAAGGGTTTGCGGGTTTAGGAGGGTACTACGAAAGAGCTATCTATTGCTGCCCTACTACTACCGGCCCTAAAAAATAGATTTGCCGGGGTAACTACCCCGGCATTTGTTTATGTCAAACGCCTTTTTTCTATTCCTCCGTTTTGGCGGAGGAATTTTTCTTTACCTCCAGCTCCAGGATCTTATCAAGTTTGGCGCCCGGCGTTTCAGCCCATTTTCCGCACCCTTGAGGAAAAAGTCCCGGAAACCGGGGAAGAACTAGCCAAGCAGGCGGACCCCCAGGAGCGAGGCCTCATCAAGCGATCCTGGCGAAAACCGGGTGCAACAAGGTCGAGGCCGCCCACCGGCTGGTATCAGCCGCACCACTCTCCGGCGCAAGCTAAAGGCGGGGGAATGAAAAACACAGCCCCGGAGAGGTTTTTAAAAACAAAAAGAAGGGGGAGTATCAACGTGGATGTTCCCCCTTTTTTATCAATCATCGCCAGGGCGTGCCTCCTGGTATCCTCAACCAGCCGGCTCCAACCGCACGGCGGCTACCTTGTACTCGGCTGTTTTAGTGATAGGGTCAAAA
>NZ_MDDC01000006.1 GCF_001875325.1 Neomoorella thermoacetica
GCTCTTGAACTTGCCGGCTTCGGTAAGGAAATATATCTTTTTCCACCTCGCGGTGGCGGGTAGAAGTATTTTTTAGTGCCCCAAGAAAACGTTGGTAATTATATCCAAAGGTGCGGAATGTGGGTTAATAACACCCTTTAGGACATTAAATTCTTCTGCCGACAGTGTCGCCGAGGGTTCGTCCATTATAACAATTTTTGCTTTTTGGACCAGTACCTTGACCAGTTCAACCAGCTGCTGGTGTCCAATGGTTAATGTTTCCACGGGCCTGTCGACGTCTATATTTTTTATCCCTATCCCGGCGAAGATATCCCGGGACAATTGTGATATTTTTCTCCAATCAACAATTAAACCTTTTTGCGGATAATTATTCAAAAATATGTTTTCAGCCGCTGTAAGTTTGGGGACTATTGACAATTCCTGGTAAATAGTGCCTATACCTGCCTTTAAAGCATCGATGGGATTTCTTAAATGTACCTTTTGGCCATCAATCCAGATTTCGCCGCTGTCTGCCTGATAAGCGCCGCTCAATATTTTCATGAGGGTGGATTTCCCCGCGCCATTAGCGCCTGCAAGACAGTGTACTTCTCCCTTCCTGACAGTAAAGTTGATACCTTGCAGGGCCTTAACTCCCGGAAAAGACTTGCTTATGCCTCTCATTTCCAGGATATTATCGGTTTTCATGGAGATAACCTCCCGGAGCCTGCACGGTAGTTATAAATTTGGTGAAGAACAGGCTTAATAGACTTATAAAGGTCTAAATAACACTGGTAGTAAAAACCGTATTCTCCGGCAACCTCTTTATCGGGGAATACTATATTTCCTGCTTCAACAAAATGTTTAGCACTTTCCTCAATCGAATTAAACCACCCTAAACCGACACTGGCCAATATAGCCCCTCCCAGGATACCTGCCTCGGTAAATTTATTTATCGTTATTGGGATTTGTAGTACATCTGAGATTATCTGCAGCCATAATCTGTTCTGCGTCGGGCCCCCGCAGGCGACTAACCCATTAATTTGATAGCCATTTATTTTAAAAATATCTACAATAGATCTTGTACCGTAGGCAACACTCTCCATTAAAGATCTATATACCGCAGCGCGACTAGTATTCAAGGTCAAGCCGGCGATAACACCAGTAATAAACGGATCACGAAAGGGTGTCCGGTTTCCCTGCCACATATCCAGGGAAATCAGCCCATTGGCACCAGGACCCAATTCCCAGGCTTCTTCAATCAACTCCTGGTGGGCCTTGATACTATCATCCCCATACTCCCGTGCCATTTCATCTACTACCCAATTAACTATCGAAGCGCAGGAAGTCTGCCCGCCTTCCAGCACCCACATATCCCTGAAAACTGCATCGGGGTAAGGCCCCCACATACCCTTCTGAAAATAGGGCTTGCGGGATAGAGCTAAATGAACAAAGCTCGTACCCATAATTACTGCCATCTGGCCTTCCTTGACCACACCAAGACCGATCATTGCCGCATAAGCGTCAATTCCACCTTGAAAAACCGGAATACCCTCGTCGAGACTTAAATCCTCGCTGGCCTCTTTGGTCAGCGGCCCTATAAACTCACCCATAGGTATTACTTCAGTGGGCCACTTTTCGTAAAAATCGTCAAGACCGGCAGCGGTATAAAAATCCCATTTCCAACCACCATCTTTACTTGAATAACCCCACTTGCAGGTAGCATTACACTGGGAGGCCACCCACCTGCCTGTCAACCGGTAGTTAAGCCAGTCCAGCTGTTCTACAATTTTGTAGCTTCGCTTGTATAACTCCGGCCTGTTCCTCTTTATCCAAAGAGTTTTGGGAAGCATCCATTCCGCCGATACTTCCCCGCCGCTGTAGCGCAGGATTGGGTCGTCAATCTCTGAGATTTCCCTGGCCTCCTGCGAAGCTCGCATATCCATCCACATTATCGCCGGTGCCAGCGGCGCGCCTTCCCGGTCGACGCAGAGCACCGTTGAAGAAGTCGCGCTGACACATATCCCCTTAATGGTTGTGTTTGGCGCACCTGACACACACGCCCTTACGACCTCTTTGATCGCCGACCACCAATCTTTTGCGTGTTGTTCGGCCCATCCCGGATGGGGAAAATAAGTATGATATTTTTTGCATGACATCTTATAGTCCCCATTCAGAGTAAAAAGACCTGCTTTAACCCCTTGAGTACCAACGTCAATTCCCAGTACCGCAGGCGTTCTTTTCATTTTGCTCACCTTTTGCTTTCAGGGCAAGAACATTATTTTGTTGTATTCAAAAGAGCCTTCTTTTATTTTCCTGAACACTTCTGGTGCCTCGTCGAGGGAGAGGCGATGGGTTATGATTGGTTCGGCAACCAGTTTTCCAGCCGCAAAAAGCTCGAGCGACCTCGTCCATTCTCTCCCGGGGAATGGTTTGGAAAAGGAATTCCATGACCCTGTAATGATTAACTCGTAGCGTAGAATCTTATCTACTTGCTCCTCCGACAGGTTCAGCCCTTTATGACTAATTCCCAGGAAAACAACACGTCCGTGGCGTCCGATGGTCTCGACGGCTTCTGCCTGCACAAGAGGCACCCCGGTAAAGTCGATTGCCAACTCTGGCTCTTTTCCTAAGATTTCCAGTACCGTGTCGGATACATTTCTCTCCCTCGAATTGATGACATAATCGGCGCCTAATTTCTTAGCCGTTTCCAACTTGCCGGGGACAATGTCAACGGCAATAACATTCTTCGCTCCTTCAATCTTGGCAGCTTGAAGGGCCAACATCCCTATTGGCCCAACGCCAAAAATGACAACATCTTCACCAGGCTCCAGCTGCGAACGCCATATGGCATGCCATGCATTAGCGGCGGGGTCAGTCATGGCCCCCACCTCGTAACTAACATTTTCAGGCAATCTAAGTAAATTGGCCTCTGGCACTACTACATATTCGGCCATTGCCCCGTCACGTCTTGAGCCGAAATAATCATAATTTGTGCACAAAGAGTAATCTCCTTTTAAACAAGGTGGGCATTGATAACACGGGATTAACGGGGCCACTACCACCCTGTCGCCAGCGTGCCAGGATTGGACATCTTTGCCTACAGCCACAATTTCTCCGGAAAACTCATGGCCAACAGTAATCCTCTCTTTATGAGCCCCAACATATAATATCCGGGGTATATCAGAACCGCATACACCTACAGCCTTAACCCTTACTAACACTTCATTGTTTTTTGGTTCAGGAACGGGAATTTCCTCTACTCGCAGATCCCCGGCCTTATATAGCTTAACTGCTTTCATAATTAAGTCCCCCTTCTTGATAGTGGAGTATGGCGTTTGCGGTTATTTCATCTGTAAATAAACAGTTTAAATATCCTCCTTGTAATGCCCCAATAATAGATTTGGCTTTGTCTTCTCCCACAGCAAGGGCAATTGCATACTCCTTTTCCTTTAACAAATCTAAAGATATCCCTATGGTTCGAGAGTCTAAATAATTATCACATATTTCACCTCTAATATTGAAATATCTTGAACATATATCGCCAACTGCCCCCTTATTAAGCAATTCTTCGTATTCGTCCGGCGTAAAGTAACCAGACTTGAAAAGTATTGAATTTGTTGATGCTTTTCCTATACCATATATTGCAATTCTACTATTTTTAGCTAGCTCCAGTGTGTCTCTTATCCTGGAATCACCAGAAATTACTTTTACTATCTCAGGGGAATCCACTATAGTTGGTACAGGCAATGAATACGGGACTGCAGAAAAAGCATTTGTAAAAGCCTCCAAAATTGAGCTTGCATTAGTAGCGAAGCAGCTTTTACCAATGCCGCCATTAAGCTGTACTACCTTTATGCCGGTTCTTTCCACTTTTTCTAGTTGCTCCGCTACAGCAGCCATCGTCATACCCCAGGAAATCCCTATAACATCATTGTCTCTTACTATTTGCACCAAAAAACGAAAGAGAGCGCCACCAACATCTTTTTTTATAATTTCAGGGTAAGGCACAATAACAGGGACTACAAAAACCTTTTTTAGTCCATACTTCTTGGTGATTTTTTCTTCAAGGTATTCAACTGAGTTTAACGGGTATCTTATCTTAATTTCTACAATACCCTGCTTAACCGCAGCATCTAAAGCCCTGCTGATAGTTGCCCGCGATACCTTTTCCTGTTGTGCTATCTGCTCCTGGGTTAAACCCACTTCGTAATAAAGGCGTGCTATCTTTAATAAATTCTTGCTGTCCATGATTGTAACTTTTTTCACCCTGTATGTTCATTTGTTCATAGTAACTAATTCGACGTTAGAATTTAAAATCCTGCTATGCTAGTAAAAAAATTTCCCCTTATTTATTGGGGAATACTACCACACGGCCAGGTTTATTATCTAAAAAATTCTGTTGCTCAAATATTGAAATGGCTTCTTCTAAAGTTACTTCTTCTTTTATCAAGTCTTTTAAACTCAATCTACCCTCCGAAACAATTCTGAGGGCCTCCCTATATTGTTCAGGAGTTGAGCCATGAGTCCCTAAAATAGATAATTCATTATAATGGATCTGGTTACTGCTTATAATTGGTCGATCTTCTGCATTTGGCAAACCGGCAAATAGAACAATTTTACCTCGTTTGGCCACATATTTAAATGCGTCTTCAAGGGCGCTCTTAGTACCAGCAGCAACAATAACCAGATCAGCGCCTCTTTTATTAAGCCTATACTTTAATTCATTATTAACGTAAGCATTCTCTACGCCTAGAGCCTTGGCATTTATAATTCTTTCTGGTACTTTATCGCACATAAATAACTTTTTGGCCCCATATAGACTGGCTAATTTGAAATGCAGCAATCCCATAACCCCGGCGCCAATAATTAAAATCGTATCACCTGGACTTATACCTGCAGAATGTTGAGCATTTACAACACATGCGAGCGGTTCAATCAACGCCGCTTCGCCCGGTGACAATACTTCAGGAACCGGAATTACGCACCCATTCTCAATTGCAGTGGAGGGAATGAGTAAAAACTGCGAAAAACCCCCCCAGAATTCATATCCGAAGATTTTTAGATTATCACATACATTTTGTAGCTTATTCTTACACCAATAGCATCTTCCACACGGGACAGCCGGTGATATCCCTACCCTTTGTCCCTCCGAATAAAGGCCTTCATATTTGTTTTTAATATTATCGCCAAGAAACTCAATTGTACCGACTATTTCATGACCCAAAACCGTAGGTTTCTGGATTCTATGACTACCATGATAAAAAATCCGTAAGTCACTACCGCAAATAGAGCACGCTTCAACCTTTATAAGCATTTCATCGCTTTTAGCACCGGGAACCGGTACATCGACTAACTCCAGTGCTTTAATGCCGTTGAACATTAGTGCTTTCATTACCTAAATCCCCACTTTCTCGATTATTTCTCCCATTTAAAATCCCGGGATAGACTAGAATGAGTCTATCCCTCAAATCAAGTTAAAAGACTTTGCTTAAGTAAAAACAACCCTAACATACGTATAGGGTTGTTATAATATTGGGCACTGTTCCTTTAAGGCTGCCCGCACTCGCCGGCCTCGCCCTTTAAGATGGCCAGGCCGTGGGGCAGTGCCGGCAGTATAGCGGCCAGGTTTTCCCGCACCCCCTTGGGACTGCCGGGCAGGTTGACAATCAGGGACTTCCCCCTGATGCCTGCAATGGCCCGGGAGAGCATGGCCTGGGGGGTACTCTTCAGGCCGGCGGCCCGCATGGCCTCAGGCAAGCCCGGTACCTCCCTCTCAATGACATCCCGGGTGGCCTCGGGGGTGACGTCCCGGGGGCTGAAACCCGTACCGCCGGTAGTGAGGACCAGGTCTGCTCCCACCTCATCGCAGAACTCCCGTAGTTTAGCGGCCAGGAGCCGGCGTTCATCAGGAACGACCGCATAGGCCACTACTTCGCCGAGAGCAGCCACCATCTCCCTGATTACTTCCGCGCTCTTATCCTCCCGCTCACCCCGGGAGCCCTTATCGCTGGCTGTGAGAACGGCTACCCGGATCACGAGACCACCACCTCGATATGGTCGCCCACCTGGACCGGGCCGCCCGTGAGGATGGCCACAAAGATGCCCTCCCGGGGCATGACGCAGTCGCCGGCCTGCCGGTAAATGGCGCAATGACTGTGACATTGTTTACCGATCTGGGTAACCTCGGCCAGAACCACCGGGCCGATTTTTAACCTGGTGCCCACCGGCAGGGAAACCAGGTCAATACCTTCGGTGGTCAGGTTTTCGGCGAAGTCGCCGGGACCGACCTGCAGGCCTTTAGCCTGCATTTTGGCAATGCTTTCCATGGCAAGCAAGCTCACCTGGCGGTGCCAGGGCCCGGCATGGGCGTCCCCCTCCAGGCCGTGGTTGGCAATGAGCATCCCCCGGCCGACATTCTTTTTTCGCTCACCCTTGTTGGCCGAGGTACAGACGGCTACGATTCTGCCCATGGTTGCTCACCTTCCCGTAAGAAATGGCCGCTGCGGCCACCCTTCTTTTCGATTAACCTGATGTTATCGATAACCATACCCCGCTCAACGGCTTTGCACATGTCATAAATAGTCAGGGCGGCCACGCTCACTGCCGTCAGGGCTTCCATCTCCACCCCTGTCTGGCTGACCGTCTTTACCCGGGCCTCGATCTCGACAGCCCCCGCCTCGGGGTCGGGGCGAAAATCGACGCTGGCAGCGCTCACCGGCAGGGGGTGGCAGAGGGGAATCAGGTTGCCTGCCTGTTTGGCGGCCATAATGCCGGCCACCCTGGCCACAGCCAGGACGTCGCCCTTGGGCATCCTACCCTCAATGATCAAACCCAGGGTATCTTTGCTCATGAGCACCCGGCCCCTGGCGACAGCCATCCTCTCGGTGGCTGCCTTGGCGCCGACGTCTACCATGCGCGCCTGCCCTTTTGCATCAAGGTGGGTAAGAGGATTGCTCATAGTGGAAGTTCCTCCCTCTCACTTCCCATATCTCAGCCGCCTATCTGGGACATAGCCCGGGACTGGCGCCAGCCGTTCTTCATGCAGTGTTCGGCGGGCTTCAAGCTGACGGCCCGGGTAAAAATGGCCGCCAGTTCGGCCTCCGGTGCCCCGGCGCGTAAAGGCCCCTTAATGTCTATTTCCCCGTCCCAGTAGAGGCATGGTCTGAGCTTGCCGTCTGCCGTCAGGCGCAGGCGGTTACAGCGGGAACAGAAGTGATTGGACATGGCAGTGATAAATCCCACACTACCCCGGCCGCCGTCCAGCCTGAAATTGACTGCCGGCCCGCTGGTTGCCAGGTCCGGAAGGGGTTCCAGGGGGTAAATACGGCTGATCCGGCCCATAATCTCCTCCGCCGGCACATAGCCGGCACCGGAGGCGGCCGCCGTACCAATGGGCATGAGCTCGATAAAACGGATATGCAGGGGTTCTTCCCTGGCCAGCCGGGCAAAATCCAGGATCTCATCGTCGTTAAAGCCCCGGGTAATGACGACATTGAGTTTAACCGGCGTCAGGCCCGCGGCCAGGGCCGCAAGGATGCCCTGCCAGACGCTGGTGATGTTGCCGCAGCGGGTGATATAGCGGTAACGGTCCTTCTTCAGGGTGTCCAGGCTGATATTCACCCGCTTCAATCCGGCTTCTTTCAAAGAAAAGGCCATGGTCCCCAGGAAGATGCCGTTGGTTGTCAGGGAGATCTCCTCCAGGCCGGGGATGGCCGCCAGCTCCCGTACCAGGGTCACCACGTTTTTCCGGACCAGGGGCTCGCCCCCGGTGAGGCGGATCCGGGTGATACCCAGGCCGGCGGCTACCCGGGCCAGGGTAACAATCTCTTCCAGGCGTAAGATATCCTGGTGACCCTTCAAGGGTACTCCCGTGGCCGGCATACAGTACCGGCAGCGCAGGTTACAGCGATCGGTAATGGCGATGCGCAGGTAGTTTATCTGGCGATGAAAGGTATCCTGCACCGGTTTTCCCTCTTTCTGCCGGAAATGGCCCTTGCCCGGGCCAGCTTAATCTCCACCATTGCTCCATTGTCCTGCCTCTAAACAAATACCAGCCCGGAGCCTCCCTGCCACCCTTCCCCGGAAAATGCAGCCCGCCCCCGGTGAATCTGCAGGACAGGGTGCTAGCGGCTTGACAGGGGCCGGAGGAGATTGACCGTTACCTCCTGCCCGGCGGGGAAACCCTCGGACAAGCGCGGGACCACCACGATGCCGTCGGCCCGGGCCAGGGCCATGATTGTTCCTGCCCCCCGCGACGTGGGAGTAGCCACCAGCCTGTCCCCCTCCCGCTCCAGGCGGACACGGACGAACTCTTCCCGGCCCAGGGGGGAATGGATCTTGCGGCCCAGGACGGCCCGCACCTGTTCCCGTGCCGGTGGCTTGATACCCTGGCGGTAATAAAGGACCGGCTTGGCGAAGAGTTCGGCGCAGAGGGCGGCCGATACCGGGTAACCGGGCACGCCGATCACCGGCTTATCCCTGACAATCCCTAGGATTACAGGTTTGCCCGGCCTGGTGGCCACGCCGTGGGTCAGGAGGCGTCCCATTTCTTCTACCAGGCGGGCCGTATAATCCTCGCGGCCGGCCGAGGAACCGGCATTGATGAGCACCAGGTCCTTTTCCTCCAGGGCCCGGTCCAGGCGTTCTTTTAAAAGCTGGTAATCGTCAGGGGTGATGGGGTAAACCTCCGGCACGCCGCCCCACTGGCTCACCAGGGCGGCCAGCATGGTGCCGTTGGATTCCAGGATCTCCCCGGGGGCCGGGTTGGGATTCGGCGGTACAATCTCCGTCCCCGTAGGCAGGATGGCCACCCGCGGCCGGGGCCGGACCGTCACCCTGGTAACCCCGGCCGAAAGGAGGCCGCCCAGATCATAAGGGGTCAAACTGTGGCCTGCCGGCACCAGCATCTCCCCGGCGGTGATATCTTCCCCCACAGGCCGGACATTCTGCCCCGGGGCGACCGGTCGCTTGATGATGGCGGTGGTTTTATCCCGGAAGGCAACCTCTTCAATCATGATGATGGCATCAAAGCCTTCCGGCAGGGGGTTGCCGGTATCTACAACCACGGCCTCCCGGCCCAGGGCCAGTTCCAGGGGTTCATGTTCACTGGCGCCAAAGGTCGCCTCCGCCCGGACGGCGATACCGTCCATGGCCGCGGCCGGATAATGGGGCGTGGAGATGGCCGCATAGACAGGAGCCGCTGTCACCCGTCCCAGGGCCTGGGTAACGTCTATCTCTTCAACCGGCAGTCCGGCCAGGTAGCCGCTGGACCTTAAAGCTCCCAGAAATTCCTCCAGGGCCTCCTGCCAGGGCCGGCTGGGAACAAAGACCTTACGTGCCAATAACCAACCCTTCTTTCCTCCCGCGGGTTTAATATGACTTAAGTCCGGACCCTCGCCGTTCTCTCTCCGTTTTATTAAATCTGGATAAAGTAAGATTAAACAGCCGGCAACTGCACCGGGCAGCTAAAATAATTTCACCTCTACCCTCGTACCGGCTTCCAGGCCCTCTTCCTCCAGGGGAATGGTCACCAGTCCCTCGGCCTGGACCATAGATGAGATCAGGCTCGATTCTCCCGGTACTGGTACGGCCAGGAACCCGCCAGGGCCTGCTTCCAGGCGGACGCGGATATAGTCCTCCCGGCCGGGACTGGAAGGAATTGGACTGCCCAGGCTCGCCGTCACCGTCCCCTTACCGGCCGGGCCATCATAACCTCCGTAACGCAGCAGGGGCTCGATGAGGACCTTAAAGCTCACCATGGCGGAAACCGGGTGGCCGGGAAGGCCGAAGACCATCTTTGTGCCGGCCAGGGCCGCCAGGGTCGGTTTACCCGGGCGAATGGCCAGGCCGTGGAAGAGGATGCCAGGTTGTCCCAGGCCAGCCAGGACCTGGAGAGTTAAATCCCGGGTGCCGACGGAACTCCCCCCGGAGAGGAGCACCAGGTGGTTTTCCGCCAGGGCTTCCTGGACCCGCGCTGTCAGGGTTTCCAGGTCGTCGGGGACGATGCCGTAGAGGACGGCTGCAGCACCGCACTCCCGTACCAGGCCGTAAAGGGTATAGGAATTAATATCCCGTACCTGGCCGGGACCAGCCTGGGCCTCCGGGGGAACGATTTCATTCCCCGTGGCCAGGATACCCACCCGCCAGGGTTCGTATACCGGGACCCGGCTGATACCCAGGCTGGCCAGAACGCCCAGGTCCTGGGGCCGCAGGCTATGGCCGGCCTCGAGGACGGTGGTCCCGGCCCGGACGTCGGCTCCCTGCCGTACCAGGTTCTGGCCGGGTGCTACCGGCTTATAGACGGCGACCCGGCCCTCCTCCAGGACCTCGGTGTTCTCGATCATGACCACTGCGTCTGCCCCGGGCGGCAGCATACTGCCTGTGGCCACGGCTACGGCTTCGCCGGGGTTAACCCTGACCCCGGCCCTTTGCCCCATGGGCACCTCCCCGGCCAGGCGCAACAGGACGGGTGCGCCTTCCCGGGCGCTAAAGGTATCAACCGCCCGGACGGCGTAGCCGTCCATGGTGGCGCGGTCGAAGCCGGGAACATCTTCCCCGGCCACCACCGGTCGTGCCAGTTCCCGCCCCAGGGCTTCCGTCAGGGGTACAACCATTTCCCTCCGCCCCGGCGGGGGCCAGTAGCGCCCCAATTGCCTGCGGGCCTCCGCCAGGGTTATTACTTGAAAAAGTTCCATGCCTCTCCCCTTGCTACTCGAAACACCCCAGCTGGCACTGGGTAATCTTGATCTGCAGGTCGTCGGCAGCCTGTCCCACCTCACGCATGGGCACCTGCAACCGGCGGGCCACTTCCTGGGCCACCGCGCATGGCAGCTTGCCGCCATGGGTAGCCGCGGCTTCTTTTACCGCCGCCCGGACGGCGTCCTGGTTGACCATAATAATAAAGCCTCCCCTAATGAAATAGTTCCTCCCTGGCTGTCCCTGTTGACCCTCGAGCTGGAGCCGCCCCCTGCCGGCACATGCCAGACTGGTGGGTTAATTATTTTGCTCGTAGCAGGGCTGCTGAACGGCTCGCCCGTTGATGGCTTCCCGGGGCCGAAAAAATTAAAGGCACCCGGAAGGGTGCCTGAAGTTACATTCCTGGTTTTTCTGCCAGGTAGAAAACTCCTTTCCCATTCCGGGAGGCAGGCAGGTTTCCCCGCCTACCCCGTCGCTGCCCGAGCAACAGGCAGGAGGCCAGCAGCCATAGCCGAAAACCTTAGGCCCACTGGCTCGGAGGTATATGCTGTTATGTCTATTGTAGCATAACCAGAAATCGGCTGCAAGCTCTTCCGGCCTGTCCCCTTTCCTGTATGATGCCTGATAAGCACGTTCTAACGATGACTAATCTCCCCTGCGGTTCTCCTTCGTCATCAGGGTGCAGAGCCTCTCGGTGGCGTAATAAGCTTCCGCCCCGGTTACTATCCCCCCGGGATCGCTTCCTGTCTTATCCAGCGGCAGAAGTCCCTTTTCTCCAGCCATGGCCACAGCTGCCCCGGGGTCCAGGGTGCCGGGGTCTACCCCCAGGTAAGTCAAGAGCAATTTAGCTGCATCACCCCGGTTCAGGTTGCCGCTTTCCAGGTAGGGTTTCAAAACCTCCGCCCTGGCTGCCACCAGGTCTGCCCGGCCGGCCGCCCTCTTTAAGGCATTGGCCGTCATATAATAAAAACTAATGCGGCTGACGGGGGTGTCCAGCTTCCAGTCGTTATTATAACCGGCGACAATCAGGCCCCAGTGGTTGACAAATTTTAAACCCTCAAAGGCCCAGTGATTCTCCAGGGGGTTCTTTATATGATAATCCTTGAGGTAGGCCCCCATCTTCACCAGTTTATCCTGGATGGCCCTGATGTCCCGGGGGCTGGCCGCCAGTTCCCGGAAGCTCTTATTTACCTGCAGAGAATAAACGGCCGCTACCCCGGCGGCGTCGCCGGTAGCCATGCCAATGGGTACCACCCGGGCGCTGCCGGCAGCCAGGTGGGTATAGCCGGCCGAACGCCCCACCACCAGCAGGTTATCGATCTTCTCCGGCACCAGGGAGCGGAAGGGAATGCTGTAGACCTCCGGCCGGCCGTAGACATAGCCCGTATCCTCAGGCGAGGTGGCCTGGACGTCCACCGGATAGGAACCCAGGGCAATGGCATCGGGAAAGTAACGGTTAAAAACGACATCGTTCAAGTCCAGCTGGTAAAGGGCCTTAATATGCCTGGTTTCCCGGATATAGAGTTCCGGCGCCGTACCCAGGAGCCGGGCGCCGGCAAAACCGGGCATGTGGGCCCGTAAAAAATCAGTAATCGCCGGCAGTTCCCTTTGGGCCAGCTTTACAGCCTCCTCCCGGGAAGCAGCGCTCAAGCCGTCAACACCAAAGATCTGCAGGGCGTTTATAAAGACGCTGCCGTCGTCCTGGCGGGCAATATTAAACCCCCGCAGGCGCAACCTGGGGGTGGAGGGCTGGTAACCTTTGGCGATACTGCCAAATCCCCAGGCCGCCCGGTCGGAAATTTTAGCGTCCTTGATCTGGCTGCCCACGGCCCTGGCCAGGGCCTGCCAGTCCACACCGCCCAGGCGAAAAACCAGGGTTGCCGCCTGGCGCCGGTCCTTTTCACCAATATCCTCGGCGCCCACGGTGTAAGGCACGCCCGCGGCGGCGGCGACATCGGCGTTCTGGGTAGCGTCAATGACCCGGCCGGCGTAAAGGGGCATCTCCCGGCCGTCCTTGACGGTCTTGATGCCCACCAGCTTATTGTCCTCGAGGATGGGTTCCTTGAAAGAGGTATTGAGGCTCACGGCCAGGTTCGGGTAGCGGCCCACCATATCCGCCAGGACTTTTTTAGCCTCGGCCACATCAAAAACACTGCCGCGGACCCGGCGATAAAACTCCTGGAAGGTCCCCCGGGTCAGAAGTTCATAATGGGGACCGTAGTTCATATCAATAAAATTCAGCCAGCCGTAGGTAAAGAGACCCCCCAGGCCGTCGCGTTTCTCCACCAGGAGAACTTTCGCCCCCTGGCGGGCGGCGGCGACGGCCGCCGCCACCCCTTCCGGCTGACCACCAACGACCAGGACGTCGTAGCTGGCCCCGGCTGCCGGCGCCGGAGCCGGCGGGAATTGGGACGGGTCCGGCTCAGAAGTTGTTGTCGCCCGCCAGGCCCAGACACGCCAGCCCGCCAGGGCAGCTAAAAGTATAACTGTGCCCAGGCAAAAAAATAGCCTCTTTTTACCCTGCAAGAAATCACATCCCTTGTCTTTATATCCCCTATATCGCCTCGACTTTGGCCAGGCGCCTTCGCCGCCCGGGAGTGCCAACCGTCACTCCAGCTCACTGACAGCCCGGCCCGGATACGGCATGGGTGTCTCTCCTGCCTACCGCGGGATTACCGCCTGGAATTGGTAGTGGAGATCCTTGAGGCCTTCTTTAAAGGCGGCAAAACTACGAGATGAAGAATCCAGGTTGTACAGCCACTTGCCATCGACCTGGTTAAACCATACGGCGATCTTAATGTTCGGGTAGCGGGTGGCCATGTGCTGGAAACACTGGCGAATCCAGGCTGCTTTATCGCCGCCCTCCTCGTTGCTCGAGAACTCCGTAATCATAAAGGGCTTGTCCGGGAAGTAGTGTATATACTCCCGGTAGAGGGGGTCATAGATGGCGTCGAAGTCCCGCCAGACGTCAGCGACATGGCTGGTACCGTTGTTATAACCCGTCAGTCCGATCCAGTCCACAGTTTTATCCCCGGGATAGTACAGCAGGTAGTTATTCCATTTAAAGTTGGGGAAGGAGCGATCGTGGGGGTTGAAAACAAAGATTACATTGTTCGCCCCCTCAGCCTTGAAGAGGTTATAGACATGCTCCCAGGCCATTTTGTAAATATCCGTATCCTTGCCGGTATACCAGGCCGACCAGGTAGACCAGTCGCCGTTCATCTCATTGCCGAAACGGACAAAGACCGGGTCGCCCAGGCTCTTAAACTGCCGCGCCCACACCCGTAAAATCGAGTCGTATTTGCCCTGGATGAGACCAATCAAGGAGGTATCATTCTTTTTACCGTACCACCAGGGCTGCAGGGCGACCATGAGGACGCGGTTGTCGTCATAGATTTTTTGTAATTCCGCTGTGTTGAATCTGGTATCAAAGGCGGCATAGGTTATCAAGAACTGGAACTTGAAGTCCAGTTGTTTCTCCAGGGGCAGCAATTTATCAAAGTACTGCATCTGACCCAGCTTGTGGGGATTGAGAATCCCCCACAGGGTCTTGTCGGCCGGGATTACCAGGCGGTGGTGCTGGCCGTCGATGGCAATCTCCCGCCGCACCGGCGGTGCCGGCGGCAAGGGAGGGGCTCCCGCAGCCGGCAGGGGCTTAAAGGTCAGGATAATCCGGTTTAAATCCTTCGTTGCCGCCGCAAAATTAGCCTGGTTGCTCTTGAGCATAAAGGTATAAACCGTTTTCCCGTCCACCAGGTCGTACTCACGGTAGTAGTTTAAATCCCCGGGATCTAACTGCGGGCGGGTCCAGTCAAACTGCCAGGCGCTGTAGCCCCTTAGATTTAACTTTTTCTGATCCTGCAGTTTTATACCGCCCCATCCCTCCTGGAGGCTGCGGTTACTGTAAAGGACGTACTCTTCGGCGCCAATCTTCCCCAGGGGCTGGGCCAGGACGGTTAGTTTGACATAACCGGCCTTCGTCAGGATAGTAGCCACCCCGGGAATGACTTCTAACTCCCAGTCCTCCGGATAAGCCAGGCTAAAACCGTCATAATTATTTTGGTATTCTTTCCAATTCTTATCATAATTAGCAGAAAGCGAGCTCACCGCCCTCCCCGGGAACAGGTCGGAAAGCTGTCCACCCTGCTCGTCCAGGTGGCCGGTCACTACCAGTACCACCAGGAGGATGGCGGTTAAGACAACCCAGGTCCATCTGTGCAAATACCTTCATCCTTCCCGGGTTTGATAATTTCCTGATCAGTAACCACCATATCCACCGGCCGGTCGTGGGCCTCGGGATAAACGTCGGCGACTATCTGCTCCCCAAAGGCCAGGGCGATAGTCAGGGCTCCGGGCCGCAGGGTGGCCAGGAAGCGGTCGTAGTAGCCGCCCCCGTAGCCCAGGCGGTTGCCGGCGCGATCAAAGGCCACCCCGGGTACCAGGACCAGGTCGATATCCCCCGGGTTTACAGGTCGCAGGGTTTCCGGCCGCGGTTCCAGGATGCCCCAGGTCCCGGGCTGTAAATCTCCCGGGAAATCAAGGACTTCTGAGGCCAGGAGGCGCCTGCCCTCCGGTATACACACGGGTATGGTTACCCTCTTACCCTGGCTCAGGGCAGCCTGGATAAAGGGGGGTGTCAGTACCTCGCTGCCGAAGGACACGTAGCACATAATAAGGCGCGCCTTTTTCCAGGCCGGCAGTTCCAGGACCCGCGCGGTGATGACGGCGCTTTTTTCCTCCCTGGTCGCCAGGGGCAGGGAGTCGCGCCTGGAGATAATTTGCCGCCGCAGTTGCTTTTTCAAGATTCGGCACTCCCCGAGCCCGCCTGAACGGGCAGAATTCTAGAAATAGAATTTAGACATTCGCCCAGCGAATCCTTCCTGGAGTTTAAAAAACTATATGGGAAAAACATGGACCCGGAAAATTATCAACAGGCTTTTCCACAGTTAAAGTCCTTATGTATCAAGGCATAAAGACAGTTATCCACCGTTGGTTTTTAAATAGGTACCGGAATCCCTGGAAAATTGTCCACAGCAGGGGAAGACATGATTCCAGGTTAATCACAGGTTTATGCACATTATCCACAGGTAGAATCGTCCACAGAAACAAACATTCCGGTCCCGGGACGGTCCCGGTCCCTGTTAATTAAGGGGTAAATCGGGGATACCTTTAAACTTCTTGATTTCGTAAGGACTTTTGGGGATCGAAAAACGGCTTTTGCTAACCGTTGCTAACCATCATTCTTTAAGGCATCAATAATTTTGTGCCGGCCGTTTGCTGCCGGATTACTTTACTGGCAGGCGCATACGCAGTTCCGGCCGTTTTTTTTGGCTCTGTATAGCATTTTGTCTACTCTCTGGGTGATGGTGTCGACAGTGTCTTCAGGGCAATATCCGGTCACCCCGAAGCTGGCCGTTACCTGCCCCACACCCGGGATCTCCATCTGGCCCAGCCGGCGGCGGAGTTCTTCCGCCAGACTGGCGGCCCCTTCCGCGGCCGTGTCGGGCAAAAGGATCACGAATTCTTCCCCGCCCCAGCGGGCAAGGCAATCTGTCTTGCGCAGCCTCTCCTTAAAGGCGGCCACCAGGCTCTTAAGAACCAGGTCGCCGGCGGCGTGCCCGAAACGGTCGTTGATGTCCTTGAAGTGGTCCAGATCAAACATGATCAGGGCTAAGGGAAGTCCCGTCCGCCGCGCACGCTCAATTTCTCTTGCCAGCATTTCTAAAAAATAGCGGCGGTTGTAAGCGCCGGTCAGGGGGTCGGTGATGGAGAGGCGGTAAAGCTCTTCCTCCAGGTGTTTGCGTTCGGAGAGGTCTACAAAGGTTTCCACCAGTTTCTCCCCGCTGTCCGTACGCAACCGCTTTACCGTCTTGAGTACGAGGATCTCCCGCCCGTCCTTCCGGCGCAAAAGCCGTTCGGAGCGTTCAACCTCTTCATTAGAGGCAGCAAAAGGGCATCTTCCTGCGGATTGCGGGAAGAATTCCCAGCAGGATCTGCCTGCGATCTCTTCGGGTGCTGCTCCGATCATGGCCGCCGCTTCCAGGTTTGCCTCCTCGATGCGGTGGGATGCGGGGTCGATAATAAAGATCCCGACGGGCAGGGCGGCCAGGAGCGACCGCAGAAACTCTCCCTGCTGCCTCAGCTTTTCTTCCATTTTCCTGCGTTCTGTCAAATCCAATATGAAGGCCACGCCTATACCGTCTTTCCCATGGCCGGAGAGCTGCAGGTGGGCTTCCACCGGGTAGAGGGAACCGTCTTTCCGGCGGTGTATAGTGTCAAATACGATTTTTTCTTTTTTACCCTGCTGTAAAGGAACCAGAAGGGCTCTGAAGCTCTCCCGGTCAAACTCCGGCATTAGCTGCAGGATGTTCATATCCAGGAGTTCTTCTTCGGTGTAGCCAAGGTTCTCGCTGGCCCCCGGTTGACCGCCAGGAATCTTAACGTTCCGGGATCAAAAATATAGACCTCCGTCAAGGAGCCTTCGACTATCCTGCGGTACATTTGCGCCAGGGAGAGGGCTTCATGGAGCTTCAGGGCCATCTCTACAGTGGACACCAGCACGTTTTCCGGGGTGCCCTTCAAAACATACCCGTAGCGCGTGACCGAGCGGACCTGTTCTAGAGCCTCCTGGGTGGAGAGGGCGGTGAGAAATACCACGGGGATGTCTTTAACCTGCTGAATCCGTCTGGTGAGCGTCGTTCCGTCCATCCCTTCGCCCAGGTCAATATCCATCAGAATGAGGTCGGGACATTCCGGACCGGATACCTTTTGCAGGGTCTCTTCTGCAGTGAGGACAATTTCCGTCATATATCCGTGCCTGCCGAGGATATCCGCCGCTATCTGGGCCTGAAGCCTGCTGTCCTCTACTATGAGTATTTTCTTCTCCGGAACCCTGTTCATCAGCCTGCCTCCAAGTAAAAAGCTGCTTGCTGCCTCGCAGCCGGTAAAATCCTGATTTTTATGACATGCCTCTCCAGTATTAACCCTGCAGTATCTTTTATTTTTATGTAAAGAGGAGGATTTATTAAAAGGAAGGGCCACCTTCAACCTTGCGGCTTGTGGCCCAAACAGAGTGTCCCTCTCATTTCCGATCCCGGAATCTATTCCAAATTTATCAAGGGGTTTTCTCCCTTTGTTTCACCAGGTACAAAGGCCGGACCGAAATATTTGCCCCGGCTTCATCGTCTCAAAGCTATCATATTGCTATGTTTCCGTTCCCGCTATTAAAGTTAGAAATACGACACAAACTACCAGTTTCCTCCAAGGTTATCTATCTTCGCAAAAAAGTTCTTACCATCCACGTTTAACTGCCGGGAGAAGTATGCTTTTCCTTACCCGGTATTCCCGGTAATAAGCCACGGATTTAAGCGTCTTCTTATCCACATATACCCGCCCCTTCAGGACGGCCTCGGCTATCCAGGAGCCTATAAGGGTCTGAAAGGGAATCCTTCTTCCTGGCCATCTCCTTGGCCGCTTCGATCCGGTATACCGCAAGCGCAGGGTGACGCGCTTCGTCTTGAGGCTGGCCTCGAGTTCTGGGGCCACTTCTATTGGCTCGTCCACGGGTTCCAGTTCGCCCCGCTCCATGGCTTCTGCGAAGCTGTGGCTGTCCCAGAACTCTCGCTCTTCTTCCTCGCCGGCGAATTCCGGTATCCTGTCGCCTTTAAATTCCGGCAGCTCTTTCTTCGGCATCATGCCACTGCCCTTTTTGCCGCCGGTAGAAGCGCCTTTCGGACGCGGCTCATGTCCCCGGCGGTAACTGCACGGGCTTTCCCGCCAGGCTTTAACTCAAATACCACGAAGAGATAGCGCCTTTACCGGGTTTTTGACCTCAAACTGGCAAGCTCTTAATTAAGGGGTAAATCGGGGATAGCGTTGAGGCTTAAGGGGGCGAAATCCCGGCGCAGGTACTGGTAGTAGGCAGCGCAGCCGATCATGGCCGCGTTGTCGGTGCAGAGTTCCCGCGGTGGAAAAAAGACCGGGAGGCCCGCCTGCTCCCCGGCTGAGCGAAGTTCCCGGCGCAGGACCGAATTGGCCGCCACCCCACCGGCGAGAAGGATAGACCCGGCCCGGTAACTGGTAGCCGCCAGCAGGGTCTTGGTCACCAGGACTTCGACCACCGCCGCCTGGAAACTGGCGGCCACGTCGGCTCGGTTAACCTCCTGGCCCACCTGCCGGGCGTGGTGCAGGTAGTTGATGACCGCCGATTTCAGGCCGCTGAAGCTGAAATCAAGGCTGTTTTCCTCCAGCCAGGCCCGGGGGAAAGGAATGGCCCGGGGATCGCCTTCCCGGGCCAGTTTTTCCAGCTCCGGCCCGCCGGGATAGGGCAACCCCAGGACCCTGGCCACCTTGTCGAAGGCTTCCCCGGCGGCGTCATCCCGGGTTGACCCCAGGATACGGCGGGTGGTGTGATCCTCCAGGTAGACCAGGTTGGTATGCCCGCCCGAGACCACCAGGCAGACTGCCGGCAGGGGCAGGTCAGGGTAGGCCAGAAAGCCAGCATAAATATGCCCCAGGAGATGGTGGACCCCGATGAGGGGCTTACCCAGGGCGTAGGCCAGGCTCTTGGCGTAGGATAGACCCACCAGCAGGGCCCCCACCAGTCCGGGACCATAGGTCACCGCTACGGCGTCCACATCGCCAAAGGCCAGGCCGGCTGTAGCCAGGGCCTCCGTTACTACCGGGACTATATTCTCCATATGGTGGCGGGAAGCTATTTCCGGCACCACGCCGCCAAAACGGCGGTGAACGGCGACCTGGGAGGCGATGATGTTGGCCCGGATCCTGGTTCCGTCGCTGACAATGGCCGCCGCAGTCTCATCACAGGAACTCTCGATGGCCAGGATATTCGTTTCTTGCGCCACTGCCTTTACCATTCTCCTCAAAAAGGTGTTTCCACATGATAATGGCGTCTTCGCGGTTATCGTTATAGTAGCCCCTGCGGACCCCGGCCCTGACAAACCCCAGGCGTTCATACAGGCGCTGGGCGGGGTGATTGGAGACCCGCACCTCCAGGGTCATCCGGTCGGCACCCAGGTAGACTGCCTCCTGCATCAAGACCCGCAGCAGCACTTCGCCCAGGCGCCGGCCGCGATAGTCCGGGTGGACAGCTACATTGGTGATATGGGCCTCATCCAGGATGATCCACATGCCGGCATAACCGATGACCTTCTGGCCGTCCAGGGCCACATAATAATAGGCAAAATCGTTATTATAAATCTCATTCTGGAAGGAGTGCCGCGTCCACGGGGTGGGAAAGGAAACCCGCTCGATGGCCAGCACCCCGTTCAGATACTCGTTGATCATGGGCACAATCTGGACGGTCAGCGGGTCTGTCTCTCCGCCGGTGCCGGCCGGAGGTAGAGTGGCTTTAATCGGGAAAGATCGTCGGGCCGGCCGGTCCGGAGGCGTTCCTCCCCCAGGATGGCAACCGCTGCCGCCCGGGATAAATTGTTTGGTGGCGGGAGAAAGTGAGCCCGGGCTCCCAGTTGCTGCCATACCTCCCGGTAGGGGGCTACTCCATCGCCTAAAAAGTAAACCGGTGCGGTATAGGATTCGAGCAATGATACCAGCGAGGCCGGGTCTACAGCCTGGTACGGGGTTAGACGGCATAACTCTCCCTCCTGCCAGCGAAAAAGGGCGGTATATACTTCCAGTCGCCGGGCCTGGATGACCGGACAAATCAACCCCGGTACTCCCCAGGCGTTCCAGGCCAGGGCATCCAGGGTCGGTATACCAACCAGGGGTTTGCCGGCCGCCTGGGCCAGGCCTTTAACCGTTGCCAGGCCGATGCGGAGGCCGGTGAAGGACCCGGGTCCCAGGCTTACGGCCAGGCCATCCAGGTCCGCCAGTTCCACCCCGGTTTCCGCCAGCAGGGCAGCGATCATGGGCAAAAGGCGCTGGGAGTGATTCTTGCGGGTATTAAAAAAAAGTTCAGCCACCAGTTGCTTGTCGTCCCCTATGGCTGCCGCGGCAACCCGGGTGGCACTATCAACTCCCAGGACCAGCAATCTTTTTCAACTCCTCCAGCAGGTGTTCATAGGCCGGTCCCCGTGCCGTGATAATGGCCCGGCGCCCCTCCGGCGCATACTCCAGTTTAATTTGCAGGAAGGCCGGCGGCAAATAAGGGTCCAGGCGTTCCCCCCACTCGACCACGGTTATGCCCTCCCCGCCAAAATACTCTTCCAGGCCCAGTTCCAGCATGGCCTCCGGGTCCTCCAGGCGGTAGAGGTCGATATGGTAAAGGGGGCAACGGCCCTGGTGTTCCTGAATCAAGGTAAAAGTAGGACTGGTAACCGGGGTGGATACCTCCAGCCCCTGCGCCAGGCCCTGGGTAAGGGTGGTTTTACCGGTCCCCAGCTCCCCGCTTAGAATAAGAATATCGCCGGGACTGAGGATACCGGCCAGTTCCTGCCCCAGTTTCCGGGTCGCTCCGGCATCCTTTAACCATAATTCCATCTCTGTCACCCAGTACCTTATTATTACACTCCCCTCCGGACTGTAAACCGGGCCTTCCTCCGAAAATAGACTGCCGCCAAATCAGGCGATTATTGGTTGGCTTCCTGCGGGCTGGGGGTACAGGCTCCGGGTTCCGGTGGTTCCCGGCGAGCATACTTTGCGCTCAGTTGCTTAAGCGGCGGGGGCGGCTTGGCTTTATCTCTTTGATCAAGCATGACGAGACGTGATACTTCTCGTTCCTGTAGCTACGTTACGATCCCCATCCCGTTCACCGCCGCCTCGCCGCGGCTGCGCTAAGTTTGCTTACGCCTCGAACCAAGTCGCCCTCCGCCTGTACCCTCTAGCCCCTACCTGAGCCCACATTTTTAAGCTTCGTGGTGAGGGGGGTTCCCCTAAAAAGTCAGGGCCAGTTGTTTCGTGTGCAGGGCCTGGTAGGCAGCCCTCAGTTTCCTGAGGTCTTCTTCCAACAGGGGAATTTTCCCCCTGTCCCGGAGGAGAGCCGCCGGGTGAAAGGTCGGCAGGTAGTGAATACCGTCCTTCTCAATCCACCGGCCTCGCAAGCGAGTAACGCTCGCCCCGGGGGCCACTAGAGTACGGGTCGCCAGGGCTCCCAGGCAAACGATAATCTGCGGCCTGACGAGATCGATCTCGGCGGCCAGGAGTGGCCGGCAGGCTTCAACCTCTGCCAGTGCGGGCTTCTTGTTTCCCGGCAGGCGGCATTTGACGATACTGGCAAGGTAAACCTCTTCCCGCCGGAAACCGGCGGCGTCCAGCATCCGTCCCAGGAGCTGGCCGGCGGCGCCCACAAAGGGCCGGCCCACCCGGCCTTCCCGGGCTCCCAGCCCTTCGCCCACCAGCATCAAGACAGCGCCGGGGTTACCGCTGCCAGGGACTAACTGCCCGGCCCCTGAACGCAAGCTGCAGCCCCGGCAGGCCGGGCTTTTTGCTTTAAGGCCCGTCAGGTCCATGATGATCACCGGTTAATTTCTTCGCCCCCGGCAGCCATAATCCTGCCGGTTGATTTATTTTTCCCTGGCCCTGATTACCACCTCGCGGAGCCGGCGGGCGGCAGCTGCTACGTCCGCGGCCCCTATAACTGCCGAGATCACCGATACCCCGTCGGCTCCGGCAGCTATCACCCCGGCGGCATTATCAGGGTTGATACCGCCAATGCCGACTATAGGGATCTTAACTGCAGCCCGGATGGCCCGTAGCCCTTCCAGGCCAATAGGATTACCAGCATCCCCCTTGCTACCGGTGGCAAAAATACTTCCCACCCCCAGGTAGTCGGCGCCGTCGGCCTCGGCCTGCCGGGCCTCGGCTATCGTTCCCGCTGAAACTCCCAGGATTTTTCCCGGCCCGAGGAGTTTCCGGGCCACCGGAGCTGGCAGGTCTTCCTGGCCGATATGGAGGCCGTCGGCCTCAACGGCCAGGGCTACGTCCAGGCGGTCGTTGACAATGAAGGTAGCCCCGGCCTCCCTGGTTAATTCCCTGATGGCCCGGCCCAGTTCCACCAGTTCCCGGGCCGGCAATTCCTTTTCCCGCAGCTGGATGGCTGTCGCCCCACCGGCCAGGGCCCCGCGCACCAGCTCCAGGGTCGGCCGGCCGCCGCCGAGTTTGGTGGTGATGACTACATACAGGTCCCATTGTGGCATCATCCCGGTCGCCTCCTTAACCGCTCCCAGCAATTTAAAAGCCACCCGGTGGGATAGCCAGGCGGCTTTATACTTCCTTATCAGGGCGCCAGCTTCCTGCAATCTGGTTCCTCAACGGGCAGGACACGCCGGACTTTAGCCTTTAATTCCTCCAGGTCAAAGGGTTTATAAATAAAGTCATCCGCTCCCAGGCACCAGACTTCCTCCAGGGAAGCCTCCTCTACATAGGCCGTCATAATAATCACTGCCGTTCCCGGCGCAATGGCCTTAATCCGGGTCAGGGCCTCCAGGCCCCCCATGACGGGCATTTTAACGTCCATTACCACCACATCCGGGCGCCAGTGTTCGACCTGGCGGATGGCGTCCCGGCCGTTGACGGCCAGGGCCACCTGATAACCCTCTTCCCGGAAAACCAGCTGCAGAAGGGCCCGAACCCCGTTTTGATCATCAACTATCAGCACCCGTGGCAAGTTCGATACGTCCTTCCCTCTCAGGTAGATATTATTGTAACGAATCGGTTCCAGCCGCGGGGAGCTTTGACCTCCCTTTTTCTACTAAATATTGTTCGACGCCAGTGACCAATTTCCTGCAAACTTATGGAAAAAATATCTGGGAAAACGTTATCCCCCGGCTATCTCGACAAAATATTCAAACAAAGCCTTCTGGCGACCATCCCCGAGATACAGGTCCTCGGGGTGCCACTGGACGCCCAGGACCAGACTTTTTCCCTGGCCTTCTATGCCCTCAATCACACCATCAGGTGCCAGGACCGCGACCCGCAAGCCATCCCCCAACCGCCGCACCGCCTGGTGGTGCAGGCTATTAACCCGGGCCTCAGGGCCTAAAAGCCCCGCCAGGCGGGTGCCGGGTACTGTAGTGACCATATGGGATGGCTGGTCCCGGGGCTGCTCCTGGTCATGGTTGAGGGCTCCCGGTACCTCGGCCGGGATATCCTGGTATAGATCGCCGCCGGCAGCCACATTCAATACCTGGATACCCCGGCAAATGGCCAGGATGGGTTTCCCCCCGGCCAGGGCGGCCCGGGTCAGGGCTAGCTCAAAGGCGTCGCGCTGGGGCAGGACCTTATAGAGGCTGGCCGTTGCCCGGGCACCAAAAATCGACGGCTCGATATCGCCACCGCCGGTTAAAAGGAACCCGTCAACTATTTCCAGGTATCCTGCCGCCTTTTCCGGGGGAATATTGGGCAAGAGAACCGGCAGGCCCCCGGCAGCCAGGATCGCCCGGCAGTAAGCCTCCCGCAGGACGATCCTGCCCCTTTCGGGATCCAGATCGCAAGTAAGCCCGATTCTCGGTTTCGCCATGATCTCCTCCCGTTTATACTTCCACCAGCCCCAGGCTTATTTCCAGGGCCCGGTTTACCCTTTCCAGGATCTCATCATCCAGGACGGCCACCTTTTGTTTGAGGCGGCTCTTATCTATGGTGCGGATCTGTTCCAGCAGAATAACGGAATCGCGCTCCAGGCCGCTCTTAGCAGCGCTGATCTCCACATGGGTAGGCAGCTTGGCCTTGGCAATCTGGGAAGTAATAGCGGCCACAATGGTGGTGGGGCTGTACTGGTTGCCAATGTCATTTTGAATGATAAGTACCGGGCGGGTTCCGCCTTGCTCGGAACCGACTACCGGATTGAGATGGGCGTAAAAGACATCCCCGCGCCGTACCAGCATCTTATTTACACTCCGCCAGGCTTTTATCGTAGTATCTTTGTACCTCATTTTCTACATCGTAGTTTTCCACCGCAAGGGCTAAATTGATAGGTGCCATTTCCTGGTATCCCCGTTTCATTTGTTCCCGGATATTGCGCCTTTTACGCTCGGTAATATATAGTTTCATAGCTTCCCGGATAAACTCGCTGCGGTTACGCTTTTCAAGGGTCGCCAGGCCGTCAACCTCGGCCAGGAGGCTCTCCGGCAAGCTGATCATAATCCGTTTGACACCCGGCAAAAAAGGCACCCCCTCAAATGGATTTGTTATTACCGGCACGATATACTAATTATAGCGGTAAAGGATTACCAGTGCAAGGTCGCAAGAAACATTCAAACTGCTATTTTTTAGCTATGAAGATATACACGCGGCACGCGTTTGGATATCAGGCACAGGATTTCGTAGTTAATGGTCCCCATCCAGGCCGCCACCTCTTCTACCGTCAGGGTTTGTCCTCCCTGGCGGCCGAAAAGGACTACTTCATCACCAACCCGGACTTCCGGTATAGCTGTAACATCTATCATGCACTGGTCCATACAGACACGGCCGACAATCGGTGCCCGGCGACCGCGGACCAGGACCTCGGCCCGGTTGGAAAGGAGACGGGAATAGCCGTCGGCATAACCCACCGGGAGGGTGGCGATCCTGGCCGGACCGGAGGTGCAGTAGGTGCAGCCATAGCTAATATATGATCCGGCCGGCACCTCCTTTACCAGGACCACCCTGGTTTTTAGCGTCATCACCGGCGTTAACGCCAGCCTCTCCTGCTGGACCTCAGGCGAGGGATAGTGGCCATAAAGGATAATCCCGGCCCGGACCAGGTTAAAGTGGGTCCCGGGAAGATCGATGATGGCCCCGCTGTTGGCTGCATGGCGCCAGGGAAAGGTTATGCCGTGTTCCTCCAATTCGGCGATCACTTGTTGAAATAAGCCCAGCTGCCGGTGGGTGTAGGCCTTATCGGCGGCATCGGCCGCGGCAAAGTGGGTGAAAATACCTTCCAGGGTAACATGGGGCAAATCCGCTATGGCCCGGGCCGCAGCTACCGCCTCCCGGGGCAGAAAACCCAGCCGGCCCATACCGGTATCGATCTTTAAATGCAGGCGGGCCCTGGTACCCACAGCGGCGGCAGCGGCGTTCAGGGCCCGGGCCTGGTCAACGCTAAAAACCGTCTGGGAAATATCGGCCTCTACCACCCGCCCGGCATCCTCCGGCGGGGTATAGCCCAAAATAAGGAGCGGGGCGGTAATTCCTTCCCGCCGCAGGTCCAGGGCTTCGCCCAGAGTGGCTACACCCAGCCAGCTGACGCCGTTAGCCAGGGCTGTCCTGGCCACCGGCCCGGCCCCGTGGCCGTAGGCGTTGGCTTTAACGACAGCCATAATTTCTGTTTGCGGCGCCAGTATCTTTTTAATGGCCCGTACGTTGCGGGCCACTGCTTCAAGGTCAATCTCGGCCCAAACCGGCCGCGACAATAGTCTCTACCTCCTCTTCCAGGTTACACAGGGCGCGGGGCAAAAAGTCCAATAAATCCCCGGCCATCAGGGCCTGCTGGCCCCGCTCCCTGGCCGCTTCATCCCCGGCCGCCCCGTGGAGATAGGCTCCCAGGGCGGCAGCCACCCCGGGCTCCAGCCCCTGGCCTGCGAGCCCGGCAATAATCCCTGTCAATACATCGCCGCTGCCGGCGGTAGCCATGCCGGGGTTACCGGTAGGATTGATATATACCTGCCCGTCCGGCCAGGCAATAACCGTCCGGGCGCCCTTCAACAGGAGGACCACCTGCCATTCCCGGGCGTACCTGGCGGCAATCTCCAGGCGGTCTTCCTGGATCTTGGCGGCGGTAGTTCCCAGCAGGCGGGCCATTTCGCCGGGGTGCGGGGTCAGGACCAGGGGGCCGTGATCGCCGGTCAGGACCCTGGTATCTGTCGCCAGGGCGTTCAGGGCATCGGCGTCTACCACCGCCGGCACCTGCACCCTGGGGAGCAGTTCTTTTACCAGGTCTACCGTAGCCGGGTCCCGGGAAAGGCCCGGGCCGATGGCCAGGACGTCGATTTCCGCCAGGCGCTCCAGGAGCGGGTCCAGGGCGTCACGGCTTAAGGCCCCAGCCGGCGTCTCCGGCAGGGAGAGGGTCATGACCTCGGTAGTTTTCATGGCCAGGATACCCTGAATCCCCCGGGGAACGGCAGCCGTTACCAGGCCGGCCCCGGCCTTTAAAGCGGCCGTAGCCGCCAGGGTAATAGCGCCGGTAAGGCCCGGTGAACCGCCCACCGCCAGGACCCTGCCATATAAACCCTTGTGGCCGCTGGCCTCCCGGCGTGGCAACCGGGAGCGGCACCAGGCGGCCGTCAGGAGCCGCCGGTTAAAGTGCTGGGTGGCAACGAGTTTCTGGGGAATGCCGATATCGGCTACCTCCAGGCGTCCGGTCAGGCTGGCTCCCGGCTCGACGACCAGGCCGAGTTTGGGCAGGGCGAAGGTAACCGTCCAGGTGGCCTGGATGCAGGGTCCGAAGCAACGCCCCGTATCCGCCTCCAGCCCGGACGGCAGGTCTACGGCCACCGTCTCCCGGTGGGCTTTATTGATCATATTAATGACGGCAGCCGGCAACCCCATGGCCGCCCCTTTAAAGCCCGTACCAAAGATGGCGTCTACCACCAGGTCGGCATAGAGCAGGGCGATGTCGGCCCGCTGCAGGTGGCTCTCCCCGAGGAGCAACAGCAGCTTGCCGCCCATTCTCTGGTAGATCTCCAGATTGGTCCTGGCGTCGCCCCGGATATCCTCCGGCCGGGCCAGGAGAAAGACCTTGACCTCGGCCCCCCGATTCAGCAGATGGCGGGCGACCACCAGGCCGTCGCCGCCATTGTTCCCTTTACCACAGAATATTAAAATCCGGCGGTTGGCTACCCGGCCCTGAAAGTGGCGCTCGATGGATTCCACCACCCGCAGGCCGGCGTTTTCCATCAGGACGATACCGGGTATCATGTACTCGCTGGACGCCAGGCGATCCAGTTGTCCCATTTCTGCTGCCGTTACCAGGTACATGGCTCAACCCTCTTCCGGCGAAAATAGAATCTAACCATGAAATATCAGCTACTGGTACACTAACGTAACGGCGAGAGGGAGATCCCATGGGCTTAACTTCGTTTCTCTGAACCGGGTCGCCCTTCGCCTGGACCCTCCCGCCCTTTGGTTAACCCTGCTCGCTATCAGCGGGAACCTGCCCTGCTCCACTTATAACCCCGAATTTTTTTGGACCATGGAGTGGTCGCCAGCCCCCATAAGGGGCTCCTCCGAGAATGAACTTTCAGCCAGGGCTACCGCTGCGGCGTAAGCGTGGCAATGGGAGAGGCTGACGTTTATCTCACCCACCCCCATTTCCCGGGCCAGCTGCCGGGCCCGGTTGTGGAGGATTACCCGCGGTCGCCCTCCCTGTTCCCTGGTGATTTCAATATCCTGCCAGGAACAACGGCCCAGCCCTATCCCCAGGGCCTTCATTACCGCCTCCTTGGCCGCGAAACGAGCCGCCAGGGAAGCCCCGGGCCGGTGCCGGGCCAGGCAGTAGGCCAGCTCGGCCGGTGTAAATACCCTGGCCAGGAGGCGGGGATGGCGTTCTATAGACCGCTCCAGCCGGCCGATTTCAATGATGTCTATCCCGGACTTTAGCATAATCCCATCATAACCATCTGCCTGCTCATTAATTCTCTTTAAGCTATTCGGCAACAAGGTTGAAAAACCTTCTCTTTTGTAGAAATTACCTGGCCGGCAGTTCTTCTAACAACGCTACGGGAACTGTATGCGGCCCTGGGACCCGTTCCCGGCGGCGAAACAGCCCGGGCACGCCCCGGAAAGGGCGGGTAAAGACGGGGACAGGGAATGCGTGGCCTCTACTTCCCGCCCCGCCGGCCTTTGCGGCGGCAGCCAACACCGGGTATTGCGACCTCTACCGGGAAGGTGAAAGTACAGAGGAATTTTGGACCACGATTACGCCGGGTAGGCCTGAAAGCCGAACCTCCCGGTAAATCCGGGAGGTTTTTATGCCCGGTTGACAAGAGGGCCGCTTCGGTGTAGCATGAAATTACAAAGGCTGGGAGTTGCTTTCTAAATTTTCTTATTATCCATTAAAAGGGAGGGCGGGGTGTGCGCCGTAAGGTTTACCTGCTTTTTGCTACTTTAACCATTAGCGAAGTTCTGGCGGCAGTACTTTTTTTCCGCGTACCGCCCTTCCCGGCCTGCCTTGCCTTCGGGATTCTGAACGCCCTGGGGGCAGGCCTGGCGATATACTTCCAGGGGCTATCCTGTTCTTTACCCCGGCGGCCGGTAGAGGAAAACGCCAATTTTAATACCAATAGTATTTTTGTCTCCACCCTGCAGATTGCCGACCAGACCCTGCCGGTTTTGCGCGGCGGGTTAAATAAAACTACGGCGGCCAAGACGGCCGGTATTATCCAGGACCTCACCCAGGTGCCGGCCATAGCCATTACCGACCGGGAACGGGTCCTGACCTTCCTGGGCGTTGGATGCGACCAGCACCAGGCGGGGGACCGGATTCTCACGGAAGCCACCAAAGAGGTCATCGCCACCGGGCGCATGAGGGTTGTCCACACTCCCCAGGGCCTCTGCTGCCCAAGGTATGGTAAGAGCTGCAATTGCCCCCTGAAATCGGCGGTTATCGTCCCCCTGAAGTGCCGGGATGAGATTGTCGGCGCCCTCAAACTCTACCAGACCAGGGAAGGGGTTTTCCAGCCGGAGATTGTCCGCCTGGCCGTCGGCCTGGCCAATTTGTTGAGCCTGCAAATAGAGCTTTCCGAGCTGGACCGCCAGCGCCAGCTCCTCACCGAGGCGCGGCTGGAGGCCCTCAACGCCCAGATTAACCCTCACTTTTTCTTTAATACCCTGAACACCATCATTAGCTTCAGCCGGACGGACCCGGAGCGGGCCCGGCGCCTGCTTATCCGCCTGGCCAAACTCTTCCGGCAAACCTTGAGCCGCCACGGCAGCTTGACTACCCTGCAGGAAGAGCTGGATTGTGTTCGTACCTACCTGGTTCTGGAAAAGGCACGCTTCGGCAATAAGTTCCGCTACCTGCAGGACGTGCCGCAGGAACTGCTGGATTACCATATCCCCGTCCTCAGCCTGCAACCCCTGGTGGAAAATGCCGTTAACCACGGTCTGTTGCCCAAAGAAGGACCGGGTACGGTCAAGGTATCCGGCCGCCTGGTAGAGGGCGAGCTCCACCTGGCCGTCGAAGACGACGGCGTTGGTATCCCGGCCGGAAAGATCAACCTGGTGACGCAGCCGGGATACGGGTCAGGCAACGGCGTGGGGCTCAGTAACGTTAACCTGCGGTTCCAGAGCCTTTATGGTAAAGATTACGGGTTGCGCTTGATGAGCGAGGTTGGTAAAGGTACCACGGTAATCCTGCGGGTACCACTCCTGAAAGCAGCCATGGTCAAAGAAACCGTCCCCAATACCCCGGCAAAGGAGCTAATTGCCAGTGACACTTAAAGCCTTGATTGTCGATGACGAATACCCGGCGCGCCAGGAGCTCCGTTTTATGCTCCAGGAATTTAAGGATATCGAAATAGTCGGCGAGGCTACCAATGCCCGGGAAGCCCTAAACCTGATCAGCGCCCTTGATTATACCATCCTTTTCCTCGATATCAACATGCCCGGGATGAACGGCCTGGAACTCTCCCGGGCCATCCAGGAACGGCCCGGCCCGCCCTTTATTATTTTTGTCACGGCCTATGAGGAATACGCCCTGCAGGCCTTTGAGGTCAATGCTGTAGACTATCTCTTAAAGCCCTTCGATGAAAAACGCCTGCGCCAGGCTATCAATAAGGTCCGGCGCCTGGTGGAACAGCTCCAGCAGCCGGCGGCCCCGGCCGGCGAGGCAACTCCCGCCGCCGGTGTCAAAGTACGCCTGAACCGCCTGCCGGTGGAAAAGGAAGGCAAGACCATCCTCCTGGACCAGGATGACCTTATCTACGCCTGTACTCAGGGAGATAACGTCTACCTGAAGACCTCAACCGGCCAGTACCTGACCCGTTTCACCCTTAAGGAGCTGGAGAGCCGCCTGGACCCCCGGATTTTCTTCCGCTGCCATCGCTGCTACATTGTCAACCTGAACCGGGTGCGCGAGCTGGTCCCCTTCTTTAACGGCACTTATACCCTCATTATGGCCGACAAGCAGCAAAGCGAGGTCCCTGTGAGCCGCAACCAGGCCCGGAAGCTAAAGAGACTCCTGGGAATTAACTAATCCTAATCCCTCCGGCAGGACTTTAAAGGCCCTGCCCTGCTGCAGTAAAAAAATCCTCCTGATGCAGTAGCGAGGACAGGGCACTGTATGCTATAATTGCCAGGGAGGTTGATGCAAGTGGCCCAGTGTAACGTTAAAGCCAATACGGAAAGGTGCACCTGCACTTATGAACCGTGCAGCCGTAAGGGTAAATGCTGTGAGTGTATAACCTTTCACCGCCAGTACGGCGAGCTACCGGGCTGCCTGTTCCCGCCGGAAGTAGAGCGGGCGTATGATCGCAGCATTGAGCGTTTTGTAGCCTGTCAGCGGGAAGCTTGAGGCAAAAAGGGCATATCCCAGGCGACTACAAAATTATACTCAACAAATCCGTGGTAGAGGACTTCCAGCCATAAGATCTAAAAACTTAGCACCTCCAAGGGAGGTAGAGAGATAAACGTTACCTTCACCTGCCCTCACCTCGCCTATGATACCGGCATCCCTTCCCAGTTCATGCCCCTGCATTACCGCTACCGCTTTTCCTGCTTCCTCTGGGCTGACAATAACCATAAACTTCCCCTCGTTTGCCAGGTAAAGGGGATCCAGTCCCAGCATCTCGGCGGCACCCTTTACCCCGGCATCGACAGGAATACAATTTTCGTCCAGCCAGATATCTAAACCGCAGGCTGACGCAATTTCTTTGACGGTTGTTGCCAGGCCACCCCGGGTAAGATCCCGCATTATCTTGATCCCCCGGATTTCCTTTAAAAGCAGGCTAATTATACCGTTCAGCGGGGCACAATCGCTCATGACCTGTCCTGCAAAATCAAAGCCATACCGTTTACAAAGTACCGCGATACCGTGTTGCCCGAGGCTGCCGTTGACTAAAACTTTATCACCGGGTTTAATCCGGTGGTAACCCAAATCTACTCCTGGAAAAATATAACCGACACCGGTGGTGTTAATAAAAATTTTATCTAAATGACCTTTTTCAACCACCTTGGTATCCCCGGTGACAATTTCTACGCCCGCCACCCCGCAGGCCCCGGCCATAGATTGGACAATGCTTTCAAGATCGGCAAGGGGCAGTCCTTCTTCTAAAATAAAAGAAGCCGTGAGATAGACGGGCCGGGCGCCGCTGACCGCCAGATCATTTACCGTACCGCAAACCGCCAGTTTTCCCACATCCCCCCCGGGGAAGAAAGGCGGATCGACAACAAAGGAATCCGTAGTAATGGCCATCCTCCCTTGATTTACGGAAAAAACCGCCGCATCGGTGAGCGTTTTCAGGATATTGCTTTCAAAGTAACGAAGAAAAAGGTTATTAATGAGTTCATGGGTAAGGGCACCCCCGTCACCGTGAGCCAGCAAAACAATATCCCTGCCATTCTCTTTCATCCTAAATGCCACCTCCAACTGGAGAAAAACGTTCAAATCGATAGTAAGCCGCGCAGGCCCCTTCACTGGAAACCATACAGGGGCCTACAGGACGGACAGGTGTACATACATCACCAAATAGCCGGCATTCCGGGGGTAAAAGTTTTCCCCGTAAAATTTCTTTACAGGCACAACCTGGCGGGTAAAGAGGTGTTGGCGGGGCCGGTTCTATATTTAGTTTAAATCGGGCATCGAAATCCCGAAAAGTTTCCCGTAGTGAAAGTCCGCTTTCAGGAATAACTCCAAGGCCCCGCCAGGGGACATCGACCTCCTCAAAACACTCCGCAATGCGCTTGCGGGCATCCAGGTTGCCTTCTTCCCGTACTACCCGCGTGTACTTGTTCACAACCCGGGCCTCGCCCTGGAGCAATTGAAGCAAAAGCTCATGAAGGGCAATCAGAATATCCATGGGTTCAAAGCCGCTGATTACCGACGGCAGGCCATACTCTTCAACGATAAAGTCAAACGCCCGCCTGCCAGTAATAGCGCTAACATGCCCCGGCAAGATAAGCCCGTCAAGTTTTAATTCGGGGTCACTGAGAACGGCGCGGATGGCAGGGGGGATAAGTTTATGGGCCGAAAAAATACTAAAGTTTTTCACCCCTTTAGCCCGGGCCCTCGCAAGGCTTGCAGCGACTGCCGGGGCAGTCGTTTCAAAACCAATCCCTAAAAACACGACCTCTCTTCCCGGGTTGGCTTCAGCAAAGGCCACTGCGTCCAGGGGCGAGTAAAAAATGCGCACGTCGGCACCGCCGGCGCGTTCCCTCTCCAGGGAAGACCGGCTGCCGGGAACGCGTAACATATCCCCGAAGGTTCCCACCGTAACCCCGGGCAAGCGGGCCAGATTGACCATCATATCGATTTCCTGGTGATCGGTTACACAAACAGGACACCCGGGGCCGCTTCGCAATTCTACGCGACCTGCCAGCAAGCTCCGCAATCCCAGCCGGGAAATAGCCACTGTGTGTGTACCGCATACTTCTATAAAAACTGCCGGCCGCCCAAGGCGTTCCGCAACCGCATCTGCCAGGGCGGCAACCCGGCCCATGAGTTTCCTGCTTAGTTCCGTATCACAAAACCTGTCCAGGGGTGACATCGTTTAATTGTTCCTCCCACATTTTTACCATCTGTTCGGCTTCTTTTAAATCAATCTTTTCGATGGCAAATCCGGCATGAACCAGCACATAATCGCCAACCTTTACCTGCCCCAGTAAAGCTATGGATATCTCCCTGCGGGTGCCGTGAACATCAATTATCGCGGTATCATCAGCCGCAGTTACCTTAATTACTTTACCCACAATACCTAAACACATTGTTGCCACCTCCGGCAAGCGATTACTGCCTGGCCCAGGGAGAGCCCCCCATCATTGGCCGGTACCTGCCGGTGGACCAGCAGGCGATAACCGTCGCCAGGCAAGATTTCTTTAGCAAGGCTGAAAAGATAGCGGTTTTGCCAGGCACCACCACTAAGGGCTACAGTCTTTATATGTGTTCTTTCAGCAACCAGGCGTACCGCCTCGCGTACCATCGCCAGGACCGTATTGTGGAAACGGGTAGCGATAACCTCCCTGGCAACTCCCCGCTCCAGGTCGGCCGCCACGCCGGCAATGATCCCGCCTGGATGGATAACTTTCCCTTCAATAAAAAATGGATAGGGTATTAATCTTTTGCCCGCCGCCGGGTCCAGGACCATTTCTCCCAGCTCGATTGCCGCCTGGCCTTCGTAACTATTATAGTAACAAAGACCGAGGAGGGCTGATACGGCGTCAAAAAGACGACCGCAGCTCGAGCTTAATGGTGAATTAAAGCCTGTGGCGACGAGGCGTTTGATTATCTGCAGCTCCTGCCCCCTGCTTTGAAATAGGCGACCGGCAAGCAACTCGCCTTGCGCCGAAAGGTATTTCATTAAATAGGCTACTGCTGTCCGCCATGGGTAACGCACTGCCTGCTCGCCACCGGGCAACGGTACATAGGCCAGGTGATATTCCCTGGTAAAATCGGCATAATCCCCGGTAAGGATCTCAAAACCCCAGAGACGCCCGTCGGTTCCGTATCCGGTTCCATCAAGGATTACCCCGATTGCTTCCTCATCCACGCCATTGTCGGCCAGGCAAGAAACCATATGGGCGTGATGGTGTTGAACGGCAAAGTGCGCCTTGGCCGGAATTCCTGCCGCCAGGCGGGAGGAACGGTAGCCGGGATGCATGTCATAACCGACCACTTCAGGTTCGGAGCCGATGAGGTTTTTTAAATTCTCCAGGCTGGAGAAAAAGTGTGCTTCACCTTCCCTGCTGCCCAGGTCGCCGATGTGCTGGCTGACAAAGGCCTGGTTGCCTTTTAAAAGGCAGAAGGTGTTTTTCATGTCCCCGCCGGCGCCCAGCACAGGGGAACTGGATTTAACCGCAACCTTGACGGGCGAGGGGACATATCCCCGCGAGCGGCGCAAAATCTGAGCCGTATCACCTATCACCGCTACGACGGAATCGTCGCAGCGGTTGACAATCTCGCGATTGTGCCAGAGAAAATAGTCGGCTATACCGCCCAGTTCCTCCAGGGCTCTCCCGTTGTCTTTTGCCAGGGGCAAACCGTTGCGATTACCGCTGGTCATAACTAAAATTTCCAGGGGGCCGTTTAAAAGCATCAGGTGCAGCGGTGTATAAGGCAACATTATACCCAGGGTCTTCATCCCCGGGGCCAGCTCTTCCGGCAAACTGCAACCGGCCCGTTTGCTAAGGATAACAATAGGTGCTTGAGGAGAAGACAGGAGTTTTTCCTCCTCCGGACCAACGTAACAGTACTTCCTGGCCGTCTCCAGGCGGCACATTACCGCCAGGGGTTTGGCTTCACGGCCCTTGCGCCGGCGGAGGGTCTTCAATGCTACCCTATTCCTGGCATCGCATACCAGGTGAAAGCCTCCCAGCCCTTTGACGGCTAATATCTTGCCGTCTTGCAGAAATCTCCAGCTCAGTTCCAACCAGTTACCTTCCAGCTTGCGGCCCTGCCCGTCCACCAGCTCTACCTGCGGCCCGCAGGCCGGGCAGGCGGCCGGCTGGGCGTGGAATCTCCTGTTGCCCGGATCGTGGTATTCCCGGGCGCATTCCGGACACATTGGAAACCGGGCCATGGAGGTCTTGGCGCGGTCATACGGCACGCCCCGTACAATGGTAAATCGCGGTCCACAATTGGTACAGTTGGTAAAGGGGTAGCCGTAATGCCTGTCCCGGGGGGCCATTATTTCCCGGGCACAATCAGCACACAGGGCTACGTCAGGGGGAATCAGGGCTTCCTTTCCGGCTCCTTCGCCACTGGGGATAATAGTAAAAGAACTATAGCCGCAGGGTTCCAGGACGTCCCATTCTAAAGCAGTTATCCGCGATAATGGCGGATGGTTTGCCTTTAAACAGGACAGAAAAGCGTGTACCGTCTCCTCCTGGCCTTCGGCTTCGATGAGCACGCCCTGGCTGGTATTGGCAACCGTGCCCTTCAGGCGATAGAGACTCGCCAGGTTATAAACAAAGGGGCGAAACCCCACGCCCTGGACGATCCCTTTGACGATTATCCGATAGCGGACAATCCCCTTTTTTTCTGCATTGCATCTTTGAGCCATGAACACCATGCCTCCAGGCCCTCACCGGTTTGGGCCGAGGTTACGAAAAAATTCGCAGCCGGATTGGCTGCCTTAATCTCTTCTTCGACGGCTTTCAAGTCAAAGTTAGTATACGGCAAGAGGTCCGCTTTGGTAATGACCATTGCCCGGGCTTCGTGAAATACCAGGGGGTACTTGGCCGGCTTGTCGCTGCCTTCAGTGACGCTCAACAGGGCCACCTTATAATCCTCTCCCAGGTCGAATTCAGCCGGGCACACCAGGTTGCCTACGTTTTCGATCAGCAGCAGGTCCAGGCCGGAAAGGTCGAGCTCCTGCAGCGCTTTAGAAATTAAGCTGGCATCCAGGTGACACGCTCCTTCAGTATTGATCTGGACCACTTCCACCCCCTGCCCGGCAATGCGCTCGGCATCAAGGGTGGTGGATATATCACCTTCAATTACCCCAATGGCAAAATCCTTCTTTAACGAAGCTATGGTTCTTTCCAGGAGGGTGGTTTTACCCGCACCGGGAGAACCTATCAGATTGACAGTTAGTATCTGGGATAGGCGCTCCCGGTTTTGCTCGGCTATATCTTGATTGGCCTGGAGAATCTTTTGAGCCATTATTACTTTCATTGATATTCCCTCCGTCTGTTTTTAAAGGGTTCCTCCTGGAATTTTCATTCGCCTTCATAAAAATCAATGTAAAGCTCCCTTCCTTGATCTATGGCAACCCTCCGCGACCCGCAGGAAGGGCACATAATACACCAGTTATCCAGAACTACTTCAGCCTGGCAATCCTGGCAATGTCCCCGCCCGGGCCTTTCCTCTATTTCTAATTGAGCCTCGTCAAACAACGGCCCTTCTTTAAGCGCGTAAAAAGAAAACTCCAGGGCAGACGGTAAAACCGAGGTCATTGCCCCTATCACCAGCTTAACTTTCCGGATGCGCTTTATACCTTTCTCCTGGGCATTGCGTTCTAATAGCTTTAATAACTCAGCCGTCAGGGCCAGTTCATGCATCCTATTCCTCTCCCTGATCAACCGAGGTGCGGAAAATCGAGCTCCCCCGTTTGCAGCTTTTGGTACACAGTCTCAACGGCTCGCCTTACTTCGGGAGAAACCGGCAGACCGAAGGCGACTACCGCCGGCTGGATACCGACAAAATAGACTTCCGGCACCAGTTCTTTCAAAGCTGAGAGGAAAAATGACAGGGGTAACCGGTGCGTGGACAGGATAAATTCACAGGCAATATCACTTTCAGAAAGGAGGCGTATGCTCCCGGCCTGCAGGTTCATTTCGCAGGCATCCACTACCACCACCGCTGCCGGTTGGAGATCACGCACCTTGTGCAGGTAATTCTCCGGCGCCGCCCCGCCGTTGATTACCTCCCACCCGGGGAGGCGTTTTTCTTCCAGGAGACGGGCCAGCAACGGCCCGGCTCCATCATCGCCCATCAGTTCGTTGCCTACAGTTATCACTAGCCCCTTCACTTAGTCAGCCTCACCACCAGATATATAGCCGGTTCTTTTCCTATAGATTGGAGATGCTGGAGCAGGCAGCCGGCCCATTGCTTCTCTTCCGGGAGGAAACTGGAAGCGGCTCCTGCCAGTGCCGCTACTAATGGTGAAACATGCTCCTTATTTATCTCCAGCTCTCCCCACCTGGCCAGGCCCTCCAGCTTGCTCCTGGCTTTACCCCGGGGCAGCTTGCTAATCCATTTAAAATAGTCCTCCTCTTCGATAACCATAACGGGAGACAAACAATCAACCACCCCTATATGGTGACCGATGGCCAGAGCATAATACTCCAGTTGCTTAACCCGGGGCGGGGCATCTTTTTCGTCTTTTTCGTCCACAAACCTCTTGCATAACTTGTAGAATCTTACCTTACCCGGCATTATGGCCTACCCTCTCCATCTTCTCCATATAAATTTTGTGCAAGCTCAAAAAAACTTCGGCCAGTCGCGGGTCTTTCTCCTGCTTGATCAGCTCTTTAATCTTCCGGTCGACCGCCAGCGGGTCTCCTTCCCTGACGAACTGGAGATATTGGGCGGCTATGCGCCGGCCATGCAGGTAACCGCTCAAACGGCGGGCCTCCTGCTCAATCTCTTTGGCCAGTTCGGGGCAAACTCCATCATATTGCGGAACGACCCGGGTAACCTCCGTTTCTGCAAACTGCTCTCCTTTTATCTTTTGTTGGAGTAAATCCAGGGCCATAGCCAGGCCGTACAACGTCGCTGCCGGAGTTGGAGGGCAGCCGGGAATATATACATCTACAGGGAAAATGCTGTCAGCCCCTCCCCACACACTGTAACAATCGTGAAAGATACCGCCGCTACAGCCACACGCGCCGTAGGCTACCACGATTTTGGGATCGGGGGCCGCCTGATACGCCCGTATGGCCGGCAGCCGCATGGCCCTGGTCATGGGGCCGGTGTAGAGAAGAACATCGGCATGCCGGGGAGAGGCCACCACCTTCATCCCCAGCCTCTCCGGATCGTAAACGGGAGAGATGGCGGCAAAAATTTCAATCTCACATCCATTACACCCCCCGCAGTCCACCCGGTAGATATAGACAGATCTTTTGATGACTTTCTTAAGCTTTGCCTTCAGCTCCGCCAGTTTTACTTCCTGGTCCATCTTACTGCCTCCCTCCCGGCATCCTGCCTGGGCGCCCGAGGGCTCCGGTTGCGCTCGCCGCCTGCCGGCGCCGGCACTCCGGGCATACCTTCAGGAGCTGTTTCCAGCCTTCATGGCCGCCCTCCAGCAATCCTGCCTGCCTGAGGCTGGCCAGCACGTATTCCAGTTCGCGACAGGGTGCAAAGTATGCGCCACAGGAGATGCACTTACAAAGCTTGAGCTCAGCCCGGCAGTACAGGTCCTCCTTTCTGGCGGCGGCCAATTCAAACTCTGCCGAAAGAACGATGGCGCCTGTAGGGCACACCTCATCGCAGCGGCCGCAGAAAATGCAGCGGCCGTAGTTTATATTCCAGGACTTAACCCCCCGCTCTAAATCCCAGTCCATGGTAATGGCATTGGGCGGGCAAGCAGTAGCACAGGCGCCGCAAGCTATACACCGGCTAAAGTCGTAAACCGGTTTGCCACGAAAACCTGGTGCCACCTCTACCGGTTTAAAGGGATACTCAACAGTAGCCTCCCCGACCTTTAGTGCTTTTCTTAGCAATTTTAGCATCCTGGGAATCCCCCTTCCTTTTGCTCGCTTCTAGCCGGGTTAGGATTTTAGCGGCGAGTTTTTTCTTTCCTGGCAGTACCGTTCCAGCTCCTTGTATTCGATCGTCCTCGCCTTCTTTTTACGCACATCGACCACGGTAACCCTTTCAGTACAGGAATAGCAGGGGTCGATGCTGGCCACGATGAGGGGGGCATCGGACACCGTGTTACCCCGAAACATATACCTGAGGGACGGCCAGTTATTATAGGTAGAAGCTCGCGCCCTCCACCGGTACACCTGCTGGTTGTTTCCTGTCATTACCCAGTGGACATTTTCTCCCCTGGGGGCTTCAGTATATCCGAGCGCGAAGGAGTACGGTTTATAAGCAAACCCTTCCACGAGGACCGGCCCGGGAGGCATTTCGGCCAGGCACCTCTCAATGATTTTTAGGGACTCATAAAGCTCTGCCGCCCGCACCAGTTCCCTGGAAAGAACGTCGCATCCATCCCTGGAAATAACATCCCAGGGAACCCGATCGTAGGCACCGTAGGGATGGTCAGCCCGCGTATCCCGGGCATACCCTGAACCCCGCATATTAGGACCCACCGGGCTGAAGTCCCGGGCTACCCCGGGGTCCAGGCGTCCTACCCCCTGGGTTCGTGAGATAAAGTTGGTGGTATTCAGCAGCAAGTCAAGCAGTTCATCCAGTTCGACCCGAATCTCTGCGATTAGCCGCAAAACCTGGTCCCTTTCTTCTTTTAAAATATCCCGGCGCACGCCGCCAATAAGGTTCATGCCGTAGGTTTTACGGCCCCCGGTAAGAATTTCGGCCATCTGCATGGCCTTCTCCCGTACCCGGAAGAAATGCATAAAACCCGCATCGAAACCCACCAGGTGGGCCGCCAGCCCCAGATTCAGGAGGTGGCTGTGCATCCTCTCCACCTCCAGCAGGATGGTGCGGATATACTGGGCCCGCGGCGGTACCTCAATCCCATTGGCAGTTTCCACCGCCGACGCGTACGCCACGCTATGGGTGTAACCGCAGATGCCGCAGATCCGCTCGGCCAGGAAAGTAACCTGGTCGTAGTCCAGGCGGTTCTCGGCCAGTTTCTCGATGCCCCGGTGCACGTAGAAAAGGCGGTAGTCGGCGTCCACTATATACTCGCCGTCGACATAGAGCCGGAAGTGCCCTGGCTCGTCGGAAGTAATGTGCAGCGGCCCCAGGGGTACCTCGACAATACCCTCCCCTTCCACTTCGATAAACTTGTAGTTTTCTTCCTCTGCCACCGGGTCGGGGCGGAAGCGGTAATCCATGGCGTCCTTCCGCAGGGGATACAGGTTGTCCGGCCAGTCATCGGGCAATACCAGTCTCCGCGCATCCGGGAGGCCCACCGGCTCCAGGCCGAACATATCCCGCACCTCCCGCTCGTACCATACGGCGGCCGGCACCCGCGGGGTCACCGAAGGAAACTCCGGTTTATGGGAAGGAACCAGGGCCTTCACCGTCAACCAGAAGTTTTTATCGGGGACCCTCTCTTTCTCGATGGATAAAACGTAGTATACCGCAAAGTGGCCGTTCAAGCCGCGCTCATCATTGCCGACAACACTGGAGAGCCACCCGCCCTGCCGGTAATATGCCTCTTCCACAATTTCCGGGAGGGAGCTGAGTTCGACCGTCAGGGTTACCTGGTCCGGTGTTTGCCAGGCCTCGGCAAGAATCGCCGCCCCGAACTTAGACCGCAAGGCCTCCACGGATTTTTTCCCGTCCTGTCCGGGTTTCATTTCATTTGGCATGCTCTGGCAACCTCCTTTTCCCTCTAGCTTAACAGGAACAAAACAATGTACTGGGAAATCAGGGTCATGATCATGAGCACGGCGAGAACAAATTTGATCGCCAGAGGCGGTTCAGCCGCACTGGCAACTACCTCCGAGGGTGCCCCCAGGACGTTCGCTCCCATCCACTTCAGGAACCAGATGAAACTGCCAACGGATTCAATAACCGTAACGATAATCAGGGCAAGGATCAGGGGGTAGTGCCTGCCAATCTCAAAACCGCTAATTATGATCATAAATTTACTAAAAAACCCATTAAAAGGGGGGACGCCAGCAATGGCCATAGCAGCCGCAATATAACCCAAACCCACCACCGGGATTTTATTTAGAATTCCCTTGAGCCTCGAGAGCAGGCGGGTACCGGTGGTATAGGACAGCGTACCGGCAACCAGGAAGAAGAGCCCCTTAGCAAAAGCGTGGTTGAAGATGTGGGCCACCGCTCCGTTAAAGGCCATCCTGGAGCCGTAGATGGAAATGGAGATCGCCAGGAAAATATAAGAGAGCTGGGTGATGGTCGAGTAGGCGAGGAGTCGCTTCATATCATCCTGCGGGAAATACATGATAAAACCGTAGATCATGGTGACCACAGCCATGATGGCCCCGGCCTGGCCGATCACCTGGGGAACCGACCCCGTTGCCAGGACGGTCCGGGCAAAGATGTAGACGCCGACCTTAACCATCGAAGCGGCATGCAAATAGGCGCTCACCGGGGTCGGCGCCACCATCGCCCGGGGGAGCCAGGGATGAAAAGGAAGCTGGGCGGACTTACCCCAGCAGGCGATCAGGATTCCGGTAAAGGCAATGGTTTTCCCGGCGTCCGTTAATTTATTAAGGGCGGTCACCGAGAAGCTGCCGGTGTTTACATAGAGATAGGCAGTAGCCACATAGAGTCCCAGCGCGGCAGTGTGAGTGAGTATAATCGCCCAGAGGGCGGAATTCCGGGATTTTTGATCTCCGTAAAATCCGATCAACCCCCACGAGCAGAGACCGGTCATTTCAAAGAAGAACAGGAGCCCGAGGAGCGTGGAAGAGAAGACCACGCCCGCCATAGAGCCGATAAAAAGCAGCATGAGGGCGTAAAACCGGGGAACCCCTTCTTTAATAGGATGCTCTTTGTTGTCAGGGCTCATGTACCCGGCCGAGTAGGTACAGATCAGCCAGCCGAGAAAAACTACCATGAAGTTGACCAGGACGCTGAGGGTATCTATAGTGACACCGTAGTAGTTAATACCGTTTAAAGTAACCAGTTCCCGGGTGAAGCTCGCGCGGTTGAACGCAAAAGCGATCAGTAAAAGCAAACCGCTGGTAAAAGCCAGGAAGGAGAAAATCTGGCTTGCCTTTTTCACGTGTCGCTCCGGTAAAAATAGGACCAGGGGGCTTCCTAATACTGGCAGCAAGATGCTTCCCAACGCATACCAAATCATCTAAAGCGCACCTCCAGTATCCCTCATTAATGGGATCGACCTTTTGCCAACAATTTCATTTACCTCCCAGGACAACGCTGACTGCGCCCTGCAGTAATTGATTTAGCGGGGCCGGTACATGTATCCCCAGCCCGGCCATGAGCAAGAACAGGATCCCGAGGGGCAACAAGCACAGCCACCCGGCGTCACCCCGGGGGAGGTCCTCCGGAGGAAAACCGAGAACCGTGTCGCTTATAAGGATAATAAATGCGACAAAAACGATCACCAGAAGGACAAGAAAGAGTATCATCGGCCAGAAATACCCACCTTGCAGTCCGGCCGCCAGGGTCATAAACTCGCTTACGAAGATGCTGAAAGGCGGTGCACCGACCACAGCAAGAAGGCCGGCCATGAACATAAAACCAGTAAAGGGGGCCACCTTTAGCATTCCCCGAATCTTCTGGGCGTCCCTGGTACCATACTTGCGAGCCACATTGCCCACCGTGCAGAACAAAAGGGATTTAGTGAGGCTATGGTTGATGACGTGAAAGAGCGCGGCAAGTATTCCCAGCGGCCCTCCTGCGCCCAGGCCAGTGGCGATGATGCCTACATGCTCAACACTACTGTAAGCCAGCTTCCTTTTGATGTCGTTCTGCACCAGGATGAAGAAAGCCGCGACACCCACCGAGAGAAGGCCGAAGATGAGGAGCAGGGTCTGGGGGAATTCCTTGCCGACGGCCTGCAAGGTAATGGGATAATATCTTAATATACCAAATAACACGCACTTCATCAGTACACCCGACAGCAGGGCGCTAACCGGGCTCGGGGCCTCGCTGTAGGTGTCGGGCAACCAGGTGTGCATAGGAACCAGGCCGACCTTGGCGCCGTAACCGATCAAGATGAAGACAAAGGCCAGTTTCATTACCTGCGGGTCGAGTCCCCGGGCCATCCCTACTAACTCAGTCCATAGCATCGCCCTGTGGGCGTCCTGCACCACAGCAAAGGCACTGGAGTAGGTCAGGATGGTCCCGTACAGGGCAAAGGCCAGGCCGACGCTACAGATCAGGACGTACTTCCAGACAGCTTCCGCCGCAGTCTTGTGTTTATAGAACCCGACCAGGAAGGCCGAGCCCAGGGTGGTTGCTTCTATCGCAACCCACATAATAGCAATATTGTTAGATATAGCAGCAAGAACCATCGTCAACAAAAGTAGATGGTAAAAACCGTAATAAAAGCAGGCGCCCTTCGCATCAACCTGGCCCTGCGCCAGGTCATGTCGCAAATATCCTATAGAATAAAAGCCGTCCAGAAACCCTACCACCCCGATGATAAGAACCAGGAGCGCCGTGAGGCCGTCGGCGTAAAGCATCCCGTCCAGGGCCAGCAGCGTTTGTCCCCTAAGGACATACTGCACCAGCAGCAAGGAGAGAAGAGCCACGCTACTAATCCCGGCAAAGTGCACAACCTCCACCATGCGCCGGGACCTTATCCCAAAAGCCAGCAGGGCCGTTCCCAGGGGCACCGCGGGCAAGTAGAATAAAATATTCTCCCCCACTTCTATCACCTAACCCTTTAGTAGTGTGAACTTATCCGTATCCAGGGTGCCGAAGACCTTGAAGAGGCGCCTGGCTATGATAGTCATGATCAGGACTGCAAAAACCGCATCGGTCAGGATGCCGATTTCTACCGTCTCGGGGGCGTTGTAAGCCATGATGGCCAGGGTCAAATGCGAGCCGTTTTCCATCAGGCAATAGCCCAATATCTGCTTGAGGGCATTTCTTCTAGCAAGTATGCAGAGCAACCCGAGGAGAAAATGGGCTATAGAAACCGCCAGCGCAACCTTCAACTTTAGTACCGCATGCATATGAAAAGGCTCGACTATCACGAAGGATAAAGCCACCAGGCCCACCGCAAGAAAAATAGACGAGCTTGTCTCCAGTGCCGGCCCCTCCTCTTCCTGGTTCCCTACCGTTTTGAGGGTCCTGATGATGAGATAGGGCACCAGGAAGGTCTTGGTGATGAGGGCAGTAATGGACCAGATGTACAGCGGTTCCGCCTGCATAAATACGGCCAGGGACAGAAAAATCGCCACCAGGACCAGGGACTGGATACTGTACATGTACGCCGCCCTCCGGAGCTTTCTGGTTTCCACCACCAGCATCGAGGTCAGGATGAGAAGCACAGCCAGGGCGTTGACTACGCTAGTACCGGACACTATCAGATCCCCTCCCGCTTCTATTAAACATTGGCCAGGTAGAAAACGAAGGACAGCAAGGCTATGCCGAAAGCCACCCAGGTTACTGCGGGGGCCTTAAAAAGGAGGAATCTGGCCATGCTGTTTTCCAGCAGGGCAGCGATAACGTAAAAACCGGCAACCTTTAATAAAAAGACAGCCGTGGATACCAGGAGGGAGGAAGTACTGACCACCGCCGCGCTCCCAAAGGGGAAGAAAACGGCCAGAAACAGGGCGATCACCACAACCTGCTTCATATACAAACCCCATTTCAGGAGGGCCAGGGAGCGACCGGAATATTCCGTAAGGGGTCCCTCCTGGATCTCCTGTTCTGCTTCCGCCAGGTCAAAGGGCAGCTTGCCGGTTTCGATGAAGGTGGCGACAGCAAAGGAAGCCATGGCCAGCCAGACTGCCGGGCTAAAATATGATATCTCACCGGCCGCCACCTTCTGGCTGATTGTTCCCAGATCGGTCGTCCCGGCGAGAAGGGCGACCACGAACAGCACCAGGATAATAGTTGGCTCTACGAGCACGGCCAGGGCCATCTCCCGGCTGGCCCCTATTCCGGCGAACCCGCTGCCGGAATCCAGACCTGCAAGGGCAAAGAAGAAGCGGACCACGGTGAACAGGTAAACGACAGCGATGAGATCACCGGCCATCCCCAGGGGCGACTGCAGGGTTAAAATCGGAATCACCATGGCAATGAGCAGGGTGGTTGCCATAACCATATAGGGAGTAAACCGGAAGACCCAGCTGGCCTGGGCAGGCACCACCTCTTGCCTTTTGATGAGTTTAAAGATATCCCGGTAGTTCTGAAAAATACCGGGACCTTTCCTGGAGTGCAGCTTTGCCCTTAAAGTGCGGGAAAAGCCCGTAAAAAGAGGTGCTACCAGCAGGACGAGCAAGGCCTGCACCAGGCCGATGGGGAGCAACTCGTTACCGGGCATCTTTCTCTCCTCCTATCTGACCGTTGCTAACAGCAGGACTACGAGCGTTACGATTATATACAGGCAATACAGCCGGACATTCCCTATCTGGAGGGCTTGCACCCGTTTACCCAGACGTACCGTACCCCGTAACAGGGGACCGTAGAGGTAATCTTTCCACATCGACTCCACACGGGCGACGTAGACCACTGCTTCCTTGCCATACGCCGCAATGGTATAGCCCGGCCCCGCGAGGGTGGTCCTTAGCAAATAGGCCGGGCGGAAAAGCACCCTCAATGGCTGGGCAAAGGCGGTAGCCGCGTACACCATCCGCGGTGAGTACTTATATCCGCATGCCCACGGCTCGGCATCGATCCGCCGCCCGGCCTGCATCCCACCTTGCATCCCGGCAATTAACAGGGGTAACGTGACAAACCCCACCAGGAGAAGGGCAATGAGGGGCGGGGAGAGCACGGCCCGGGCGCTGCTTGCCGGAAATACCAGCAACCCGTCACTTACCCGGACCGGAGAGGTGCCCAGCAACGCCGAGGCCACATTGCCAATATAAGGAGCAACAACCGGTGCGCCCAGCCCGAGGGCAATGCAGCCAGCCGCCAGAATCGCCGTCCCGGCAAGCATCGGCACCGGCACTTCCCTGGCCTCCCGGGCGCGATTACTGCGCCAAGGACCGGTAAAAGTGACCCCATAGGCTTTTACAAAACACATCGCCGCCAGGGCGCCCGTTAGAGCGAGCATGATTGCCAAAAGGGGTGACAGCACTTTGACCGCCAGGAGGCTGCTGGTGCTCGCCATGAACAGGGACTGGTAGGTAAACCATTCACTGACAAAACCGTTGAGAGGGGGAATAGCCGCGATGGCCAAAGCGCCGGTCAGAAAAGCGAATCCGGTCCACGGCATTCGCCTGGCCAGCCCGCCCATCTCCTCCATATTTTTTGTGTGGAGGCGATAGATTACCGAGCCTGCCCCGAGAAAAAGGAGGCCTTTAAAGGCAGCATGGTTTACCAGGTGATAGAGCCCCGCCAGGATGCCGAGCACTCCCAGAACGGGTTCTCCCCTGGCTATGCCAATCATGCCAGCACCGATGCCCATCAGGATGATCCCCACGTTTTCGATACTGGAATAGGCCAGCAGCCGCTTGAGATCGTTTTCATTTATTGCGTAAAGCACACCCAGAACCGCCGAGATTGCTCCGAAGGCCATAACAGTAAGGCCCCACCACCAGACGGAAGCGCCGAGGAAATCGACACTGACCCTGAGTATGCCGTAGATAGCGGTTTTAATCATCACACCCGACATGAGGGCGGAAACGTTGGAAGGAGCCGCAGGGTGAGCCCGCGGCAGCCAGAAGTGGAGTGGCATAATACCGGCTTTGGCCCCGAACCCGAAGAAGGCAAGCAAGAAGGCCAGGTGTTTGGTAGCCGGCGGAAGGTTTGCATTGCGGAAGGAAGCAAAATCAAAGGTGCCCGTATGGACAAAAAATATAATGAATGACAGCATAATCATTACTGCCCCGGCGTGGGCCACCAGGAAATAGATAAACCCGGCATTGACACTCTCCGGGTTTTCCTGGTCAAAACTAACCAGGAAATAGGAAACCAGGGTCATCAGCTCCCAAAAAACGAGAAAATAGAAGGCGTCGCCGCTAGCAACCACCAGGACCATGGACGCAAGGAAAATGTTATTCAAAAAGCCCAGTACCCCGGCGCCCCTCCCGGCATACTCCTCCTGATAAGCAAGGGAGTAAATAGCTGTAGCGGCGGCCAGCAGCGAAATGACCAGCAACATAAAGGCCGAAAAGAGATCGACCCGGATAACAAAGGGCGCAAAGGGAATAACCCCCGCCGCTTCCATTGTAAAGCCCGTACCACGAGCGAAGACCGGGATGGCCGCAGCCATCCCGGCACTTGCTGCCACAAAGGCGCTTATTCCTGAAGCATAGTTGGCAATTTTACCGGCTCTGTTCAGCGCCAGGGAGGCAACTGCTCCGGCGGCATACAGGAGAATGGACAGCAGAAATAACTGCTGAACGATCATTTAGCCTTACCTCCCGCCCCTCAAAATGACACTACACCAGCGACAGCAGCACTTCTTCTGAGCTTGCTCAGTTCTGAGCCACGAGGCGGGGAGGGGGGCCTGCCCCACCCCGTCCCTGCTCTAAACCGCTATCTCAATGAAACAGCGGCCGCCAGGCGCCGTTCGGCTTCAAACTCCTCTACGGTCTGGAAGACCAGGGCCCCGGTGGGGCAGGCTCGCACGCAGGCCGGTACGCCCTCCTCATCCAGGCACTCCCGGTCGCACTTTACGGCTTTACCCTCGCCCCGGCCCACTGCACCGAAGGGGCAGGCCATGGCACACATCCAGCAACCGATGCACCGGGGCAAGGCGACCACGTTGACGCCGTCCTCCCGCCTGTGCATCGCGCCGGTGATGCAGACGGCCACGCAAGGCGGCTCCTCGCATTGCCGGCAGACGGCCGGAGCTTTCACCCGGCCTACCTGGTCCACATAGAGGCGCTTCTGCGGCCTTTCGCCCCCCAGGAGGGCCCCAAAGAGATTCCGAGCTGCGGTGTGGCTCACGGCGCAAGCCAGCTCACAGGAACGGCAGCCCGTACACCGTTCATAACGGACGAAGATCTCCTTCCGTTTCATCGCCGGGCACCTCCCGGGACGTTGAGCCCCAGACCGGCCCGGCGTTCGTCGATGGCCGCCAGGAGCTTCTGGCCCGCAGGCTCGGGATCGGGTTCCACGATGAAGTAACCGCCGGTCAAGTCCCGGACTTTATCCGTCAGCACCTGGGTGACGTAGCGGCTACCCACCACCGGCAACATGACCCCCACGTGGGTGGGGATACCAAGGGTCACCGCCCAGGTGCCGATGGCGACCGCTTTTTCAGCCGTCGCCTCAGGGGCCGAAGCGACCACGGGAAGTTGATCCGTGTCCACACCCAGCCGATTGGCCAGGGGCACCGCCAGGGCCACCGCCCGCGAAGTGTCCACGCAGGAGCCCACGTGCAGCACCGGCGGCAGGGGCCCGCCCAGGCCGTTGGCCTCGCCGATGGCCGTCAGGACCGCCTTCAAGCCTTCCCCGCACATCTCATCCACACTGGCCGGGTCCATAAACCCGTGGCGCATGAGCGCCCCCGCGCCGCAGCCGGAGGCTAAAACCAGCACGTTCTCCTTCAGGAGGCGGCGGGCCATGGTGACGAAATTCCTATCTTGCGGAACCTTGACGTTGTTGCATCCGCAGAAGAGGCACACCCCGCGAATGTTGCCGGCGACGATGTTGTCAAGCAAAGGCTTAAGGGGATCGTCGGCATTCAACTTAGAGAGGGCGTTTATGATGGCTTCCGCGGAGAAGCCCGCCACCACTTTGGACCTGTTCTGCGGTATGTCCACCGGCTTACCCCGGCGCCGGGTGAAGGCCTCGATGGCGTGGCGAATGATCTCCCGGGCGATCTCTTTAGCCCTTTCTTCCGCGAAGGGGATGTGGATCGCACCGGGGATCTTCATGGTTTCCATGGTGGTGATCAGCCTGGTCCCCATGCACTCTGCCACCGTAGCGAGAGAGGGCATGATGCACTGGTAATCCATCACGACGGCATCGAGGGCGCCGGTGATCAGGGCCATCTCCTGGCTGAGCGAATGGGTGCAGGACGGGATGCCGTGGCGCATCAGCACCTCGTTGCCGGTGCAGCAGATGCCCACCACATTCACACCCCCGGCGCCGGCTGCCTTGGCTTCCGGCTTCATCTCTTCGGCTACTGCGACGATGATTTCGGATAAAACCGGGTTGTGGCCGTGGACCGCCACGTTAACCATGTCGGCCTTGAGGACCCCTAAATTGGCCTCACTGACTACGGGCTGGGGCGTGCCGAAGAGGATGTCGGACAAGTCGGTACCCATGTGGCAACCCGCAAAGTCCGTAAGGGAGCAACGTATCCCCGCCTGGAGGAGGTTAATCGGGTCTGCGTCACAGCCGTAATGCGTCCGGTGCATAATATCGGCGATCTCGTAGTCTATCCCCTTAGGCATCAAGCCTCGTTCCATAAGGAGCTTGCTCCGCTTCTCGGTCACCGTGGTGGCCACCCACGTGACCGGCGCTTCCGTTGCTTTCTCGTTAAAGTCCGCCAGAGCCGCCTCGGCAACAGCCAGGCCAATCTCGGCCTCGCTCCTGCCTTTCGTGGGAATGCCGAGACGTTCAGCCACTTTGCGAAGCTTGGCTTTGTCTTTAATGGCGTAGTCAGGTGCCTTACCCCGAACCGCCTTTTTCAAGGTGTGGGCAATGTGCTTCGCATGGCCCGAGTGGGACGCCCCGCCGGCCGCGATGGCGCGATCCAGGCCTCGCGCGACGATGACGTCCGCCGTAGCCCCGCAAATCCCCGCCTTGGGCTCGCCACCAAAAGGATCTATACGGCAGGGGCCCTGCAGGCAGTGCCGGCAACACAGCCCGGTTTCCCCAAAGCCGCACTGGGGAAGCATCGCCTGGTAGCGATCCCAGACCGTCTCCACCTCCAGGCGCCCGGCCTTTTCCACCATCTCGCAAACCGCCGGGTCCAGAGAAACTTTACACGACTTGGCCATCAGCATCGACCTCCTTGAAGAATATGCGGCCACGCCGCAAGTTTGTAAACTTTTTTGCCTGCTTTCATATCAAAGCGTCAGCGGCCTTCCGTCCGGTCAACTTACTGCAGCTACTGCAGCCCTGGAAACGCGGGGAGTAAAGGCCAGGGAACGGAGGGTTTCTGCAGCAGCTATTCCTGCTGCACTCGTGCCCATCATCACATATCACAGCCAACCCCTCTCTGTTAAATTTTTAGTTCCCTGGTTAATTCTGATAATTAAGTTCGGGAATGGAAATAATCACCTGGCAGCCACCCCGGTATTAGCAGCCTGGCCCCCCGGGCTTGAGGGCCCCTTATAAAAACAAGTGCAAAGCCATCTTTTGTTTTATAGCAAAAAGCGTGCCAAATGAAAAAGGCCGCCGGAGCTAGACAGCCTGGTGAAACATAATGTCAATTTGCTTTGACACGTCAAAAAAATTACTTGACATCATTTTTTAAGCAGGCCATAGCTGGCCATTTTAGCATAAAGAGCCTGACGGGAGAGGCCCAATGCCCTGGCTGCCCGTGTTTTTTCTCCTCCAAAAACTTCCAGGGCCTGGATGATAGCCTCCTTTTCCGCTTCTCTTCGTACTTTATCAAGGGGGGAGATCTCCCTTACCCCTTTCTTTTTTCCCGGATGACCTATCGCCAGGTGATGGGGATGGATTTCCTGGGTTTCAGCCAGGATGGCAGCCCTCTCCAGGACATTTTCCAATTCCCGGACGTTGCCCGGCCAGGAATAGCTTGAAAGGCACTCCATAGCAGCGGGAGTAAGCCGTAATTTTTTCCCATATTCTTTGTTTAGCCTTTGTAAAATGTCCTCTGCCAGGAGAGGTATGTCTTCCGGCCGCTCTTTAAGGGGTGGTAGCACTAGCTTGACTACATTTAAGCGGTAAAAAAGATCTTCCCGGAAACTGCCCTCCTGTACCATTTTTTCCAGGTCCTTGTTGGTAGCTGCTATCACCCGCACATCTATTTTTCTATTCTGGGTGCCCCCCAGCCGTTCAATCTCTTTATCTTGCAATACCCTTAAAAGCTTGGCTTGCATATTAAGGGGCATATCCCCGATTTCATCCAAAAAGATGGTCCCGCCGTGAGCCAGTTCAAACTTGCCGGGTTTGCCGCCTTTTTTAGCTCCAGTAAATGCGCCTTCCTCATAACCGAAGAGTTCGGATTCTAGAAGTTCCGGTGGGATGGCAGCGCAGTCTACTTTTATCAAAGGCGCGTTACGGCGGGGGCTCTCCTCATGGATAGCCCGGGCCAGGAGCCCTTTTCCAGTGCCGCTTTCGCCCAGGATGAGTATAGTGGCATGACTCCAGGCCGCTTTCTGGGCCAGGCTTAAAACGTCCTTAAAATGGTGATTTAAAGTCCGGATGTGGTGAAAATTGAAGAGGACCCCGGCGAGCTTTAAGTTTTCAGGGTCATGGCTAGCTCTGGGTGCAGCTTTTTTAAGCTGTTCCAGGAGAAGACGTACAGGCTCGCTTTCGTCGGAGAAAAACTGGTACAGCACACCCTCTATTTTGGACTGGAACCATAAAGGGGTTCCTATGACGATGATAGTGCTCCCCTTTGTTTTCTGGAATTCCCATACCTTGGGTTTGCCGGACTTGACTATTTCAGAGTATTTGGCCAAAGGGACTATCTCTTCCAGCAGGCGGCTTTGTACCCTTTGACCCGTAACACCCAGTATTTGGGTGCCGGCCTTATTTATGCCTACCACTCTCCCCTGGTTATCGGCAATTACCAGGCCCAGGGGTATTACATGGAAGATGGCTTCCCCGATGCTTAAAGGGAACTCTTCTACCTCCCTTACGGATCCGGGGGTAGCCTGGCGGTAGCTTCTGGTTGCCAGTACAGCCTGGAAGGTAAGATCTATGAGCAATCTGTTGTTTTTTTCGGGCATGAAAAAGGAATAGGGCTCATCAATATCAGAAACAGGGGATATGGTGGCTTCCATCTGGCAATAATGTTCCCCTGTCGCCCAGCATTTGGTTTCTTCGACCTCTATTCTTTTTCGGAGGAGTTTGTTAAGGGCTCCAGCTAGCAGACCCCCTTCCAAAAAGCATACCGGCTGGCCTACAGGCGAGAAGTGCGAACAGGTAAAACATTCATTCCATTTAACGGTTATTTTGTCACCTTTTACACTTTGCAACTTAAGGTTTCCTATTCCCAGAGCGCTTATTTTATCCGGTATTTCTTCCAGGTCGTTTACAGGAAGCTGCCTGCCAATAGAATAGCCCGCCCGGTAATAAATTGTATTCTCCGGGGTACTGGTTAGCATACCCTTTATCCCCCCCAGCGTTCATTTCTGCTTTCGCTCGATTCCATTCTAGACTGTAAGACATGAAAAGTAAAGAAGAAAGTAGAGGCTTGTGCCAGGCGTATATATTGAATTTTATATCTCTACGTTGCAGACAAAAAATATTAACCTGTCAAGGACAATTTTGCCCCATAATAACAGGGATTTGAAAAATATTATGCCATTGCAAGTAAAAACTCCTTATTATATAGAGATAAGGGTAGTCCTTGCTCCTCAGCAAAGAAATTATAACAGTGGCCATCATGCCGGCAGGTTATTGGTTTGTTTAATATAATTTCTGGAACAAATGGGTTCCTTTACTGGGGGCCGCCCCGCGGGGGCGGCCCCCAGTCTTCTACAAAATAGCGCATACTCTCTTTTTTAAGTTCGGCGGTACTGTAAAGGAGCCGGTAGTTGTAGTGGCCAATGGCGGCCGCCAGCCGCCGGGCCAGCACCTCACACTGCTGGCGGTTGGAGCCATGGACCACGGCATAGAGATTGTAAGGCCACTCCGGCCGGGTTTGCCGCTGGTAACAATGGGTCACCTCCCGGAAAGAGGCCAGTTTCCGCCCGGCGGTGGCAACCTCGGCCTCCGGCACCTGCCACACGATCATGGCATTGGCCACCAGCCCTGCTTTGCGGTGGCGCAGGGCGGCGCCGAAACGGCGCATAATACCTTCCCGCTGGAGGGCCTTCAGGCGGGCCAGCAATTCTTCCTCTCCCAGTCCCAGCTCCCGGGCCGCCAGGCGGAAGGGATAGGGCTCCAGGGGCAGGTCTCCCTGGAAAAGGCGAACAATGTTTTTTTCAACTTCAGAGAGCCGGCGCGGCATTTAAACCTCAGCCTCCAGGTCAAAATTGACGCGAATCTTAAAGGGGTGTTCCACCGGGAGTTCCAGGAACTCGGTTATACCGGTATGTTCTTTAATGGCCCTGATAACCTCCTCCAGGTGCCGGCGGTCGGGGCCAATCAGGGTAAACCACATGTTATAGTCATGTTCCCTGAGGTAATTGTGGGTGACGCCGGGGAAGGAATTGACCACCTCTGCCACTTCTGCCAGGCGGCCGGGAGGCACCTTGAGGGCACAGAGGGTGCTGGTATAGCCGAGCTGGCGGGGTTCGAAGACGCCGCCCAGGCGGCGGATAATGCCGTCGGCCTTAAGCTTGCTAATCTTCCGGATAACCTCGTCCTCGCTGAGGCCCAGGCGGCGCCCGATTTCCTGGTAGGGCCGCGCCACCAGGGGGAATTCTTCCTGAATGAGGTTGAGGAGCCGGCGGTCGAGCTGGTCCAACAGGATTCCTCCACAGGTGATAATACTACTGATTATTAGTAGTTTATTGGTAGTTTATTCGCGACCAGTATTAAAAAATCCTTTTAGAAAATACCAGATGCAGTATTTTATCCGGCCCCTGTCCGGGCCGGGCATAAAGGAATAACACCTCCCCGATGAGATAACTAATAACATGGGTTCACCCGGCTCATCTATGCCGTTTATCTCCACGCCAGCTTAACCTGTGACTGGATGGGTCACCGGGCCGGCCTGGATGGTGGTTACCGGCTTCCTGGCGGTTCTCTTTGCCTGTTTTGGCATCAACATCTTCCTGCCCGGCTTGCACAGTTACTTTTAGTGTGGCCCGAAAGGAAATTTAAGCCGGAAGTTGAAGCAGGCCAGCAGGGCCGGGCGGGTATTTCTCCTTGACGGCATAGGGGGCAGGTACTATAATACATTTAAACAATTGTTTAATCGTATTCTATGATGGGGTGATAGCTATGACGGGAGCGAATCATGACCTGTGTGATACCTTTTGTCCCTCCGGAGGGGAGGAAGGGCTGCGGGAGAAGGTAATGGAGGTCGCCGGCCTGTCGGAAATCTTCAAGGTGCTGGGGGATGAAACCAGGACCAAGATCCTTTACCTGCTCTCCTTCCGGGAATTGTGCGTCTGCGATATAGCCACCATCTTAGACATGAGTTTACCGGCCATCTCCCACCACCTGCGGCTGCTGAAAGCCCTGCGCCTGGTCAAGTACCGCCGGGACGGCAAGATGGTCTATTACTCCCTGGACGACGAGCATATAGTCCACCTTATCCGCGAGGCCCAGGAACACTTTGCCGAATACAGATAAATTAAAAGGTCGGGAGTTGAAAGTTATGCGCTACAAGCTGGCCGGCCTGGATTGCGCCGGCTGTGCCGCCAGGCTGGAACAGGAACTGCGCCGGGTTAAAGGCTTGGAGAAGGCTACCATTAATTTTGCCGCCCGGAACGTGGACATGCCGCCGGAGATGCTGCCGGCGGCCCGGGAAGTTATTGCCCGGGTAGAACCGGACGTCCGGTTAATTGAAACGGCCGGGGATGCTTCCGGCGAAGAAAAAGACGAAGAAAAAGAGGAAGCCGGTAGAAGCCTTTATCTTATCGTGGCTGCAACTTTGCTACTGGGAATGGGATTTATTTTTAATGAACGGCTCCACCGTACCCCTTACTCCTGGGCCGAATATGCCGTCCTCCTGGCGGCTTATTTCCTGGTAGGCTGGCCGGTGATCCGGGCGGCCCTGCGTAACTTGATCCGTCGCCGGTTTTTCGATGAAAACTTCTTAATGACCATAGCTACCGCAGGAGCCATTGCCATCCACCAGCTGCCCGAAGCAGTGGGAGTCATGCTCTTCTATGCTGTAGGTGAATATTTCCAGGAGCGGGCCGTCAATCGTTCCCGCCGTTCTATCGCCGCCCTGGTGGATATCCGGCCGGAATATGCAAACCTGAAACTGAACGGGGAAAGCAAACGGGTACGGCCGGAAGAGGTGGAGGCAGGACAGATTATTGTCATCAAGCCTGGCGAAAGGGTGCCCCTGGATGGCGAGGTGGTTGACGGATTTTCCTTTGTCGACACTTCGGCCCTGACAGGGGAAGCCGTCCCCCGCAAGGTGGAAAAGGGTGAGCCAGTCCTGGCCGGGATGATCAACGGCCAGGGTCTTTTAACGGTCAGGGTGACCAGACCCTTCGGTGAATCCTCGGTGGCCCGCATCCTGGAACTGGTGGAAAACGCCGCTGCCCGTAAAGCCCCTACGGAACAATTCATCACCGCCTTTTCCCGTTACTACACCCCGGCGGTCGTCCTGGGAGCCCTGGCCCTGGCGGTCATCCCGCCCCTGGTGTTTCCCGGGGCCACCTTCTCTACGTGGGTTTACCGCGCCCTCGTGCTACTGGTCATCTCCTGCCCCTGCGCCCTGGTAGTTTCTATCCCTCTGGGATACTTCGGTGGCATCGGCGCAGCTTCCCGCCAGGGCATCCTGGTTAAGGGCGCTAACTTCCTGGACGCCCTGACCGGCCTGCATACCGTGGTTTTTGATAAAACCGGTACCCTGACGAAAGGAGTTTTCCGGGTTACGCAGGTGGTTCCATACAACGGTTTTCAAGAAGATGAACTCCTGGCAGTTGCTGCCGCCGCCGAGGTCTATTCCAGCCATCCCATCGCCCAGTCCATCCGGGCGGCCTACGGCCAGGAGATTGACCCCGAGAGGATCGGTGAATACCGGGAAATTCCCGGCCACGGTATCAGCGCCATGGTCGATGGGAAAAGGGTCCTGGCCGGTAACGATCGTTTAATGCACCGGGAAGGAATCGCCAATGAGGTTTGCAATGTGGCAGGCACCGTCATCCACGTAGCCGTTGACGGTACCTTTGCCGGCTACATCGTCATTTCCGACGAGGTGAAGCCTGATGCCGGGGAGGCCGTTGCCCGACTCAAGGAATTTGGGGTAAAGAATATTGTGATGCTGACCGGCGATGAGGAGGCCGTAGCCCGCCGGGTTGCCAGGGACCTGGGTATAGACGCTTACTACGCGGGGTTGTTGCCGGAGGATAAAGTGGCAAAGGTGGAAGAGCTGGAGGCCGGCCTGCCCGACCGCCGCCGGCAGAAGCTGGCTTTTATGGGCGACGGTATCAACGACGCCCCGGTTATTACCCGGGCCGACGTAGGAGTGGCCATGGGCGGCCTGGGAAGCGATGCCGCCATTGAGGCCGCCGACGTGGTTCTTATGGAGGATGCACCCTCCAGGCTGGCCACCGCTATCGAGATCGCCAGGTATACCGGCCTTATCGTCAGGCAGAACGTAGTCCTGGCCCTGAGTATCAAGGCCTTCTTCCTGATCCTGGGGGCCTTTGGCGTGGCGACAATCTGGGAAGCCGTTTTCGCCGATGTAGGCGTGGCCCTGGCAGCCATTTTCAACGCCAGCAGGACCCTGAGCTATCGCCCCTCAACACTAAAATAAATACCCTGAGCATAACTTGTTGCCGGCTGCAACGATCCTCCCTTCAAACAAATACCAGCACGTTAATACTCTTCAAAAACGGTGCTCCTGATGGGCATCGGCGTCTTGTACAGGTAGCCTCGGGAGCGTTTATGTGCTACAATAAGACCTGGTGATTGCCATGCCAACCAGCACCTACCAGAGAGATTACGAAGTGCGCTATTATGAAACTAATTTTTTGCTTGAGGCCTCACCGGTGACTATTCTGGGTTACCTGGAAGAAACAGCCACTTTGCATTCAGAAACAGCAGGCATGGGGATTAATAAGTTAAAAGCTGCCGGCCGGGGCTGGGTTGTCTATCGCTATCACCTGCAGATGGAGCGCTACCCCCGCTGGCAGGAACATATCACCATAACCACCTGGGTGGAGAATTTCCAGCGCTGCTTCGCCTACCGCGACTTCTATGTCCACGACGCCAGGGGCAACCTCATTGGCCGGGCCGCATCGGTCTGGATCTACCTGGATATAAACAAAAAGAAGCCCCTGCGCATACCACCCCAGGTGACCGGAGCCTACGGCCTTTACCCGGAAGTAGCCATACCCGGGGCCTTCACCGACCTGCCGTCCCTGGAAAAAACAGCGACAGCCGGGGAATTCACCGTCCTGGTGGCTGACCTGGATACTAACCATCATGCCAATAACAAGAGGTATATCGGCTGGATCCTGGAGGGTGTCCCCCTGGAGGTCCACCGGGCGGCCTTCCCGGCTACCATTGAAGTCTTATATAAAAAAGATGCCCGTTACGGCGAGCATATCCACTGCGAATGCCAGGAAATACCGGCCGTAAAGGGCACCAGGTGTTACCTCCACCGCCTCTCCTGTCCCGAAAGGGCTCTGGAGCTAACCCTGGCCCGGACCACCTGGCAGGAACGGCTTTAGCCGTCTGCAGTAGTGAGGGGCAGGGGCATGGGTGCCGGCCCGGAGTTAAGGCTGGTCCACGATGGCCGGCGATGGAAAGCCGGCGGCCAGCGGCCGCACCCACGGCGGGTTAGAGCAAAACTTAAAAAGCCCCGGCCCGCAGCGGCACCTACCCGGGACGTTTAATTGCCATTGATACGGCATCTTCGTCTAAAAATACAGCCCTGCAGCAACCCCAAAGCTGCAGGGCTTATTATCATACTGTCGTTTCCAGCCGGGGCGTTAAACGCTCCCGGCCGGCCGATGCCCGGTCCCTACCGGCCCCAGTGGGCGATACTATGTTCGTAATAAAGAAGGGGTTTTTTCTCACTGTTGACCCTGGCCGCTACCACCTGGCCGGTGATAATGATATGATCGCCGCTCTGGAAGCGATTGCTCACTTTACACTCCAGGTTGGCCAGGGCGTCTTTCACCCCCGGTGTGGTAACTACCGCCGACGGCACGGTAGCCAGGCCCAGTTCCTTGATTTTATCGACGTCCCTGCCTGAATGGCTACCGCAGAAGACGGCGATATTCTCCTGATCATCGGCCAGAATGGAGAGGACAAACTCCCCGGCGGCATCCAGGAGTTCAAGCACGTAGCGGTTGGGATGAAGGGCCACCATTACCTGGGGCGGGTTGGACGACTCCTGGCTGAACCAGGCCACAGTGGTGAGGTCGTGCTTTTCCCCCTGTTTCACCCCAATCAGGCCGCAAGGGCAGGTGATCTTGCCCAGGGCGCGGGAAATTTCGGCAGTGCTCACGAAACCCACTCCTTTCAAATAGCTTCACTTCTATTATACCCCATTTTCCACAACAGGACCATGGGATGGCAGGTTACCGGTACCTCCGTCGTACTGTTACGCCAAAGGCCGTGCGGGCAGGTGACTACGGTAAAAGTGTTAGTTACCGCACAAATGAAAGATATCTCCATGATGGTAGAGAATCATCGGCTGCCCTGATGGACAATTAGCGTCAATAAAAGACCGGACGCTAAGACTTTCATCGCTGCATGTGCCGGCCGCTCATTGATAGCCCATTCGTCTTTAACCAGCACAGTAATCACATCGCTATTGGCTATTTGAAGGTGATTGACTTCCATACGGCTAATTCGGTACCGGTAGAAGATGAAAACGGCAGAGGAATAACATGGCGATACATTGAAAGGTAGTCTCGCCGGCGCTATAATATGACCACATGGAGGTGGAAAAATGGAACAGATCGGTATTAGAAAGATGAAGGCATTCATGAGCCAGTATATCAAGCGGGTTAAAGAAGGGGAAACCTTGATTATTACCGTTCGTGGCCGTCCTGTTGCCAGGCTGGTACCGATAGAAAACAAAATACCCTCCGGTATTACTACCATGTTAGATAAAGGCCTGGCATCGTGGGCTGGCGGCAAGCCACTAGGAACCAATCAATATTTGCCAGTTAAAAAAGGCCACTCCATTGCCCGAATAGTAGAGGAAGATCGGCGATGATATCTTACCTTGATACCAGCGCCCTGGTGAAGCTGTATATTTAGCTGTATATTTATGAGGAAGGCACCCCGGAGGTAAAAAAACTCGCGGCCAATTCCCCTTCATTGTAGCTACCTGTAAAATTGCCTACGCTGAAGCAAGGGCCGCCCTGGCCCGTGGTTACCGGGAAAAAGCTCTCGATCATGCAGTATATACCCAAGCCGTTACAGCTCTCAAAGATGATTGGCGTAATTACTTCACCATAGAAGTATCCGACGCCTTGATAGAGAAGGCCGGAGAGTTAGCAGAACGGCATCAACTGCGTGTTTTTGATGCCGTTCATTTGGCAGCAGTATTGATGTTAAAGCAACAGGTAAAGGATAATATAACCGTAGCTTGCTGGGGTGAACCTCCGCCGGGACAAGCCCGGTGGCTTCTTTAAAGCAACCGGGGTTGCCCGGACGGTCCTCAGCACCTCATCGGGAGACGCCTGCCTGAAGACAGGTCTTATTCCCCCTCAATGCGCTACACCCAGACACCCAGATTAGCCCCGGATGTTGGATGGCCCGGTCCATGGGCGTCTACTACTCAACGTAGATACGTCTTTATGCGGCCTTTTTCTTTTTATGGCCCGGCATCGGCGTTAACACTGCAGGCCGCACATAAGACACTGTTTCCGGCAACTTGCGGCCAAAGGTGAACCGACCGTTTACGGCTAAGTCCAATATGCCCGTGGCGCCTATCACGTCACGGTGTACCCCGCCGAAGCCACAATCCCTGTCGCCGCATCGGTAAACGCGACCGGCCTGCTTTGTATACTTGCCGCATATCGGGCAGGTGCCGGAAGTGCCTCGTTCTTCGATTTTCTCCAGGGTGATACCGTGCCGCTTGAGTTTATATTCCAAGAGATCCCGTAGCCGGCCGAAGCTCCACTGGCTCATCCGCTGGTTGTGATGCCGCCCGCAGTCCTGTTCCCTTACTCCCTGGGGGTCGCCGATGTAGACCTTCTTAACTCCGCGTTGCAGGCTCCAGTTTACTGCCATTTTCGTGACGGCATGTTCGGTATGGGATATTTGAACTCCAATCCAATTCAAAAAACGGTACTTGGCCGCCAGGAGTTTTTTGCGACGGTCGGAGCCTTTTTTGGTCCGGGAAATGGCCTTCTGAAACTTCTTCAAAGTCTTATTCCGGAGGCGGCGCAACGACCGCAGATGCCTTCCGCTGATGACCAGGGCTTCCCGGCCGTCAGTCAGGGTTAAGGCATGGACTTCGCCCGGATCTACTGCTGCTACGGCTTCCCCCTGTACTTTCTCCAGGGCGGGCTTGTCTACCGCTATATGCAGCCAGTACTCGTTGCGGTGCCAGACGAGTTGGACCTGTTTGATTTCCAATCCCTTCAGCCTTGCGGGCAGTTTTATCTTAAGCGGCGGTTTCTTCCAGCCGTTGGAAAGCCTTAAGTATCCGTCTTCTACGGTGATGCCGGTCACTTTCCACGTGGAGGTGAAAAAACGCTTCAACCGCCAGGGATAGCGCCACTCCGTGTGGCCTTCTTCGTGGAGCTTCTTCGTCCTCTCCCAGCATTCGTAGTAGTTCTCTATGATGGCCTGCACGTCCTGGGAGTGAACGCTGAATCTCCCCTTCAAAAACTCTTTCATCGTGGCTTCGTCTATCCAGATGCCGTATTTGAACCAGAATAAGCGGTGGATGGTCATGACGGTGTTCCAAACTTTAGCGGATTCTCTCTGGATGTCCCTGGCCAGTTCCTCCTCATGAGATTTAAGACGCAGCGGGAGCTTTTCTACCAGCACATCACCCTGCGTTTGCCCTTTGCTTTTTTTGGCTGCGGTATTGCGTTTCAACTGGCTCATCTTTTTTCACCTCCCTTCGAGTGGGACTTTTGAGCTTCGATATATTTGCCGATAGTTTCAGCGCTGACATTGCCGGCAGTACCGATATAGTAGCCCCTGCTCCAGAAACCGCTGCCCCAGAAGTATCTCTTTTTCAAGGCGGGAAAGGCGGCGAATATCCTGTTGGCCGTAATGCTTTTGCTTCCGCGACATCATCCTTAATCACTTTATGGCGATATTTGGGGCAAAAAACGATATGGTAGTTGATGTTGTACACGCAATTGTTAATTTTTCTTTCCATAACTTTATTTTATCACAAGAACGGAAGTTTGGTTGATTTGTTTAATTTTACCGATCAAATGCGCCCCCTTCATCCTACCCCACAAGGGGGTAGGTTTTTGGGGGCGGATTCTATAAAAAGTTCTGGCAGGCCTTAAAGGCCAATAACTTTACCTTATTACCAGAGAAACTTCCCGGTGCCTGACCTTTGCCCGGGCGACGTCTCAAGGAAACAGGCCCGAGGGGGGGTGTAGCCAGACTCTGATTTCCCGAGACCTCATAACTTCTTTAGCTTTCTCTATCCATCGCCCCGTAATACCGCCGCTGGAAACCCAGGGCGACGTTCACCAGGCCGATCATTACCGGCACTTCAATCAAGGGTCCGATGACCGCCGCGAAGGCCTGGCCGGAATTGATGCCGAAAACAGCCACGGCCACGGCGATGGCCAGCTCAAAGTTGTTGCTGGCGGCCGTAAAAGAAAGGGTCGTGGTTTGCTCGTAGTTGACCCCTAGGCGCATGCTGACGAAAAATGAAATGAGAAACATGATAACAAAGTAGCAAATCAGGGGTACAGCGATCCTGACTACATCCATGGGTAACGAAACGATATACTGGCCTTTCAGGGAAAACATGACCACAATAGTAAATAGCAGGGCGATTAAAGCCAGGGGGCTGATTTTGGGAACAAAGGTTTTCTCGTACCATTCTTTGCCCTTGGCTGGCATGAGGGTAAAACGGGTGATAACGCCGGCCAGGAAGGGGATGCCCAGGTATATGGCCACGCTGGTGGCCACCTCGCCGATGGAAACGTGGACTTTCATTCCTTGAAAGCCCAGCCACGCCGGCAGCAGGGTGATGAAAATATAGGCGTAAATTGAATAAAAGATAACCTGGAAGATGGAGTTCAAGGCCACCAGGGCGGCGGCGTACTCGGCGTCGCCCCGGGCCAGGCTGTTCCAGACGATGACCATGGCGATGCAGCGCGCCAGGCCGATTAAAATGAGGCCGGCCATGTATTCCGGGTAATTGTGTAAAAAGATGATGGCCAGGATAAACATCAGGACGGGACCGATGACCCAGTTCTGGATAAGGGACAGGGCCATTACTTTTCCATTGCGGAACACCTTGCCCAGTTCCTCGTACTTGACCTTGGCCAGGGGCGGGTACATCATGACAATCAGGCCGGCGGCAATAGGGATGGAGGTCGTTCCTACCGACATTCTGTTAAGGACTTCCGCTACCCCGGGCACCATATAACCCAGGCCCACACCGAAGGCCATGGCCAGGAAGATCCACAGGGTCAAGAAGCGGTCCAGCAGGGATAACCTGGCCACGGGTTGATAGTTATTTGCGGGTGCCATGACTTAAATCCTCCTTCCTGCCTTTCCTTATTTTCCTTTCCACGCTAGTTATGGTGGCTGGCCGTCATAAACATTTACGGGTCTGATTTTCCCTAACAGCAGCCGTTTTTACTTTATTCTTTACTACCCCTCTCCCGGGGCTGGCGGCAGGCAACCTTGGGGTTTTCCAGAAGCTGCTGCAGCTTGTCGTAGTCGGCAGTAAACTCTTTCTTAGCTGCCAGGGGTACATCCAGGTAGGCCAACCAGCCCTGGAGGACCGCGGCCAGTTTTTCTTTTTTCAGGTGGTAAAATACCCACTGGCTCACTTTTTCCTCCCAGACCAGGTCCGCTTCCTTCAGGACCCGCAGGTGCTGGGAGATGGCCGGCTGGGTGATGCCCAAAATCTCTTCCAGCTCGCAAACGCACAACTCTTGTTCGGCCAGCAGGGCGATAATCCGCAGCCGCAAATGCTGGCCCAGGGCTTTAAAGGCCTTTTCCCACTCCTTTAAATTCACCCCCTTCACCTCCTTATATAAGTCATTAATTATATAATATTAGAGTTTGGGGGCTTTGTCAAGAAGATTTAAGAGTCGATCTTAATTTCGCCAATTGGTCTATACCTCTTCCCTTTCTCGCTTAAATTAATTATTGGCGAATTTTTTCTTGACAAATCGCCTTGAGCTTGCTATGTTATATATGCGTTTATTCATATATTGTATTTTAGGAGGATCTCTGTAATGAAGCGCAACACCCTTATCCTTATCCTAGGCCTGACCGGTTTTACCGTTATGGCCGACAACTGGGTGGTTTCGCCCATCCTGCCGGCTATAGCCCGTTCTTTTAATATTGAACCTGTCCGGGCCGGCCTGTTGATTACCGCCTACATGATTCCCTTTGGCCTGTTCCAGCTAATCTTCGGCCCCCTGGCCGACCGTTATGGCAAGCGCCAGGTAGTCAACCTGGCCATGGCCCTGTTCACCTTAGGCACAGGCCTCAGCGCCCTGGGCTTCAGCCTCACCGGCCTGGCCGCGTACCGCGCCCTGACCGGCATCTTCGCCGCCTCGGTGATGCCCATCTCCCTGGCCCTCATCGGCGACGTGGTCCCCCTCCAGGAACGGCAAGCGGCCATCGGTACTTTTATGGGCATTTCCTTCCTTGGCCAGGGGCTGAGCATGGCTATCGGCGGGACCATCGCCTATTTCCTGAGCTGGCGCGGTGTTTTTGCCGCCTACGCCATCCTGGCCCTGGTGTCCACCCTGTTGCTTTATACCCTAGGCAGCCGGATACCCTCGGTACGCAACCCCCGGAGCCAGTTTTTCACCCCTTATCTGCGCCTTTTAAGCAGCGCTACCAGCGCGCCTGTCTACCTGGTAGTGCTGCTGGAGGGCATCTTAATCATCGGCTCTTTCTCTTACCTGGGAGCCTATATAGCCCAGACCTATCATTATAATAACTTTGTCATCGGCCTCATCATGACGGCCTTTGGTATTGCCGCCGTCCTGGCCGGACGGGCCAGCGGCCCGCTGGCTTACCGGTGGGGTCGGCGCCCGGTACTGCTGGCGGGCCTGCTGGCGGCCGCTGTAGCAGACGTCCTCTTCTGGACCTATGGCTCGCAACTTTTTATGTTAATCCTGGGCGTGGCCCTACTGGGGTTGGGTTTCATGCTGGCCCACTCTACCCTGCTAACCATCGCTACGGAATTTGCCGCCCGGGCCAGGGGTACGGCCATGTCTCTGGTAGCCTTCGCCTTTATGGGCGGCGGCGGTGTCGGTACTGCCATCGGCGGCCGCCTCATTCATGCTTTTAATTTCAACCGTTTCTTTGCCCTTTATGCCCTCTGCCTGTTCCTCTTAATTATCCTGGCGGCCCTGGTGGTGAGGGTCGACACGGCCGCCCCGGCCAGGCTGGAACCGGCCGGTGATACGCGATAAAAGGCGGGGATACCCCTTGACACGAGCATTAACCAGCAGTATCATGTAATTAGCTTATATATGTTAACAGCATATATAAGCTAACCAAAAAGGAGGGGAAGAAACAATGTTTAAGGGCCATGATTGCGGCCAGCGGCGGGGATGCTATTGCCACGGTCATCACCCCGGAGGCTTCCACCGCCACTTTTTAACTGCTGCGGAGAAAAAAGCCCGCCTGGAGGAGTATCTCAAGGAGCTGCAGGCTGAAGTAAAAGCTGTAGAGGAAAGGTTGAAGGAACTAGGAGAAGGGGCTTAATCCCCCTTCTCCATCTCTTTGTCCTGCCCGAAGATATCTTCGTAACGGCGCAGGAAGGTTTCCAGGGCGGCTTTATTGCGCCGGATGGTCACCGCCCAGTCATGGAGATAATCTACTCCTTCCGGGGTTATCTCATACCGGCGGCGGGCCGGTCCTGGTCCGCTTGTCGACCAGTGGGACCGTACCAGCCCTTCTTCCTCCAGGCGGCGTAAATTTCGGTAAACGGCCCCGGCATCAGGAACGCCTTCCCATAACCCCAGGCGGTTCATGCTTTCCATCAGCTCGTAACCGTGGGTGGATTTTTCATAGAGCAGCAACAATAAGCAGGGCTGCAAAAAGCCTTCCATGCGGGCGCCGCGACAATCGCAGCGATTGTCGCGGCGCCTGCCGGGTTCATGACCGCACATGGATTCACTCCCTATCTGCTATTTACATATGTGTGTTAATATACAATAATAGGATAAACCAATAATTCCATCCCGTCAACAAGACACAATAACACATAAAGGAGAGATGCCATGTTTACCCTGCTACTTTACCTGCTGGCCCTGGGTGGGCTGTTAATTTCCTACGGGAAAGACCGCCATAAAACCAGGCTGGCTTTAATGAAAGGCTGGAAGGCCTTTACCAACATCTTACCCGACTTCACTGTCGTCCTGGCCCTGATAGGGATTATGCTGACTTATCTGTCACCTCATACCATTGCCGCACTGGTGGGCAAAAACAGCGGCTTCCCGGGCATGCTGGCCAGCTCAATAGCCGGCTCCGTTACCCTTATTCCCGGGTTTGTCGCCTTTCCCCTGGCCAAATCTTTGCTCGACCGGGGTGCCGGAATCATGCAGATGGCCGTCTTTGTTTCGACCCTGATGATGGTGGGCGTCGTCACCGCTCCCCTGGAAAGCAGGTATTTCGGTAAAAAAGAAACTATCCTCCGTAATTCTTTGAGCTACGTCTTTTCCTTTATCGTGGCTATTATCATCGGGATGGTGGTGGGAGCATGAACTTGCTTAACTTAATTAAGACTTACCGCTACTTTTTATTAATCATTCTCTTTGACGTGGTAATAACCGTCTTCCGTCCCGGCACCGGCTTGACAATTTTCAAATACACCGCTGGTAACTTTGCCGAGATGCTCGCCATTATCCCGCCGATTTTTCTTCTCCTGGGCCTCTTAGATGTCTGGGTACCGCGGGAAACGATTATTCGCTACCTGGGTGAAGGCTCCGGGCTAAAGGGTATTGTCTTAAGCATAGTGCTGGGGGCGGCCGCTGCCGGGCCCCTTTACGGCGCCTTCCCGGTGGCCGCGGTCATGGCGAAGAAAGGCACCAAATACAGCAACATTATCATTTTCCTCTGTTCCTGGTCGACTTTAAAAATCCCCATGTTCCTGTTTGAAATGTCAGCCCTGGGCATAAAGTTTGCCCTGACCCGCTGGCTGGTCAACATCCCCGGGATACTGGCGATGGCTTATATTATCGACCGCCTCATAGGAGAGGAAAACAAAGCGGAATTCTACCGGCGGCAGATGGCAAATCTATAACGGCTTACCCCAGCATCCCCTGCAGGGCGTTGAACCGTTCACTATTTTCCTCCTCCGCCAGGGGCGGGCAATCCGCCAGGGCGTTTTCACCGCTCAGCAACCTGGCGGCAAAAGCCAGGCAGGTCAACTGGCCGCACCGGCGGCAGTTGGTTCCGGGCAGCCATTTGTATATTTGCAGCGCTGTGGGCCTTTCCTTTTTGGCGAAGAAAGGGTGGATTTCCTTTTGCCGCCGGTGGGTATCGTTGATTAAATCCTTGAGCCAATCCAGCACCTGGAGGGCGTCAGTCATATTGACCGCTTTGGCCATGGTAAGGCGCCGGGGATAAAGAGTTATGAGACGAAACTCTTTCATAAAAGTCAGGTTTTTAGCGTAATGGTTATATACGGCATTTTTAATCACGGTATTGAGGTAGGGTAATAACTCCTCAATATCCTGGCTCAAAACCGCCTGCAGGCGGATCTTTTCCGCATCGGCCAGGCAGGTCTCCACTTTGGTCACGTCAATCTTTTCCAGAAACACAGGTACCGCCTCCCATATCTCTTTTGCTGCCTGAATCATAGCCTCTTTCTCCATGCCGGCCCACCAAGGCCCTTTTGATAACAGGACCTCCCAATAATTCAGCTTGTTAATTCTACAATTTCCCTTACCGCCGTTAAAAAGGCATCTATCTCTTCCGTGGTATTAAAATAACTTACGCTGGCCCGCACCGTTCCCCGCTCCAGGGTGCCTATGGTTTTATGGGCCAGGGGCGCGCAGTGCAGGCCCACCCGGACCATAATTTCGTGGCCCTCGTCCAGGGCGTAGGCTACCTCTTCCGGGGCCAGTTCTTTAAGGTTAAAGGAAACCACGCCCACCTTGCGCGCCGTTACCCTCGGACCATAGACGGTCACCGCAGGTAACTCTTCCAGCCCGGCCAGCATCCTGGCCGTCAGAACCTCCTCGTGGGAACGGATCCGGCTGATCCCCTGGTTGAGGACATATTCCACAGCGGCTTTAAGGCCGGCAATGCCGACAACATTCAGCGTCCCGGCCTCAAAGCGATCCGGCAGGCCCTCAGGCATGTACTCCAGGCGGGACACCGAACCGGTACCCCCTTCCTTCAGGGGACGCAGATCGAAACCGGGACGTATATAGAGGCCGCCGGTACCCATGGGGCCGAGCAGGCCTTTGTGACCGGTAAAGGCCAGGAAATCGATATCCAGTTCCTGGGCATCTATGGGATATGCTCCGGCTGTCTGGGCGGTGTCCAGCAGGACAGGCACCCCGTGCCGGTGGGCTGCGGCAGTAATTGCCTGCACCGGCATCACCGTTCCCGTAACATTGGAGGCATGGGTGCAGGCCAGCAGGCGCGTTTCCTCACGGAAGGCCGCATCCAGCTCTGGCAGTAGCAGTTCGCCGTCTTCCCGGCAGGGCACCACGGTAATGCTTATCCCGCGCTCCTTCTCCAGGGTTTTCAAACAGCGCCAGACGGCATTATGTTCCATAGCCGTAGTAATGACATGATCGCCGGGGTTCAACCAGCCCTTGAGGGCCAGGTTGATGGCCTCGGTGGCATTGGCGGTAAAAACGATGCGGGTGGCGTCATTAATGTTAAATAACTTCCCCAGTAGCCGCCGGCACTGGAAGACTATCTCTTCCGCCGCCAGGGCGCGTCGGTAGCCGCCCCGGCCGGCGCTGGCTCCTATATTCTTCATAAAATGCTCCATGGCCTGCCAGACCGTCAGCGGCTTGGGAAAGGTAGTGGCGGCGTTATCCAGGTAAATGGCCACTATTTACACCCCCTACCAGGGCATTCTTATTCGGCCTCAACTTTTTTTCCGGAATCTGAAAAAAAGGGGGATAACTTACTATCCTCCCTGTCCGACCCCGGACAACTAAGCAAGAATATTTCCTACTTCTTTTATTATCTCCTCGCAGGGAATATCACCGGCATAGCGGGGCGTGCCGTCGACCACCACCAGGGGCGCCGGGTAAGGGCCGTTAGTAAGGGCCCGTAGCCCTGACGGCACCTGATCCCGGGGTACTGCCCGGAGGTCGATGTAAACAGCCTCCGCCTGCCCGGCGAACTTTTCCTCAAGCTGCTGCTGCAACTCGCCGACCTGCTTTTTAATCGCCGCCGTGGTCATGGCCGCACCGCCGCCACAACCGCAACCGCAGCCACCCCCGCTACTCGGGTAATCATAAATCTCCACCTTAACTTTAGCCATTGTTTACTCCTCCCGGTTAATTTTATCGACCTGCTCCAAGATAGCTGCCGCTACCTGGTCGACCATAGCTTTTTGCTCTGCTGTAAGCTCCCGGGTGGATAACGTCCCCTCGCCGAGCTTTTCCCCGGCAATGAAGTCCGTAACCACCACCTTGCCGCTTACCGGCCCGCTCAGGGCTTCGGTGGCCTTTAAAGCGCAACATTTTTCGCACCCGTCGATGGTTATCGTGGGATAATTACGGGCGAAGTTGCGCTCTTCCTCGCCGCCGGCCATAAACAGGGGCAGGCAAATAGTTACGAAATTATAGCCCGGCCTGATGGACCGCAGCACCTTCTGGGTGGCCAGGCGGGAAATGGTCCCCCCCGGGGCAGGCCTCGCCGCTGCAGGAAATCAGGCCGATGGATAATTTTCCTTCTTCGCTCATGCTTTCTCCTCCCCAACAGGCGTTTATTGCTCCTCTCCTGCGTCATACCAGCGATCGACTTTACCGGCCAGGCCGGCAGCCAGTTCGTCGGCAATCTGCCACCCTGCCGCCGTCAGATGGGCGGCCGTGCCGGTATCGACGCCCCGGTGGTTGCGAAAAGCGTCCACGGCGCGGATCATTTCCACCACCCGGCCGCCGGCGTGCTCGGAAATCTTGAGATCATTGTTGGCGGCAATCCGGCTGGCGCAGCCGTCGATAACCACCAGGCTGCCTTCCCGGAGAAGAGGAGCGTAACGGGACGGCGCCGTCTGGTAAAGCACCGGGCAGATAATCTCGCTACCCGTGGCCGCCGCCATTTTCAGGGCCAGTTCCCGGGCCAGGCAGCCGGCTTCTTTATCCAGGCCGTTACAGGGCAAGATAACATACTTTGAAGCCACGGCTATTTACCCCCTTCTTCCTGGCGCAGGGCCTTGATTGCTTCCAGGACGCGGGATTTCTCGGGAAAGGAAATGGCATCCGGCCCGCAGGTCTTGGCGCAGGCGCGGCAAAAGACGACGCAGTTTGTTGGATTGGCCACGATAAGCCGGGGCTCTTCCTCGCGGATTTCATATACCTTATGGGGACAGAATTTAGCGCACTCCAGGCAGTAGTTGCACCTGGTATAATCAATCACCGGCGCCCAGGTAATCTTTTCCCGCGGGACGCCCATAAAGGTGTTGTCAACCATTGGCCCGATCCTCCCAATCCGCCAGGGCGCCGGCCACTTTCTGGAAGGCTTCCTCTGTACTAATATATTAGGCGCACTTTTCCTTTTACTTCATGCTATGGATTAGGGGGACTTGCGCCCAACACCAATAAAGCAGACGGTAAATCTCCAGGCCGCCAACCGGAATGGCACCTAAATTATGGCGTTAAACAGGTAACCCACCATCATGATGGCTACGGCAACAATGCCGGTAAAGATGGCAATCAGTTTGGGCTTCAGCACCTTGCGCAGGATAATCATTTCCGGCAAGGAGAGGGCCGTAACTGACATCATAAAGGCCAGGACCGTGCCCATGGCCATACCCTTTTCCATTAATGCCTGGACAATGGGAATGGTACCGGCGGCGTTGGCGTATAAGGGTACCCCAATAGCTACCGCTATGGGTACGGCGAGCAGGTTGGAAGGTCCGGCATAGCGTACCAGCAGGTCCTCCGGCGCATAGCCATGGATGAAACCGCCAATGGCAATGCCAATGACCACATATAACCATACCCGGCGTAAGATGTCCTTCATATAATTTAGGGCATACTGGTAACGATCAACCCAGGTCAACTCCTTTTCCCGGGTTGCTACCAGGCCGCCGAACTTGATCTGATAAACATAGCTTTCCACTTCATTTTCTAGGTGTAGTTTGCCAATAACAATCCCGCCAGCAATTGCCACCAGGAGGCCGCTGCCAATGTAAAGGGCGGCGATTCGCCAGCCGAACATTCCCCAGAGCATTACCAGGGCTACCTCATTAACCATCGGCGATGAAATCAAAAAGGAAAAAGTAACCCCCAGGGGTACCCCGGATTCTACAAAGCCGATAAATACCGGGACTGCCGAGCAGGAACAAAAAGGCGTTACAATTCCCAGTAGGGCGGCCAGAATATTGCCCCAGAATTTATGCTTGCGGTTTAAAATCGCCCTAGTCTTCTCCGGCGGGAAAAAGCTGCGTAACAAGGATACCAGAAAAATAATGACCGCAAGCATAAAGAGAATTTTAACGGTATCATAAATAAAAAAGTTAAGGGCTTCTGCCAGGCGTGTTCCTGGTGCCAGGTGCAAACCATCGTATACTAGAAAACCTACCAGCCGTTTAAACATCTTCCTTACTACCTTTCGCTTTATTTAATCCTTGCATAAGGGCTATGGTCTCAGCAATCTCCCGGGCAATAATCTCCTCCGCCAGATCCAGTAAAGTGATTATCCTGGGGTCCTTGATACGGTAGATCACCCGTAAACCATCTTTGTTGGCTTCAACAATGTCCTGCTTGCGCAAGACGGCCAGGTGCTGGGAAATATTGGGCTGTTCCAGCTCCAGTTCGGCGATAAGTTCGCAAACGCAGCGCTCGCCTTGGCGCAAAAGCTCTATAATCCGAACCCTGGTCGGATGGGCCAGAGCTTTGAAAAACTCCGCCTTCATATTATCAAGGCGTTCCATGAAGACGACCCTCCCTAATTTATATTCGTATATCAGCATATATAGTTTAGGGCTTAAGCTCTTTTTTGTCAAGGAAAAATAAAACACGGGCCTGCCGACCATCGCCAGCTATTTTAAGAGTAATATCAATACCGTCTAATGGGTTACCTCCGTCTATAGATTGACCATGTCCGCCTTGCTCTTGATCTTCGGCACCATGGCCGACGCTTACAGCCGCCGCCGTATTTATAATGCCGGTTACTTTGTCATCACCATTTTCACCCTCTTTTGCGCTTTTGCTACCAGTATCGGGATGCTCATTTTTTCCGAATCTTACAGAAGGAAAAGGGGCGTAATGCCCCTTCTCCCTGCTATCCTCGTTAGAAGACATTATCGTACATCCCGCTAGAGGAGACTTCTCATGACAGTCGCAAGTATAGCCCGGTACATTCTGCTTTCCCAAGGTTACAAGTTCAAATGAATTGACTGCGGGTATCACGAATGAGCCCTGTACCAGGGCAGCCCTCGTATTCCATCTGGATCATGACGTGTTGGATGCCGAATTTGTCACGCAATAAGGATTCCACTTCCTGGCGCAGCTTTTCCGATTCACTGATAGGTATATCCTTATTTAGGTCGATGTGGCCTTTGAAATTAATCTGCCGCTCCCCGAACTGCCAGACATGGGCATGGTGCAGGTTGCGGATACCCGGCAGGCTCTTGACAGATTTATATATTTCATCCAGCTTCACGCCCTTTGGCGTGCTTTCCATTAGAATTTGAACCGTATCAGCAAAAATTTCGTAACTTTCCTTCAAAACATATAGACCGATTAATATTGTCAAGAGGCGTTCAGACCGAAGAGCAAGCCCGGCAACTGGGTTTGATCAGTTCCCCCACCATCCGTATTAACGGTCAAGATATCCAGTTGGATGTGAAAGAAAGTTTGTGCGAATCATGCGGGGACCTGTGCGGTGAGGATGTTGACTGCCGTATCTGGACCTACCAGGGAAAGGATTATACAGTCGCCCCCAAAGCCATGACTATAGATGTTATCCTCCGGGAGGTTTATGGAGGCTCAAAAGAAGCCATAAAACCAAAAGAGCAAACGCAAGATATACCTGAGAATCTCAAAAGATTCTTTGCCGCTAAACAGAAGAAAGAAGCGGGGCTGAATAAGGCCTAAATTTATCGACTAGATGTTGCGCTAGCGAGGAAGCTTGCTTATCCAGTGGATGCTGCGGTTGAAAACAGGCCGCCGGCCAGATAAACCCAATTTTAACCATGACAAAAAATTTGCCCATTATTTTTTAAAGCAAAAAGTTGAGGGTTCCTCTTAGGCATGAAAAAGCCACCTTTTCTGGTAAAGAAATTTATTACCAAAAAAGGTGGCTTGATATTATTTATGATACAACAAAAGCGCCATCCTCCAATGCCCCTACTCCACCGTCACGCTCTTGGCCAGGTTTCGGGGTTTGTCGACGTCGCAGCCGCGGGCGACGGCGGTGTAGTAGGCCAGGAGTTGCAGGGGCACCACCGTCACCGCCGGCGCCAGGATAGATGGTACCGGCGGCAGGTAGAGGACGGCGTCGGCCTCTTCGGTCACGGCTGTGTTACCCTCCTGGGTGAGGGCCAGGACCCAGGCGCCCCGGGCCTTGACTTCCTTGATGTTGCTGAGCATCTTCTCCAGGAGCTGGGCCTGGGTGGCCAGGGCGATAACGGGCGTACCCTCTTCGATCAATGCCAGGGTGCCGTGCTTCAGTTCCCCGGCCGCATAAGCCTCGGCGTGCAGGTAGGAGATCTCCTTTAGCTTCAGGGATCCCTCCAGAGAGACGGGGTAATCCAGGCCGCGGCCGATAAAGAAGGCGTGCTCGTGGGGTGCTATCCGGCCGGCCAGTTCCTTTATCCGTGGTTCCAGCTTTAAAACCTCTTCCACCTGGTCGGGCAGGTCCTTAAGGCCCCCGGCGATTTCCTGCGCCCAGGGAGCATGGCTCCTTTTCTCGCCCAGGTGCAGGGCCAGGAGATACAGCGATGCTACCTGGGTGAGATACGCTTTGGTGGACGCCACGGCAATCTCCGGGCCGGCCCAGGTATAGATGACGTGATCGGCTTCCCGGGCTACCGAACTGCCGACGACATTGGTAATGGCCAGCACCTGTGCCCCGGCTTTTTTAGCCTCCCGCAGGCTGGCCAGAGTGTCGGCCGTTTCGCCAGATTGGCTGATGACCAGGCCCAGGGTATGCTCGTTGAGGATCGGTTCCCGGTAGCGAAATTCCGAGGCCACGTCGTCTTCCACCGGCAGGCGCAGGAGCTTCTCCAGGAGATATTTACCCACCATTCCGGCGTAGTGGGCCGTACCGCAGGCAATAATGGCCACTTTCTCCAGGGCCGCCGCTTCCTCCGGTGTGAAGTTAACTCCTTCCAGGCGTACCCGCCCGTCATCTTTCAGGCGGCCCGCCAGGGTATCCCTTAAGGCCCGCGGCTGCTCGTGGATCTCTTTCAGCATAAAGTGGGCATAACCGCCCTTTTCCGCCGCCTGGAGGTCCCAGGCCACGTGGAAGACCTCCTTGGACTTGCGGCTGCCGTTGGCGTCGTAAACGGTCACTTCCCCGGGGGTGATCCAGGCCACTTCACCGTTCTCCAGGATGTAATTATCCCGGGTATAAGGCAGCAGGGCCGGAATATCGGAGGCCAGGTAGGTTTCCCCTGCAGCCAGGCCGACGATTAAGGGGCTGTCTTGGCGCGCGCCTACCAGTTCCCGGGGATGATCGGCGCTCATGACAGCCAGGGCGTAGGAGCCTCGAAGAACGGGCAGCATCTTGAATACCGCCTGGAGGAGATCGCCGGCATAGAACTCTTCCACCAGGTGGGCCAGGACTTCTGTATCGGTTTCGGATATAAAGCGATGGCCTTTAGCCGCCAGTTCCTGGCGCAGTTCCTGGTAGTTTTCGATGATCCCGTTGTGGACGACGGCAATCCTGCCGGTGCAGTCGAGATGGGGATGGGCGTTGACGTCCGAGGGCCGGCCGTGGGTGGCCCAGCGGGTGTGCCCTATCCCCACCTGCGCCCCGGCCATGTTGCCGTTAAGGTGGCTTTTCAGAGCTGCCAGTTTCCCGGCTCTCTTTTCTACCAGCAGTCCCCCGCCTTCCAGGACGGCTATCCCGGCGGAATCATAGCCCCGGTATTCCAGCCTTTCCAATCCCTGAACCAATATGGGGACTGCCGGGCGCGGGCCCAGATAACCAACGATACCGCACATAAAGCTCACTCTCCCTTTATTTTTTAATCAGGGAGAGGTAAAGGGTTACCCGGCGCCCTTTGTCCCCGGGATTGCTCCCGGGTTTTGTAACGCCTTTGTCGGTCGTAACCGGACCGGGGGGCACCCGCCGATGCCTCGATAAACCCCCGCCTCGTCAACCAACCAGTACTAACCAGTGACCTATCCATATATATTTTGGAACCCATCTGGACAGCGGTCAGTGCTGGCTGGTCCCGGCGCTTGCGTTAGTTTTTACCTCTTTACCTCTCCCGCTTTGCCTTGGGACGCAACCAGGGTCCTACCAACCCGCGTGGAACACCTCCTTTGCTATAGTTTTTATGCCATTTCAGGCAGTGCCGGGTAAAATTTGTAAGATTTTACACGTGTTAAGCTTAAACCGGCCATCCCGACACCCTCCCCTTTCCCTTCGCTTCCACTCCGCTTTCTGAACAAATGTAGCATACAGTAATACTTAATGCTACCAGCAGGATCACAACCCGCTGGCAACCCGGTGCAGGCCGGCCATAATGTTCTCCAGCTCTTCCCGATCCGGGCCTTCTACCATGAGACGGATAATGGGTTCTGTTCCCGAAGGCCTGACCAGTACCCGGCCCCGGCCTGCCAGTTGCTCCCGGGCCGCCGCCACCGCTGCCTGCAGGGCAGGGCTGGCCATAGCGGCATCTTTATCCCCCACCCTTACGTTAACCAGAATCTGGGGCAGGCGGGGCATAGCGGCCGCCAGTTCCGACAGGGGTCGCCCGGTGGCGGCCATGACCTGGAGCAGTTGGACGCCGGTAATCAGGCCGTCACCGGTAGTATTATGCTCCAGCAGGATGATATGGCCCGACTGCTCGCCTCCCAGAACGGCGCCGCTCTTCAGCATCTCCTCCAGGACATACCGGTCGCCTACCCTGGTCTGCTGGACCCTCAGGCCTGCCGCTGTCAGGGCCTGGTGCAGGCCGTAGTTGCTCATGACAGTAACCACTACCTGGCCGCCGGGCAGGCCACCCTGCTCCTGGCGGTAAAGGGCCAGGATAGTCATGATTACATCCCCATCTACAACCTGGCCTTTCTCGTCAACGGCAATTACACGGTCGGCATCGCCGTCGAAGGCCAGCCCCACGGCGGCTCCCCGGGCGACGACTTCCGCCTGGAGGCTCTCCGGGTGGGTGGAGCCACACCTGACGTTTATATTAGTACCATCCGGTTCATTATGCAAGAGGGAAACCTCTGCCCCCAGGCGCTGGAAGATTGCCGGTGCCACCCTGCAGGCGGCACCGTTGGCGCAATCGAGGACGACCTGCATCCCCGCCAGGCCGCGGCCGGCCGTACTGCAGACATGGGCGATGTAGCGTTCCGGCGCCTCGGACACATCCTCGACCCTTCCCAGATCAACCCCCACCGGCCGCGGCAGGTTATCCTCCGGGGCCAGCACCAGCCTCTCGATCTCTTCCTCCACCGGGTCCGGTAGTTTATAACCGCTGGCGCTGAAGAATTTAATCCCGTTATCGGCTACCGGGTTATGGGACGCCGAGATAACCACCCCGGCATCGGCCCCCAGGTCCCGGGTCAGCCAGGCCACCGCCGGGGTAGGGATAATGCCCACTTTCAACACCTGGCCACCGACGGAGCAAATACCGGCTACCAGGGCCGCCTCCAGCATGTCGCCGGAGATGCGGGTATCGCGGCCCACCACCACCCGGACCCGGTCGCCCTTCCCGGCCAGGACGGCGGCGCCAGCCCGGCCCAGGCGAAAGGCCAGTTCCGGCGGGAGGCCCTGATTGGCCACGCCCCGTACCCCGTCGGTGCCGAATAATTTACCCATAACATTCCACCCTTTAATTTCGTACTATAATTATATGGTTGCAACCGGAAGGTTGCTACTTGGGGGAGCCCCCATGGGAGCTGTCCCGTTATGTTTATTTGAAAGGATAAAGCCGGGCCACCCCCGCCGCTTAAGCAACTGGGCGCTAAGTTTGCTAGCCGGTAACCACGGAGCCCGGAGTCTGTACCCTCCGACCTGGGGAACCTTGTTGTGGCTTAAACTACTTTTTTGTACTCAAGGCCCACTACCGGCAGCGCCGGCAACGGCCGGACCGATCTCCACGACCACCCGCACCCGGGGGAAACTGCTGAGCTGGACCCCCGACGGTATCTCCAGGTTGGTTTCAACCGTTACATTTTTCTTGGCCCCGGCGATATTTATGGGGGCCGTATTGAGGTAGTCCAGAGCTGCCAGCTGGCTGTAAGGGGCGAAGGCCTCAACCACCTCGGGCTGTAAAATCACCCGCTGGATAGCGTAGCCCTTGGCCGGTTCCCCCGTCAGGCGCGGCCGTACCGGCAGCATTTTGCCGGGCATGTCCTGGACGACAGGTATAAAGGTCTCCACCGTATCCGGGTTTACCGTCAGCCAGGTCTGCATAGGGCGTCCCTCGCGGTCGGCAATCTTTACCGGGAGCTGGGCCAGGAAATTGCCGCTGGCCTGGTCAATTTTGGCCTCTACATAGACCCGGCCGATCTCCTTGAGGGCGGCGGCCGGGCCGGAGATGATGACCTGGGAGGGCTTCAGGACCGGCTCCAGGGCACGGTAGCCGCTGGCCGGGGAACCCAGGAGGCTAACCTGAACCGGTAGCTGGATATCCTCGATCTTTTCCACCCTGATGGTTACCTGGGCGGGATTAACGTGGATAACGCTTATCCCTTCAGGTACGTCCACCCGCACCGGCAGGACGTTATCACCTACTTTAGCATCCCGCAGGTCGACATAGGCATGGACATCCCGGGGGAGAAGATTGGCCACGGCAGCCTTGCGACCCTCTACCCGGACCTGCACTTCCGCCGGGCGGTCAGCTACGACCAGGCTGCTGCTCAGATTTTCCGTTTCCAGGGGGACCCTAACCACCGTTTCCCCGGCAGGGTTTTGTTCGCCGGTTACATACATCCAGAGTATAATTGCCAGAATGACGGCCATCAAGCGGTAACCCCAGTTCTGGCGGAAATGCTCCAGCATCTTAAGACCTCCAGGGCCAGAAGAAGGTAGTATGGTTGTCCTGCGGCAACATCAAGTTCTGCAGGAGTTCGCGCAGGTTCTTTTCGTCAAGGAAGCGGGTAAGCTTGCCCCCTTCAGCAACGGAAATAACACCCGTTTCCTCAGAGACGATTAAGACTACGGCATCGGAAATCTCACTGATGCCCAGGGCGGCCCGGTGCCTGGTACCAAGTTGTTTGCTTAAATAGGGACTCTCAGAGAGGGGTAAAAAACAACCGGCTGCCACTACCCGGTCGCCCCGGATAATGGCCGCGCCGTCGTGGAAAGGAGTCAGGGGAACGAAGATATTGATGAGGAGTTCGGCCGAAACAACCCCGTCGACCCGGATGCCCGTCTCGATATAATCATTGAGGCCCGTTTCCCGTTCCACTACCACCAGGGCTCCCGTCCGGTTCTTGGCCAGGACCTGCATGGCCCGGACCAGTTCATTAATCAGTTTCTCCATATCCTCGGCTCCCAGGGTCGTCAACGGGCGGGCAAAAAACTTGCCCCGGCCAAGCTGTTCCAGAGCCCGCCGCAACTCCGGCTGAAAGACCACCGGCAGGGCGACGACAATCACCAGGCGCAACTGGCTCAAAAGCCAGTTAATAGTCGTCAGGTGCAGGCGTTCGGCAATGACCGAGGCGACCACCAGCACTACCAGTCCTTTGATTAACTGGACCGCCCTGGTTCCCTTGATCAGCATTATAAATTTATAGATAACGAAAGCTACGACGCTGATATCCAGGGCCACCAGCAGGAGGTCGCTAAAGTTTAAAGATAGCAAGTAGCGCCAGAGTGCCGCCAAACCAGTCACCCCACTTTATACCCCGGCGTTTTTATTATATGAAGGTCCGGTCACTTCATTCGACAGGCAGGCCGGGAATCCCTTCTTTCCCCGGCTACCCGTTTTTACTAGTTGCCAGGGGACGGGCATTCAGATAAAATAGCAGTTAAAGAAGGAGGTGCCATATGTGCGCCGGATTTACCTTTCCCTCTTGATAATCAGTATCTTTTCCGGGCTCCTGGTAGCCTGGCAATGGCGTTCCCACCTGGCTACCGCCGCCCAGACCAACCAGGACCCCGGTCTTATTGATATTATTCATGCCCTGGAAAAGGAAGACGCCTCCCTGGAAAACAGTATTGCCGACCTGCGCCAGCAAATCGATTCCCTGCAGAAAAAACATTCCCAGGGGGCCGGCCGCCTGACTGAAACCCAGAAGGAGATCGACAACCTGCGATTAACCGCGGGCCTGGTCGCTGTCACTGGACCGGGGATTACCGTCACCCTGGACGATAACAGCGCCGGAGCCGAGGCCGCCCAGAAGTCCTCGCCGGCGACTTATAAGCCGGACGACTACATTATTCATGATAAGAACGTCCTCTACATGGTCAATGAACTAAAAGCCGCCGGTGCAGAAGCCATTGCCGTCAACGGCCAGCGCATCGTAGCCAATTCGGATATCCGTTGCGTAGGTACGGTGATCATGGTCAATTCCACCCGCCTGGCGCCGCCCTACATCATCCAGGCCATAGGGAACCCGGATAAACTGGAGGCAGCCGCCCTGGGGGCGGAGGAGTTTGTCTTCCTGAAGAGCCGCGATTTTCCCGTCAAAGTCAATAAAAATGACAGCCTGACCCTCCCGGCCTATAACGGCGGCTTCCCCCTCGATCACGCCCGGCCCCTGCCAACAGGAGGTCAACAATAAATGCTGAAGCTTAAAAGCTGGCCCCTCTCCCTGACGGTCGTTTTCCTGGTTTTGGGCCTCCTCCTGTCGTTACAATTCCGTACCCAGAGGCTCCTGGCAAGCTCCCTGGAAGCCCAGAAAACCACCGACCTGATAACCATGTGGAAAAACCTGAGTACCAAACGGAACCAGCTCCAGGGGGAGATCGCCCAGCTGCAACAACAACTCTTTACCTTAAAGACAAATTCCAGCCAGAGCAGCGAAGCGGAAACCTCCATGGAAAAGGAAATGGCCCGCCTGCAAATGAATACCGGCCTGGCGGCCGTCAAGGGACCCGGGATAACGGTAACTATTACCGGGGACGCGCCCCTGCTCTACTACGACTTGGTGGACCTGGTCAATGAGCTCTGGGCTTCCGGGGCCGAAGCCATCGCCGTCAACGACCACCGTATCAGCGCTTATACTATCATCAGCGACCAGCAGGATGGCCCCCGCAATTATATTACCATTGACGGCCAGAGGCTCCTCTACCCAATTGTCATCAAAGCCATCGGCGATCCCCAGACCCTGGATAAGGGCCTGACCTTTACCGGCGGCCTCATTGATAACCTCAATAACCTCTATAAAATCTACCCCATCGTAAAAAAGGAGCAAGATTTGCAGTTGCCGGCAACCTCCCTGCCCGCCTGGCACTACGCCAAACCCGCCCCGCCTCCCGCTCCTGCCGGAGATCAAAACGGAAAGTAACCCTTCGCCCTTCGGCCCCTGCCAGTAACGAAGCCAGGCCGCACGGTGCCTGGCTTCGACTTTATTTTTGAAGGCCGCTTTAGCTAATAAGGTTCACAGGGGGCTGCCGCCCGCTTATTTAACTTCTGCTGTTGTTTAAGGAGGGCGTACTCCATACTGTCCAGAAGGGCCTCCCAGCTGGCTTCGATAATATTGGTGGAGACGCCGACAGTATTCCAGGAATTGCTGCCGTCCCGGGATTCAATGAGTACCCTGACGCGGGCGCTGGTGGCGTCCTTTTCATCAAGGACGCGTACCTTGTAGTCAGTCAGGCGCATGTGCCGAATAGCCGGGAATACTTCTTCCAGGGCTTTCCGCAGGGCGTTATCCATGGCGTTTACAGGGCCGTTGCCTTCGGCGGCCGTATGGACCACCTGGTCGCCCACCCGCAGCTTGACTATGGCTTCCGATATGGCCTCCTGCCCGGCCCTCTTTTCTACCAGGGCTTTGACATACTCGACTTCAAACTGTTGCCGGTATTCGCCCGTCGTCTTCCGCAGGAAAAGCTCCAGGGAGGCATCGGCTCCCTCGAACTGGTAGCCCTGGCGTTCCAGTTCCTTGATTCCCTCTATGATGCCTCGTTCCCGCTCCGGGTTCAGCTCCAGCCCCATCTCCTCCGCTTTGCAGCGCAGGTTGCTGGCCCCGGCCTGGTCAGACATTAACACCCGCCGCTCGTTGCCTACAAGCTGGGGCCGGATATGCTCGTAGGTATCGGGTGCCTTCAATACTGCGCTGACGTGGATACCGCCTTTATGGGCAAAGGCGCTGTAGCCGACAAAGGGCTGGTTGCCGGCAGGTACCACATTGGCAATCTCGCTGACATAACGGGAGACTTCCGTGAGGAAGGCCAGTTGTCCCGGCGGCAGGCACTGGTAGCCCATCTTGAGTTCCAGGTTGGGTATTACCGAACACAGGTCAGCGTTGCCGCAGCGCTCGCCAAAGCCGTTGATGGTACCCTGGACCTGGCGGCACCCGGCGGTCACGGCCGCCAGGGTGTTGGCTACGGCCAGGTTGCCGTCGTTATGGGTGTGAATACCCACCGGCACCTGGATCTCCTGGCGTACCCTGGCCACCGCCTCCTCAACTTCCCAGGGCAGGCAACCGCCATTGGTGTCACACAGGACAATCCAGCTGGCCCCGGCCTTTGCTGCCGCCTTCAGGGTTTCCAGGGCATAATCCGGGTCGGCCTTGTAGCCGTCAAAAAAGTGCTCGGCGTCATAAATCACTTCCAGGCCCTGGTCCACCAGGAAGGCCACGCTGTCGCTGATCATGACCAGGTTTTCCGCCAGGGTGGTTCCCAGGGCTGCCGTGACATGAAGATTCCAGGACTTACCGAAGATAGCGGCCACCTTTACCCCGGCACGCTTGATGGCCAGCAGGTTGGCGTCCTCAGCGGCGGCCTGGCCGGGCTTGCGGGTACGGCCGAAGGCTACCAGCCTGGCCTGGCGCCAGCTGACCTCCCGGGCCCGGAGGAAAAACTCCATATCCTTGGGATTGGCCCAGGGCCAGCCGCCCTCAATATAATCTACGCCCAGCCAGTCCAGGCGGGCGGCAATCTTCAGCTTATCCTCTACCGACAGGCTGATGCCCTCGCCCTGGCTGCCATCCCGGAGGGTGGTATCGTAGATAAGGATCTTATCGGCCATTCTCTTATCCCTCTTCCAGCTCCCGCCGGACGAGTTGCCCCATTTCGGCGGTACCCACCAGCTGGGTTCCCGGGACATAGAGGTCCGGGGTCCGGTAGCCCCTGGCCAGGACCCTGCCTACGGCCGCCTCGACGGCTGCCGCCGCCTGGTCCATTTTAAAGGAATATTTCAGCATCATGGCTGCCGAGAGGATGGTCGCCAGGGGATTGGCCTTCTGCTGGCCGGCAATGTCCGGTGCCGAGCCGTGGCAGGGTTCATAGAGGGCCACGGCACCGCCGATGCTGGCCGAGGGCAACATGCCAATGGAACCCGTCAGGACGGAAGCCTGGTCGCTCAGGATATCGCCAAAGGTATTCTCGGTCACAATTACGTCAAACTGGGCCGGGCGGCGCACCAGCTGCATGGCGCAGTTGTCGACATACATGTGCTCCACCGTTACCTCGGGGAACTCGCCTTTAATATCCTCAACCGTATCCCGCCACAGGCGCGAGGTGGTGAGGACGTTGGCCTTGTCGACGCTGGTCAGGTGGCAGCGCCGCTGGCGGGCTATGGCAAAGGCCAGCCGGACGATGCGTTCAATCTCCGCCCTGGAGTAATACATGGTATCATAGGCCATTTCCCCCCCGGCGGTCTGCTCCCGTTTCTTGGCGCCGAAGTAAAGCCCCCCCGTCAGTTCCCGGACGATAATCAGGTCGGTGCCGGTGACTATTTCCTTCTTCAGAGGCGAGGCCTCCACCAGGGAATCATAGAGAAAAGCCGGGCGCAGGTTGGCATAAAGGCCAAGTTCTTTACGCAGAGGCAGCAGGGCTGCCGTCTCCGGGCGCTCTGCCGGGGGCAGGGTATCCCATTTCGGACCGCCTACCGCCCCCAGGAGCACGGCATCGCTCTGGCGGCAGAGTTCCAGGGTCTCCGGCGGCAGGGCTATCCCCCGGGTATCGATGGCAGCGCCGCCTACCAGCGCTTCGGTGAACTGGAATTCAATACCAGCCCGGCGGCTGACTGCCTCCAGGACCTTGACGGCCTCGGGGACGATCTCCGGGCCGATACCATCCCCGGGCAGGACAGCAATTTTATACACCGGTCTTCACCTTCCTGGCCACGTAAGGCATCAGCCCCCCGGCGGCAATGAGTTCCTGCATAAAGGGCGGGAAAGGGGCCACCGGGTAGGTCTCGCCCCTGGTGAGGTTGACTATTTCTCCCTTCCCGGCGTCGATCTTTACCTCGTCACCGGCCCTGATCCCCGCCGCTGCCTCCGGGGACTCGAAAATGGGCAGGCCGATGTTGATGGCGTTACGGTAGAAGATGCGGGCGAAGGAAGCGGCGATGACCGCCGCCACCCCGGCGGCCTTGATAGCTACCGGTGCGTGTTCCCGGGAACTGCCGCAGCCGAAGTTTTTACCGGCAACGATTATCTCCCCGGCCTGCACCCGGCGGGCAAAGGTAGGGTCGGCGTCTTCCATGCAGTGGCGGGCCAGCTCCCCGGGGTCGGTGGTATTTAAATACCGCGCCGGGATGATGGCGTCGGTGTCGATGTCGTTGCCGAAGGTGTGGCACTTGCCTGCTATAAGCATCTAGATCATCCTCCGCAAATACTTCTCATACCGGTATTCTTCCGGGTGGAGTCCGGGTGGGATGGGTTCCCTCCAGGCGCTGGTTGAGCCCTTATACAATTCCTCGCTTCGCAGGCCTCGGGCGCGGGTAAACCCGGCCCTTCGGGCCTCAAAAAAGGTGGCCGCGCTTTTGCCCCGGCCTGCTCCGCCCCTGATACTCAAGGCGCAAAGGCGCCTTCCGGGAACCTGCCCCACCTCTTACTTCCCTTAAACCACTTCCTCAGGGGCGGCGATGCGGCCTTTGACAGCGCTGGCAGCGGCTACTGCCGGTCCGGCGAGATAAACTTCGCTCTCCGGATGGCCCATGCGGCCGACGAAGTTGCGGTTGGTGGTGGCCAGGGCCCGCTCGCCCCGGGCCAGGATACCCATGTGCCCCCCCAGGCAGGGGCCGCAGGTGGGGGTGGAGACGGCCGCCCCGGCTTCGATAAAGACGTTGATGAGCCCTGCCTCCAGGGCGGCGGCGTAGATCTTCTGGGTGCCGGGAATGACAATAAGCCTGACCTCGGGGTGGACTTTATGGCCCTTCAGTATCGCCGCCGCCACCTGCAGGTCTTCCAGGCGGCCGTTGGTGCAGCTGCCGAGGACTACCTGGTCGATTTTGATGTCCCCTATTTCCCTTACGCTCCTGGCGTTCTCCGGCAGGTGGGGCAGGGCTACCTGGAGTTCGATCTTACTGGCGTCGATGTCTATCTCCTGATTGTAACGGGCGTCCGGGTCGCTCTGGTAGAGGTGGTAGTCGCGTTTAAGGCGGCCTTGAATATAAGCCAGGGTCTTTTCATCTACCGGGAAGATGCCGTTCTTGCCCCCGGCTTCAATGGCCATGTTGGCCATGGTAAAGCGGCCGTCCATGGAGAGGGCTTCAATGGTCTCACCCGTGAACTCCATGGCCATGTACCGGGCACCGTCGACGCCGACCCGGCCGATGGTGTAGAGGATGAGGTCTTTGCCGCCGACCCAGGGCTGGAGCTTACCGTGGTAGCGGAAGAGGATGGTCTCCGGGACTTTGAACCAGCACTCGCCGGTGGCCATGGCGGCGGCGAGGTCCGTGGAGCCGACGCCGGTGGCGAAGGCCCCGAGGGCCCCGTAGGTGCAGGTGTGGGAGTCGGCGCCGATAACCAGGTCCCCGGGGCCGACCAGGCCGGCCTCGGGCAAGAGGCAGTGCTCGATGCCCATGCGGCCGATTTCAAAGTAGTTGGTGAGCCCCTGCTCCCGGGCGAATTCCCGTAAGACTTTGGCCTGATCGGCGGACTTGATATCCTTGGCCGGGGTGAAGTGGTCCGGTACCAGGACGACCCGCTCCGGGTCGAAGACTTTTTTCATCCCGAGCTTTTTAAACTCCTGGATGGCCAGGGGGGCGGTGATGTCGTTCCCCAGGGCCAGGTCGACCCTGGCGTTGATTAGCTGGCCCGGCTCTACATGATCGAGGCCGGCGTGGGCGGCCAGGATCTTTTCGGTAATGGTCATGCCCATGGCTATTCCTCGCTCTCACAAATACTTCTATCCGGAATATGCCCCGCTCCTGTAGAACCTGCTCACAGGTTCGGGTGAGGCATGGGGCGGGGGCGGCTTATTTTATCCCTTTGTTTCACCTACCGGCTGCAGGACATATTCCTTTGATGGCACTCTATCCAGTTCGGTTCTACTGGGCCGTACTGGCCTGCTGCAGGTTTTCTTCCCCTACCTCGTAAACCACCTTATTGATGGCGTTCAAGTAAGCGCGGGCACTGGCTTCCAGGACGTCGGTGCTGATACCGCGACCTATGAAGACCCGCCCATCGTACTCAATCTTTACCGTTACCTCGCCTACGGCGTCCTTGCCGCCAGTGACGGCATTGAGGTTGTAAGATTTGAGGCAAACCGGGATTCGGGTTAGCTTATCGATGGCCTTGAAGGCGGCGTCTACCGGGCCTTCACCGCAGGCGGCCTCTTCCTTTAATTCTTCACCCACCCGGATACCCATGGTGGCTGTGGGCACCACCCGGTTGCCGGTAGAGATATGAATATGCTCCAGGACGAATTTCTCCGGGATGTGCTTGACTTCGTGCTCGACGATGGCCTCCAGGTCGCGGTCGCTGATTTCTTTCTTGCGGTCGGCCAGTTCTTTAAAGCGGGCGAAGGCCTTATCCAGCTCGGCCTCCGTAAGCTTAAAGCCCAGTTCCTCCAGACGGCTACGCAGGGCGTGGCGGCCGGAGTGCTTGCCCAGGAAAATATTATTCTGGACCAGGCCGATCATGGCCGGATTCATGATTTCGTAGGTAGTCCGCTCTTTCAGGACCCCGTCCTGGTGGATGCCGGACTCATGGGTGAAGGCGTTCTTGCCGACAATGGCTTTATTGTACTGGACGGGCATGCCCGTCAGGCTGCTGACCAGTTTGCTGGTACGGTAGATCTCCTCGGTGACGATGCCCGTCCGGCAGCCGTAGTAATCCCGCCGGGTATAAAGGGCCATAATCACTTCCTCCAGGGCGGCATTTCCTGCCCTTTCGCCAATGCCATTGATGGCCCCCTCTACCTGCAGGGCGCCGTTCTCAATGGCCGCCAGGGAGTTGGCCACGGCCAGGCCCAGATCGTTATGGCAGTGAACGCTGATCCGGACTTTATCAATACCCGGCACTCGCTGCCGGATCTGGCTGATCAGGCGGCCGAACTCCTCGGGGGTAGCGTAGCCCACGGTATCCGGGATATTAAGAACGGTAGCCCCGGCCTCAATGGCCGTGGCCAGGACCTGGCAGAGAAAATCCAGGTCGCTCCGGACAGCATCCTCCGGGGAAAACTCAATATCCTGGCAGTAACCCCTGGCCCGGGCCACTCCCCGCCGGACAGCCTCCAGGACCTCTTGCCGGCTCATCCGCAGTTTGTATTTCAGGTGGATATCGGAAGTGGCAATAAAGACGTGGATCCGCGGCTTTTGGGCCTCCTGGAGGGCTTCCCAGGCGCGGTCGATATCCCGGTCGTTCATCCGGGCCAGTCCGGCGATGACCGGCCCCTCCACTTCTCGAGCCACGGCCCGGACGGCCTCAAAGTCCCCGGGGGAGGCAATGGGAAACCCGGCTTCAATGACATCGACCCCCAGCCGGGCCAGCTGGCGGGCGATCTCCAGCTTTTCCTGGATATTGAGGCTTACCCCCGGCGACTGTTCGCCGTCACGCAGTGTCGTGTCGAAAATATAGATCCGCTTGCTAGTATCTGCCAAGAAGCATCGACCTTCCTCTAAAAAATTATTCCGGAAGAATCATCTCGTCCAGGGCCGCCCCTTCCGGGACCATGGGGTATACTATCTCCTCGGGACTGATCAGGCACTCTATCAGGGTCAGGCGGTCGTTGCCCATGGCCCGGGCCAGGACGGGCACCACCTCTTCCTGCTTACTTATACGTAACCCCTCGGCCCCGTAGCACTCCGCCAGGCGGACGAAGTCGGGATTGCCGGTAAACTCGATGGCGGTATACTGGCGTTCATAGTAAAAGTGCTGCAGCTGGCGCACCATGGCCAGGCTGTGGTTATTGAAGAGTAAAATCTTCAAGGGCAAACCCTGCTCCCTGGCTGTGCCCAGTTCCGCCATGCTCATCTGGAAGCTGCCGTCGCCGGTTATCAGCCACACCTGTTTATCCGGCCGGGCCAGGACGGCGCCCACGGCTGCCGGCAGGCCGTAGCCCATGGTTCCCAGGCCACAGGACGAAATGAAGGTGCGGGGCTCTGTAAAACCGTAAAAGAGGGCTGCCCACATCTGGTGCTGGCCGACGTCGGTAGTAATAATCGCCTGGCCGCGGGTCATCTCCCCCAGGCGCTCGATTACCCACTGGGGCCGCACCTCGCCGCCGCGGCCGTAGGTCAGGGGGTAGAGGTTACGCAGTTCTTTAATCCGCTTCAGCCAGGGGCCGTGCCCGGCTGGTTCCACCAGGGGCAGGAGTTCCTTCAGGATACAGCTGATATCGCCTACCAGGGGCAAATCCACCCGGACGTTTTTGCCGATTTCCGCCGGGTCAATATCCACGTGGGCAATCCTGGCCCGGGGCGCGAACTTCTCCAGGGCTCCCGTCACCCGGTCGTCAAAGCGTACCCCCAGGCCCATCAGGAAGTCGCACTCCATGAGGGCATGGTTGGCGCAGGGCTTGCCATGGAGGCCGACCATACCTAAGGATAGGGGGTTATCCTCGGGAAAGGAACCCAGCCCCGTGAGGGAGGTGACTACCGGTATCTGGAGCTTTTCTACTATCTGGCGCAAATAATCCTCGGCCCGGGAAACCTGCACCCCGCCCCCGGCGAAGATTAAAGGCCGCTCGGCCTCGCCTAAGCTTCGCGCCAGGGCGCGAAGCTGGCCCGGGTGACCCTGGTAGGTGGGTTTGTAACCTCGCAGCTCTACCCTGTCGGGTACCGGTGCCCGGCAGGGGGCCAGGGCCACATCCTTGGGTATATCTACCAGCACCGGTCCCGGGCGGCCGGTGCTGGCAATGTAGAAGGCCTCCTTGACGATACGGGGTAATTCCTCCACGTCCTTGACCAGGTAATTATGCTTGGTAATGGGTATGGTAATGCCCGTAATGTCGGTTTCCTGGAAAGCATCGCTACCCACCATCCGCGTCGGGACCTGGCCGGTGAAGATAACCACCGGCACGGAATCCATATAGGCGGTGGCAATCCCGGTTACCAGGTTGGTCGCACCCGGACCCGAGGTGGCAAAGCAGACACCCGTCCTGCCGCTGGTGCGGGCATAACCGCTGGCGGCATGGACGGCGTTCTGCTCCTGGCGAACCAGGATATGGCGGATGGGCGTCCGGGCCAGTTCGTGATAGAGGGGCAATACCGCCCCGCCGGGATAACCGAAGACCAGTTCCACGCCCTCGTCCAGGAGGGCCTCGATCACTGCCCTGGCTCCAGTGCGGCCGCTATTCCCCTGTGCCATTACCGCTGGCCTCCATTCCCCTGGTCTTCGCTCCCCGGAGCATGGCGATCTTACCTGTCCGGACTACCTCCCGGATGCCGAAGGGTCGCAGGGAGTTCTCGATGGCGTCGATCTTATCGGCGTCGCCGGTAGCCTCTATAATCAGGCTGTTACGGGCAATATCGACGATCCGGGCCCGGAAGATATCGACAATCTGCATAATCTCTCCCCGCACGGAAGGGTCGGCGTTTACTTTAATAAGGATCAGTTCCCGCCCGACATAGGGATCATTGGTGATGTCGCTGATCTTGATGACATCTATGAGCTTGTTGAGCTGTTTGCCGACCTGTTCGATGATCTGCTCGTCGCCGTCAACGACAATAGTCATGCGGGAAATAGCAGGATTTTCGGTACGGCCTACAGCCAGGCTGTCGATGTTATAACCCCGGCGACTGAAAAGGCCGGCCACCCGGCTCAGGACGCCGGGACGGTTTTCCACCAGGACTGAAAGGGTGCGCTTCATGCTCCCTTACCTCCCGTCACCATCTTATTGAGGGTACCCCCTGGCGGCACCATGGGATAGACGTTCTCCTCCCGGTCGATCCTGACATCAACCAGGAAGGGGCCCTCAGCAGCCAGGGCTTCTTCCAGAGCGGGAACAACCTCCCGGCTTTCGTTAACCAGCCGCCCCGGGATGCGATAAGCCTCAGCCACCTTGACAAAGTCGGGATTACCGAGCATCTCCGAGTAGGCATAGCGGCGGTCAAAAAAGAATTCCTGCCACTGGCGCACCATGCCCAGGTAACCGTTATTCATGATAATAATCTTGACTGGCAACTGGTAATGGCTGATAGTAGCCAGCTCCTGGATATTCATCTGAAAACTACCGTCGCCGGTTATGACCACTACCGTCTCCCCCGGCCGGGCAACGGCAGCTCCCATGGCCGCCGGGACGCCAAAGCCCATAGTGCCTAATCCGCAGGAAGAAAGGAAGGTACGGGGCCGGCTCAGGGGATAATACTGCACCGCCCACATCTGGTGCTGGCCGACATCAGTGCAGATAATGGCCTGCCCCTTCGTAAGATTATATAATTCTTCCAGGACATACTGGGGTTTCAGGCCACCCTTTTCATAACGCAGCGGATTTTCTTCCTGCCAGCGCCGGATTTGCTGCCGCCAGGCCTGGTGTTCCCCTTTTCCCGGCAGTTTCTCCAGGATGGCGGCCAGCCCCTGACGAGCATCGCTGACAATGGGAATATGGGCCTGGACCACCTTGCCGATCTCGGCGGCATCAATATCGATGTGGATAATTTTAGCTTTCGGAGCAAAGGCCTCGACTTTACCCGTAACCCGGTCGTCAAAACGGACACCCACACCGATGAGGAGATCCGTCTCACACATGGCGTAGTTGGCTGCCGCTGTACCGTGCATGCCCACCATGCCTGCAAATAGGGGATGGGTTTCCGGGAAACCGCCCTTGCCCATCATGCTCATGACTACGGGAATGTCCTGGCCCTCGGCCAGTTGCCGTACTTCTTCGTGGGCTCCTGAAGTGATTACTCCGCCACCAATAAAGAGTAAAGGTTTTTCCGCAGCCCCAATAGCGGCAGCCGCCTGGGCTACCTGGAGGGCGTGGGGTTGCACCTTGCACCGGTAACCTGGAAGGTGGAGTTTGGGGGGATAGCGGAACAATGCCCGCTGGGTGGTAATATCCTTGGGAATATCGATCAACACCGGCCCCGGACGGCCGGTGGTGGCGATGTAAAAAGCCTCGTGGATGGTAGCTGCCAGGTCGTGGACGTTCTTGACCAGGTAATTGGCCTTGGTAACGGGCAGGGTAATGCCAGTAATGTCGGCTTCCTGGAAGGAATCACGACCAATCATAGCGACACTGACCTGGCCGGTAATGGCAACCAGGGGGATGGAATCCATATAGGCGTTGGCGATCCCCGTCACCAGGTTGGTGGCTCCCGGGCCGGAAGTAGCAATACAGACACCGGGTTTGCCGCTGGCACGGGCATAACCGTCGGCGGCATGGGCGGCTGCCTGCTCATGCCGCGTTAAAATATGGCGTATGCTGGCTACAGCGAGCTCATGATAAAGAGGCAGGACGGAACCACCCGGGATACCAAATACAGTATCCACCCCCTCCGCCTGGAGGGCTTGAACAATAATCTCCGCCCCGGTTAGTTTTTTTCCTTCAGCTCGATCCCCAATGGTAAAAGCACCCCTTTGCGCTTATAATAGATTTTATTCCAGCACCGCACCCTTAGCCCCGGAAGTAACCATCCGGGCGTAGCGGGCTAGATAGCCTCTGGTGATCTTCGGCGGCGGCGCCTGCCAGTTCTGGCGGCGGCGGGCAATTTCTTCTTCCGGCACCTTGAGTTCCAGCTTGCCGGCTTCAATGTCGATAGCGATGATATCTCCCTCTTCTACCAGGGCGATGAGCCCCCCGGCCGCTGCTTCCGGTGAGACGTGACCGATAGAAGCGCCGCGGCTGGCACCGGAGAAACGGCCGTCAGTGATAAGGGCCACGGAGCTGTCCAGGCCCATACCGGCCAGGGCTGCCGTGGGACTGAGCATTTCTTGCATACCCGGACCGCCGCGGGGGCCTTCGTAGCGTATTACCACTACATCCCCGGGTTTAATCTGCTTGCCCATAATGGCTGCAAAGGCCTCTTCCTCGCTGTTAAATACCCGCGCCGGCCCTTCATGCCGCATCATTTCCGGCAGCACGGCGCCCTTCTTGACGACGGCACCCTCAGGAGCCAGGTTGCCATACAGGACGGCCAGGCCGCCTTCCCTGCTGTAGGGGTCTTCGACAGGCCGGATAACCTCGCGCCGGCTTACCTCCCGGCCGCTGACGTTATCCGCCACCGTCCGTCCGGTTACAGTAAGGGCGCTGCCGTCAATCAGGCCATGACGGTAAAGCTCATTCATCACCGCCGGGATACCTCCGGCCTCATCCAGGTCCTGGATGTGCTGGCTGCCGGCCGGGCTGAGCTTACAGATCTGGGGCGTCCGGCGGTTAATCTCACCGAAGGTGGTAAGATCCAGCTCTACGCCCGCTTCGTGGGCAATGGCCGGCAGGTGCAGGCAGGTATTGGTCGAACCACCCAGGGCCATATCCACAGCCACGGCATTGCGGAAGGCTGTAGCCGTCATGATATCCAGGGGACGGATATTTTCCTGGAGTAATTTCATCACCTGCATGCCGGCTTCTTTTGCCAGGCGTAACCGGGCACCGCTGACTGCCGGGATGGTGCCGTTGCCAGGCAGTCCCACACCTAAGGCCTCAACCATACAGTTCATGGTGTTGGCGGTAAACATACCCGCACAGGAACCGCAGCCCGGGCAGGCGCAGTCCTCCAGGGCTGCCAGTTCCTGCTCTGTCATCTTCCCGGCCTGGACAGCACCTACTGCCTCGAACATAGTACTCAGCGAAACGTCCCGCCCCTGGTAACGGCCGGCCAGCATGGGACCGCCGCTGATAAAAATGGCAGGGAGATTCAGGCGAGCTGCTGCCATAAGCATCCCGGGGACGATCTTATCGCAGTTAGGGATAAATACCAGGGCGTCAAAGGGATGGGCCGTAGCCATTACTTCAATCATATCGGCGATGAGCTCCCGGCTGGCCAGGGAATACTTCATCCCCACATGGTTCATGGCCAGGCCATCACAGACGCCGATGGTGGGAAACTCCAGGGGTGTACCGCCGGCCAGGCGCACACCAGCTTTTACGGCTTCTACCAGGGTATTTAAATGAAAGTGGCCGGGAATCAGTTCATTATGGGCATTGACAATACCTATAATCGGCCGCTCGATTTCCGCCTCGGTCAGGCCCATGGCTTTCAGTAACGACCTGTGGGGAGCCCGGGCCAGGCCCGTTTTCATAGCATCGCTGCGCACGGTTTTCCTCTCCCTTTATCAGGCAAAGATTTCCGGACCGTCGGTTTTAGTTAACTCGCGGTACCGGGCAATGAGGTCCCGGGTTATGGGGCCCGGCTGGCCGTTACCGATGGGCCGGCCGTCCACCTTGACTACCGGAATAGCCTCCGCGGCCGTGCCCGTGAGGAAACACTCGTCAGCTACATAGACATCATGGCGGGTAAAGACCTTCTCGTAAACCGGTATGCCGGCTTTGGCCGCCAGCTCCATAACAGCGTTACGGGTAATGCCTTCTAGAAGGCCCACAAAGGGCGGTGGGGTGATTAACTGCCCGTTCTTGACGATGAAGATGTTATCGCCGGTGGCTTCGGCCACATAACCTTCCTTATTCAGGAAAAGCCCTTCCGGAGCTCCGGCCCGGGTAGCCTCCATTTTGGCGATGATGTTATTCAGGTAGTTCAGGGACTTAATCCGCGGGTCCAGGGCATCAGGGGAATTACGGCGCGTACCCAGAGTGACCAGTTCCAGGCCTTTTTCGTATAATTCAGCCGGATAAAGTTCAATGGCCGCAGCGATACAAAAGATGGATGGCCGGGGGCATTTGCGGGGATCCAGGCCCAGGTCGCCCTTACCCCGGGTAACTACCAGGCGGATATAAGCATCCCGCAAATTATTGCGCCGGCAGGTCTCCAGTACCACCCGGGTCATTTCCTCTTTGCTCAGGCCAGGATCCAGGTTGATATGCCGGGCGGAATCATACAGGCGGTCAATATGTTCCTTTAAACGAAAAACCCGGCCATAGTAGGCGCGGATCCCTTCAAAGACGCCGTCGCCATAGAGTAGCCCGTGATCAAATACTGATAACTTTGCCTCTTCTTCATCTACATATTCTCCGTCAAGATAGATAATCAGCCCCACGATTTCTCCTCCTCACTCTTACCGGTCGGTGGGCGCCAGGGCCGGCGCGACAAAAGCCGCAAAATATGTTTGTGTTTCAGTATAAATAACCGTAAATAAAGTGTCAAGGATTTTTGGCTGATGTGTCACCGGACTGTGATATTGTCAGGGTGAAATCCTTCTGTAAAAATATCAGTATTATGAGCAAAAAATAAATGTTACCCGAAAGGGATAATCCCTTTCGGGCATCCTGTAACATTGTGATAATTTAAACATAATTTTGGGGGTATAAAGGACTGTATCCGGTGCATGATAATGATAAATCAAGGGCAAAGGAGTAGATTTTTATGGCTAAACTAAATGAATTAGAAGTCGCCCAATTAAGCGACGAACAAACCAAACGCCTGCAGGAAACCGAAAAACTAATCAACTCCGCCGGTAACCAGGATATTTACCTGCTGGCTTTAAAGAAAAAGTAATAACCCTTCCCTGGAACCGGCAACAGGATACGGTTAAGAAAAGGTGAGGGTAGATGTCCCTTAACGGTCTCATTCGCCAGAGCCTGGAAATGATAGAGGAGCTGGTGGCCATGCCCTTCCAGGTGGCCCGGAAAATCTGGCCGGGGGATAACAACTCCGCCACCGGCCAGGTTATCCACCGGGCTGCCGGGCTGGGGGAAGGGCTGGCAACTATGCCGGTCAAAGCCTTCCGGGAACTCTTTGAGGACGACCGGCAGCAAACGCCCCCGTCTTCCTAGGGAAAAATCAAACCCGGGAAATGCGTTCCCGGGTTATTCCCCTGAGTGCGGGGTCTTTTTACATTTTATATAAAACAGGCAGCTGCTTTATGTGAACTTAATGGCAACCGCTGCAGGTGCTGCAGCTACCACCACTGCAGTTGCTGCCGCTGAAACTGGTACCAGGTTCTCCTTTACGCATGTAGAGGAAACCGGTAAAACGCTGGCTTACGCTACCGCCGCACTCCGGGCAGCGGACCTTGTCCCTCTCTTTAATGGCGGCAAACTGACTGAAGAGGTGCCCGCATTCATTACATTTAAAATCATAGGTCGGCATAACCTCATCTCCTTCCATAGAGATTATAACACCCGCCGCCCACCCCGTCATCACCGGCGCCAGGGTTCCCGGCGCCTCCTCCCGGCAAAGCAGCGGCCGGCAGGACGCGGCTAACGAAACGATGTAAATCGACAGTCAAATCTATGGTGACTGGCTCCTTGTAGGGCGTTCCATTAGGGTGGTATAGGAGACGTACCCGGGGCTGGTGGGAATGGCCGCGGGCTGTCCCGGTAACCACCCCAATCTCGCCATTATTCAGTTCTACCAGCGTCCCCACAGGATAGGCAGCAACATTAAACAGGAAGGCCTTGACAATCCGGTAGTCGTAGATGAAATTTCCCGCCCCGGCCAGCATCTCATAGGCTTCATGGGGCGGGTAAGCCCGCCGGTAAACCCGGTCCGCGGTAAGGGCATCGTAAACGTCGACGACGCCGGTGATGCGGGCAAACTCGTGGATCTCTTCACCCTTCAATCCCCGGGGGTAACCGCTACCGTTGTAACGTTCATGATGTTCCAGGGCCACCCGGGCTGAAAGCAGGCTAACTTCTTCCTGCAGCCGGAGAATATCAAAACCGTACTGGGGATGGCGGCAGACCAGTTCATACTCCTCTACCGTCAGCTTACCGGGTTTGTTGAGAATGCTCAGGGGCAGGCAGGTCTTGCCGATGTCATGAAGCAGCGCTCCCACCCCCAGGTGCATTAAGGCGGAGCGACTGTAATGCAGGGTTAAACCGGTAATCAAGGCCAGCACGCATACATTTACCGAGTGGGCGAAGGTGTAATCATCCAGGGCTCTGATATCGTTTAAATTAAGCATGAGATCTTTACGGCTTAAAAGGTCTTCTAAGAGGTTATTGACCACCCGCTGGATGCGCGCGGAATCCACCAGCAAAGCAGTATGGGTAGGTTCCCCCTGAGGGCAGGTACCAAAGAGATCCTTCATAGCCTTTATGGCCTGCAACCGGGTCTGTTCACTGATAACGTCTTCTACTCCCAGATCTCCCAGGACCTCGTCGACGATATAAACTGCCGGAATGCCCAGTTCTCGTAAGCGAACCAGGTAACTGGGTTTCAGGGTTACCCCTTTGTTGAGTAAGACCCGCCCCTCGGCGCTGTAAATAGCCCGGGCTACCACCATCCCCGGCTTCAGGGCCTCAATTGGCACCTTACGCACTAACGGCCACTCCTTTTTCCCGCCAGGCCATTATTTCGACACAGGGGACCGGAATCCTCTCAGGCACTGGCCGGAAAAGCCGGCGCTGGCACCACCCCGGGCAGGAAAAACATCCCCTGCAGGTCCTGAGCCCTGAGGACACCCTGACCTGCACCACTGTCCGCGGCTGCCCCTGCAGCGGCCGGGAGGGCTGCCTGCTGAAACAGGGGAAGAACTACTGGAAAATAGACCACGGCTGCCCCATTGAACCCCTGGGCCGGCAAGCACGAGGCCTGCAACTTCTTCGCCACGTCCAGTTGATGAAAGTAGTGCAGGTCTAAGTTGCTGATTGACGCAGGAAAGCCCCCGGGTGGCTTTTACCATCAGATTAACTAAGCTTTGGGGGGCGAAAAAAAACACCCCGCTTCAGGGTGGTCATTTTTTTAATTTTTATTTTAACTGCTGGTTGTGGGGGAAAATACTGTAACCGGAATCCTTTTGCTGGCGGTAAAGGTAATACCCCAGAGCCAGGACTGCCCCGCCCAGGATAACGATACCATAAATCACTTACTGCACCCCCCGGAGATAAACTCTTATTTTCCTTTTCTCTAGTATAGGAAACGGCGCCGGGAGTGTCAAGACATAAACCCCTCCGGCCCGCTGCTGGCTAGAGGATCATGATTCAGGCCAGCCCGGCCCGGCTGGCCGCCCCGTGTTCGAGCATACTCACTGTATCCTTCAAAACGCGGATGACCTTGAGTTCCGGGTCTTCCGGCCCCTGCAAGTCGGCATGCTCCCTTTTCAGCAGGTTAACGTAATCTATAATCTCCCTGGTAATAACCTCCCCCGGGCAGACCAGGGGGATACCCGGCGGATAGGCTGTAATGGCTTCAGCGCTGATTTCTCCTTCCGCATAGTCCAGTTCCAGGCTATAAGTCTTGCTGTAAAAGGCTTCCCGGGGCAAGACCGCCATGCGGGGAATGGCCGGCAGGGGAGGGCAAAAGCGAACGACGTTCTTTAAAGAGCGCTTCCCGGCTATATCCTTAAAAGCGGCTACCAGCCTGCCCGCGGTCTCCTCATTATCACCAATGGAAACCAGGAGCAGGACATTATAGAGGTCGGAGAGCTCGACCTGGATTTTATACTCCCGGCGTAAAAGGGTTTCCATTTCATAACCGGACAACCCCAGGCCCTGGACGTTAACGGTGATCTTGGTAGGGTCCAGGTAACTGCAACCAGGCAGGGAGGTAACCTCCTCACCCATAATGGCCAGGCCTTCAATGCTGGACAGCTCCCTGCGGATCCAGCGGGCTATCTCCAGGGTCCGGTCCAGGAGCTTACGGCCCCTGAGGATCATCTGCTTCCTGGCTACGTCCAGGGAAGCCAGGAGGATATAAGAAGGACTGGTGGTCTGGGAGAGGTTCAGGACCGCCTTGATATGCTTGGGATCCAGCCTCCCCCCCTGGAGCAGGAGAAAGGAACTCTGGGTCAGGGAACCGGCTAATTTATGGGCACTGGCTGCCGCCAGATCAGCCCCCGCCTCCATGGCCGAAGGAGGCAGCGCCGGGTGGAACTTCAGGTGGGCACCGTGGGCCTCATCAACCAGTACCGGCACGTCATAGCTGTGGGCTACAGCTACGATTTCCTTTAACGGGGGGACGGTGCCGTAGTAATTGGGGCTGATAACGAAGACTGCTTTCGCGTCCGGGTGTTCCCTTAAAGCCGCTTCCACCTGTTCTGGAGTAATGCCCATGGAGATACCAAAATCAGTGTTGATCTCCGGTTCGATATATACCGGCCGGGCCCCGCTCAGGATAAGGCCTCCCAGGGCTGAGCGATGGGCGTTGCGGGGAATGATAATCTTATCCCCTGGCTGGCAGACGGCCAGGATCATGGCCTGGATGCCGGAAGTGGTGCCGTTGACGAGAAAAAAGGCATGTTCCGCCCCGTAGGCCGCTGCCGTGAGTTCCTCCGCCTCCCGGATGATATCCCTGGGGTTGCAGATATTATCCAGGCCCGGAACACAAGTCAAATCCATGGCCAGGACCCGTTCGCCAACATACTCCTTAAACTCCGGCAGGGCCCGGCCCTGCTTATGTCCGGGCACGTGGAAGGGAATAACGCCCGCATCGATATATTGTTTTATCGCCGTAAAGACCGGTGTCCTGGTCTGGTCCAGCATGGCCATCGCCCCCTGTAGATATTGCAACAGATTTTATTACACCACAAACTGCGAGTGGATGCAAGAAGGTTTTTCAGTACATTTTTATGCCCCGGGCCGGAATGAGTTACCCAAAATATAAGAGCCACCCTCAGGTGGCTCCCCAAAAAAGCTGATCCTTCAAGTCCTCGTTGTACCCTCTTTCCCGGTTCCCCGGCCTATTTGGCTCCCAATTCTTCGGTTGCCGGTTCCAGGTCCTCCTGGCGGCCGACCTTTACAAACCGGTTCTTCAGTTTGGCCATGACCTCGGGCATGGTGGTGTATTCCATATCCTCCAGGGGCAGGCGGTGGGGTTCAAAGGGACCCAGTGAACGCAGGTAGTTGGCAATCTCGTTGGCCGTCTGGCGGGCCTTGTCAAAGGCCACGTCGCCGAAGAAGTCCTGGGGCCCTACCAGGCGCCCGCCGGCCAGCTGGAAGCCCATGGCTACCACCCGCGGCGGCCCGTCGAAACGCGTCGGCGCCGCCTGGTCGAGGCCCACCGGCATCAGGGGCCCGATATGGGAACCCCGCATCCAGCCGGCTACCAGGTGGGGATTGGCGAAGGGCTCCAGGGCCTCACCCACAGCCGGCAGGCCGCTCTGGCAGCGGACAATGCAGACCGGATCGTCCTTGCCGACATAGCGCCCGGCCATGAGGTTCAGGCGCTGGGTGCTGGAAACGGCCGCAATCTCGCCCGTCGTCTTCGAGTAAACAGACTTGATACAGTAACGCCCGGGGGCACCGATGAAGACCAGGAGATCGTAGAGCTCCTCCGGCAGGGAGAACTCTACCCGCTCGTTTTTAACCAGGTCATAGACCTCGAAACGGAACCCCTGGTGCATTTTGGGATCGATGACCAGGCCGATAGTATTGAAGGGGTCGGCAAACATTTTATAAAGGGGAAAGTTCCAGGCGCCGGGTTCAGTTTTATCGGCAGCAAAAACGATTATAGGTTCGCTCTTGCGTTCTTCAAACTCCATTTCCGCGACCCCGGGGCCCATACCCTTGACATTACCGGAGAAGGCGTCGGACAGCAGGTCCTGACCGGCTCCGTAAAGCTTTAGTTCCCGGGCTACCTCGGTGCACTGGAGAAAAACATTCCAGGCTAGATGATGAATTTCCGGGCAATCAACGCCATATTTATGAGTCATAATAAGGTCAATATCGTCGCCGACGTGGGCCACCCGATAGTCAATGAGGAGCTTGCTTTCTGCCAGGTAACGTTCCGCTGTCTCCAATAACCGTGGATGGACGCTGGAATGGCCCACATAGCCGCCAATATCAGCCTTAATGACACTTAATGTAATCCTTTCACCCAAGGTAGCATAGCCTCCTTGCCCAGATTAAAAGTAATTGTGTTATACTATATGCATTTCTATTCGATATAGAATAGCAGATTCCTCTTTTTATAAATGGTTTTTGGACAAAAAAATAGGGAGCCTTACTGGCCCCGTATTATCCCCTTTAAGGCAATGGCACCCACTGCCTGCCGGCACCATGACGGTATCCGGCCTCCAGTGAACGACCTATATGGCGGTTTGATCCCCTTAAGGGACCCTCAATCCACTATCTCATACACCAGCGGCCGGGGGGCCGGTGGCTCTGCTGCCAGGGTATAGGCCGCCAGGAATCTCTCCCGGGCTGCCTCCAGGTTGGCCCGGTCGTTGACGTGGAATACAGCCAGGGGCTCGCCGGCGTTAACATAATCCCCCAGACGTTTTTTTAGTTCGATACCAACCGCCAGGTCGATGGGGCTTTCTTTGGTTATTCGCCCGGCCCCCAGGAGCATAGCCGCCTCGCCCACCAGGCGTGCCTGGACGGCGCTGATGTAGCCGCTGCTTGGGGCGGCAATGGTAACCTGATCCGTGGCGCGGGGGAGAAGTTCCGGCCGGTCGACTACCGCCGGGTCGCCGCCCTGGGCGGCAATGAACCGCCGGAATTTGGCCAGGGCGGCGCCACCGGCCAGGAGCTCCTCCAGACGCCGGCGCGCCTCCCCGTCACTACCGGTAGCCCCGGCCAGTAGAAGCATCTGGCTGCCCAGGATGAGGCAAACCTCCCGCAACTCCCGCGGCCCGCCACCGGATAAAACGGCGATGGCCTCCCGGACTTCCAGGGCGTTGCCCACCATCATCCCCAGGGGTTCGTCCATATTGGTAATCACAGCTACCACCCGCCGCCCCATCTCCCGGCCCAGATCCACCATGATCCGGGCCAGTTCCCGGGCCGACTCCAGGTCGGGCATAAAGGCGCCGCTGCCAACCTTGACATCGAGGACTATGGCGTCGGCGCCAGCGGCGATCTTTTTGCTCATTACACTGCTGGCAATGAGGGGTATGCTCTCTACCGTCGCTGTGACGTCCCGCAGGGCGTAGAGCTTGCCGTCAGCCGGGGCCAGCTTCCCCGTGGGAGCGGTGACGGCCAGGCCGATCTCCTTTACCTGGCGAATCATCTCTTCCCGCGTCAGCTGCACCCTGAAGCCGGGAATGGACTCCAGTTTGTCAATAGTACCCCCAGTGTGTCCCAGGCCGCGGCCGGACATCTTAACTACCGGCACTCCGGCGGCGGCCACCAGGGGCGCCAGGACCAAGGTGGTGGTGTCGGCCACACCTCCGGTACTGTGCTTGTCGACCTTCACCCCCGGGATGGAACTCCACTCAATCTGTTCCCCCGAGGCTATCATGGCCCTGGTGAAGGCCGCCGTTTCCTCCCGGTCCAGGCCGCGAAAATAGACGGCCATGAGAAAGGCTGCCATCTGATAGTCGGGGATTATCCCGGCCGTATAATCCCGTATCATGGCCTCGATTTCGGCTGGGGCCAGGGCCTGGCCCTCCCGCTTGCGACGGATTAAGTCAAGCATCTGCATAATTATATAAACCTCCCGCTAATTGAAAACCCGGTGCCCCCCCACCGTACTGGAATTCAGGCAAGGACCTTGATGCTCTGTCAATAGTATCAAGTTTTTTCATTACTTCCACAACATGATGATAATTACGACTACCAAGGGTTAGGAGTATAGGACACTTCCGGTGATTTGAAGCGTCTCGGATACTGTGATCATCGGCCCCACCTGCCATAAGGGTTATTAACCCCGGCAGGCGGGACCTTATCCCCCTGGTTCTAGATATATCCCGCAACTATATTATTGCTCCCAGCCAAGATTAAATGCCTTTTTATTGACCTCCAAAAACCTCTCCGGTACCGAGGCGGCCAGGGCCTCTTCCCAGGCCTCCCGGCTGATGGACAGCCGCCTGGCCAGGGCCCCCATGAGGACCATGTTTACGGTTTTGACATTGCCGGCCCGGCGGGCCAGGTCCAGGGCGTCCAGGACCACAAGATTTTGGACCAGTTTTCCCATTACCGCAACCAGGTCGGCCGGATAAGTGGCCGCTCCGGTAAGGACCGGTAAAGGTGGCATCTCCTGGTCGTTGACTATGAGACAACCCCCGGCCTTCAGGTAAGGTAGCCAGCGACGTGCCTCCAGCTTCTCAAAGGCTACCAAGAAGTCGGCCGTGCCCGGGGCTATAACGGGGGCATAGACCCGGGGACCGAAACGAACCTGGGTCACCACGCTGCCGCCCCGCTGGGCCATGCCATGGATATCGGATACCTTGACCTCGCCGCCTAGTGAGATAGCCGCCCGGGAGAGGACGCGGCCGGCGAGGATCGTTCCCTGGCCGCCGACGCCGACCAGCAAGACGTTAAGCACATCGTTACTCATCTTCTTCACCAGCCTTCCTGATGGCCTCACCAGGGCAGACCTGGGTACAAAGGCCGCAGCCGTTGCATAGTACCGGGTCGATCACTCCGTGCCCGTCGCTAAAGGAAATGGCGGGACAGCCCAGGTCCAGGCAATAACGGCAGCTCAGGCAGTTAGCGGGGCTTACAGCGTAAACGGCTTCTTTTTCTTTCTTCAAGAGGGCGCAGGGCCGCCTGGCAATGATTACCGATGGTTCCCTGGCGGCCGTTTCTTCCTGGATCGCCCTCTCGAGGGTCTCTAGATTATAACTATCAACCACCTGTACCCGGTGCACCCCCAGGGCGCGGGCTATCTGTTCCAGGTCGACCTTAGGGGCCGGCTGATGGGAAGCAGTATAACCCGTGCCGGGATGGTCCTGGTGGCCGGTCATGGCCGTGGTGCTATTATCCAGGATAATCAGAGTCCCGGTGCCGCCATTGTAGACCATGTCCAGGAGTCCGGTCATTCCCGAGTGGAGGAAAGTTGAATCGCCAATAACCCCTACCACCCGCCGGGCGAAGTCCGCACCGCGGGCCTTCTCCAGCCCCATGGCCACCCCCAGGCTGGCCCCCATGCAAATACAGCTATCCATGGCTTGGAGAGGCGGTGTAGCCCCCAGGGTATAGCAGCCGATGTCACCGGCCACCACTAGTCGGAGCTTTTTCAGGACGTAAAAGACGCCGCGGTGGGGGCAGCCGGGGCACATGAGGGGTGGGCGGCCGGGGAGTTCAGCCGGCGCGGCAGTCGTCGTTTCCCTCGCATCCGGGACCGGTCCTTCGCCTGCCCTTTGACCGCCCGGGGCCCTCATACCGGGCAAGGCCACCGCAGTCAGGTCAGGAGCAACCAGCTCCGGGGCAACGGCCGCCACCTGCGAGCCCACCGTACGGGCGACAATGGCGCTACTCAATTCATCTTCCCTCGGCACCAATTCCTTGCCTATTACACCCAGTCCCCAGGCGCGGATCTGATCTTCCAGGAAGGGTTCCAGTTCTTCTACCACATAGCAAGTCTTTACTGCCTTTACAAAATCGCAAATAAGCTTCTCCGGCAGGGGATAAGTTAACCCCAGCTTCAATACCGAGACCCCGGGCAGGGCCTCTTTAACGTACTGGTAGGCAATACCGGCGGTAATGATGCCCACCCGCCGGTCGGCCCATTCTACCCGGTTGAGGGGAGCAGTTTCCGCATAGGCCGCCAGCTTGAGACACCGTTCTTCCACCACTACATGGCGGGCCTTGCCAAAGGCCGGTAGCATGACATACTTGGCGGGCTGTTTGACATAACTTTTAAGCGGCACTTCCTGGCGGTCGCCCAGTTCCACCAGGCTGTAAGAATGGGCAATCCGGGTGGTCAGGCGTAAAATTACCGGGGTATCAAATTCCTCGCTTAAATTAAAAGCCTGCATGACCATATCCTTAACTTCCTGGCTGTCGGCAGGCTCCAAGCAGGGTATCTGGGCCATGCGGGCGTAAAAGCGGTTATCCTGCTCGTTCTGGGAGCTAAAAAGGCCGGGGTCGTCGGCCGAAACCAGGACCAGCCCGGCATTGACGCCGGTATAGGCCAGGGTCATTAAAGGGTCGGCGGCCACATTAACGCCCACATGCTTCATGGCGGCCAGGGAGCGCGCGCCGCCTATGGACGCACCTATGGCCACCTCCAGGGCCACCTTTTCGTTGGGCGCCCATTCTGCGTATACCTCCGGATAGCGGGCCAGGGCTTCTATAATCTCTGTACTCGGCGTCCCCGGGTAAGCGGCGGCCACCCGGACCCCGGCTTCCCAGGCCCCCCGGGCCAGGGCATGGTTGCCGATTAACAGTTCCCGCACGATTTCACCTCTCCCGTACTCCAGGCCCGCCTTAATCCGGGCCAGGGCTTACATTTACTTTATATTTCGACACCCAGGGCGAAGCATATAGCCACGCCAGCTTCAGCCATTTTATCATCTGAAAGTGTGGCAATCAACTCCCCCAATCTGTCTTTGGATACAGTTTGGATATGATCAAAATTTACCGCGCAATGATAAGGCATGCCGTCTTCGGGACCGATTACTATTTCCGAAGGTATATCCCGGATATTTGACGTTACAGGTGCAATGGTTACGTCGTTAAGAAAAGAAATAGCTGAATTGCGGGTTAAAATTAAAACAGGCCGCCTTTTATCCGGCGGCTTAAAAGAATACCACCTTACCTCCCCACGATTCACAGGTTCTCCCACTCCTGTTCAGTTTCCCAAATATCAAATTCACCCGCTTCAACAGGTTTTTTAGCATACCCTTCGCGATGCTTGCGTTCCATCAATGAGGTTTTTTGCTGTTTAAGGGCGAGTCGCAGGGCGTGACGAATAAACGCTGACCGTGTTATACCAAGCTGCTGCGTAACACGGTCTACCTCTCCTAACATAGGTTCATCAATTGTAATCTGGATAGTCCGCATGGAGTCGCCCCCTAATTTTATGTGGAAGTTATTCAACATCATAATACCCATTAATAATACAGGCGTCAATAAGGCATGTGTAAATGCCCGAATTGACGCCTGTATTAACGAAGTAGTGATAAGTAACCATTAGCCTTACTTCTGGCGCAAGTCCACCACCCGCCGGGCTTTACCTTCGCTCCGGGCGATACTGTGGGGTTCTACCAGGCGCACCCTGGCCTTCAGCTGCAGTACTGTGTTCAGGCGGTCCATGACCTTTTCCTCCAGCTCTTCCAGGTGGCGATAACGGTCGCTGAAGAAGTCAGGATCTACCTCCACCCGCACCTCCAGCTCGTCGAGGTAGTTGCGCCGGCTGACGATGAGCTGGTAGTGGGGCGATACGCCGTCTATTTCCATCAGAACGCTCTCCACCTGGGAGGGGAAGACGTTGACGCCCCGGATAATGAGCATGTCATCCGTGCGGCCGGTAATCTTGGCCAGGCGGGCCGTGGTGCGGCCGCAGCGGCAGGGTTCAAAATTTAAGGAGGAAATATCCCGGGTGCGGTAGCGCAGCACCGGCAACGCTTCCTTGGTCAGGGTGGTGATGACCACCTCGCCCTTGACCCCGGGCGGGCAGGGTTCCCAGGTGGCCGGGTCCAGGATCTCCACCAGGAAGTGATCCTCGGCCACGTGCTGGCCGTCCTGGTACTCGCACTCGCCGGAAACGCCGGGACCCATCACCTCCGTGAGGCCGTAGTTGTCAGTAGCCCGCATCCCCCAGCGCCGCTCGATTTCCCGGAGCATCTCCCGGCTGGAGGCCTCACCGCCGAAGAGACCCAGGCGCACGGGGAGGGCCTGCGGATCTACTCCTTCCTCTGCCGCTACCTCCGCCAGGTGCAGGACATAGGAGGGCGTCCCCACCACGACGGTAGTGCCGAAGTCACGCATTAACATAATATGGCGCTTGGAATTGCCGGCCGAGGCCGGTACAACAGTGGCCCCGACCCGCTCCAGCCCGTAGTGCAGGCCGAAACCGCCGGTGAAAAGGCCGTAGCCAAAAACCACCTGGGCGACATCCTCGGGGGTCACCCCGGCCAGGGACACCATCCGCGCCACCAGGTCCGTCCAGGTCTCCAGATCCCGGCGAGTATAACCAACCACCACCGGACGGCCGGTGGTGCCGGAGGAGGCCTGAAGACGGACGATCTCCTTCAGCGGCACCGCAAAAAGGCCGTAAGGGTAATTCCGGCGGAAGTCCTCCTTGGTGGTCATGGGGAGGAGACGCACGTCTTCGAGACTGCGGATGTCCGAAGGCCGGATACCTTTTGTTTCCATGGCCTGGCGATAAAAGGGCACCCTCTCGTAGGCCCTGGCTACCGTCTCCTGGAGGCGCCCCAGTTGCAGGGCCTCGATCTCCGCCCGGGGGCGGCATTCATTTTCCGAATCCCAGATCATCAGTCACCAATCCTTTGGTTGCCAGATTAGCTGCCCTGCCGGCACCAAAAACTCTAGCCAGATGCTCCCTGGAGAAGGCCGGTGTGACGAGGCTCACCAGGGGAACCACTCCCAACGTTATAACCATGGCCAGGGAGCCTATAGTCGGGATGACGCTGCCATCCAGGTGGTAGTAAAAGGACAGGCCCAGGGATATAGCCAGCCCGCTCAGGAACCCCGCCCAGGCCCCGGCTTTAGTGGCACGGGGCCAGTACAGGCCGTAGATATAAGGCGCCAGAAAGGCTCCAGCCACCGTGCCCCAGGAAAGGGACATAAGGACCATGATAATAGTGGGCTTCAGGGCAATATAGACTGAAAGGCCAATAAAAAAGAAACAGAGGAAACGCAGCAGGGTCAGGACTATACGGCGGGAAACCCCCGGAGCTCCGCCCTGGACCAGGTCAATAGCCACCGCGGAACTTGATACCAGTACCAGGGAAGCCAGGGTAGACATGGAGGCCGCCAGCACCAGCAAGAGCAGGAGCAACCCAACCCAGGGCGGCAGATACTGGTTGATAATCTGGGGCATAATGAGGTCCGGGTTGGGTTGGCCGTTAAGCAAGGGCATCCGGTTGTTGAAGAAGAGGCGGCCAAAGGCGCCGGTGAAGTAAGCACCGGTAGCTATAATCAAGGCAAACAGGGTGGAAACCACCGTCGCCGGCCAGATGGAACGCTCATCCTTAATAGCATAGAACTTCTGCACCATCTGGGGCAGGCCCCAGGGTCCCAGGCTGGTAAGTACCACCAGGGAAAGGAGGGCGGGCCAGTTGGGGCCCACCGGATTAACCAGGCGCGGATCAATGGCCGCCAGGCGGCTGATACCGCCAGCCAGCCCGCCCACCGGAGGCGCAGATATAACATAATATATCAGGACCCCGACGCCGCCAATCATAATCAGACCCTGGATGAAATCAGTCAGGGTAACGGCGATGTAGCCGCCCAGGACCAGGTAAAGGGCCGTAAAGGCAGCCATGGCAATGAGGGCCGTGGTAAAGTTAATGCGGAAAACCTGCTCGAAGAGGTAACTCAAACCCATATAAACCGACGCCGAATAGGGCACCAGGAAAATAAAGATTACCAGCGCCCCCAGCGTCCGTAAAGCCGGGCTGTCGTAACGTGCGGCCAGGAACTCGGGCATGGTCATGGCCTTCAAGCGAACCGTCATTTCCCGCGTCGGCCGCGCCAGGACTTTCCAGGCCAGAAAACTGCCGATAAAGGCGTTGCCGATGACGATCCACAGGTCGGACAGGCCGAAACCCCAGCCCACTTTACCGGCATAACCTATAAAAATAACGGCGGAAAAGTAAGTCGTCCCGTAGGCAAAGGCCGATACCCAGGGGCCCACGGTACGATTACCCAGGAAAAAGCCGCCGACATCCCGCGATCTTTTAAGACTGTAAAAACCTATGCCTACCATCATCATGAAATAGAGGCCCAAAATAAAAAACTTCACCCTGCCATCCTCCCGTCCTACCTTGAAGTTTAATAAGTTTTCTTATTCCACATCAAAGGACAGAATCCTGCCGGGCCATTTAAGTTTCTTTAACCGTTTTGTACACTTGAAATACGGCGATACGCTGGCCGAGAAGGGGTAAAATACACGAAATACAGTTAGGGCTGTCCTTTTGCGTAGACGCTACTCGAGTAGTGCCAATAAGCGGTCTTTGTCCCCGTGGTGCGTCAGGATAAATAAAATATCGTTTGCTTTCCCCCGGGGCAATAGGAGAAATGATATTCAATGGCCACCATCCTATGCCCGGGAGGGCCACTTTCCAGGTCGGGATAAGAATTTTTAACGCCACAATGAGGACAAAGGCACTGGTTACAGCCAGCCGGGCCTTTTGTTTTTAATTCTTCGCCGCAATTATGGCAGTAGAGATCAAACTCCCGGCCGCAACTATGACAGCGCTGGGTCTTTACCCAGAGGAAGTTCAGGGACTTCCTTTATACTATACCTGGCCAGGGCTTCGGTATAGAGATCCCCGCCGTAGCAGTCGTTTATTACGGTGACGGGCAGGTCCTCGACCTCCAGGAGGTGCAGGGCCTCGGGCCCCAGGTCGGGATAGGCGATTACTTCCGCTCTTTTAATGCACCTGGCGATTAAAGCTCCGGCCCCGCCTACGGCGGCAAAGTAGACGGCTTTATGATCCACCAGGGCCTTCTTGACCTCAGACGAACGATACCCTTTACCGATCATGCCCTTGAGGCCGGTGGCGGCGATTAACCGCGGGGTATAGGGATCCATGCGGCCGCTGGTGGTGGGCCCGGCGGAGCCGATAACCCGGCCGGGTCTGGCCGGGGCTGGACCTACGTAGTAAATAATCTGCCCCTTGAGGTCTACGGGGAGTTCTTCACCCCGGTCCAGGAGTTCAACCAGCCTTTTATGGGCGCTGTCCCGGGCGGCGTAGATAACGCCGCTTACCAGCACCCGGTCCCCGGACCGGAGGTCTTCGACAACGGCATCTTCCAGGGGGGTACGGATTCGCTTGTCCTCTGTTGCCGGCGCTCCCCGGCGGCAGGCGGGGTTGCTATCCATGGGTGCCGTCCCGCGGCTCGGATACTTAAACTTCATCTCCCGGCCTCCCCTTATGGCGGAAATTTTAAATACTATCCGCTGTGTAACAAATTGATCAAGCGCCCCGGTAGTGTTAATACTCGAATTCGCTGCTCATATCTTATCCCGCTTATTACTACAAAAATGCTGGAGCACCTGCTATTTTACCGCCAGGGTCTTCCCGGAGAGAATGCCGCCGGAACGATGGTGGAGCGGTTTGCTGCCCCTAAAGGGTGATGCTCTTATGCCGGGCGGCGTGGCACTGGATATTTACGGCTACGGGCAGGCTGGCAATATGGCGGGCGAAGATCTCGACGTGCACCGCCAGGGCCGTAATCCGGCCTCCGAACCCCCCGGGACCGATGCCCAGGCAGTTGATGCTCTCCAGCAGATCCCTTTCCAGGGCGGCTATCCCTTCCAGGGGATGGGGCTCGCCCAGGGGGCGCAGCAGGGCTTTCTTGGCCAGCAGGGCACATTTTTCAAAATTACCCCCGATGCCGACCCCTACGATCAGCGGCGGGCAGGGGTTGGGACCTGCTTTCTTGACGGTCTCAAGGACAAACTCCTTCACACCCCGGATGCCGGCAGCCGGCGCCAGCATGACGGCGGCGCTCATATTTTCGCTGCCGCCGCCCTTGGGCGCCACGGTGATGGTCAATTTATCACCGGGAACAATTTCCGTGTGAATAATGGCCGGCGTGTTGTCCCCCGTATTCCGGCCGTCCAGGGGCGGGTAGACCATGGATTTACGCAGGTAGCCCTCTGTATACCCCTGGCGGACGCCGGCGTTGATGGCGTCATAGAGATAGCCACCTTGAACCTGCACCTCCTGGCCCAGTTCCAGAAAGACCACCGCCACCCCTGTATCCTGGCAGATGGGCACCTCCTCAGCGGCGGCGATGGCGGCATTCTCCAGGAGCTGGTTCAGGACGTCTTTCCCCTGGGGCGAGACCTCCCTGGCCAGGGCCCCTTCCAGGGCTCCCCGCACGTCCTTCCCCAGGTAGTAATTGGCCTCCCGGCAGAGATCGGCCACTGCCCGGGTAATCTCGTCGCAGGTAATGATTCTGGTCACCCGCTCCCCTCCCTATCCTGAAAGTCCGGCCTGAATCCCGGCGAGGATTCGCCTGGCCCGCTCAAGGGCCCGGCCCACGGCCTCCGGTGCCGGGCCGCCGGGGAGGTTGCGGCCGTTGACGCAGGCCTCGGCCTCGAGGCACCCGAAAATATCATTGCCAAACAGCGGCGAGAAGGACTGCCACTCCTCCAGGCTTAAATCCTGGAAGCTGCGGCCCTCCCGGAGGCAGTGGAGGACCAGGGAACCGACCACGGCATGGGCCTCCCGGAAGGGCAGGCCCCTGCGCACCAGGTACTCGGCCACATCGGTAGCCGCGGCAAACCCCCGGGAGGCGTCGGCCCGCATGCGCTCCACCCGGAACCTGGCCGTGGCCAGCATGGGGGTGAAGACCATGAGACAGCCCTTGACGGTATCCAGGGCGTCAAAGAGGGCTTCCTTATCCTCCTGCAGGTCCTTGTTGTAGGCCAGGGGCAGGCCCTTTAAAACCGCCAGCATGCCCATGAGGTGGCCGTATACCCGGCCGGTCTTACCCCGCACCAGTTCGGCCACATCGGGGTTCTTCTTTTGGGGCATCATACTGGAACCGGTGCTGTAGGCGTCATCCAGTTCCAGAAAACCGAACTCCTCGCTGGACCAGAAAATGACCTCTTCCGCCAGGCGACTCAGGTGCATCATAATAAGGGAGGCGGCTGCCAGGAACTCGACCACGAAATCGCGGTCGCTAACGGCGTCCAGGGAATTGGCGCTGATAGCCTTAAAGCCCAGCTCCCGGGCAACCAGCTCCCGGTCGATAGGCAGGGTGGTCCCGGCCAGGGCCCCGGCGCCCAGGGGCATGACGTCGACCCTGTCAAGGCAGCCGTCCAGGCGCTGCTGGTCGCGGTAGAACATCTCAAAGTAGGCCATCAGGTGGTGGGCCAGGGTGACGGGCTGGGCCTTCTGCAGGTGGGTATAGCCGGGCATGATGGTCTGGAGGTGCTGCGCGGCCAGGTCCACCAGGACCTGCTGCAGGCCGGCCAGGAGCTTTTTGACGGCAGGAATCTCTTCTTTTAAATAGAGCCGCAGGTCCAGGGCCACCTGGTCGTTGCGGCTGCGGGCCGTGTGCAGCTTCTTACCGGCCTCGCCGATGCGCTCGGTGAGGAGCTTTTCGATGTTCATGTGGATGTCCTCGGCGCCCACGTCGAAGGTCACCCGGCCCGCCTCGATGTCGGCCCGGATTTCCTCCAGGCCTTTGATAATGGCTTCACCTTCGGCCGGTGTGATGAGGCCCACCGCTGCCAGCATGCGGGCGTGGGCGATGGAACCGGCGATATCCTCTTTATAGAGGCGCTGGTCGAAGCTGATGGAGGAGTGGAAGTCTTCCACCAGCCGGTCGGTTGTCCTGGTAAAACGTCCGCCCCAGAGTTTCATAAAAATACTCCTATCTCAGTCCAGTTTTTTGCTCCATCAGCGCCCGTACTTTCAAGGGCAGGCCGAAGAGGTTGATGAAACCGGTGGCGTCTTTGTGGTCGTAGTCGCGGCCGGCGCCGAAGGTGACCAGGTCCTCGCTGTAGATAGAATAAGGCGATTTGACCCCGGCCGGGGTGCAGCTGCCTTTATAGAGTTTCAGGCGCACCGTACCGGTGACCGTCTCCTGGGTGCTGTCCACAAAGGCGTCCAGGGCTTTTTTCAGGGGCGAGAACCAGTTGCCGTCGTAAACCAGCTCGGCGTACTTGGCGGCCACCATTTCTTTGAAATGCATGGTCATGCGGTCCAGGGTGAGGTACTCCAGTTCCCGGTGGGCTGTATAGAGGATCGTGCCCCCGGGGGTTTCATAAACGCCCCGGGACTTCATGCCCACCAGGCGATTTTCTACAATGTCGACTATGCCCACACCGTTGGCCGCCGCCAGGTCATTGAGCTTCGCCACCAGGGCGACGGCGTCCAGTTTTTCCCCGTCCACGGCTACCGGAATACCCTTTTCAAAGTCGATGGTTACATAAGCCGGTTTGTCCGGGGCCTGTTCCGGCGGGGTAATTATCAGGTAAAGGTCGTCCCCGGGTGCATTCCAGGGATCCTCGAGATCGCCTCCCTCGTGGCTCAGGTGCCAGAGGTTGCGGTCCATGCTGTAGGGCCGGTCTTTAGTCACCGGCACCGGGATGCCCCGGGCGGCGGCGTAGTCAATGGCCTCTTCCCGGGAGCGGATGTTCCAGATCCGCCAGGGGGCGATGACCTTTAGCCGGGGATTTAAGGCCTTGACCCCCAGTTCGAAACGCACCTGGTCGTTGCCCTTGCCGGTGGCTCCGTGGGCCACGGCCGTGGCCCCTTCCTGCGCGGCGACCTCCACCAGGCATTTGGCGATAAGGGGCCGGGCGAAGGAGGTGCCCAGGAGGTACTTGCCCTCGTAAACAGCGCCGGCCTTGAGGGTGGGCCAGATGTACTCCTCCACAAACTCCTTCTTTTTATCCAGGATGTAGATCTTGCTGGCCCCGCTCTTTATAGCCTTTTCCTCCAGGGGTTCCAGCTCTTCTCCCTGGCCGACATCGACGGCCACGGCGATAACCTCATAACCATAGGTTTCCTTGAGCCAGGGGATAATAATGGAGGTATCCAGCCCGCCGGAATAGGCGAGAACTACCTTTTCGGCCACAGTAAAGACTCCTTTCATATCCCAAAATGTTTACCCGGCCCCATGGCCCGGAAACATTACTGCGTCCCGGTGCAGGAGGCCGGATTGGCAGGATGGCTGCGGGCTGAGCCATCAACCCATCAGGGCTACCATGATGGCCTTGTGGGCGTGGAGACGATTCTCGGCCTCGTCAAAGACGGCCGACCGGGGTCCGTCCATGACCTCGTCGGTGATCTCTTCGCCCCGGTGGGCGGGCAGGCAGTGGAGGACCATGGCGTCCGGCTTAGCCAGCTTGAGGAGCTCGCTGTTGATCTGGTATTTGCGAAAGGCCTGGCGCCGCTTCTCGGCTTCGTCCTCCTGGCCCATACTCGCCCAGACGTCGGTATAGAGGATATCGGCGCCTTCGGCGGCTTCTTTGATGTTGTTGGTGACGGTTATCTGGCAACCGTTGCCGGCAGCAATGCGCCGGGCCTCCTCGACCACCTGGGGCATGGGCTCATAGCCGGAAGGGCAGGCAATGGTGACGTTGAGCCCCACCTTGGCGCCGCCGTACATGAGGGAGTGGGCCACGTTGTTACCGTCACCGACAAAGGTGAGGTTGAGGCCCTGCAGTTTTCCCTTCCACTCGCGGATGGTCATGATATCCGCCAGGGCCTGGGTGGGATGAAGGAAATCAGTCAGGCCGTTAATGACCGGGATGGAGGCGTATTCCGCCAGCTCCTCAACCTCCCGGTGGGAATAGGTCCGGATCATGATCCCGTCCAGGTAGCGGGAAAGGACCCGGGCAGTGTCGGCAATGGTTTCTCCCCGGCCCAGTTGCAGGTCGTCCTTGGTCAGGAAGAGGGGATAACCTCCCAGCTGGTACATGCCTACTTCGAAGGAGACCCGGGTGCGGGTGGAACGTTTGGTAAAGATCATACCCAGGGTTTTACCGGCCAGCAGGGGATGGGGTTCCCCCCTTTTGAGTTTGGCCTTGAGATCGTCCGCCAGGTCCAGCAGGTAAAAAATTTCTTCGCTCGAGAAGTCCTTCAGGGAGAGAAAATCACGGCCTCTCAGGCTCCCCGCCAGGTCATTCATTATACCTTCGCTCCTTTCCTCAATTGCATTCCTTATTCTACCTCATTTTACCTCAAACCCGTAATCCTTGCCTCTATTATTTTCCCTCCGTCCCTCAACCGGGAAGTATGGTGGGTGCCCGCCTTATTTCTGCCCCTGCCCCAGTACTTCGTGCAAGGCTTCCTTTAAAATGGTCACTGCCCGGTCAATATCCTCCCGGGTGACTATCAAAGGCGGCAGGAAGCGGAGAACATGACCATGGAGGGAGTTGATTAAAAGGCCCCGCTCCTGGCAGGCCGCCACCACCTCTCCTGCCGGGCCGTCAATCTCTACCCCCAGCAGGAGGCCACGACCCCGCACCTCGGTCAGCCGGGGGAATTCCCGGGCCAGCCCTTCTAATTGCTGGTAAAAATACTGCCCCAGCACCCGGGCATTCTCCACCAGCCCTTCTTCCAGGAGGGCCTTAAAGGCCGCCACGCCGGCCGCCGTCGCCAGGGGGTTGCCGCCGAAGGTGGAGGCGTGGTCCCCGGGGGTAAAGGCAGAAGCCGCCTTTTCTTTAGCGAGCATGGCACCGATGGGCACACCGCCGGCCAGGGCCTTGGCCAGGGTCAGGATATCGGGCTCGACCTCGTAATACTGGTAGGCGAAGAGATATCCCGTCCGGCCCAGGCCGCACTGGACTTCATCAAAGATCAGCAGGAGCCCTTCGTCATCGCAGAGGGCGCGCACGGCCTGGAGGTAATCCTTATTGGCCGCGTAGACGCCGCCTTCTCCCTGGACCGGTTCCAGCATGACGGCGCAGGTGCGGGGGCCGACCGCCGCCCGCAGGCTGGAGAGGTCGTTGAAGGGAACGTATCTGAACCCCGCCGGCAGGGGAGCAAAGCCGTGGTGGAATTTCTCCTGGCCGGTGGCCGTCAGGGTGGCCAGGGTGCGGCCGTGGAAGGAACGGCGCATGGTTATTATCTCGTAGCTCTCCGGCCCCCGGTGTTCCTTGGCGTATTTGCGGGCCAGTTTAATGGCAGCCTCGTTGGCCTCGGCGCCGCTGTTACAGAAAAATACTTTATCCAGGGCCGAGTTCTCCACCAGCAGGCGGGCCAGTTCCACCTGGGGTTCGATCCAGTAGAGGTTGGAGCAGTGGATGAGCCTGCCGGCCTGCTCCCGGATGGCCTCCACCACCCGGGGATGGCAGTGACCCAGGGAATTGACGGCCAGGCCGCTGACAAAGTCCAGGTACTCCTTGCCGTCGGCATCCCAGACCCGGGCGCCTTCACCCCGGACCAGGGCCATGGGGTAGCGCCCGTAAGTCCGCATAACGTATTTCTCTCCCCGGGACACAATAGCCGCATTATCCATTTTCCGGCCACCTCCTGATATATTGTTTTATTCCTCGCGCATTTAATTTTCTAGCCAGGCTGATATTTACCCCGGCACAACCATGGTCCCCACCCCGGTATCGGTGAAGACCTCCAGCAGAATCGAGTGGGGAATGCGGCCGTCAATAATATGGGTCTTCTTGACGCCGCCCTCCAGGGCGCGGATGCAGCAGTTGACCTTGGGGATCATGCCGCCGGCTATGACGCCCTGCTGGATCAGCTCCGGCACCCGGCCGACCTCCAGGGAGGAGATCAGGGAAGCCGGGTCGTCGCGGTCAGCCAGGATGCCCTCCACGTCCGTCAGGAGCACCAGTTTGTCTGCCTGGAGGGCTACGGCCAGCTCGCCGGCTACCAGGTCGGCGTTGATGTTATAGCTCTCCCCGCCGGGACCTACGCCGATGGGGGCGACAACAGGGATGTAGCCCTCGGCAATGACGGTTTCGATAATACCGGGGTTGACCCGCTCCACCTGGCCCACATAGCCCAGGTCCAGGTCCATTTCTTCCCCGTCTTTCTGGATGCGGGCCACCTGCTTGCGGGCTTCAATGAGGTGACCGTCTTTGCCGCAGAGGCCAATGGCCTTGCCGCCGTAACGGTGGATGTTGGCCACGATCTCTTTGTTAATCTTCCCAACCAGGACCATTTCCACGATCTCCATGGTCTCGGCATCAGTTACCCGCTGGCCCTGGATGAATTGCGACTCTTTACCCAGGCGGCCCAGCATGCTGGTAATCTCCGGACCGCCGCCGTGGACGATGACCGGCCGCATACCCACCAGGTGCATGAGGACGGCGTCCTGCATGACGGCCTTCTTTAATTCACAGTTGACCATGGCGTGGCCGCCGTATTTGATGACCACCGTCTTGCCGTAGAACTGGCGGATATAGGGCAGGGCCTCGATTAAGATGCCCGTTTTTTCCAGGGGCGAAAGGGTCATCACCGGTCCCTCCTATCAAGTCCGGTAAGAGGCATTAATCTTTACATAATCATAAGTAAGGTCGCAGCCCCAGGCTGTAGCCGCGGCGCGGCCCCGGTTCAGATCCAGGATGATGGTAATCTCCTCTTCCGCCAGGATGGCCGCCGCCTTTGCTTCGCTGAAGGGCAGGGGCTCGCCACCGGCGGCCATTTGCTCGCGGCCGGCGTGGCTTTCCAGGTAGATGTCTATCTTATCCGGGTCGATATCAGCACCGGAGTAACCGGCGGCACAGATGATGCGGCCCCAGTTGGCGTCAGCGCCGAAGATGGCGCTCTTGACCAGGTTGGAACCGGCTACGGACCGGGCCACCTGGCGGGCCTCGACCTCGCTGGCCGCGCCATAAACCTCAACGGTTATCAGTTTACTGGCCCCTTCCCCGTCACGGGCGATGAGGCGGGCCAGGTAGCGACAGACATACTCCAACCCGGACCGGAAGGCAGCATGCTCTTCAATGGTCAAGGGGGCGTTGCCGGCGCAGCCGTTGGCCAGGATGACGGCCATGTCGTTGGTGCTGGTGTCGCCGTCCACGGTCACCATATTAAAGGTCCGATCCACTACCACCCTCAGGGCCTGTTCCAGATCCTCCTGTTCGATGGCAGCGTCGGTGGTCAGGAAGCAGAGCATGGTGCCCATATTGGGGTGGATCATGCCCGACCCCTTGGCGATGCCGGCAATAGTTACCGTCTCTCCCCCCAGGGGCAACTGGATGGCGATCTCTTTGATCCGGGTATCGGTGGTCATGATGGCTGCCGCCGCATCTCTGCCTCCCTCCACCGCCAGCCGGGCGGCAGCGGCCTGGATGCCGGTGGTGATTTTATCCATAGGCAGGGGCACGCCGATGACGCCGGTGGAGGCCACCACCACCTGCCATGGTTCGCAACCGACGGCTCCGGCCGTGACTGCCGCCATCTCCCGGGCGTCCCGGTAACCCCGCTCCCCGGTACAGGCGTTAGCATAGCCGCTGTTGGCGACAATGGCCCGGGCCAGGCCGGCCTTGAGGTGTTCCGCCGTCACTCGCAGGGGCGCCGCCTTGACGCGGTTGCGGGTGTAGACGGCCGCCGCCGCCGCCGGTACCTCGCTGACAATCAGGGCCAGGTCCAATTTCTCCTTTTTTAAGCCGGCATGAATACCGGCGGCGACAAAACCCCGCGGGGCGGTGATGCCGCCGGCAACCGGCCGGAAGTCTTGCGTCATTGTCTTCTCCTCCGGAGATAGGGTTTTACCAAAAATGGCGACTGTTAATTGAATTATATTCCAGCTTTTTAGGGGCTGGAGGGTACAGGCGAGGGCGACTTGGTTCGAGGCGTCAGCAAACTCAGCGAAGCCGAAGCGAGGCGGCGGTGAACGGGATGGGGATCGCAACGTGGCTTCAGGAACGAGAAATACCACGCCCCATTATGATTGATCAAAGGGATAAAAACCAAGCCACCCCCGCCGCCGAGCAAGGCTGAGCGCCAAGTTTGCTAGCCGAGAACCACCGGAGCCCTCAGACTGTACCCTCCAGCCCCTTGCCTCACCCTGCATTCTCATGGGTTCGTGGCGGGGGCGTCAGCCCCCATGAGGGGGTCCTTGCATTTATGGACATAATCCTGGTACTTCCAGGGCCGTGGTCTCCGGGAAACCGCACATAAGGTTAAGGTTCTGCACCGCCTGGCCGGAAGCGCCTTTGGTCAGGTTGTCGATGGCGCTGGCCACCACCACCCGGCCGGTGCGGGTATCTACGGTGAGATTAAGGTGGCAGTTGTTGCTGCCATATACCCAGCGGGTGTGGGGCCACTGGCCGGGGGGCAGGAGGTGGACAAAGGGCTCGCCGGCATAAAATTCTTCATATACTCCTCGCAGTTCCTCCGTTGATGCCGGCCGTACCAGGGTGGCGTACATGGTACTCAAGATCCCCCTGCTGATGGGAAGCAGGTGGGGGGTAAAGGTTACTTTAACCTCTTCGCCGGCCAGGCTGCTGAGTTCCTGTTCGATCTCCGGGGTATGGCGGTGGCCGGCGACGCCGTAAGGGTTAATGCTTTCGTTGCACTCGACGAAGAGGCTGGTAACCCTGGCCTCCCGGCCGGCCCCGGAAACCCCTGACTTGGCGTCGATTATGATGGTCGACGGGTCAATGTAACCGCCCTTAAGCAGGGGAGCCAGGCCCAGGATGGCGCTGGTGGGGTAACAACCGGGATTGGCCACCAGGCCGGCGCTGCGGATGGCCTCCCGGTGAATCTCCGGCAGCCCGTAGACGGCACGGGCCGCCAGCTCGTAGTTGCCGTGCTGGATTTTGTACCATTCTTCGTAAGTCCCGGCGTTTCGGAAGCGCCAGTCGGCGCCCAGGTCAATTACCTTGAGCCCCCGTTCCCTGGCCCGGGTGGCTACCGGGACGGCGTGGCCGTGGGGCAGGGCGATAAAGATTACTTCCGCCCGGTCCATAACCTCATCGGGACTCAAATTCTCACAGGTGAGGCTGGTATAGCCGGTAAGGGACGGGTAAACGCCGGCCATCCCTTCCCCGGCGTAACTGCGTGAGGTAAGGGCCACCAGCTCTACTTCCGGGTGCCGGCTCAAAATGCGGACCAGTTCGGCTCCCGTGTAACCGGTAGCACCAATAATTCCGGCTTTAATCAAAGTGAGGGACCTCCTCGGTTGGTGTTTATAATTATACACTTCAGATGTATAATAATGCAATAGGCCGGGTAGAATTTTACTTTATCTTAACATGGCATAGCGGTGTCCCGGCTGATATTTTCCTTCCCGGGTGGTCTTCATGCCGGCCGGATCGCCGGCCGCCGCAGGAGCCGTCCCGGCAACCGTCATGGCCTAAATTATACGGCCGCAGCTGCAACCTGAGAAAAAAGCAGCCCCCTCGGGCTGCTTTCGTGGCCGCTGCTCATCTATCTCAAGTTTGTAGTCATTTTCTCTTCCTGCATCCAGGCCCTTTCTGGGTCTGGCGGGAAATCCGGGAACCGCGTACCGCATTAACATGGGCCGTCTCAAATCCCGGCCCTTCCTCCGGCTAAGGACCCGGCTGAAGATCCAGGTAGCTTTTCAGGATATACCCCACCTGGCCGTTTCGCACCTTTACCCGCCAGTATGACGGCTCCCCCGGTCTGAGCCAGGAGAGCAGGTCCTCGTCCTCCAGGACGGCTACCTTCTCCCCCGCTGCCAGTTGCAGGCGGTCTACGTATTTATTCCCCCGGCGTTCCTTCAGGGCAGTGGCTGCGTTTACCCGGCCTTCCGCCATGACCATAGCCCTCCAGGCCGGTTCCCAGCGATAGGTATGGGTAACCGTCCGGCTCTGGACCTTCGTGCGCGGCCCGGTGGCTGCCGGTGCAGACCAGAGGGTCTGGTTGCTGATGGTTTTAATGGCCAGTTTACCCTCCGACCGGGTAAAATCCGTAGTTACCTGTTCGCTGACACCCTGCCAGCCTTCCCCCCGGGCCATCCACTTCTTGTTCCAGCGCTCTTCGTTGCTGGCCACCTTGCGCCAGATCTCCTGGAGTTTGCCATCTTCCCAGGTGTACAGGACGTAGAAACTACTCAGAAAGTAGGCACCGAAACGCTCGTCCAGGAGTTCGCGGATCAACACGGCGTTGCGTCCCGTTTCCAGCTGAACGACCCTGACCTCCTGCAGGGGCAGGGTATCCAGCGAAGCCAGCATTACCGGTTGCCCGTCCCCCTGGCGGAAAACCCCCAGCATACCCCGGTCCTTGGACAGGGTGACGCCGATGATCTTCTCCACCCCGGTGTCCGGAATCACGTCACCCTCGGCCTCAAGGTGGTAGACCCCGGCGCCCCGGCCCCGGGCCAGGTCCTCCAAGATCTCCTTCCCTCCCCGGGCCTCCTGGCCCATTACTGCCAGCTCCCGGGCCTCGTAAGGACCGGGCTGCCCTGTCGCCGTCCGCTGCCAGAAAACGAAGGCTGCTACCGCCAGGATCGCCAGGGCCCTGAGCCATAACCAGCGGTACGTCATGTCCACCCCTCCCATCCTTTAAAACTTTATGCAACAGGATGGCGGGTATGAATGACTGGTACCAGCCGGGACGCAAATTTTGGATTCTACCAGTTACCCGGCCGCCTGCCTGCCGGCGAACTCGGCTTTGATCTGCGCCAGCAGTTCCCGGTCCAGCATGACGTCTACCGCCGTCCAGGCCAGGGCCCTGGCGGCCAGGATGGCCAGGCGCCGGCCGGCCTCACCCCTGACGGCCCGGGCAAACTCCCGGGTATGGGGTACCAGTTTCCCCGCATCAAGGGACAGGTAGGGGTGGATGGCCGGCACTACCCTGCTGACATTGCCCATATCCAGGGAACCCCGGCTGCGGCAGGCCGGGACCAGGTCGGTGACGCCCAGTTCCTGCAAATTTCTCTTCCAGGCGCCTGCCAGGGTGCGGTTGACAAGCATGGCCTCGTAGGAGGGCTCGTAGTTGTGGTACCAGAAACGGGTACCGGTGGCCAGGGCCGCCGCCGCGGCACAATCCTCCACCCGCCGGGCCAACCGGTTCAGGGCTTCCCTGGTGCGGGCCCGGAGGTAAAAACGGGCCACCGCCCGTTCCGGGATAATGTTGGGTGAGACCCCCCCCTCGGCAATAATGCCGTGGATGCTGGTCTCGTCCTTTAAATAGGGCCGCAAAGCATGGATGTTATTAAACAGCTGGATAACTGCTTCCAGGGCGTTGACGCCTTCCCCCGGGCAGGAGGCGGCATGGGCGGCCCGGCCTTCAAAAATAAACTCCAGGGCCTCCAGGGCCTGGGAAGTCGCCTCGACGGCATTGGTGTCCCCGGGGTGGAACATCATGGCCACATCCAGGTCGTCCAACGCCCCCTCCCTGGCAAGTAACACCTTGGCGCCGTGGCTTTCCTCGGCCGGAGTTCCCAGGACCACAATATTCCCGCGCAATTCCCGGGCAGCGGCCGCCAGACCTAAGGCCGCGCCCAGGCTGCCGGCTGCGATGAGGTTATGGCCGCAAGCGTGGCCCAGCTCCGGCAGGGCATCATACTCGGCTAGCAGGCCTACCCGGGGCCCGGGGGTCCCGGTGGCCAGTTCGGCCCGAAAAGCCGTCGGTAACTGGCAGAGGGGCCTGGTAATTTTAAAACCTTTTTCCGCCAGAATCCCGGTCAGGAGATCAGCAGCAAAGTACTCTTCGTTCCCCGTCTCCGGGTGATCAAAGATGGCTTCCGCCACCTGGATAATCTGGTCCTTGATCTCCTCTATAGCCCGGCTAATCTTTTCTTTTACCCAGTGCATATTTAACCCCTAACTACCCGGAGATTAGATTCCCGGACCATGGAAATAATACTATAAAAATAGCGCTGGGGGGTTAGCCTATGTCCCTGGCATCCTGCAACTGCCACTGTACCTATTTAAATGATGGCCTGTGCGAGCTGGCCGGCCACCTGGACCAGGGCCTGCCCGTTATCTGTCCCTACCGGCAGCAGGCTACCGGCGGCTTCCGTCCCGCCCTGACAGCCCCCGGCTGGGAAGGGCTCCCGCCCGGTTTTTCTACTGCCAGGCACCATCGCTACCCCGGCTCTACAAAACCTGCCGGCCGTCTACGCTGAGCCGGGGCCGCAGCAGGATGCCGTCCAGGTGGCTGGGGGCTTCCACCCGGCCCCCGAAGGTGCTGTTGTCCCCCAGGGCGATATGCACCGTACCCCGCACCTTTTCATCCTCCAGGACGTTGCCCGTCAATTTGGCCAGGGGATTGAGGCCGATGCCCAGTTCGGCGATATTACGGCTCTCCGGGCCATAACGGTTGAGTATTTCCTCCAGGACGCGGGCCGCCTCCCCGCCGCTGACCTCCACGGCCCGGCCTTCCTCCACCTTGATGCGAAGGGGCTCCTTTAAAAAGCCGATTCCGGACATGGCGCCGTCGATAACCAGCATCCCCCGGGCGGTTCCCTCCACGGGAGCTATATAGGCCTCGCCGGCGGGGAGATTGCCAAAATCCCCCGGCTGGCGATAGAGGCCCGTATCGGGTCGCCCCCGGCGGCCGGCGATGCTGAAGGTTAAATCCGTGCCGGCCGGGGTCGTCAGGTGCACCTCCTGCCCTCCGGTAAGGATTGCGGCAAAATCCTCGCACTCCGCGGCCATGGCGTCATAATCAACGGCCAGGGTGCGTTCCAGCATATCGGCTGTGGCCCCGGCCAGGGAAGCGATGCGGGCGCCGGCGTCATTGGCCGCCCGGCGGGCCCGGGTATGGGATAGGGACCTGGAGGTAACCAGTACCACGACCTGGCTTTTGAGCATGGCTGCCGCCACCATCTCCGGGGGTTCCTGGCCGTGGTTGGCCCGGGGAAGCATAGTTATCGCAGCCGCCTCGGCCCCCAGCTCCCTGGCGGCCCGGAAGAAGGCCTCCCCCAGGGGCTGCAAATCAGTGTCGGTAACTATGAGAACCTTATCCCCCGCCCTGACGGCCAGGCATCCGGCCAGGGCCAGGCGGCAGGCTGAAGCTAGATCAGGCATGTTGACAGCTCTCCTCCGAAAATAGACTTCTGGCAAAAATGGTGGTTACTGGTTTGGTTGCATTCCAGCTCCTTGCCAGCCTGCATTTTCATGGTTCGCTGGCATGGTCTGCCTGCTCATCTGACAATCGCCAGCTCGCTGCCGCAGGAGCGGCAGCGGCGGCCATCCAGGCCGGGCAAGGAAACGTGATAGCCGGTGCGGCGAATGACCAGCTCACCGCATACGGGGCAATAGGTATTACTAGCCTCCGGGTCGGCCACATTGCCCAGATAAACATAATGCAAATACTCCCTGGCCATTTCCCTGGCGCGCCGCATAGTTTCCAGGGGAGTCGGTGGCGCCTCAAGGCGGTACCGGGGGAAATAACGGGAGAAATGGAGGGGTGTATCCACCCCCAGGTTGGTTGCCACCCACTTGACCAGTTCTTCCAGTTCAGTCGAGTCGTCGTTCAGGCCGGTAACCAGGAGGGTGGTTATCTCCACATGGCTGCCGGACTCCACTGCTGCTGCCGCCGTCTGGAGCACCGGGCGGTAATCGCCGTGGACAACCTTACGATAAAATTCCAGGCTGAAGCCCTTGACATCAATATTCCAGGCGTCAATCCAGGGCAGGAGTTCCTTCAGGGGCTCCGGCCGGATAAAGCCGTTGGTGACCATGACGTTCTTCAGCCCCGCATTCCTGGCCAGCTGCGCCGTGGCCAGGACGAATTCAAACCAGACCAGGGGCTCGGAGTAGGTGTAGGCTATTCCCGGGCTATGGACTTCCCTGGCTTTGCGGACCAGGTCATCGGGAGAAATGACAGCTGTCTCGGACTCTTGCCGGGCTATTTCCCAGTTCTGGCAGAAGTCACAGCTGAAGTTGCAGCCCACAGTGCCGGCTGAGAGGATAAGGCTGCCGGGGTAAAAGTGGTAGAGGGGCTTTTTTTCGATGGGGTCCAGGGCCAAGGAAGAACAGCGGCCGTAATTACGGGTAATAAGGCGACCCTCACGGTTTTCCCGCACCCGGCAGACGCCCCTTTTTCCGGGAGCAATAACACAGGTATGGGGACAGAGGCGGCACTCCACCTTTTCCCCAGGTAGCTTTACATAATACGCAGCTTCAGTCACGCCGACCATACGGCTCCCCTCCTGCGTAAATCCGAAAGTCGGGGGCAGGATATTCGGGAAAACTAATTCCCGGTGCCACTCTCCCCCGGTTACCCTGCCTCCAGCTTCCTGCTCCTGCCCCCGTTAATGGTAACGCGTTACCTTGAACCTTTCCAGCCGGTAGGGCTCATCGGGGCCGATGCCGCCCTTCTGACGGGCAATGGCCACCTGTTCCGCCACGGTATCCACGCCCTCCAGGTCGGGAAGGAGCAACCCCCGCCTGTGACCGCAGCTGACAATAACCCCGTAGACCTTCGGATCCAGGTCCGCTACGGTGGCCGGTTCTGGTTCACTTAAGACATCCACCGAATACTGGAGCTCGGGTAATTCGTCGACCGTCACCGGGGGGAAACGGGGGTCTTCCAGGCCTGCCGCCAGGGCGTTGTAGATAATCTCCCCGGCCAGGTTCTCCCTGGTGGGGCTGATGGTACCAATGCAGCCCCGCAGCCGGCCGTTTTTCTTTAGAGATACGAAGGCTCCGGCCCGGCCGGCAAGTTCCGGGGGAAGCGGGTCGGGGACCGGTAACACTTTGCCCGTATGCAGGTAGTGTTCCAGGCTCTGCCGGGCCAGGCGCACCGGCAGGGATTCTTCCCCGGCAGCAGCCGTCTCCCGGGCCAGCAGGCTGCGGTCCGGGGCCTTCTCGCCGGGTTCCAGGTGGGCCACCAGGTAGCCGACACCGAAGGGGCCTTCATAGGAAAGGACTTCTCTCTTGACCCGGTAGCCATCCAGGGCCCCCAGCCCCATAATGAAAGAACGCAGGCCGCACTCGCCGGCTCCCTCGGCCAAGTCTTCCGGTATGGCCAGGATGCCTTCTACATCCAGGTTTACGAGCGCATCCTTTATTCTGGCATCAAAGACCTTACCGCGGGGGTCGTAACCTGCCGGGGCTCCGGGCAGCAGGCGGTGGGACATATCGCCGCTGGCCACCAGGAGAGCCCGGCGCGGGCTATCTTTGACGGCCCTCGCCAGGGCGGCGCCGAAGGCATAGAGTTTTTTCCGCTCCATAAGGGCCATGCCCATGGCCACCAGGGGCACCTCCAGGCCGGCCTGGCGCAAAAAATACAGGGGAACCATCATGCCGTGGTCCAGTTCCGGGGTCAAGTTGTAATTACTGCTGGCCCGGGCATCGAGCCAGGCGACTGCTATCCCCTCCTCCCTGGCCTTAGCCGCAATAGCCCGGCTCAAGTCGAGGTCCAGGGTGTACTTAAACCGGACCTCCCCCGCCTGGAAGGCCGCCAGGTCGCCTGCCAGTTCCGGTGTCGCCCAGATACCCACGGCGTCGCGGAAGACCGGGCCGTGGGGAGAAATGATAATTATTACCTCCGGCTGGCGGGCAGCCACCCTGGTCGCCAGTTCCCTGGCAGCTGCCACCGTAGCCTTAATCCTTGCCACCTCGCCGCGTCCGACCTCCGGGACCATAATTGGCGGGTGGGGCATAAAGACTATATCCAGCAAGCGTCCCATGCAATCACCCCTTTTAATATAGCCCGGCGCCCATCCTTTCATGTAATTACCAGAACCCGGGCCTTTCCCTCAAGGTTTACTTTACCACATCTGCCAGCTATTTGACAGGGGATGGAGTTCCCCGGGGACAAAAGTAGCCCGTGACCCATTCCGTCACGGGCTTTTTATCCCTCTACCGGCAGCCCTCCCGGTGCCCGGCAGGCCCTGGCCCCGGGCCCTTATGCCTTTGCCCGGCCCAGCTTCCGGAATCTCCCCACCACGGCACCGCCGGAGGACAGGGCTTTACCTGTTAACCTGCCGGTTTCCCCCCGGCAGGGATTCCCTTACCCGCCAGGTAATTAACAATGCCGGCGTAAATGGCAAAGGCCATGCGGCGCTGGTAGTGGGGATCGGCCAGCAGCTTTTCCTCCTCGGGGTTGGATATAAAGCCCACCTCCACAATGACCGCCGGGATTTTCTGGGTCCGGAGGACGAAGGCGTCAATACTTAAAGGTACCCGGTCGGTATTGGCCAGCAGGCGCTTAATCTCCGCCTGGATGGACTCAGCCAGCTTCTTTCCTTCAGCCGATTTGGGATCATAAAAGAGCTGGGCGCCACGCTCCCGGCTGTCAAAGGCATTGCAGTGCACGGAGATAAAGAGATCGGCCCCAACCTTCCCGGCGAGCCGGACCCTTTCCACCAGGTCGTCGCCCGATTCCCCTTGCGGGACATTATCGTCCTGGCGGGTCAGAATAACCTTTGCCCCCCCGGCTTTTAAAAAGCCAGCCAGGTACTTGCTGATGGCCAGATTAACCCGGTGTTCCGGCGTACCCCCCGGTCCCATGGCCCCGGCGTCGATACCCCCGTGACCCGGGTCGACCACCACCACCTGGCCGGCCACCGCCCAGGAAAGGGCCTGGATTGCCTGTTCCTCTTTTACCCCCTGATACCAACCCCAGGCCCAGAAGGCACCCAGCACTGCCAGGGCGGTTATTAACCATCCCCTGGCGCGCCGCCGGGGAACAAAGACTACCCGCGCCATGAGCCCGCCTCCCCCATAATAAATATGCCCCCGGTTAATTCGCTACGCCAGGGAAGTATTACCTGCCAGACGGGAAAAATTATTTGCGGCGGTTAGTGTAAAATTACAGTAGGCAGGAGGAAAAAGGAGCAAAAAAGAGAAGATGGTATCGAGAATTTGAATACTCTGGAAGAAGTTACCTGCAAATAGCCAGGCGCCCAATCCTTGATCCTTTCCGCAGCCGCTGTTAAAATTGATTTTTATAACAACGGCTTTAAATTTTAAGAAGGGAAGAAAACCCGTGGCTGTAATCGAAGTCCAGAACCTGGTCAAGCGCTTTAATGACCTGGAAGCCGTGGCCGGGGTCACTTTCAGTGTTGAAGAGGGGGAAATCTTCGGCTTCCTGGGGCCCAACGGCGCCGGTAAGTCGACTACCATCAAGATGCTCTGTACCCTCCTCAAACCCACGGCGGGCCGGCTTACCCTGGCCGGGTTTGACGTTGCCCGTGAACCCGACGCCGTCCGGCGCTCCATCGGCCTGGTTTTCCAGGACAACTCCCTGGACGACCGCCTGACGGCAGAAGAAAACCTTTACCTGCACGGCCTCCTCTATGGCCTCAGCCGGGCGGCCATCAAGGAAAAGATGGTTGAAGTCCTGGCCATGGTCGACCTGGCTGACCGCCGCCGGGACATCGTCCGCACCTTCTCCGGCGGCATGCGCCGGCGGCTGGAGATCGCCCGCGGCCTGTTGCACCACCCCAGGGTACTCTTCCTGGACGAGCCGACGGTAGGCCTGGACCCCCAGACCCGCAGCGCCATCTGGCAGCACATCCACCGGCTGCGCCGGGAGAAAAACATCACCATCTTTATGACCACCCACTATATGGATGAAGCAGAAAACTGCGACCGCATCGCCATCATCGACCACGGCCGTATCCAGGCCCTGGACACCCCGGACAACCTTAAACGCCAGCTGGGGGGCGACGTGGTCACCCTGACGACCATCGACGATTCCCGGCTACAGCAGGAGATCGCCGGCCGTTACGGGGTCAGGGTGATTAAAGACGAGGAGGGCCTGCGCCTCCAGGTTAGTGACGGGGCCACCTTCATCCCCCGGGTGGCCGCCGATTTCGGCGGGCAAATCAACAGCATATCCTTGCGGCGCCCTACCCTGGACGACGTTTTCTTAAACCTTACGGGCCGGGCCATCCGGGAAGAAAAACCTTCGGTTGCCAGCCTCATGCGCCTGAACCGCCGCCATGGCCGCCGGCGACATTAAGGATAAGGAGGAAAACTCTATGCAACCTGCCCTGCGGGCTATCTACACCATCTGGTACCGGGAGTTTATCCGCTTCATCCGGGAACGCAGCCGCCTCATCGGCATGATCGGCCAGCCCCTCCTCTACCTGCTCATCGTCGGCCAGGGGATCTCGGCGGCCATGGGTTTCCGGGGTGTACCGGCCAATATCCCTGTAAATTACGTCCAGTTCATGTATCCCGGCATCCTGGGGATGTCCGTCCTTTTTACCTCCATCTTCTCCGGTGTCTCCATCATCTGGGACCGGGAATTCGGTTTCCTCAAGGAAGTCCTGGTGGCGCCGGTACCCCGCTGGGCCACGGCCCTGGGTAAGGCCCTGGGAGGCAGTACCGTAGCCATCGTCCAGGCTGCCATCATGCTCTTCCTGGCACCTTTTGTTAAAGTACCCCTGACCCCCATGATGATCCTGCAGCTCCTGGGAACCCTGTTCCTTATCTCCCTGGCCCTGACCTTCTTCGGTATTGCCATCGCCAGCCGTATGGAAACCATGGAGGGCTTCCAGATGATCATGAACTTCCTGATCATGCCCCTCTTTTTCCTCAGCGGCGCCATCTTCCCCATGACCAATTTGCCCGGCTGGATGAATTTCCTGATGAAAATCGATCCCCTGACCTACGGCGTTGACGCCCTGCGCCGCCTCACTTACGCCGGTGCCGACCCCCGGGTACTGGAGTTCCTGGTCCATTACAGCCTGGGCTTCGACCTAACCGTTATCGCCGCGATGGTCCTTGTTATGGGCGTCCTGGGCTCCTGGTCCTTCAGCCGCCAGGAATAGAGCAAATAGTACCACCACCCATAAAAAAGCCCGCCCCCTGGGTGAGGGGGCAGGCAGTGCAGGTCTCCGGTTTAAACATCATAATACAGAACGAACTCATAGGGATGGGGACGCAACTTGATCTGGTTGATCTCGCGCTTTTGCTTGTATTCAATCCAGGCGTTAATGAGGTCCTCGTCGAAAACGCCTCCCTGGAGCAGGAACTCGTGGTCTTTTTCCAGGGCGGCGATGGCTTCCTCCAGGGAGCCGGGCAGGGACTTCACCCTGGCCGCTTCCTCCGGCGGCAGGTCATAGATGTCTTTATCCAGGGGCTCGCCGGGGTGGATCTTGTTTTTAATGCCGTCCAGGCCGGCCATTAACAGGGCGGCAAAGGCCAGGTACGGGTTGCAGGAAGGATCGGGCGGCCGGTATTCGATCCTCTTGGCGGCCGGGCTGCTGGAGTACATGGGAATGCGGATGGCCGCGCTGCGGTTACGCTGGGAGTAAACCAGGTTGACGGGGGCTTCAAAGCCGGGCACCAATCGTTTGAAGGAGTTGGTGATCGGGCTGCAGAAGGCCGTCAGGACGGGGGCGTGTTTTAACAAACCGCCGATATAATACAGGGCCAGTTCGCTCAGGCCGGCGTAACCGTTGGCATCGTAGAAGAGGGGTTCGTTACCCTTCCACAGGCTCTGGTGGACGTGCATGCCCGAGCCGTTGTCCTGGAAGACCGGTTTGGGCATGAAGGTAGCCGTCTTATTGTGCTTGATGGCCACATTCTTGACCACATATTTGAACATCATCAGCTGGTCGGCCATCCGGGTCAGGGGGGCGTACTTCATATCGATCTCGCCCTGGCCGGCAGTAGCCACCTCGTGGTGGTGGGCTTCCACGGCGATGCCCATCTGCTTCAGCAGCAGGACCATCTCCGTCCGCAAGTTTTGCAGGGTGTCGGTAGGTGGTACCGGGAAATAACCTTCTTTATAGCGCGGCCGGTAGCCGAGGTTGGGATGACCGTTCATTTCCGCGCCCGAATTCCAGAAGCCTTCATCAGAATCCAGGAAATAGTAACCAGCGTACTGGCTCTGGTCAAAGCGGACGTGGTCGAGGATAAAGAACTCGGCCTCGGGTCCCCAGTAACTGGTATCGGCAATGCCTGTCTCCTTTAGATAGGCCTCAGCCTTCTTGGCCACAAACCGGGGATCGCGGTTGTAATTCTGCCCGGTCATAGGGTCGTAGACATTGCATACCAGGCTGAGGGTGGGCACATCACAGAAGGGATCGATAAAGGCGGTATCGGGGTCGGGAACCAGGATCATATCGCTCTCGTTAATGGTTTTAAAACCGCGAATGCTGGAGCCGTCAAAACCCACGCCGCTGGTAAAAGCGCCTTCATCGAATTCGTCCAAGGGCACACTGAAGTGCTGCCAGGTCCCTGGCAGGTCGATAAATTTGAGATCGACCATCTGGATATTGTTCTTCCGGGCCATCTCAAGTACTTCGCCTGGTGTCTTACTCATGCCGGTAACTCCTTTCCCGTGAGATTATCAAATTAAACTTCAAATTAAACTTCGGTAGCCCAAATCTACAAAAACACAGGTACAGCCTTTTAATTAATTAGCCTGCCGGTTGCTATTTTCAGCCTCCTGCTGGTATCGCACCAGCGACACGGAGGTCTTGTCCTAAATAGCTACCAAGGAATGCTACTATCTATCCACCTCCTCCAGCAGGCCATATTAAAAAATAAAAGACGCCAACCAGGGGGTGACATACCCCCGGGGCGTCTTTGCCCTCACAGACAAACATTGCCTACTTCAATTACAATTCAGCCGGACACCTTTGTCCTTATGATATATAATATACCACCCCGTCGGTTTTGGCAAGTAGAAAATTAAGCCCGGACTATTGCTTCGGCCAATCCTTATTTGGTCAATTCCCGGCTGAAGGCTACCTTGAACTCCCGGGGCAGGTCCAGGGGCACCAGTTCCACGCCCAGGCGTTCCAGGGTGGCAGGTGTTGGCCGGCCTTCTTCATCCCAGCCGCGACGGCGGTAATAGGCCGTGACCAGGGGTGGTAATTCGGTAAGGGGTCCGGCTGTCATCTCGCCTGCCTCGACACCCTCCCGCAGAAAACGCTCCGGCAGGGTATCGGCTTCCCGGCCCAGGCCTTCCCGCAGGTTAAAGGCCCGCTCAATGGTCAGGCTTCGTTCAGCCGCCCGCTGCAGGTCCTTCGGAGCTACTTCCGTACCTGTTACTGCCGTTATCATTTCGGCCATCTGTTCCAGGCTCAACCATCCGCCCAGGTAGGCAAAGAAGCAGCCAACGCCTGTTTCCAGGGCCACCGTCGTTTCCTGGATGCGGCTTACCTGGCCCACCAGGTCCTCCCCTTCCCGGTCGGCGGCGAAGAGGCCGGCATGGAGGGCCTTGCCGTAGCAGTAACTGCCCCCCAGGGCCGACACCACCATCCCCAGGCCGTGAAGGAGTCGCACCCTGGGGTCATAACCAGGCATTTCAATACCTTTGATGGTCATGGCGTACTCCCGGGCACCTGAACCTATATATGCCGCCATACGGTCCACGCCTTCCGCCAGGAGATCGCCGATGCCGGCCCGGTAGGCTATCATGCGAATTAACTCCATAGTGGCCTCCGGCCGCTCCCAGCCCAGGTCGAAGCCCTCCGCTTGTAGCAACCCCCTCTGATGGAGTTCGTAGGCGAAGGCTATGCTACCGCCGGCTGAGACCGTATCCAGGCCCAGATCGTTACAGCGTTCATTGGCCATGGTCACCAGATCGAGATCCAGGTGTCCCAGGTTAGCCCCCAGGGCCCAGTAAGTCTGGAACTCCGGCCCCTTGCGTTCCAGCAGCCGCGGCTGATCGACCGGGTCGATATCCGCTTTCCAGACGTCCTGGAAGTTACGGGTAGGTAGAATAGCCCCTTTCAGGGCTCCCGGCAAAGGCGCCCGGTGGTCACGGAGTTCGACTAATTCGGCCTGGCGGGCCAGGATGCGCGACCAGAGGTCTTGCCTGGCTACCGGAACATCGGGTTCTGCTTCCACCACCAGGGCCTTGAGCCTCTTCGCCCCCATGACGGTACCTACGCCCCCGCGGGCCGCCGTGCTGTGGTTGCTCACTATGCTGGCATAGCGCACCAGGTTTTCCCCGGCCGGGCCGATGCAGGCCACCCTGGCACCCTGGCCGTGGCGCCGGCGCAGTTCGGCCTGGGTAGCCTGCGTCCCCTGGCCCCAGAGGTCTTGTGCCGGCCGCAGTTCTACCCGGCCCCGGGGCCCCAGGTAGAGGTAAACGGGCCCGGCGGCCTGGCCGGTCAAAAGGAGTATTTCGTACCCGGCGCCGTGAAGCCAGGCACCGAAGTCACTGCCGCCTACGGAACGGATAAAGCCTCCGCTTAAAGGGCTTTTTGTTACCGCCAGCCAGCGATTGACTCCCCTGGCCCCGCTGCCGGCCAGGGGTCCGGCGCTAAAAATTAAAATATTCTCCGGGCTTAATGGTTCTACTCCCGCGGCCAGTTCACCATAAAGATATCTGGCCGCCAGGGGCCGGCCGCCGATAAAGTCACGGCATACCTTTGCCGGTATATCTTCCTGGCGGATGCTGCCGTCGCTTAAATTTACCCGTAAAATTTGCTGTTCCATAAAAAAAACACCCCGCCTGTACTTTTCCTTTAGTATCGGCAGGGTGCTGCCGGCCTATTCTATATCGAGCAACACGACCCGGGCCGGGGCCGCTTCGGCTCCCAGGAGGCGCAGGGGCAGGGCCAGCATCTGATAAGCGCCTGGAGGTACCTCTATCAATCTGAGGCCCTCAATGATAATGATCCCTTGCTCCAGCAAGGTCCGGTGGGTCGGGTAATCAGGCTGGTCCCGCTCCACCCCCAGGGCATCCAGGCCGACACCGCGCACCCCTGCTTTAGCCAGGTGGGCTGCAGCCCCGGCATCCAGGTAGATAAAGTCGGCTTCATTTCCGGCAGCCCGGGAGTTTTTAGTTTTCAACAGAATAAAGTCGCCGGTCCGGACGGGCTGGCCCGCCAGATCCCCGGCCGTAATGCGGTCGTTGGCTGCCGTCAGGTCCAGTACCCGGCAGGATCCGATTAAAAACGACAGGTCCAGGTCGGCGGTGGTGGCCCCGCCGGGGATTACATGGGCAGGGGCATCGATATGGGTCCCGGTGTGGGTATCCAGGAGCCAGCGCGTTTCCCTGACGCCATCTTCATAGTTGCGGGTAATTTCCCTATGCGGCTGCTTTTCCGTCCTTTTTTTATAGACCGGCATGCCGGGGTATATGGGCATGGAGATGTCATAGATACGCAAGCTTCCACCAGTCCATTCATTGAACTTATAGCTATCCACGTTGCGGCGGCAATTCATCTTCCTGCCACCAGTGGCGGCCGTCCCGGATCAAGAGCTCCCTCGCCGCCGGTGGTCCCCACTGGCCGGCGGCATAATTGGGAAAAAGAGGCGGCCTCGCCGCCCAGGCATTGGCAATGGGGTCCACAAACTGCCAGGCGGCCTCCACCTCATCCCAGCGGGTGAAAAGGGTGGGGTCCCCCCGCATTACATCATAAAGCAGGCGTTCGTAAGCTTCGGGAGAATTAACGCCCACCTCGCAGTTCTGGCAAAAGTCCAGGCGGATGGGTGCGATGTAATTATTATTCCCCGGCCGCTTGGCATTGAGCTGGACAAAGACGCCTTCCAGAGGCTGGACGCGGATGACCAGGAGATTGGGGCGTAATTCCCCGTATTCCTTAAAATACAGGATATCCGGCAGGGATTTAAACTGGATGATAATTTCCGTCACTTTAACCGGCAGGCGCTTGCCCGTACGCAGGTAAAAAGGCACCCCGGCCCAGCGGAAGTTTTCGATGAAAAGCTTTAAAGCAACAAAGGTTTCCGTGATAGAATGGGGGTCCACTTCCCTCTCCTGGCGGTAAGGCGGCACCCCCTGCCCATCTATCTCCCCGGCACCGTACTGGCCGCGGATGGCGTTCTTGCCGACTGCTGCTATATTCAGGGGTTTCAAAGAACGCAGCACCTTAACTTTTTCGTCACGAACGGCTTCCGTGGCCAGGCTGGCCGGTGGTTCCATAGCCACCAGGGTCACCAGCTGCAGGAGGTGGTTCTGGACCATGTCCCGCAGGGCCCCGGCCCGGTCGTAGTAGCTGCCCCGGTCCTCCACACCCGCCGTTTCCGCCGAAGTAATTTGGACGTGGTCGATATATTTATTATTCCAGACCGGTTCAAAAAAGGTATTGGCAAAGCGGATAACCATGATGTTCTGGATCATTTCTTTCCCCAGGTAATGGTCAATGCGATAAATCTCTTTCTCGCTGAAAGCCGCCCGGAGCTGACGGTTTAATTCTGTCGCCGAAGGCAGGTCATGGCCGAAGGGTTTCTCAATAACAACCCGCTGCCAGCCCCGCGCTGGCACCAGGCCTGTTTCCTTTAAGTTCCGGACCACGGGGCCAAAGTGTTCCGGGGCCACGGCCAGGTAAAAAATGCGGTTGCCCCGGCAGCCGGCCTCCTCCTCCTCTATTTCCACCAGGAACTGTCCCAGGCGAGTATATCCCCCCGGTTCATAAATATCAGTCCGGAAATAGTGCAGGCGGGTGGCAAAAGGCCTAAAATAGGTGTTCAGGTATGCGGTGCGGCGGGAAAAGGTCTCCAGGGACGGCAGTAATATCTCCTGCCGGAAGCTATCCCGGGTAAAATCGCGCCGGCCCACAGCTATTACCCGCAGAGCCGGCGGCAGGAAACCATCGACAAAAAGGTTGAATAAAGCCGGGTAAAGCTTGCGCCGGGCGAGGTCCCCCGTGCCACCAAAGATCACCAGCAAGCTGTTGTCCAACCGATCCGGGGCCATAAACCAGCCACCTTTCCACCAATTTCCCTCCTATTTTGTACACCTGACCTGGTTTTTATTGAAAGAATCAAAAAGGAGCCCGCTAAAACAGCGGTCTCCTTTTGTTGACAATATGGAGCGGAAAACGGGATTCGAACCCGCGACCCTCGGCTTGGGAAGCCGATGCTCTACCACTGAGCTACTTCCGCTTGTGTGTTTTATTTTACCCCTTTCCTTTTCTTTTGTCAAGTTAATAACCGTCTGGCGTGTCAAGCATCAATAAAAATGATCTTTAAAACCCATCTGGGCGTCTGCCAGGGAAGTGGCAAAATCAGGCCTGCAAATTTTCCTTGACAGAGGCGGTATAACCGTATATGATAAAAAACTGTGGGCCATTAGCTCAGGCGGTAGAGCACCTGACTTTTAATCAGGGTGTCGGTGGTTCGAATCCACCATGGCTCACCAAACATACGGCCCGTTGGTCAAGAGGTTAAGACACGAGCCTTTCACGCTCGTAACGGGGGTTCGATTCCCCCACGGGTCACCAATTCTGGAGCCGTAGTGTAGTGGTCTAACATGTCGGCCTGTCACGCCGAAGATCGCGGGTTCAACTCCCGTCGGCTCCGCCAGGAAAGCCAAAAGCCCCGGAAAGGGGCTTTTTTGATACCAGGCCCGCCAGCTGTTACCGGCGGGCCTGGATTTTACCGGGCATCATTTCCCCGGCTTATAGACCCCGCGGCCGCCCGGGCGGCGGTTGCTCGAAGCAACGATTACCGCCAGGATAATAATAACGATAATAGTACCGGCAAGGATACTCACCCCGTTGGCCAGGTTTACTTTGACGGCGGTAGCAGTTGCCGTCTGGGTCAAGTCGCCGTGGGCCGGGATCATCCATTTGAAGATATAGGCCTGGAGGACTGTAATGATGCTGATAATGACCGTCATCAAAATGCTGGGTACGATGGCGAAGCGGAAGAGATCCCCTTCTTTACCCACATAGCCGGTAGCAGCCGTAGCCACGGCGATGGTCTGGGGGGAGATCATTTTCCCGGTGACGCCGCCGGAGGAGTTAGCAGCCACTGTCAATACCGGGTCGACGCCTATATTCTGTCCGGTAATATACTGGAGTTTTCCGAACAGGGCATTGGCGGACGTATCACTACCGGTAATAAAAACCCCCAGCCAGCCCAGGAAAGGAGCCACAAAGGGGAAGGCCTTGCCGGTGACCGTCAGGGCTTGGCCCAGGGTGGTGCTCATGCCGGAAAAGTTGGCTATATAGGCATAACCCAGGACCATAAATATAGTGAGGACGGCGTAGCGCAGGTCGTATAAGGTCTCGCCGAAGATCCGCAGCCAGTCACCAAAGCGCATTCCCAGGATTAACATGGAAATAAAGGCGGCAAGGAGGATACCGGTGCCTGCTGCCGAAAGCCAGTTAAAGGTGAAGATGGCGTCCATGGCCTTGGAAGCACCCGCCTTGATAACAGCCTGATGCAGTCCCGGGATGGCGAACTTGACAGTAACCTGATCCAGCACAGCTTTCACCGAACTAATACCCCAGTCACCCACCATTAAGGTGAGGATGATAAAGGGCATCCAGGCCTTGAGGACGGCACCGGGCGTGTGATGGTTCCGGGTACCCTTCACTGCCGGTTCGTTGGGGAAACGCCAGATATTCCTGGGTTGCCAGACGCGCAGGAACAGGAGCAGGCAGACTAGAGAAAATAGGGCGGAGATAATATTCGGTAACATGGGGCCTAAATAGTTGGCCGAAAACCACTGGCCAAGGGCAAAGGAGCCGCCGCTAACCAGGCAGGCCGGCCAGGTTTCTTTGACACCCTTCCATCCCGACATAATGGCCACGAGCCAAAAGGGAACCAGGACGGAAAGGAATATCAACTGGCGGCTAATCATTTTGCTCAAAAGCATGGAGTCGATGCCGGACACCTGGGCCAGGGTGATCACCGGTACCCCGATACCACCGAAGGCCACCGGTGCTGTGTTGGCCAGCAAGCAGATGCTGGCGGCATAAATAGGATTGAACCCCAGGCCGGCCAGCATAGCCGCGGTAATGGCCACGGGGGTGCCGAAACCGGCCGAACCCTCGAGGAAGGCGCCAAAGGAGAAGGCAATCAGGAGGGCCTGGAGGCGCCGATCTTCGGTAAGGCCGGCGATGGAATCCTTGATCACTTCGAACTGACCGGTCTTCACCGTAATCTGGTATAAAAAGACAGCGGTTACTACAATCCAACTGATGGGGAACAGGCCGTACAGACCGCCATTGAGGAAGGAAAGGATGGCCAGGCCGGCAGGCATCCGGTAACCTAAAATGGCGACAATAATTGCTACTACTACCGTCAGGAAGCCGGCAATATGACCCTTCATCCTTTGGATAGCCAGGGCATAAAACAGGAAGAGAATGGGGATAACAGCCAATAAAGCCGACAGCCCCAGGTTTTTTGCCGGATCATAAACCTGTATCCAGGGCATTGTTTCATTACCTCCCTGCTATGTATTAGATTTCAAATATACTGTTACGGCATCCAGGTGATCAGACCAGAACCTTATGCCGGAGTGCGTTGCTGTTGGCTAATTTTTGCCCCCATTATTCTTTTTGCAACTCCTTTGCGACAAAGCGCAGGTGCTGGCAGATAGCCTTCCTGGCGGCCCTGGGGTTATGAGCCTTGATAGCTTCAAAAATCTGGTTGTGCTGGGCAAAAAGCTTTTCCGGGTTGCCCGCGGTGGTATAAAGGCGCTGGCGGCTGGTCTTCAGGGCCTGGCGCATGGTATCGGAAACTGTATGCATCAGGCGCGCCAGGACGGAGTTGCGGGCCGCCTCGGCAATGGCCAGGTGGAAACGCAGGTCGGCCTCTTCACCCAGGGTGCCCCGCTGCAGGTCATGCTGCATCTCCTTTAAAAGCTCCTCCATCTTTTCCAGGTCCTCCGGCCCGGCGCGGCGGGCCGCAAGATATGCGGCCTCGCCCTCCAGGGCCTGGCGGGCTTCCAGAAGTTCCATAGCAGCCTGGCGGTCCAGGAGCAGGGCCATGGCCAGGGGTTCAACTATGGCCCCGTTGCGGATATTCTGGACAAATGTGCCTTCTCCAGGCCTGATAACAATTACTCCCATGGCCGCCAGGGCACTCAGGGCTTCCCTGACGGAAGCACGACTGACGGCCAGGCGTTCGGACAATTCCCGTTCCGAGGGCAGGCGGTCCCCCGGTTTCAGGTTACCCTCGCCAATGAGATCTTTAATCTGCTGGACGATCTCTTCGTAGATTTTTTTAGTCCTGATAGGTCTCAGGTCCACCTGTCCACACCTCCGGGAATAAAATGGGGGAGTTATTTACTGTTCCCGCCACCCTGCAAGTTCTCCAAGGCCGCCAGCACCTCAGCCGTGTGCTTGACCTTGATAGAGCTGCCCTTCTGATCCAGGCCGCCGCGTAGCTGCAGGACGCAGCCCGGGCAGTCCGCAGCCACCACTTCGGCACCACTTTCGGTAATATTTTTCAGCTTGCGTTCCAGGATAGGGGCGCTGATCTCCGGGTACTTGATGCTATAAGAACCACCAAAACCGCAGCAGCGGTCGCTTTCCTGCATCTCTACCAGTTCCACCCCCGGCTGTTCCTTTAAAACCTGCCTGGCCACCTGGTCCAGGCCCAGGTGCCGCTTGAAATGACAAGAGTCATGATAGGTAACCTTTACTGCCCGGCTGCCGGATTTTTTAGCCTGCTTGACCTTTTTCCCCTGCCCGCCAGTTAATTCATGGACCAGCTCGGTAAAGTCTTTTACCTTCTTCGCCAGGGCCCTGGCCCGCTCCTCCCAGGCCGGTTCGCCGGCCAGGAGCTCGGGAAAGTCCTTTTTCAGGGCCACGGCGCAGGTAGGGCAGGCGGTGACCACAACATCGGCCCGGGCCTCTTCCAGAGCGGTAATATTTTGTTTGGCCAACTTCACCGCCGTCTCCCGATCGCCGGCATAAACTGCCGGAGCACCGCAGCAGGCCTGGCCCTGGGGAAATGTTACCTGCACCCCTTCCCGCCCCAGCACTTTATAAACAGCCTCACCGATCTCCGGGTAGGCAAAGTCAATTACGCAACCGCTGTAAAAGGCGGCCTTGAGGCGCGGCCTGCCGGTACGGGCCTCCAGGCGTTTGACCCGGTCCCGCAGGGGCTCCTTAGCAATGGCCGGCAGGCTGCGGCCGGAGGTCAAGTTGCTGAAGAAGAGAGGCAGGTGCCGGATCAGGGGCTGGCCGTGGGTTACCGGACCCTGGAGGCGGGAGGCCGCCCGCAGGAGGGTGTGCATCAGCTTCGGTTTAGCCACTATGCCGTGGAGGGCGATCCGGTAGCCGCTGGAAAGCCCCTGCTTCGTGACGACCCGCTCCCGAAGCTTCAACACCAAATCGGGGATATTAATCTTTGCCGGGCAGACCTCGGCACAGCGCCGGCAGCCGATACACAGGCTCTGGGGGTCGACGGCGTCTTCCAGGGAATTGAAGAAGGCCGTGAGGACACTGCCGATACCGCCGTTGTAAATATAACCGTAGACCTGGCCGCTGACCAGCTGGAAGACCGGGCAGACGTTGGTGCAGGAGGCGCAGCGGATACACTGCAGGGCCTCCTTGAAGACCGGGTCGGCGGCCATCCTGGTGCGCCCGTTGTCCAGAAGAACGACGTGCAGTTCCTTAATACCCTCGCCTTCGCCCCGCCAGGCCGGCACCGGACCGGTGATCATGGTTACGTAACTGGTAATGGGCTGGGCCGTACCACTGCGGGGCAGGGCCTCAAGGATGGGAACAATATCTTTAATGCTGGGCACCAGCTTCTCGTAGCCGACAATGGCCACGTGAACCGGTGGTACAGTAGTAGTCAAGCGGGCGTTGCCTTCATTGGTGCAGAGGACAATGGTCCCCGTTTCAGCCACGGCAATGTTGGCGCCGCTGATGCCCATGCCGGCGGTCAGGAATTTTTTCCTCAGCTCCCGGCGGGCGATGCGGACCATATTTTTAATATCCGGTTCTACCGGTTCACCCAGGTAACGGCTGAAGACCCGGGCGACCTCCTCCTTAGGGAGGTGAATGGCCGGCATGACCATATGGGAAGGCCTCTCCCCGGGCATGAGCTGGAGGATCCACTCGGCCAGGTCGGTCTCATAGGGATTGATACCCCGCTCCTGGAGGAATTCGTTCAGGTGGATCTCTTCCGAAGCAAAGGACTTGGACTTGACGATATCGGTTACACCGTGTTCTTTAGCTACCTGGTAGATATATTCCCTGGCCGCGGCCGCATCCCCGGCGCGAAACACCTTGCCGCCGCGGGCTTCAACGGCCCGGGTGAATCGGTCGGCCAGTTCCTCGTAATGGCCGGCGGCATCGGACTTGATAGCGGCAATCCTTTCTCGCAGGGCTGCAAAATCACGGCCGGCATAGACCTGTTCCCGGGAAACAATGTAAGAGTCGGCAAAACGCCCCAGTGCCCCGCGCAGGCTGTCATTATTCAATGCCCGGTGAATGCGCTGTTTAAATTCTTTACCGGCCACGGCTGTCACCTCCGTTTTCGCCTACCAGGATGATGAACAGCCTCTCCGGGCCATGGACACCGATGGTCAGGCTGCGTTCGATGTCGGCCGTGCGGCTGGGACCGGTAACCAGGGTGAAATAGCCGGGCCAGGGGCCCCGCTCCAGATAGGCGTCGATTACTTCGGTCAAATTGGCCCGCACCCGCTCCGCCGGGAGCAGGGCCACGCAGGTCAGGGGTAACATGGCCGCCAGGCGGGTTTTCAGGTCGGTGGCGTCCATGGCCAGGGTCCCTGTCTCGGCGATACCGTACTCAAACTCGACGATACCAGTATCGGCCTGACGGGCAAATTCCGGTCCGTCCTTATCAACGTTGAATCCTGCCCCGGCCAGGGCCGCCTCCACCCCGGCTGTTTTCACCAGGGGGGAGTCCACCAGGGCAATCTTTGATCCCAGGGGACGTAAAACCTCCACCAGTTTAGGGCCAATTTCGCCCGGGCGGGCTGCCGGGATCACCCGGGCGCCCATGGCTTCGGCCTGGCTGGTGAAGGAAGTAATGAGTTCCTGAAACTTCAAATATAACCCTCCCTGTAAATAGAGGTGTGAAGCTGGTTGGCGGTAATACCGCAGGCCTGCTCCAGGAGCTGGACGACGTGACAGGCCCCGGGCGACAGGCCGGCCCGGGCCAGGCCGTCTTCCAGTTGCATGCGGCAGGCCGGGCAGGCGGTGACCAGCGTACCGGCGCCGGTGGCTTTGATAGCTGCCACCTTGTGGGCCTGGACCTGCATGGAAACATCGTAATTGGCCAGGTGACACAATATCTTAAGGCTCTTAACGATCTGTCAATTTCGTCTGGCCTGACCACCTGATGGTTCTATTATAGCATTTTTTTGAGGCAATTCAATAAATATTTTTCCGGAAATAAAAAAAGAAGGGCCCTGGCCCTTCAACTAGGAATATTAAAAACGGTTAAAAAGGACTCTCCAGGACAATAGTCTGGTCCCGGCGCGGGCCGACGGCGATGAGGTGGACGGGAACGCCGGTGAGCTCTTCCAGCCGCTGGATATACCGGCGGCAATTAGCCGGCAAATCCTCCAGGGACCTGGCGCCGGTAATATCCTCGTGCCAGCCCGGGAGTTCCTCGTAAACCGGTTCGCACTCCTCTAACGCCTTCAGGCTGGCAGGAAAATCTTCCCCCACTGTCCCCCGGTAGAGGTAACCGATACAAATTCTTAAAGGCTCAAGGCCCGTCAGGACGTCCAGCTTGGTCAGGGCGATACCCGTCAGGCCGTTGACCTCGGCAGCATGGCGCAGGATAACCGTATCCAGCCAGCCGCAGCGGCGCGGCCGCCCGGTGGTAGTGCCGAATTCCATACCCTGTTGCCTCAGGGCATCACCGGCAGGCCCGGTAATCTCCGTCGGGAAGGGGCCGGAACCAACCCTGGTAGTATAGGCCTTGACCACGCCAATGACCTTGTCGATGCGCGTCGGGCCGACGCCGGCGCCGATGCAGGCACCCCCGGCAACGGGATAGGAGGAGGTCACAAAAGGATAGGTTCCCTGATCCAGGTCCAGGAGTGTACCCTGGGCACCTTCAAAAAGAACCTTACGCCCCTCCTGGAGGGCCCGGTTTACCAGGCGAACGCTGTCGGCTATCAGCGGTCGCAGGCGCCGGGCGTAACCGGCGTATTCCTCCAGGACGGCCTGGAGATCATATCCTGGCCGGTCATAGATCTTAGCCAGGAGTTCATTGGTGGCAGTCAGGTTATGGGTCACTTTGGCCCTGAACTCCTCCCAGTCCAGGAGGTCTCCCACCCTGATACCCGTCCGGGCAGCTTTATCCACGTAGGCCGGGCCGATACCCCTTTTGGTGGTGCCAATCATGGCCTCACCGCGGTGTTCCTCCTGGACGGCGTCCAGGCCCTTGTGGTAGGGCAGGATCAGGTGGGCCCGGTTGCTGATCTTCAGGCCAGAAGTATCCACGCCCCGGGACGCCAGGCCGTCCAGCTCCTCCACCAGGACCGCCGGGTCGAGGACTACGCCGTTACCGATAATACAGAGCTTGCCGGGATAGAGGATACCCGAAGGTACCAGGTGCAGTTTAAATTCCTCCCGGCCGACCATCACCGTATGGCCGGCGTTGCTACCCCCCTGGTAGCGAACCACCACATCGGCCTTTTCAGCCAGATAGTCGGTAATTTTTCCCTTGCCTTCATCGCCCCATTGGGCGCCAACCAGCACTACCGCTGCCATCAAGGCACCACCCTTCGGTTTAATTTGCCAGTTGCCCCGCTAGGCACAGGCGGAGTTAACGGCCATAATGGCCCGGGCGGTAATCACCCCGGCGGCCGAGGCCTGGGCCAGGCCCCGGGTAACCCCGGCGCCGTCCCCGGCGGCGTACAAGCCGCGGATATTGGTCTCCAAATCCCGGGTTAAATCTAGCCTGGATGAATAAAACTTAACTTCTACCCCGTAAAGGAGGGTATGGCGGGAGTAAACTCCAGGAGCAATCTTATCCATCGCCTGGAGCATCTCGATAATGGCCGTCAAGTGCCGGTAGGGGAAAACCAGAGACAGGTCCCCCGGCGTCGCTTCCGTCAGGGTCGGGGTGACCAGCCCCTTTTCCAGGCGGTCGGCTGTGGTCCGCCGGCCGGAAAGGAGGTCTCCCAGGCGCTGCACCAGGACGCCTCCACCCAGGAGGTTGGCCAGTTGCGCCACATAACGGCCGTAAGCGATGGGTTCTTTAAAGGGTTCGGTAAAGGTCTTGCTGACCAGGAGGGCAAAATTGGTATTGGTGGTCTTCTTTTCTGCATAGGAATGCCCGTTGACCGTCACCAGGCCCTCGTTATTTTCCAGCACGACCTCACCGTAAGGGTTCATGCAGAAAGTCCGCACCCGGTCATCAAATTTCCGGGAGTAAAAGATAAACTTGGATTCATAGATCACGCTGGTCAGGTGTTCCATGACCGCCGCCGGGACTTCCACCCGGACACCGATGTCCACCGGATTGACCGCCAGTTTTAATCCCAGTTTACCAGCCACTTTACGGAGCCAGTCGGAACCCTCCCGGCCCGGGGCCAGGACCACGTAACGGGCCTTGATTTCCTCACCCTTGCGAGTAACTACCCCGGCGGCCCGGTGGTCATCCACCAGGATCTCCTCCACCGGGGTGTCCGTCCGCACCTCCACCCCTCGTTCCTCCAGGTAGTCTTTCATGGCCTGGAGGATTTCCTGGGTACGGCCTGTTCCCAGGTGGCGGATGGGCGCCGGGATTAACTTCAAATCCGCCAGGATCGCCTGGCGCTGGATATCTAAAATCCGCTCATCATCAGGGCCCCCGTAGACCCTGTCCGGCGCCCCAAAACGAAGGTAAACCCTGTCGACATAATCAACGAGGGAAGTAACATCCTGCCGGGGTATATATTCATTGAGCCAGCCCCCAACTTCCGGCGACAGGGTCAGTTTCCCGTCACTGAAAGCGCCGGCGCCCCCCCAACCGGATACCACCGAGCAGGGGTTGCAGTGGAGGCAACTGGAACGTGTCTCCTGGGAAGGGCATACCCGGCGTTGTAAACCGTGTCCTTTCTCCAGGATCAGTACCTTCAGGCCGTTTCTCTGCCGTACCAGCTCCAGGGCGGTGAAAATACCCGCCGGGCCGGCACCGACGATGACCACATCGTATCCCTCAGCCATCCCTCTCCCCTCCTCAAGTCTATATCCGGACAAAAAAATAGTCCCTGACCGGGATTAATCAAAACAACTCAGAACAACATTGTAATTTTACCAGATAGGTAGAGGGGCGTCAAGAAAAATTGCCCCCCATGCTCCACCTTCATACCGCCGGGTGGGCCCTGGCGCTATTTGCCGGGCGCGACCCAATCGGTCTTCTCCCGCGCCCGGGCCGGAGCCCCCAGGTTAACGGTGATAATACCGGCTGCTACCAGGGCCAGGCCCAGTAGAAGATTGAGGGTTAATTTCTCTCCCAGCAGCAGTGAACTTGAGAGGACGCCGAAGACCGGGACCAGGAAGAGGTAAACACTGGTCTGGCTGGCCGGATAGCGGGCCTGGATGGTCAGGAGGATAACGAAACCTAGGGCCGAGGTTAGAAGGGCAGTATATAACATGATGCCCAGACCGGGGGCGGTCCAGGAAAAGCGCAGGCCGTGGTCGGCGAAGGCCGCTACCAGCATCAACACCAGGGACCCGTAGAACATCTGGTAGGTGGTAACAACCAGCTTATCCCGGGGTTTAAAGGCGGCCTTCAAGTAAACGCTGGCCAGGCCCCAGCTGATGGAACCCACCAGGAGAACCAGGATGCCGGTAAGTTCGGCATGGGTCGGGTGCATCTTCCAGGGATCTACGACCAGGATTAAACCTGCAAAACCGGTAATTAAGCCCGCCATTTGCTTCCCTGTAAGGGGTTCCCTAAGCAATAAAAAAGCCAGGAAAGTAAAGAAGAAGGGGTAGCTATAAAGAACCACCGAGGTTATACCGCTCTTTACCATGCTAATACCAAGATGCAGGGTGCCGCCCATAATGGCCGTCTGCAGGAGGCCGAGAAGAAATAAAGGCCAGAAATCCCGGCCGGCATGCCATAGTTTTCCCTGGCGCCTGCCGGCCAGGGGAAGCAGGCAGAGGGCCCCCAAGAAGAACCGCCAGGCGGCAAAGGATAAGGGCGGCAGGTAGAAGCTGCCGATCTTCATGGCCGGGAAGGTCAGGCCCCAGATCAAGGTTACCAGGATCAGGGCGTAGATATGTTTGGGCTGCAAGATAACCACTCTCCACCATCCCAGCCCCGGCCCCTGGTGCCCAGCACTCACCATGCAAACGTATCTACCTAAATTTTTTATGAGTGCTACGTTAGCTTCTCTGCTCGGCAGAAGCGCGCTCTCTCCGGGCAAGGGCCAGGCAGTAATCTCCATTATTTTACGGCGGCTGGCTGTAATAAACGACACTCCTTAATTATACACCCCACCGTCAACTGCAAACAATTATTCCGGCATTAGCCAGGGCAGGTCCCTCTTATTCCGGCGCAAGCTAAAGGCGAGGAAATGAAAAACACAGCCCCGGAGAGGTTTTTAAAAACAAAAAGAAGGGGGAGCATCAACGTGGATGTTCCCCCTTTTTTATCAATCATCGCCAGGGCGTGCCTCCTGGTATCCTCAACCAGCCGGCTCCAACCGCACGGCGGCTACCTTGTACTCCGCTGTTTTAGTGATAGGGTCAAAA
>NZ_MDDC01000007.1 GCF_001875325.1 Neomoorella thermoacetica
TTTTTGCTGCAGTGGATACCCTCCCTGCCCAGCTGCTTTTGTATACGGGGACTGCCATACGTTTTACGGCTCTTGTTGTAGATATTCAAAATCTTTTCTTTGATAATTTCATCCTGGCTCCGGCGTTGGCTTACAGGCCTTTTTAGCCAGCGGTAATATCCTGTCCGGGACACCTTTAAAACTCGGCACATCGTCTCGACACGGAAAGTTTCCGTGTGCTCCCGGATAAACCGATACTTCATTTCGGCATTTTGGAGAAGATGGCCACAGCTTTTTTTAAGATATCCCGTTCCTCCTGGGCTATCGCCAGCTCTTTTTTCAGGCGGCGGTTTTCCTCTTCAAGATCGGTACCGCGCATCTGCTTTCCTATACCGGGAAAGGCGCGTTCTCCATACTTTACCTGCTCTCTTCGCCACCTGTTGAGCATGCTACTGTTGATCCCCAGGTCCCGGGCAATCTGGCTGGTAGTTTTGCCGCTGGTGCGGCATAGTTCAACGGCATTTCGCTTGAATTCTTCATCATATTTTCGTCTGGAATCCCCCATGGACACAACGCCTCCTTGCTCTGATTATACACTCTTAACTCTGTGTCCTACAAATCGGGGGAGGGTCATTTGGAAATTAAGGTCGACACACCTTGCAGGGCTGGTAGCCGGCGTTGATCGCTTCCTGCCGCGATGAGAATTCCACCCTATTCCTGGGGCTTATCTTCTGCGCCCACTGACAGTCCGGGTAGTGAAATTTCTTTGAACTAGAGTTGCCTATGTATTTCGCCGCGCTGCCGCTTTTACCGCCTGAGGCTGGTGCAGGAGCGGGCACGGTTACAGCCGCACCCCAGAGGCCTTTGCCCGCCTCTCGGGCTTCCTTTTGGAGCTTGACAAAAAGATCGGCATATTTAACGTTGGGTGGTACAGTCATCACCTGCGCATAGCCGTTTAAAAGCAGCTCGGCGTTGTACATTTTGGCCCGGACTTCAGCCTCGCTACCGTTTGCCGGCTTTTCCAGCCACACGTAGGCCAGCAGCCGCCCATACTTATCCCGCTCGCCCACATCAAGCTCCAGGTAGACCTGCCTACCGGCCAATCGCTTCTGGGTGTAAGCCGCCGCTTCTTTACCGTAAGGCTGCTCTTTAATCCCCAAATCCGGGTGCGAAATCTCAGGGGTGTTGACCCCGATCAATCTTACTTTTTCTTCTCGGCCGTTTATCTTAACATGCAAGGTGTCGCCATCAGCAACTGAAGTCACTGCGGCCGGTATTACCTTTACCGCTTCTCCAGCCGCAAGGGTATCCTGCTGTCCGCTATTCTCGCCTGCCGCTGATATCCCCTGGTGCGGGGCAGTCCCTGCCGGAATACCTGAAGCCTGCTGCTTCCCTGCCCCGCTTGAAGAACCACTGCTACAGCCGGCAAGAATCAGGAAAAGTGTAATAACCAATACAATGATTCCGGTACGCGCGTACCTATGGCCGTAAAACATCATATCTGCTCCATCTTCATATCATTTTTCCTGTTATTGTTAGATTGAGTGGCCAACAATTTCTTTCTATCTACCAAAAATAAGTTGTCGTTATTTATTTCTTTATCTCTACGGGAAATCCTGCTATCTTTACCAAAAAGATTGATTGCAAACACTTGTTCTGTGACAAAAGTTATGGTAAAATAAACTAAAATTGTTCCCCGGGAGTGTTTCCCATGCCTGAAAGTTTAACCCCAAAGCAAGAAATAGTCCTGCAATATATCCACCAGTTCATCGATGCGCACGGCTACCCGCCCGCGGTCCGGGACATCTGCCGGGCCACCGGGATACGTTCCAGTTCTTCCGTTCACCATTATCTAAATCAGCTGGAGGAAAAAGGCTACATCCGCCGTGACCGTGCCCGTTCCCGGGCCATTGAAATCGTCGAACCAGGCCCAACTGCGGTTGCAAACGTCGTTTCCGTTCCTCTGGTGGGCAAAATTGCCGCCGGACAGCCCATACTTGCGGTGGAGAACATCGAAGATTCCTTTCCCCTCCCTTCCAAAATCGCCGGGAGCGAGAATGCTTTTATGCTCCGCGTCCAGGGCGACAGCATGATAGAAGCCGGCGTCCTTGACGGCGACTATATCATCGTCCGGCCGCAGGATACCGCTGAAAACGGCGATATCGTCGTGGCCTTACTGGGCGAGGAAGCTACCGTCAAATACTTCTACCGTTACGAAGACCATGTTGAACTTGTGCCGGCCAACAGCCGGATGCAGCCCATTAAAGCCCGCGAAGTGACCATCCTGGGGAAAGTGATTGGTCTTTTAAGGCGCTTATCTTAATTGGCAGAGGCTCATCTGATTACAAAAATTTCCTCCGCACATCTGTTCTTTTGCCTCTTGCTTTCTCCTCGCCGCCAGAGATATAATATACCCAAACATTTGTTCTGGCGGTGAGCGTAAATGTCTTCTTCCTGCACCATTCTCCTCTGCGACGCCAACAGCTTTTTCGCTTCCGTCCACCAGGCCCTGGATCCAAGTTTGCGTGGCCGCCCGGTCATCGTCGCCGGCCGGGAAAGCACCCGCCACGGCATCGTCCTGGCGGCCAGTTATGAGGCCAAACGGGGTTACGGCATCAAAACCGGGATGACCGTGCGGGAAGCAAAAAGCCTTTGCCCGGACGGCGTCTTCATCCCTCCCCGCCACGACCTGTACATCGAGTTTTCCACCCGCATTTTACGCATCATGCGGGACTTTACTCCCCTGGTGGAACCTTTCTCCATTGATGAAGCCTGGCTGGACGTTAGAGGTTGTGAAAATCTTTTCGGCTCACCTTTAACAATCGCCCAACGGCTGAAGGATAGGATTAAAACTGAGGTGGGAATCACTACCAGCATCGGCCTGGGTCCTACAAAGCTATTGGCTAAAATGGCGGCCGAGATGCAGAAGCCCGATGGGTTGACGGTCCTGGACTACCCGGACGTCCCTAAAAAGATGTGGCCCCTGCCGGTAAAGGAGCTTTTCGGCGTCGGCCCCCGCATGGAGGCTCATCTGGCCAAACTTGGCATCCACACCATCGGGAACCTGGCACGCTTCCCTGTCGAGGCGCTGGTCCGGCGTTTCGGCGTTGTGGGCCGTACTTTGCACCAGTGCGCTAATGGCATCGACTACAGCCCGGTTGACCCCCACTCCCTGGATAGAGCTAAATCCGTCGGCCACCAGATCACTCTGCCCAGGGACTACTACAGCTACGAAGATATTGAAGTGGTTTTGCTGGAGCTTTCCGAGCTGGTGGCCCGGCGGGCGCGCATGGGAAATTACCAGGGGCGCACGGTGAGCATCAGCCTTAAAGACGCCGAGTTTAACTGGCTGGGACGTTCTTACACCCTGCCCCATTACACCGATACGGCCGCCGATATTTACGTGGCGGCCCGGAGGCTCCTCCGCCGTCACTGGCCGCCCGGGCGGCCGGTGCGGCTGGTGGGAGTGAGCCTGGCCGGGCTGGTACCGTCAGCGGCACGCCAGGAAGACCTCTTCGGCCGGGTGGAAAAACAGGCCCGCCTGGACCGGGTCTGCGACCGGCTAAAAAATCGCTACGGTGAAAGGGCCGTCTTCCGGGCGGCGTCCCTTACGGGGGCAGGTGTCCTCTTCGCGCGGGGCTAACGCTTTGTATGAGAGTCACCGTTTAATATTGCCCGGGATTAGGGATCGGGCAACGGCCACCTGCCAGGGCTGCCGCTACTACGCCTTGATCCTGGGGAGGGAAGAAAATAAGCCGGCCTGTCTGGCCACCTTGAACCTTTATCTTACCGGGGAACGCCGGGTGCCAGTCCAATTGCGGGCTGAAGACTTTATCTGGTTGGCTGGGAAGGAAATTTTAGCTAGGGCCGTGCAGAAAGCCCGGCAGGGAAGTCAGGCTTGCGGGCTGTATTGCAGGAAAGAGTAGATGTACAAACGGCAATGGTAAAATTAAGTCACAGTATTCGACGGTTCTTTAAGTCCGTAAATCTGCCGCATTTTCGCGATAAAATTCTCGAGATCCTTTTTAAAATCGGCGGTCAGCCCCGGAAGTTCTTTCAGGAGCGCCATTATTTTATCCGGCGTCCGTTTAAAATCGTAAAGGTCGCGAAAATCCTGCCTGAAGTCCCGCAGCGCTTCCAGCTTCCGCGTCGTTGCGGCAGAGAGCAGAGCCGGACGGACGCCGGGCACCTCAAGGGTCATTTGATCGAGTAATTCTCTATCCCATAGCTCGTCTTCAGGGATGGAGCAATCAATGTCTTTCGCTACAATCCTAAAGATTTTTTCGATGCCCGTATAATAGTCGTGCAGGATGGAGCCGATCAGCCGCTGGGAGGTCTCGTCGGCAAGACTGAAGCCTCCAAGGGAATCCGTTTGAATCTTCGGGAATAGGTTATGCTGCGTCAATTCTTTCTCAAGCTTTTCGAGGTTTGACATTTCCCTATGGATACTGGCCTCTGCTAAAAACCATTTTTTATGGAACAAAGCCCCGCTCCTTTCTGTATGCTCTTCATAATAGCCAACCAGGGACTTTATGGCGTAGTTCGAGAAACGTTTTTTTAGTATTTCAACTAACCTACAAATCTAATTCATATTTCTGATGCTCACCACGGCTAAAGCCTGGGGGTTCTGCCGGCGGCAACCGCGACCTATCCCACGCTCTCGCCTCGTCCTTTCGGGCTGGTTACAACATCGCGAGTTTCAGTCTCGGCATGTATCCTCCTGCCTTAAAAATACCATTCCGGGCGAATCTCTACAAAACGTACTATTATTTTTTCCCCAGCCACCTTTCCACTTCTTTTATGCCTTCGCGAGTGATCTTCCAATACCTGTATTGATTTTTTATATACCCTTTTCTCTTAGCACGATTAAGGTGCATGGATAAACTCTTTATAGTCGTTTCAGGTTCCTTCATATTTCTCAATATATTACACAATTCCTTTTTTGTGGGGTTGTTTCGACGCATATAATCTTCGCAGTATATAATGCCGGTTATTAGTTCTACTTTACTTGAGGATACACGCTTTATTTCTTGCATGATTTCTTCTGTATAATCTGGGGATGAGACCTGTTTCTTCTTTTCTTTGTTTTGTGCTTCAATTTGTGTTGGATTTTTTGGGGTTGCCAATTTTTTAAAGAAGTCGCCGCTCACAAACCTGTCGACATCAGACAGAAGCTCCGGCGAACCTGAAAACACTATTTTGTAGTCCCTGGTTACTACTTTTATGTATACATTTTTCTTCCGTCGCGGCTGCTCGCTGTCTTTTTCCAGAGGGCTGATATTTTCCGGCCAGCCGATAAGGGCGTCAGTTATTTCGCCTATTACGGCAGAGTCAAAACGTTCCTCCGCAGCGCCGAACTTTACATCGTCTTCTTCCAACCACAGCAGCAAAATTTTTTCGGCTTTCAAAGCGTCTCCTGGCGCAGCGGCGAATTCATCCGCCGTCACCCACGTGCCGTCCGGCCTTTTATAGATTGACGCTTCCTTACCATCTATAATCGCACCGGCGATTTCTCCGGTTTTTAATATAAAATCTTTGACCGCTAAATAGCCGTCTTTGGTCGTAGGGATAATTTTCCAATCAGGAAAATATTCTTTGAGAACTTCAATAGTAGCATGAGGATCAGCGGTCATATTTTTATCTCCCCCAGTTTGTGAACTATCCCTCCCTAACCCTGAGGGGTTAGGGAGGGGTAGTTCACCAGGCATGTTGTCTTATTATACCAATATGAATCTTTCCAGAGAGTTGTCCCATCGCCATTCTAGTTCCCCACCGGGAGAAATGAAATGGAACACTTCGCTGTCCAAAAGGTCGAGATGATGCAGCAAGCACGCTTCTAAAAAGCTGGGCACTCGTGGTGATCCCCACTCGTATTTCCCATGATGGCTAGCGATCATGTGTAAAATTTTCTGCCGCAACTCATCCGGGAAACCCTCTATGCTGGCAATCTTTTTTTCTACCTCTTGCAAACCGATCACGATGTGGCCCAGAAATCGTCCGGTCTCGGAGACATCAATTTTATAATCGTAAAGGTACTCGTCTATCTTTCCAATATCGTGCAAGAGTACCCCGGTGTAAAGAAGCTCCGGGTCCGCTTTATCGTAAACCTGAACTAAAGCTGGCACCACGCAAGCCATGTTGTAGGTATGCTCCAAAAGTCCGCCCAAATAAGCCTGGTGGTGCTTCGCCGCGGCCGGGGCAGTGGTGAAACGCTGTGCCCACTTGATGTCCTCAAAGAAAGATTCGAGAAGTGCTTTTAAATATGTATTAGATAAACCCTTAATGATTGACTTCAGGGTGTTAAACATTGCAGAGCGATCTTTGGGGGTTACAGGTAAGAAATCGCTCTTCGTCACTTCGTCTCGACCAATGGGACGGACATCGCGAATGTTGATCTGGAGGCGGTCCCGAAATGTCGTAGCCAAGCCGCTAACTTGAACGTATATGGCGTCTGCCAGCATAGCCGCCGTCTCTTCAGCTTTCTCCCATACCCGTCCCTCTATTTCACCGGTGCGATCAAACAACCAGACAGAGAGGTATTGGCCATCTTTACTGGTAAAATCTTTTAATTCATAGCGTTTGACGGCGAATACGCCTTCTATCTCGGTTTGCGGTTGTATCTGATTAATAAAGATACCTTTATTTTTTGGGGTGCAATGGTTTCTACGCGGCAACTTTAGAATTGCTTCTCCCATGTGCTACGCTACCAACTTTCGTTTCCAGTTTTCGGTTCTAATTCTCCCGAGATATGCACCAGCGCCTGACTTCCTCCCCATTGCTAAAGCCAAGGGTTCCTGAACACGGACGCTAGTGACAGGTTTTTTTACATAATTCTTCAGGCTCATTACCGCCACCGCTAAGATATAGTTGCTGGCCGATGCTTTTAAAGATGTAATATTTTACCAAGTGATAGCTCTTTCCCTATTTCGATACGGATTTTTTTAACATTTTTCTAAGAAAGTGTTACGCTGCGCCAGTATATCTTCCTGTTGTTGCTTAGTAAAAACATCTTTAGAGCTTTCAATGAAATTGGCAACCTGTTCTGGGTTCCCGACAAACCAGCCCCTTTACTCTTCCGCGAGGAAATCCCAATTTTCATCGTATGGGGCGGGGTGAATTACTACAGCGTCAGCAGTTATAGTTACGGCTTTTTTCTTCTGCTCGCCTTTCAAAACCATATCTTTGACGCTGACCAGAACGTGGCCCCCAGTATCCAGCATCAGCCACTTATCCTCCTTTTGTCTATAGTTTCTGATCCCTGCATTGAACTACTTATTCGCCGAAAGCTTTTAAAAAATCATCCAGGTAGCTGGATTGGGGTTCTTTCGTTTTACCTTTGAATTCTACACCTGCCCCGGATTTTCCTTCCAGCTTTTTATGCGTTTCCGGTGCTTTCTTAGGTGCAACGCCGCTCCGATCACCCATTCCCTTGGTCAAAACCGCCAGGATAGCGTCAAGCTTCTCGTCGATGCCCACCAGCCTTTTTTCGATAACGAGGCCGAGGTCTATCAATTCCCTTGCTCGGGCGGCCCGCTCGCGGGGCGGGGCTGACCAGACGGGGTGGTCGATGGGAAGGGCCATCTCGAAACGGCGGTATCCGGGTCGCGCTTGTCTGGGCATCGCAAAATCGAGCTCCTTTGACCGGATCTATACCGGGTAACGATTCTTCCCCGGTCTAAAACCGTGTTACTTATCCGGGTTCAGACCGGGGAGTAAATCTTTTACCGGGTTGAAACCGGAAAACATTTACCGGGTTCATACCGGATAAGTACTTTTATCCGGTATGATACCGGGTAATCGTTGCCGGGTTCACTCCGGGAAAGCCTTTTTCTCCGGCGTAAAACCGGGAAGCAATTGCCGGGTTCAAGCCGGGTAGATATTTTCCCCGGCAAGGCACCGCCGCCGCTACAGGACGGCCAGATATCCCCGGCAATTGGCGAATACCGGGTCTTCGACTATTCGAGCACAAGGCAACGCTTTTTCTAAGTAATCCTGTAGCAGAATCGCCCCGCCGCCCGCCAAGAGGGTCAATTCGACGAAAGGCGCCCGGTTGCCCCACGCGGCCAGCACCCGCTGGGCGATCCCTGCGGCGGCGTCCCTGACGGCCGGACGGAAAGCGGCGGTGAGGTCTACGTCCCGTCCGCTGAATTTCAGCGTCTCGCCGCGGGCGGCCTTTTCCAGCGCCCGTTTCTCCGCCCAGGCCGGTAAGGGCGCGCCCGTCGCGGCTTGGAACGCCTCGGCGACGGCCCGAGTGATCAGGTGGACGCCCATCTCGACCGACCCGCAAGCATCGGCGAGGGGCATGGGCCGCCCGCCGCTAACCTCCAGGAGAAGATAATCTGTAGTGTACGTCCCCACGTCGACGACCCCGACGAGGCCGTCCGGGAGGCTCCCCGCTTCGGCCAGGGCCACCCCCGCTCCTTGCGGCAAAACGATTACTCCGGCGAAACTCACCCATCTTTCCGGGCCGCCGTCGACGCTGACGTAGGCGGCCAGGCCGGAGAGCCGCTTTTTAAGGTCGCCTTTCTGCGCCCGGTAGTATGCCAGCGGCAGCCCAACGCTCAGTTTGGGCGACCTGACGGTCGGCGGCACGCCGGTATCGGGACTTAACAGGTACGCCGCCGTAACGAGGAAGAGGTCGTGGAGGTCGACCGGCTTTTCCCGCGTCAGGGTCGACGTGGCGGCCAGGCTCCGAAGGGCCGCTTCGCCGACCAGCCGCTCGACCTTTGGTCCTTCCGGGACGCGCACGGCCGTCAGATGGCTTGTCCGCGTCCCGAACGCTTCGCCCAAAGGGTCGACGGGCGCCGGGGCGGAGACGCTAGGGAAGCATACCCGGCCGCCGAGGGATGAAAGGCCTTTGACCTGGCCGTAGCCGATGTCGATCGCTATCTTAAACGATTCATTTATCATAGGCAAAATCTTCCTTTCCTTTTTCTCGACAATCCTTTTTGAGTAAAACGTGGTTTCAATTTTCGATAAATTGGTAGTCGACCTTTTCCCGAAAAAACCTTTCCCAAAACTCATATTTCCTTCCTAATTCCGGTTGCACTTTCATATAGTCCTGCCAGCGGGCCGCCGTGCCGGCAGCTTCTTGTCGTGCCCATTCGAGATCGTCGCGGGCGGTTTTGGCCTTGAATCGTGCCGCGGCCATGAACTTTTTTTTATGTAGGAAAAAAAGTAGTCTATCCCACCAGCTTGCGTTGCGAAGCATTGTTGACGGTTCGGCACATCGGTGAGCCCACGTGGCGTATTCTTCCTTGCAAGCTTTTTCTCTTTCCGCCGCCTTTTCGGCTTCTCGTTTTAGGGTTGCCGCATATCCCTTTAGCAGGTCCGTAAAGGTGTGGCGGTAAAAATCGAATTCCACAATCGGGTAGCCATGGTAACGAATTATACAGGGTGAAGGGTAATAATGCTTATTTTTAAGGGAGATTTCGATTTCCGGGTCCATACCGGCAAAAAGATTGGCGACCATGTCCGCCAACTGTTCCTGTAATTGATGATAATCTATTTGAGGCGAGCCGAGTTCTTTAGAATGCTCTACGGCACGGAACGGGAATTCGTAGTACGGGTGAGTCAAGGAGGGGTCGAACAAATCGGTGAGAATAAGTTCCGGCTCCCGCTCCAACCTGGAAAAGATTTCTTTCTTTTCCCGGAGGGCCGCCAGGGCGAGATCGAGCAATGTTAAGACTTCCTGCATAGCGGCGTATTCCTTCCTTTCTACCAATACAATAGCAACCCCCGCTCCACCGCCCGCCGGTAAAAAGCTGGGTCGGCCAGGTAAATCAAGCTCACTGACCACCCGCGGGCGTCTTCCTCGGTTAACCACTTCATCATTATTTGTTGGTAATGCTCCGGATCGACAAGATAAAGCAATAACCCGACCAATCCTTCCCGATGGTTGAAGCCCTCATCGTGCCTAATGAGCGGTTTTTTCTGGAATTGCCAGGCGTGCCGAAATTCGTGGGCTAAGGTAGTGACGGAAAACTTGGGTAGGTGGATGGTATTGTCCGCAGGGTCGTAGCAACCGTAAGGATGTTTAATCAAGATTAACGATCCTATCTTTAAAGCGGGCACCCGCAGCCCGTAGACCGTGCTCACCTCTTCCAGCCACGCCCAGCACGCCCTGTAGGCCGCCTCGAACTCGGTGCGGCCGCCCCGGCCGGGGTTGCCGCGCCAGGGCCGGGCGGCGATGAGGCGGCGGGTCGCCTCGACGGTGCGGTGGTCGATATTCGGGAAGAGATCTTTGTAGGTCGGCATGAAGATGCCCCTCTCATGAAGGATAGTTTTGGCTTGAATCAATATCTGGAGGAACATAATCATACAAATCATCTCTGGTCGGTTCGTACACTGTGATAAGTTGGGCGTCAGGGTATTTCCGGTATGCCACGGCTGCCGCCACGTGCGGGTTAGGGCTTTCGACGGAAACGGGCAACCATAGATTTCCTGTTTCCTTCAGCCTTTTGCGGCTGTCAATCAGAACCAAGTATGACCTTAGCCCGTTTTTAACGTTTGCCACGATATTTCACCCCCGGCGCTGGAAGAGTAAAAGTGGCCGCCAGGGCTGCTCGCTGAAAGGTATTTTCCGGCCCTCCGACTTATCGTTCCAGACGTACACCCACGCCCGAATCGTGCCGCCTCCGGCCATTTCCACATTTGCTTCCTCCCGGCGGTAGAGGTCGGGAACGCCCTCGTAGCGGTCCAGGGCCGCAAGCGCTTGCGCGGGGATATAGAAGACTTCGCCCATTACCTTGCTACCGGACTCAGGGACGATGCCCGGAAAATCGGGCGCTACCTGGTACATGGCGTAGCCGTGCAGAACCCCGAGGTACGGCCCGTCGCCGCCTAAACTCAGCATGCGGTTGCTGTGGATGCTCATCAGGGTGCCGTAGACAAAAATGGGTATTTTTTCTTGCTTCGGCATAGACTTCGACACCGCCTTATTTAAACTTTAAAGGGCGGGCGGCTGTCCAATGCCCCCGCCCTTAAATTAAAACTAAAGAGCGATCTGCTCGTCGGCGTCTTCCAGGATCCGCGCCGTCAGCATATAATACCTCCGGCCCTGCCTGGACCGGACCTCGCTGATCGTCACTGCTACCGCGTCCCAGTCCTTGCCGTCGTTGGCGAGACCCTCCATCAATTTCTTCACGGCTTCCACCACCGGCCCGGAGCAGAGGCGGAAGTAATGAGCGTTGTCGCCGCGGACGGTGAAGAGGACATTTTCGTTATTATAGAACTTGCTAGTCACCACCGCGACGTCCTCAAAGATAATTTCCCTTCCAATAAGATTCCGCACGTCGCCCTTCGTACGATCACGAAGGAAACCCAGCTCGCTGTTCGACGCTTCGTTGACTTGCCTTACGGCTTCCTGGAGGTTCATAAACGATTTCTCCTTTCATTTTAAATTTAGTGATAGTTTGCCGCTCGCTTCTTGGCAACCTGATCTTCCCAATAATCGATGTACGAGCGGTAGCGCCGCTTCCCAGCCGGGGGTGCGACCGCCCGCGGCCCTTCCTCACGGGCAAACATCGTCAATTGCGTTTTCCCGGTAAAAATGGGGAGAATCCGCCGCTTCTTCATCACCCTCCCTTCTCGTGCCACGTACAGCCAACCCGGCTCGGCTTCTTCCCAGCCTTCCTCCGTGAAAAGCGGCCGGGTGGCGACAATCAACGCCCTCTGGTCGGAGCGTTTAACTTCCCGGAAATATAGCCCCCCAACGGTCGCTGGGTGGTTCGCGGAAAAGAACAGGTTTTCGCCGTCGGAAAGGAGGAAATTCAGCTTGCCGCTGTTCTGGTATTTTCCGGCCACGCGGCAGACGGCGTCCATTTTTTCCTCGGTCAATTTTGCCTTGCTGAGTTCCAATTCGTCGGCCACGGCACAGAAGAAGGCCTCGGAATCGGTCGTACCGACCGGATGGTGGACCGTCGGCCCGATACCCCTTATGTAGCCGTTGTGGGCCCCCGCCCAATCGGCCTCGCCGACGCGGAACAGAAACGGGTGGGCGTTGGCCGTGCTCCGGAGCGACCACTTGCCGCTGGTGGTGCCCAGGCGGACGTGGCCGACGATCACCGTCGCCAGCACGGGCGTCGAAGCCAGGGCTGCGGCCAGCGGGCTTTCGTTAGCGGTCCTTGCCTCGCGAATTACCGCCGGGCCGTGCCCGTCGCCCGCCCAATAGGCGACCCCCCAGGCGTGGGGGTTGCTCTCTCCCCTTTTGCGGAATTCGGCGAATAGTTTATTGAAAGGCTTTGGTTCGGAATAGCTGACACCTAATAGCTGGCACATTTCGCGGCACCTTCTTTTTTGTCATTATATCATTTTTTCCTTTTATCATTTTATAATGATGTTAAACCTTTGTCAAGCTGTGAACTAAAAAAAGAAGCCGCTGTTTCAAGCGGCATTTTTGATTTTGTTAACTTTTAACATGGTATCTCAATGACTCAGGAACTGTTTTGTTGAACCCTATAGGCGGGTTGTTAGTTTCTATCAACCACGCGATATAGGTATTGAGTATATCGGCCATGGTAGTTCCATTTTCAGCGGCAAGTAACTGTAAAAACTTTTTATGGTTATGCGGTAACTTAAATTGAAAAAAGATGTCGTTTTCAGGTTTTCTAGGTCTGGGCATGGAATGTACCTCGCCTTTTATCATTTTTTCATATTTAAATTTTATCATGATGTTATCCGCCTGTAAAGCATCCTGGAAACGCCCGAAATTCTTAACCAATTTTAACTTTCCCTGCCGGGAAGTCCCCGCCCGTAAGGGCGGGGATGAAAGGCAGGGAGATAATCTCGCCGTATTTCGGTTCTTATGGTAAAATAAAGCCATGAAATATAACTTGGACAAAGGATGTCACGCCGTCTATAACCTTACGTCCGGTCTCAAGGCGACCCGGAACTATAAATTCCGGCTTTATCCCCACAAGGAGCAGGAATCCCAATTGTTGCGATGGCTAGAAACCTGCCGGTGGATATACAACACCGCCCTGGCCCAGCGAAAAGAAGCCTGGGAACGGGAAAGGAGAACTGTCACCCGGATCGAGCAGCAGGTATGGCTCAAAGAAGCCAAGAAAACAGATGAACATCTCCGGGAAATCCACTCTCAAGTAGCCCAGGAAGTGCTGTTCAGGGTCGAGAGGGCCTTTGCCGCTTTCTTCCGCCGGGTCAAGAATGGGGAAACGCCGGGCTATCCCCGGTTCAAGGGAAAAGGACGGTATAAATCTATCACCTTCACCCAGTTTGGAGAAGGGAAAGGCGCTTCTTTCCAGGACAGCAAGCTGAGACTATCAAAAATCGGCCTGGTGAAGATAAAACTGCATCGGGAAATACACGGCACTATCAAGACTGTCATCGTCAAACGAGACGCCGCCGGCAAATGGTGGGCCATTTTTGCTGTAGAAAAAGAACTAACCCAATCGCAGGCTCATACCGGCCCTGCCGTAGGTCTGGATGCCGGTTTGGAGAAGTTTGCGGCCCTTTCAGACGGCAGTATTATTGAAAACCCCAGGCACCTGAGAAAAACGGAAAAACGCCTCAAACATGCCCAACGCAACCTTTCCCGCAAGGTGAAGGGGTCCCGAAACCGTGAAAAGGCCAGGCAAAAGCTGGCGAGGCTGCACGCTAAAATTCATAACCAGCGAAGGGACTTCTTGCACAAGCAATCCCGCAGGCTGGTGGAAACCTACAGCCTGATCGCTGTTGAGAAGCTAAACATCAAGGGTATGGTCAAAAATCACCGCCTTGCTAAAAGCATTTCAGACGCGGGTTGGGGTGAGTTCATGACCATGCTTGAGTACAAAGCGGCAGAGGCTGGTGCCAGGCTGGTCAAAGTAAACCCCTCCGGCACTTCGCAGGAATGCAGCGGGTGTGGTATGGATGTGCCTAAAGAATTATCCGAGCGGACTCATTACTGCCCTTATTGTGGCCTTATACTCGACCGGGATGTAAACGCCGCCAAGAATATCCTGAAGAAGGCGTTGGCTCTGGAAGCGGCCTAATGCTTCCCTACCGTGGGAACCACGGGACGTTACGCCTGTGGAGCTGACCCGTTGGGGTTACGATGAAGCAGGAAGCCCCACCGAAGCCCCTCCCTAACCCGGAGGGGTTAGGGAGGGGTAGTTCACGGCAAACGCCTTCCGAAGATAGTATACTTAGCTTACAAACAAAAATTATCGATGAAGGGGGTTTCGTGATGTTCAAACTGAAAGGCAAAAGGTGGATCGCTGGGGTCATAGCCCTGGTGGTGGTGATGGCCCTGGGAGCCGGGGCGGCGGTGGCCGCTAATTCATCTTCATCTTCTACTTCTAAGTGGGGTAAAGGAGAAATAGGCCAATTCTTCATTTCCCGCCTGGCGGCTAACTTGGGCGTCGATACCTCCAAGTTAGAACAGGCCTTAAAACAGTCTGGGCTTGAAACCGTAGATGAAGCCGTAAAACAGGGTGTCATCCCGCAGAATAAGGCGGACAAGATTAAACAAGCTATTGAAAATGGTAAATGGGATAAATTAGGCTTCTTCTGGGGACCGAAAATCGACAAGGGTGATGATGACGGCGGCCCGGCGGATCTGGCGGCCGTTTTAGGCATAAAACCCGTCGACCTCATTAACGAGTTAAAGAGCGGCAAGACCCTTGCGGACATAGCCAAGGAAAAGAACCTCACCTTAGATCAGGTCAAAGAGAAGCTGATAGCCCAGAAAAAGCAAGTCCTCGATCAAAAGGTAGCCCAGGGCAAAATGACTCAGGACACGGAAAATAAGATCCTTTCACGGCTTCAACAGATGGATTTGACGCGCTTCGGCAAGTTCAGGGGTCATACAGAAACAAAAACCCCGGCGCCTTCCGTCCAGCAATAACCTACACAAGCTCAAAGGTTTTTAAAAACCCCAGTCCCTCTCGAAAAGAGGGTGCCGGGGGTTTTTTTCGTGAATTAGCGTGCCGTCTTCAACTTGCGGGCGTCCCCGCCGTCACACCGCCGCCCGGAAACGCGCCCGGCTGATCCTGGGGAGAAGGCTGCCGCGGCGTCTGGTCCGAACCGCCTGACAGCGAGAATTGACCCTGCCCGCCCGGCGGCGGCGTTTGGTCTTTAACACAGGTAAAAAAATTGTTTTTATCTTTTATGTCCTCACTCATTATCGCTTTTTGCAAGGCGTCCACCACCGCCCAATCAAAACCGTTCAAGGAAATTTGCCGTAATATTTGCTCGTATGTTAGTCTGCATGGGCGGTAAGGCCTCTCTTCCAATAGAGCCACAAAGCATTCAACGCAGGCTACTACCCGGCTAAGTGGGTGGAGGTCGGACGCCTGGAGGCCCCGGGGATACCCATCTCCATCCCTTTCGTGGTGTTCTTCCACTACCCGTAACACCACTAGCGAGAGGTTGGGTGCCTTCTCTTTCGCCAGCCTCGCTCCAACGATTGGATGAACCTTCACTATTTGCCAGTCTTCACTGTCCAAGGGGTGTTTCGCCACCAGTTCTTTTGGCCATGTAACCTTCCCGAAGTCATGGAGAAAACCCGCGAGACGTGCAAGTTCTACATCAATATCCGAAAAACCCAGCCGCCGCGCCACCGACACCGCGAGATCTGCCGTTAAAATGGAGTGCCGGAAGAGGTCTTCGTGCCACTCCCGCATCAGCACTCCCACCGTCCAGAGATCGCGCTGAACCAATAGGGCATTGATTATATTCAAATACAATCACCATTCCTTTCGATTCGGGTTTTCAAAAAAGAGCCGGGCTTGAAGCCCGGCAGGTTAATCCTTAAACGCTGTTAACTTCTTCCCTGCAACACCACAAACCAATCATTGTAGGCGGTGTCAGATATGACGGCCACGCCGTCCGCGTAGGGCGGCAGCCCGAAATTGACGGTCCCGCCGTCCCTGCGTCCGGCACGTCCCCGGCGGCTATTACGTCCGCGTCGCTCTCCACGGCGGACCGCACGCCGCTTTCGAAGCTTTCCACGTCTTCGCCGACCTCCCGCTGGTTGACGACGCCGCGGCCGTGGCGGTGCAAATAGCGGATGGGGTCCTCGACTGTGACGACGTGCCGCGGCGACGCGCCGTTGATGAAATCGACCACGGCGGCCAGGGTCGCTTCCCTGCCGCTCCCGGCCGGGCCGGCGACCAGGACCAGACCTTCCCCGGCCGCGAGCAAACGCTCCGCAGCTTTCCGCGCTTCCGGCAGATGGCGAAACACGTCTTCCAGCGTGGGCACGCCCCATCCCAGGGAGCGGCAGACGATGGCCGGGTTGCCCCGCTGCCGGAAGACGGTGACCAGATACCGGGTGACGCCGGGCAGCGATTTGACGAAGCGGACGATCCCCGTCTTCTCGAACCGCTCGCGTTGCTCCGGGCGGGCAAAGAGCTCGGCGGCCGCCCGCCACGCCGCCGCCGGGGTCACGACCGCGCCCCAGAGCGGGTTGGCAGATAGAAAATCGGCGGCCTCTCGGCCCCGGTCGTCCCCCGCCGCGGCGAGGTCCCGGATGCGGCGCAGCTCGCCGTCCACCCGCACGAGCGGCGGGGCGCCGACCGTGACGTGGACGGCCGCGGCGCCTATTGATGCGGCGAAGCGCAATAAGACTTCTGCGGTTTGGCCCTTTTCGGCGGCCGAGAAGAGAATTTGATTAGATGCATTGAATGTATCCACAGTTAGAAGCACACCTCCGATTATGATGGGGTTTTCAAAGCAGAATACTTTAAAACCCGGCCTAGCGGCGCAACTCAGGCGCGGCAGCCGTGTGGACTTTCATCTCCACCACGTTCTGCCCCGCAGCCAATTTTCCGAACGGCCCGAGTTCGACTGGCACGGCGATCTCAGCAGCCACGCCGGGCTGCGCCACCGTCACCGTTCTATCGCCCGTGGAATAGGAGAACGGGGTGGAAAGAGAACCCACTCGCTTCGCATCGTCAGGATAGTTCATTACATAAAAGAACACTTCCCGGTAGTCTCCGTCGACCAGGTGCCCCCGTAAGGGGACGTAGTTGGCCCTGAGAATGGCGTCGAAACTCGCTTTCGCTCTACCTGGTACAACCACTAAACGCGGGCCGGAAGGGTCGGCCAGAGCGTCGGGGTCGATTTCCGCCGCGGCCGCCCGGACCGCCAGGTTTAGGGCGTGGCGGCACGCCACCTTGGCGGCGTAAAGTCTCCCCAAGTCCCAGGCCATACTCAAAGCGCAGAGGAAGATCGGAAAGAAGAAAACGAAGAGCAGGGCGGCCGAGCCACGGCGCGAAAGGACACGCTTCAGCGTCATTCGATGAACACCTCGCTTTTAGCCGTGGCCGACGCCTTAAGGTAAATGACGTCGCCGCCGAAAACTGCCCTGCCGAGTAAGCCTAAAAGGGGGGAATCGACTTTGAAAGGATATACGACCCCAACAGTGAGATTGTTGCCCCGCTGGATCTTGCTGCCTACGTCAGGACCCCATACGACCACTTTGCCTGGATCGTTATAAGGGGCGGAAGCGTTGATATCGGCGCCTAAAACCTTGCCCCCGGGCGTCCATTGCTGGAGGTATTGCGCCGTCGCGGAACGGATGTCGGCAGAGAATTCGCCTTTCCTGGCCGCGTCGACGGCCGCCGACATAGCGGCATAGTTGACGCCAGTCCAGACGTACATCATTTCCCCGCCCCAAAAAACCATAAAGAACAGAACGAACAATATCGGCATGAGAAGCGCCGCTTCCACTACGGCGCTTCCCCTTTCGTGCCGTCGCCTCACGGCGTGCCCACCCCCGAAATGCGGTCGATCATCTCCTGGATTTTTCCTTTGGTGGCCGTGGCCAGGCTGCCGATCATGGTTCCTACGGCCAGCGTGAAGAGGATGATCCAGAGGGCGTTTTCCAGGAAAGTGTTGCCCCGCTCGTCGAGAAACATATTTTTGGCGGAAGGATGCATTTACGTTCACCTCCGTTGGTAAATATGGCCCGCAATAAAAAGAGGGCGGCTGTGTGCCGCCCTACCATTCCAGCGTACGGATATACATTTTTTCTTTAATGTTCCCTTGAACCGTTAAAGGTAGCGAAACTTCTTTCGTGACGCCGTACTTGGCAGCCCGTACCTTTACCGTATAGACCCCATCCCCCGGCCACGTGCCCGGGGAACCTCCATCCGGTACAACGAACTCGCACCAATACCTCTGGAGCGCCGCGTCCCAAGACATGCCCAATTGCTGGCCGTTTGGTAAAACTACGTAAATAGAGTCTGCCGGCGACCGCGTGCCTTCAGCAGGTTCGGACGCCGCCCCGAAGAAATCGACTTGCAAGTGGCCGCCGCTGTTCTCCACCCTGACTGTGTGGGCGCCAGCGGGTAGGTTGCCCACACGGACGTAGTTGTGGCCTTTATTGAGCGTCTGGAACGAGCCGTAGTACGTCCCGTCCACGTACACCTTCGCGTAGCCGTCGTTAAAGTCGCTGCCGTTGAATTGGATATATACCGCCGTGGCCGACCTCGTGAAGCGACACTCCAGCCAGCCGCTGCTCATCCACACGACCTTGCCGTCCGGGGAATAGCCGTAGAAGCCGCCTTTGGTCACAGCGGCCGACTCGGCGTCGAGCACCTCATCGTATGGTGATGAGCGGTAGCCCGAGTATTGGGCGGCCGACGGCGAAGCAGGTAACGTCAAAGCCGCGTAAACCCTTACCTTCTGCCCCCGCATCGCAGGGTTCGGCTGCAGTGAGGCCGAAAGCTCGTAGGCCGCGACGCTGAGGGTACGGGTGGCCGATGCCAATGCTCCGTACGGGTCGTGGATCGTCACGACTATTTCCCACGTCCCCGGCTGGTCGGGGGTAAAAGTCACCGTAGATCCCTGTCCGAGCTGAATCTGCTGACCGTTAGGTTTTTTGGCCGTCCAGACGTATACCAATGGATCGCCGTCGGCGTCCGTGGCCGTGGCTGTGAACGTCACAGGATTTCCCACGAACGGGTTTGATGGGATCCAAGAAACGCTCGTAATCTGGGGCCAATTATTGAGGCCGATTTGAGTTAAGATGTCGTCATAAGCCGCTTTGATCCCGTTGCTCAGATAATAGAACTTGCCACGGGTTCGTGAAAGAAGACGGCCGGCCTGTCCGGAATCGTAACCGATAATGTTAGCCACAATGTTTTGCGATCCCAGGGATGCGCCTTCATCCTGGGCGTACCTCCCGTTCTCGGGTTCGTGAAAAGGCGCGTCTGTCACTAGAATGATCATTTTTCCGGCACCGACACGTCCCTCACTAGCAAACTTCGATTCTGCGAGCATCATCGCGTCTATCCCCGATTCGGGAGCATCACCGCCGCCATACGCGTAAAGACCGCTTACCCAATAGGTAAAAGTGTCTACAGAAGAAGCAAAGCCGAACCACCTCGGGCATCCGCGTTCCCCTGCGTCTTTATAAAACCGCCGCTTTCATCCCGCCCCCTGAAGGGGGCGGGTCTTCCCGCGGCGGTTTTATAAGCTTCCTAAATTTAAGGCACATCCGTTTCACCTCCTTGCTTAAGTAATGCCAGGTTAAAATAATTCTCTCCCTTTTTTTCTTTGCCGCAACAAGATAATCGGCTCTAAGACAGCCTACCATTCTAACGTTCTGACGTACACTTTTTCTTTAATGTTTCCTTGGATAGTCACATAAACAAAAGCGTTCTTGCTTACGTTGTTTTTCACGGCCGTGAAACTGAAAGCATACGTCCCGTTTCCGGGGTAACCGCCAGAAGCACTACCTTCGGGTATCAAGATTTCCGCCCAATACCTCCGAAGCGCCGAATCCCAGTTAAGAGGAATATTCTGTCCCCTTGGATCCTTTAAAGCAATGGAGTCAGCGACAACTCGCTCATTGTCCGGTGTTATAAGGGATGCGTAAAGTCGCAACTTTTGGCCTCTGGATACCACATTCTGAGAAGCCGCAACCTGAAGCGTAAAGTCCCAGATGGCGGTCAACGATACGCTCCTGTTCGCCGTGCCGCCTTTCCCGTCCATTACCGTCACGCTGATGATCCACGTCCCGGGGCTGGGTGGTTTCCAAACAAGGGTGGGACTATTGTTTCCTATGTTCACTACATTGCCTCCGGGATCCCGTACCGCCCATTGAAAAGTTAGAGGGTCGTTATCCGGATCGGAAGCCGTCACGGTAAACGTCACGGCAGTCACCCCAGCAATTATGGTACCATTGGGACTGTAAGAGAGACCGCTGATTATCGGCGGACGATTATTAGGGGCGGAAACGCCGAAAAAAATATTGCGGGACAACGACTGGCCGGGAAATACAGAAGCAGGATACCAATACGTTATCGCAGCACTATCTCCGTAGGACGATCCCGGAGAGCCGGCATCCCAAACGGTGCCGATATTACCGGGCCATCTGCCCAAAATAATCTTATCCGGGGTTGTAACATAAAAGTTTTTAATAAAGCAAATAGCTTTCAGCGAACCCGTATACACTTCCCATCGATCGGGAAGATTTGAACCCTCGTAAACAGTTTCGTAATAGACGGGGTACGCGTTTTCACCATAAACGACATTAAACCTTGCCGCGTCATCCCTAGCTACATTCGTATCCCACAAAATCCTGAAACCCACTGTATGAGATCTACCGTCAACAGGTGTTGCTGTCAACCTCTGCTCGATAACGGTAGAAAACGGAAAAGAAAACCGTAGCGTGATCCTCACGCCATCTACCGTCCAGTAGAGCTCAATGAAATTGGTCCCCACACTGTAGGAACTGGGACTCGTACCGTAAGGACCTAGCACATAGTCTCTCCCGTCTATCCGCGCTGTTAATTTAGACGTATGGGAGACACTATTCCAATAAGACGGGTACAAGCAAGGCACCAAATTTCCGCCCGTTTTGGAAAAGAAACTGTACCCACCCCCATTGATATCAACCAAGACTCTCACATCAGAGGTAGAAATCTCCTTGAGGTTCTCGGCAAAAGCATTTGTAGTCCACAAAAAGAACACCAAAAAAAACAATAATACTTCCCTTAACCTAATTTTCCAACGTGCCTTGTTTTCCTTTGCCTGGAACATAAGGATCATGCCCCTTTAGCATACATATTGGAAGAATTCCAGAATCAGAATCTCAGCTTGCCAATTTCGTCCCCTGAAGGGGCGGGTTTTCTTGCGGCGGATCTGTAAAACGGAACATACCACTAACCTCCTTTCTTATGACCCTTAAAAACTATGAGCGGCTCTTGTACGAGCCGCCCGTTCCTCAAAATTTCAACTTCTGGATTATGTCCGCGAATAAGGGGAATACGAAGACTATCAGCAACAAGAGCCCAAGGATCACCGGCAAAATAGACATGAAGACCGGCTGAGCTTTCACCTTCCGCTTGGCCTCGTTGGCACGGGCCTCGTAAGCTTTCCTGGCGAAGCCCGCGAGTATTGCGTCCACATCGGCTCCGGTCGTTATGCCGAAGAGAAGGACCGACACGAAAGAATCCATGGGGCCGTATCGGCAGCGGGCCGCCATGCGCCGCAGGGCCACGTTCAAAGGGTATACTTTCAATTCGCGGTCCATCACGTCCAATTGTCGCCGCAACTCGCCGCGCAGCACCTTCCGCGCCGTGTCCAGGGCCATGAATAGGTCGCTGGCCTTGGCGTACACCCGCACCAGGCTGATGAGAAGCGGAAACTCCCGGGCGATGTCCTCTTCCCGCTTTTTTTCCGCCATCTTGAGGTAACCCTTGGAAGCCCGCCAGCCGAGGATGGTCAAGGCCAACGGCGTGACGGCCGCCGCCGGGCCTTTCCCGACCAGAGACGCCGCCGCCCATAAGACGCCGCAGGCCAGGATGGCCGCCCGGATCCGCACCAGCGGAGAAAGGTCCACCTCCAACCCTTCGGCTCGGGCAACTTCCGCCATGTCGGCCACCAGGGCGGCTCGGACGTCGCCCTTACCGACGGCGATAGATCGGGGAAGCGGCACCAGCCAAACTAGAACCGCGACCGCACAAAGAACCGCCGCTATCACCATTCTCCCACCGCTTCCCGCGTCGACAGCGCCCAGACGAAGTATTCCGCCAGGAAGACGCCGCAGACGATCAACTTGCCGGTGAGGGTATGGGCGAGGATCTCCTGGGATTGAGGAAACAAGAAAAACGCCATGCCGGTCATGAGGGGCAAAAGAAGAAGCAAAGCGTTAATCGTTAGCCTTTGCCCCCGCATCTCGTTTTTCATCTCTTCCCGGAGGTTCATGCGGTCGCGGATGGTCTCCACCACCGCCGCGACCACGGTCCCGGCGTCGGCGCCGAACCGCTCGGCCTCTAGCACCCCGTCGACGAAAGCGCGTACGTCTTGGGACGGGACGCGCTCGGCCAGGCCGCGCAGGGCCTCACCTATCGAGGCGCCGGTCCTGTAGTCGGCGACGGTCTTTTTCAATTCGGCGCTCAAAGGGTCAGATACGCACTCGGCCGCCTTATCCAGGGCGCCGATGAGGTCGCCCGTGGCCTGGTGCAAAGCGGCGACCATCTGCAGGGCCACCTCGGCCTGGGAATCTAAGAGGGCCCGTCGGTCCCGCTCCTCCATGGCCCGGCATTTCCGGTCGAAAAGGGCGGCCAGAAAGACGGCCAGGGCCGCCGCCAGCGGGTTGGAAAGAGCCAGCCCCGCCACGACGCCCACTACCGCCATGACAAGGGTCTTCCATCGAACCGGCGGCTTGGCGTCGCCGTGTGATATCGAAAAATGCGGCAAGGGCGGCGCCGCCCACGCGAAAACGGCCACGCCGGCCAGGGCGGCTACAAACTTTGGGGTGATCACCGGTCTTCCCTCCTCTGATCCTTAAAGCCGAACGCCGGGATCTCCGGCGGTTCGGCCTCCAGGTTGTTGCGTATTTTATCCAACAGCACGTCGTTAACCGGGTTGGCACAAATATGGGTTCCTCCGCGGAGGACAAAGATGTCGCGGGCCACAGGACCCTGATTCCAGCCTTCGAGCTGCACCACCCGCACGACCCGCCGGGAGCCGTCGGAAAACCGCTTCACGAAGACGAAGAGGTCCATGGTCTCGCAGATCATGTATTCAAGCTCCTCCGCCGTCACGCCGCCCGCGCGGATCATCGCCCGGGTGAGACGGTGGACGGCTTCGTTGACGCTGTAGTTGGCGTGGACGGTCGTCAGGCTCCCCTCGTGGCCCGTGCCCATGGCTTGCAGAAGCTCGAAGGCTTCGGCGCCGCGCACCTCGCCGATGATTATCCGATCTGGCCGCATGCGGAGGGAATTGATCATCAAGCGGTGAATGTCGGCCTTGTCCGAAGCCTCCATGGCCACGCAATGAGGGTGGTCCAGGTTCAGCTCCCGCATGTCCTCGATGGTGATCAACCTTTCCTGGCGAGGGATGAAAGTGGTGAGCCACCGCAGGAAAGTCGTCTTGCCGCTTCCGGTGGCCCCGCAGACTATAATGTTGGCTTTACCTTTTACCGCCGCGTCGAAGAACCATACCATTTCCGGGCTGATGCTACCCCGGCGTAAAAGGTCGCCGGTGTCGAAGACTTTATGCACGAATTTGCGGATGGTGATCACCGGGTATTCCGTGACCGGCGGGATGACGGCGTTCACGCGGGAGCCGTCCGGAAGACGCGCGTCTTCCAGCGGCGAGGAAAAATTTATCCTCCGTCCGCAGCGCTGCATGATGCGGTATACTACGTTCAACAGCTCTTCGCCGTCGGCGTACCGTAGGTCGGTCGGCTCGATCGTCCCGTTCCGTTCTACATAAATCTGCCCGGGACCGTTGACCATTATTTCGGAAACCTCCGGGTCGGCCAGCAAATCCTCGATGGGGCCGAGGCCGACGAGGCGGCGGAGGATCTCCCGCTCCACCGCCTCGTCACGCCGGCCCAGGACGGCCCGCGTCTCTTCCCGAATGACCCCTTCGACCTCGTCTTCGGTGAAGACGCGGGCTTCGAGCCGCCCTTTCACTTCGGCCAGCAAGCTTTCAAATTCCACGGCCCGTTCATCTCCCTTGCGTGGTCAAAAGGTAAAAAGCCTTGGCGTTCACCGCCGCCGCGGCCACCCGCGGGGCGTCCCCTTCCGGCAGCGCCAGGGTAACCTGGGTGTCGTTAGTCAGCCCTTTGGACACCAGGACGACACGGGCGTGGCCCAAGACCAGCGGACCTTCCGGGTTGACGGCCACCATGACGACGACGCTGCCGGCTTGCAAGTCCGGCGTAATCACCGGGTTTTTGACGGGTATCAAGGTCTCCCCCGGCTGCAGGGCGGCCGCGGCCGCCCCGGCGAGCTGCGGCGCTATAACCTGCGTCCCGGCGTGGATGGTCTCGGCGGTCGTCCGCCCCGTCACCTGGGCCGGGTCGGCGAAGGCCTGCGGGTGGCGGTCGTTCCTACTCACCGTGACCACCTTTACGTCGTTGGCTTTGATCTGGACGTTAGGCTGGATGTCGTGGGCGGCCACCACGACCGGTACCGGACGGTAGAGAAATCCGAGGAAGAAATATACGGAAAAACCGGCCAGCAGACTGAGCAAAACAGCAATCCGAAACCGCACACGCGTGGAATTGGTGGTTCCACTCTTTTTCGGCCAGGATAGCATGTTAGTTCTCCTCCTCAACGAGCTTTTCAACTAACAGGTCGAAGCTCTCTTTCCCTTCCACGCCGCAGATCAAGCCGACCTCGGTGCCGAACGTGCCTTTGAAAATCTCCACAACGTGGGAAGCGTCAGGCACCCGGTCGACGATCAGGGCGTCGAGCCTCCACCCGTTCTCCAGCCACAGCCGGACGTTGCGCTTGCTCTTCTCGACCCCGTTGAAATCGTGTCCCACCACGTGGGCCACTTTGTCGGCCCGCCCGTAGACGTCATCCAAAGATGAGCGTTCAGGCACGTTGGGATCGACCTCGACTACCAGAAGATCCGGGTCCCGGCGTGCCGTTTGCACATTCCCGCCGTTGCAGAAAGCGTAGCGGCCCGAGTTTACGGCTTCTTCCAGGCTTTCCCCGTAGCGGCGGAAAGCCCGTGGTTCCGGGGCGACCTCCAGATGCACGGCACCGCAGGCTTCAGCGAGACCGGCGGCTACGGTCGCCGAATCCGCTTCTTCCACGGCCCGGAAGACGGCGACGACGCGATGTGCCGCGGTAAGGAAATCCTTCAAAGCGAGTTCACCCTCCAGGGACGGTATCCCCGGTTTGACGGCGGCGTCAACTTTCGGGGCCGCTGCGGGGGCAGGCTCTTCCCGGCGCGGCGTTTCCCCGTCAGCAGGTTTTTCAGCTGCCTCGCGGGCATCAGCGGCGGGGTACGGGTCGTCCAAACCCGGTTCCGGCCCCACCGGATCTGCGGTTACGCCGCCGGGCGGCGCGGATTCCATCGGGGAGGGCATTTCCCACACTACCGGCTCCGGCAGGAGTCCCCGTTCCACAGCCGCTGCGGCAGCGGCGACTACCGCCCGCACGCCCACGGCCCGGCCGCCCCGCGCGGCCGGCGCGACGGCGTTTCCGGCCAGGTCCACCACTTTACCGTTCCGTAAAAGCAGCACACATTCTCCCGGCACGCCGTATTCGAGGGCCGCGCGGGCACACGCCTCGCCCTCGCCGTCCGGCGTCCCGGCCACTACGACCACCGGGACACCCAGCCCCACCGCCGTGTCCAGATCGGCGGTGAAGCCCGCACCCCGCAATGCTACGGCGGCGTCCCCGGTCGCGCCTTCAGCCAGAGGGGCGAATTCCGTAGGGGCGGCTGCCCGGCTGAACATGGCCAGCTTCTCTTTGGAGACGTTCAACAGCACGCGCATGAGAAAAAATCACTCCTTCACATCCAGAAATTAGGAATTAGTAATTTGAAAATCTCAACCGCGAATACGGCCGCGGCCAGGTAAGCGCCGAAGGGAACCTCTTCTTCCGGGGATCGCTCACGCCCCTTGACGGGCAGCGAATAAAACCACATCCGGAGCTTGCCCGCCCGTGCCAGAGCGGCCAGGCCGCCCGCCGCGGCGGCCAGCGCCCCCAGGAAAACGACGGTCAGCACGCCGCGGGAGCCGTACCACGCCCCCAGGGCAGCCATCATCTTGAGGTCGCCGCCGCCTATACCCCGGAAGCCGAAAAAGAGGGCAGGCACCAGACCTAAAGCCAGCCCCACCGCCGAGCCGCTGAAAGCGGCGAGAGGCTCGTGGCGCGACGTCTGCCACGACAGCCCCAAACAGAAGATAAGCAGGTTGAGCCAATTGGGAATAATTCTCCGTTTGCCGTCGGTGTAGGCCGCCCCAGCGACAGGGGCGAGGAGGAGGATCGACCATACGACTTTTTCGATCATCCGACGACCATCCTTCCCACGACAGGCGATACCCACGTCTCCACCACGGCAGCCGCGGCGAGGAGGGCAGCTGGCGCCCGAAGTCCATTGACTATTCGGGTCTTAAGATCCACGGAGCCCATCCCCGCTGTACACGCCCAGAAGATGGCCGGAAGCTCGATAACCCCATGGGGAGCTAACATCAAAGCGAAGCGCCAATAGGGCAAACCGATATCTTGTTTCAGCAAGCCCGCGAGAACGCCCAAAGCCACGCCGTTGGCGACGCAAACCACCGCCGGCACGGCGCCTCTGGTCGGCCGGCCGGCCGCCGTGCACAGGACGGCGACGCTCAAATTCTTGCCGAATATAAACAGGGCCACCAACAGGTCGGTACCGAACGAACCGCCCATCTTGCTGCCAATGGCCATCCCCATCCGGAATAAAGCGTTCATCTGGGGCAGGATCTGGTCGCAGAACGCGGCACCGCCCAAAGCGGCCAGGGCGAAGAGGGCTGGCCAGACCAAAGCCGGAGCGATTTTACGCATCGCCGGCGACCCCCTTCACCATCTTGCCGACGATCACGTTCCCCACTACCACCATGATGACGCAGACGACGATGACCACGTTGCCGGCCAGAGTGGTGAACAGGGGCGCGATGAAATCCGGCGCCATGACCCGGCAGATGCCCATCAGGAAGAACGGCAGAAAGCTCAGCATGAGGGCGGTCACGCGGGATTCCGAGGTGACAGCCGCCACGTATCTACGGTCGTTCTGCCTTTCGTAATTAGATTCCAGGATGTGCTGGAAGACCTCGACCAAATTGCACCCGGTACGGCTGTAGATCCGCAAGGCGACGACCATAGATTTTAAATCACTCCACCCGGTCGCTTTTAAGACATTTTCTGCCGCTTGCACGAACGTGGTGCCCGTCCTGGTCTGCCGCAGCATCTCAGCGAAGATGTCCCGGGCGGGACGGGGCATGGACGGCACGGCGTCTTCCAGGGCCTGGTACGGGGAAAGGCCGCCCTGCAGGGCCGAGACCATGCTGCTGAGGACGGCGGCATATTGGGAGCGGAGAAGCTCCAATCTGGTGGCGGCTTTCCGGCGCTCGATCAATCGGGCGAAAAAAACGCCGCCGATAGAAGCCAGGGCGGCCAGGTGAGGCTGGCCTGTCACGCCGTATCCACCGAGGACGCAAACGATGACGCCGATGAGAAAATACACAAGGCGTGCCCCGCCCTTAACCGTCCCGGAACGCATCTTCCACTCTTCGTCCACCGCCACGTTGCGCGGGCGGACGTAGTTCCAGACGGCGATGAAAACCGCCGCAGCCCCCAGGATGACGGCCAGCGATTTTACCAAGGGCACCGCCAACCACCGTCCCGAACCAGAGTTTCACGACACCGGCATTCTTTAGCTGTCCAGACGAAGGTACCTGTCTCGGGGTCGTACCGCCAGAGTTCGTTCAGCTCGACGTCCACGCTCCGGCCGTCGACGCTCCTCTTGACACCGAGGATTTCGACTATGTGGTCCAACCGGCGCCGCCCGTCGCGGTCTTTAAGGACGTGAATGATCAGGTTGATCGCGTCGGCGATCTGGTCGATTATGGCGTCGTAAGGAAGATCCAATTCCGCCATCTGAACCATGTTCGCCAGCCGACGGATACAATGCCGTGCCGAGTTGGCGTGGGCGGTGCTCATGCTCCCGGCGTGGCCAGTGTTCATGGCCTGGAGCATGTCGAAGGTCTCCCCGGCGCGGCACTCGCCGATGATAATCCGTTTGGGCGCCATGCGGAGGGCGTCGACCATGAGGTCGCGCTGGGTGACGGCCCCCTGGCCTTCGAGGTTGGCCGGACGGGCCTCGAGCCGGCGGACGTTGTCGTGCTGAAGCTGCAGCTCGGCCGGGTCCTCGATGGTAATCAGGCTCTCTTCATCGGGAATGAAGGAAGCCAGACAATTGAGGAGGGTAGTCTTGCCGGAGCTCGTGCCGCCGGAGATGATGATGTTCATCCGTGCCCGCACGGCGGCTTTGAGGAATTCCAGGACTTCCGGGGACATGACACCCCGCTTCATCAAGTTTTCGACCGTCATGTCCTTGCGGAACCGCCGGATGGTAGCCGTTATCCCTTCCACGGCCACGGGCGGGATGTGGGCGATGAGCCGCGAACCGTCGAAGAGGCGCGCGTTGACTCGCGGATTGGCCAGGTCCAGCCGCCGGCCCGTGGGCGCGATCATGCGGTCGACCACGTTGCGAGCGTGTTCTTCATTTTCGAACCTGTCTTCCACCCGGAACTCGCGGCCGTGCTTCTCGATCCGGATGTGGTCCCAGCGAAGGATTTTAATCTCGGTGACGTCAGGGTCGAAAAAGTACTTTTCCAGCGGCCCGAAACCTAGGATGTCGTCATACAGTTTCTGCACCAGGGCTTCGGTCTCTGTGACGGCCACACGGACGTCGAGGTCCCGCACGGCTTGAAGCACCACACTCTTGAAACGGTTCCGGGCCACGGCGTCTCGCGATTGGGCCATCTCGTCGAGGCGCATCTGCCGCCGTGCCGTTTCCTGGACGTGAGCGCGTAGCTTGGCGTAAATCTCTCTGTCGATGCTCAAGTCGTCGCGTTTCGTCGTGCTGGCCTTCGGCTTGACCAGGGGCGCGGACGTTATGAGACCGTCCCGCGCCGCCAGGGTTCCTATCAACGTCAGATCCATGTTCGACTCGCGGCTTTTCCGCCGCTGGAAAAGCCGCGAGACTCACCTCCTTTTAATTTTGTTAAGAAGCCGCCCCTACCCGCCGCCCGGCGCCGTCGTCCGGCGGCCGTTCCGGCACGTTCAAAAAATTGAGGAAGGTTCTGCGGAGCTTTCGGGGCAATTCCAAGTAACGTTTGTTTCCTCCCGCCTGGATGGATGGAATGTACGGCAGAACAACTGTCGCGCCGATGGCCCGGGCCGCTTCTTCCTCTTTGAGGCCCCCGGGAAGAGTGCTCTGGTTTAAGACCACCCGTACTCTTCCGGAACACCCGAGCCGGCCGAGCAGATCGCTGTCGTCCGTGAAGAAGTCCAGGTCCAGCCGCGCCGGCCGCGCCACCGCCCACAGGGCGTCGCAGACGAGGGCCGCCGCCCAGCCGTTGGCGTGGACGGGGCCGAGGACGGCCACGACGGTGTTAAATGAATTTTTCAGCAAAGCCAGGACTTTGACGGCCAGAGCGGCGGTGACCTGGGGCGCGTCGAGGGCCCGGGCCACGCCCGGCACGACGAAGATCTTCCGTGGGTGGAGGACGCCAGCCTTGCCTATTTCCTCCGGCGCGCTGATGGCGGCCACGTCCAGCACGCTGGCCGGGCAGACGTCAGACGTGAGGCCCAGGTACGTCCGGGCCCGGCCCCGGGGGGCGAGGTCGGCCAGGGCGACGTCCATCCCTTCCTCCGCCGCCGCCAGGGCCGTCAGGCACGCCAGGGTGGTGGCCCCAGCCCCCGATGCTACCGAAAAGAAACCGATTATCTTCCCTTTGCCTACCAGATCCTGCGGCGCTAGAGGGATGGACGGCGGCTCTTCGGCCGCCGCGGAGAGGCTGGCCCACATGGATACGTCCATTGACTTATTGCCTCCTCACGAGGGTGACGGCGGCCTTTTTGCCCCTCACGAGCAGGGAAGCCAGAGCCGGCGCATCTTCTGGCTTCACGGCTACGACGAACGATTTGGAGCTGGTGCTCTGGCTCTGCTGGACGGAAGTGCCGACCGTCGTCCAGGGCGTGGCCAGCACCACCGCGCCCCTGGCGACCAAGCCCACCACGGTTCCCTGGCCGTTCGGGCCGCCGGCCGTCTCGGCGTACACGTCAACGGTATCGCCGCGGCGGACGCCCTCCATGTTTTTGCCCGTCTCTGGCGGCAATTCCACCGCCACCCATCCAGGAGGCGCGTAGGTGGCCAGCGTGGCGGCGAGAGAACTTTCGGCGGATAAATGTTCCGCCCGCACCACATCGCCCGTTAGGATGGGCGCGCCCGTCACCGTCTGCCCCGCCGCTTGCCGCGGGTCGCGAAGGGCAGTCTGCGGCACGGCTTCAACCGGCAGTCTCTTGACGGCTACGTCGCTTAGAGCGATCTTTTCCCCCACGGAGAGGTTGCGAGTGGCGACCAGGACTGGAACCGTCGGCCTGGATGCCTGCACCGACGTGTAGATCAGCACGGCCGCCGCTACAGCGAAGACGAGGGAGACTATAAAAGGCACGTTTTTCTTGAGTCGTTGCAGCAAAACGATTTTCCTCCTTGTTGAACATAATCAGAGATTGCTTTGGGCCCATTCCAAGCAGCGGGTAGCGCCTAAAAAGCCCCGGCCGTCGGCCGACCGCAGGTACGGCACTCCTTCGGCGGGGACGCTGGCTTCCGATCTGACGTCACCCGTGTAGCCGAGGGCCCGCAGCTTCTCTTCCCCGGCCCGCAGGTCAGACTGAGGAACCACCACCGGTTCCCATTTCGTCCCGGCCGGGTCGCGGCCGATGAAAACTCGCAATGCCCGTTCGCAATTCGGACACCAGGGAGAAATGTAGAGCACGGCTTTGCCGCCGGACGTCGACGGTCGGTCCGCTTTCGCCGTGGTCGTAACCGAGCCGCCGGCGGCCGTCCCGGCTACCGCTGGAAGCGGTTGGACCGCCCGTGCCCCGCCGGGACCAGCGACGGCGTAGGCCAGAAAACTACCGGCGGCCACGGCGGCCGCGAGGACCAAAGCCGCGGCGCCGAGCCGCCGCGGCAGATTGCCCGACGCGGCGACCGCGCCCAGACCGGCCGCGGCGAAAAACCCGGCTGCCAGCCCGCACCAAGCGCAGAAACCGAAAGCCGTCTGGGCGGCGACGCTCACGGCGGCACTCCCCGCGCCGATTACGGCAGCCCAGAAATACTTATTACGCACCGAAAAAAGAGTCCCGGCGGCGGCCGCCGCCAGCCCCGGCCACGTAAGAAGCCCTTTAGGGCCGACCAGAAGCGCGGCGCCGGCCGCCAGGAAAAACACGACAGGAATTCCCGGCACGGCCGGAACCTCCTTATTGGACGGGTTGCGCGTTTTGGATCTGTGTGCCTACGTCCTTAAATTTGCCAGCGATGGCTTTACCGAGGAAGATCATGGCCGCGATGCAGGCTACGGCCACTAGGGCGATGAGCAATCCGTACTCGGACAGCACGCCGCCCCGCTCTTCATTCAGCAAGCCGATGACGCTGCGGATCTTTTGAAGCATGCGTTTCACCCCCTTTCATCTAAAAAAAGTGCCCGGCGTACAGCCAGGCGGATGAGGAATGCGGCTACGACTAGTGGCCGATGGCGGGGATTGTAATGCTGGAGACCGTGTTGCTGATCCCCGTAAATTTGTCTTTCATGGTGTTGGCCAGGTTGTATCCGGCCGTGGCCATGACCAGGACTACGATGGCGATCCAGAGGCCCGATTCGATGAAAGTGGAACCTTTCTCTTCCAGGGCCAACTTTTTCAAAGCCGTGAGCATGTATGCTTCACCCCCTTTCTTCTAAAAAAAAAGCGCCCAGCGTACAGCCGGGCGGATAAGGGATGCGGGATCGACTAGGGACCGATGGTAGGAATCGGGATGTTGCTTACCGTGTTGCTGATCCCCGTGAATTTGTCTTTCATGGTGTTGGCCAGGTTGTATCCGGCCGTTGCCATGACCAGGACTACGATGGCGATCCAGAGGCCCGATTCGATGAAAGTGGAACCTTTTTCTTCCAGAGCAAGCTTTTTCAAAGTCGCGAGCATGTACACATCACCTCCTTTCGTCTAAAAAAAGTGCCCGGCATGTAGCCGGGCGAAGAGTAAAGAAAAACTCATCTATCTAATAGTAGGAATTGAGATGCTGTTCACCGTGTTGCTAATCCCCGTAAATTTGTCTTTCATGGTGTTGGCCAGGTTGTAACCAGCCGTCGCCATGACCAGGACTACGATGGCGATCCAGAGGCCCGATTCGATGAAAGTGGAACCTTTCTCTTCCAGGACCAGCTTCTTCAAAGCCGCAAACATGAGCGTTTCACCTCCTTTCAACTAAAAAAAAATTGCCCGGCCGCGGTTAAACTGAGCCGGACAAAAAACTTTTTTAAAAAAAATTTTTAAAAATTAAAGGCTTCCATCAGCTTTACGACCGCCGGGAATCCGATCGTCATCATGACCGGCACGAGCATGCAAAGCAGGATCGGCACCGTGATCTTTACGCTGAGCTTGCCGGCCGCTTCCATGATTTCGTAGCGCCGAACCATGCGCATCTGGGCGGCGTGGCTTTTCATGGCTTCCGCCAGCGGCGCGCCGTAACGGTAGGACTGGACGATCACCCGGGCTAGGGCACGTAACTCGTCCACGTCGCACCTTTCGGCCATCTCCTCCAGGGCGTCAGCGAGGTTCTTTCCTACCCCGTAGTCGCGCATCACCCGGCCCACCTCTTCGGCCAGGGGACCGCCTACGCTTCTGGCCGCTTCGGTCAGGGCCAGGGGCAGGTCGGCCCCGGCGGACAAAGCCGTCGAAAACAGCACGGAAAAATCGGCCAGGGAGAGCCGGATGGCGCTTTTGCGGTCGCCAGCCTTTTCGTTCAACCACATGTTGGGCACGAAATATAGAAGCGGAGCCAAGAGGACCAACCAGAAGAAATCGAGGCCGAAAGCCATAAGCGGCAGCAGCAAGACGACGGTCCCGGCCACCAAGGCCAACCGGAGCCCGGCGAAATAGGCTGGGTCCATTTCTAGTCCGGCTTGAGCCAGCTTCCGGGCGAGGGACGTCCGCTCGTCCTCAGACACCCACTTAAGGCCCGTCCGGCAGAGCGTTTCCCGCACCTGGCGGGAATCAAAATTCAAGACGTTTTTTAGGGATGGCGTGAGGATCGCCAGGGCGGCGAAGACGGAAGCCAAAGCGACTTGGTTCAAGAGGAATTCAGCTCCTTTCGCGAATTAAGGTATGGCTGTAAAAGCCGATTATTTCCATTGGGCCTTGAGCGGCCAGCCGAAATAATAGCTGAGCAACCACGTAACAAGAAGAAACAAAAGGATTAATGATGGCTCAATTAAATTATCATATCCTTTAGATACGTTGAAGGGTTTTTGCATGAAAATGGAAAATTCTCTCCATAAATTATCTAACCGTTCAAGGTTTATCTTAGGTATCTTACTGGGTTGGCTTTGCTCCATCTTTACGTTGTTTTTAAATCTTTGTTTGTTTGACCTTTTGTTAGGGGTATTGCTCGCAATCATCATTCATTTAATCTACACCCCCATTCACGAGTTTTTTCATGAGGAGCTAACACCCAAATAGATACAGTAGTCTTCGAAAACTGGGAAGCCGCTTCAGGGCATATAAAGGCGGTGGAAAACAAGAATTCCTAAAACCCACAGCGCTAAGATGATATCCAGCCACATTATCCATCCCGGCCATTCCATCCGGCGCACTTCTTTCCAAGCGTTTCGCAACTTTTCCCGCATATCGACATCCCCTTATGGCAACATATACCCCAAACCCAGCCCGAGCAAAAAGCCAAACCAGAATTCCAACAGCAGGGCTGCCGGCTCGCACAGGCTTTCCAACCCCTTCCAGTGGACAAAAGGCTCCGCGAAAAAAGCGGCGCGACGCCGTGCCGCTTCGTGCAATTGTTTGATCATTTCCATCAATCCTTCCAGCAAGCGTCAGGCGGCGCTTTGGTCCATTTGCCCACGTCGTTCACCGGGCCGGTATAGTCGCCCGTCTGGCTCTTGGGGTCCCGGTAGAAAGTGCCGCCCTGACCGCAAGCGTCGACGCTGTATTGGTCTTGGAAAACGTTGAACAGCCTGGCGAAAAGCCCGTTAAACAACGTGCGCCCGTAGACCGTCACCGAAGGATAGTAGGGGTCGTTCCGTGACTCGTGGACCACGAGCTTCCAGATCCACGACAATTTGCCCATAGGGGGCGTATTGGCCGCGTAGAAAGCGTGGGCAGCGTCGTCGGCGAACATATCCACCGACGGTAAGCCGCCCTGCTGGTTGGCTCGTTTGATGGCCTCGATCTGGCCGATAACCTGCTGAACCCAGCCCCGTTTTCTGCTCAGTTTGTCGAAAGCGTAGGACGCTTCATGCTGGCATCGCTCGCATTCGGTACAGGCTCCTTCGTGGTATCGTTCGTCCCAACGGCAATAGTCGCAGCTCTCCTGGCAAAGCCAATTCGCCTCGCGCCACGCGTACCACCATGAGCTCCAATCGTTGATCACGGCATTCATGCTGTAAAGATCCCGTCCGGCCAAAACCCGTGCCACGCTGTCCTGGTAGGGGTACGCCGCCCACGCCAGGGCTTGCCGCACCGCCTCAGTCATATCGTTTTCTACCTTGGCTATCTGGGCTGGGTCGGTCCCCCAGACGCCCGAAGTTATGTCGTAGGTCACCCAGCGGTCGTCTACGTTAAACCAGCAAGATCCACCGCCGCAAGAACACGGCGGAGCGCAGAAATCACGCCAACCCCCTTCGTCGATAAGCCGCCTCTCGTCGCCGACGATGCCGGAGATCGTCACCGTCCCGCACGACGAACACCAGCACGTGTCTTTGCTACAGTGTTCTTCCTGGCCCCGGTCCGTGACCACGTCGATCTTGACCCAGCGGTGGACGCCGGACGTGGCCGCAGCCAGGGCCGCCGCGTCCGAGGCCGTCTGAGTCTGCTCGCGGATGATAAGTGCCCGGCCGAATTCGGCTACGCCCGCGAAAAGCAGCGTAAGCATGACCACCACGGCCGCGGTCAGGATAAATATGGCCCCCGACTCGTCACTCGTACACCGTCGAGAAATCCCACCAGCCGAAAGTCGCATCGGTCGTGAAATTCACCTCCCACGGCCCTATAAATGGCGCGTATAAAGCTACATGGGGGTAGCTAGCGGTGGCGGTCACCGAATGCTGGCGGTAGCCGTCTTGGCGGGTTAAACTCACAGTCACCCGCCCGTAGGTCCGGGGGAAATACATCTTTGCCAGATCTTCGGCTTTCATATAGCCTGCCGTCGTGTCCCCCGTTAACACCGCTTCGCGCGCCGCTTCCCGTGCGATGCGGTGGAGGTAGACGTAATCCCGCACGAGGGAAATCGTACCGGCGATCGCGAAGAAAAAGACCGTGAGGAGGACGACGGAAAAGACCAGCTCGATCAGGACGCTGCCTTTCTCTGTCGTTAATCGAATTCTTGCGGGTGCCGGAACCTGTATTCCATTGAGCAAGAAGCCTCCCTCCTTATTACCCCAGCCTTAAAGGGCCAGACGGACACCCGCGGCACGGCGGTCACTTCCGCTTTCGCCCGGTCGCCCTCTCCCCAGACGCTAACTTGCACGCTCGCCGGGTCGAAAAAGACGTAAGCCCACTTGCCCATGATGGATTTGGCCAGAGCGGCCGCCTGGCCGGCGTCGGCCACCACGGCGTATTTCCGCGCGGCCTCGAAAGCCGCTTCCTGGGCAAAGGCCCCGCCGATCCCCCAGAAGCTCGTTATGAAAAGGCCGGCGAGGAAAGCCCAGAAAATCAAGAACGCGAACGCAAACTCGACCAGGACGCCGCCGCGGCGATCGCGAAAACGCATTCGGCATTCCCCCCAGAAAAAAAACTCCCCTCAGACCTTTGAAACTGTCTGAGGGGACTAGAGGTAAAAACAGGAAACTATTTACTTTGGTGCATTAGTTAAAAACCTATGTAATGCTTCAGAAAAACTGTAATCAGGTAGTACCCTACGTTTTCGTTTCATTTCAGCCCATATGCATTCGCCTTCATTTTGTGAAATTATACCTTCATGGCAAGCCTTACACAAAATATCATCCGTGGATATTAAATCCAAACTATATTTTCTGCAATACATAGCCACATCCGAAAGATTATTGCTGGCCACCGTGCCGCCATTATATCTTACCCATGCCATGACAGCCGCTTCGCCTTTTCCCATGATTTTTCCATAAGTGCCATTTATTAATCTCTTAAATTCTTCCGCTATTTCCCCTACCGCCGGCAAGTGGCATTGTTGGAATATACCATTAGAAATTTCCGTTTCAAGCAATTGATACACCCATCCGTACCGCGTACGCTTCAGCTTTTTAAATTCATCCTTTACAACCGAAGGAATTAATATGTTTTCGCCGAATAACGATTTAAGGATATCAATTCGTTGAACCCATAAAAATGATGCTAAGCAATCGTTATCAAATACATAAGGGGTTTTAGATGAAAATGGCCTCATCGCCGCCATCATCATCCTCTCCCCCATAAATTATGTCTTCTAATCCAGCTTCTATAAGCAATTCCTCATAACGGCCAAAGGATATGAGTCCTTGTTCCAGAGCACGCTTGGCTTTCTCCGCATAATCCGAAATAATGATTCGGTCATTGGTTGGACGATATAAGTCAGTATTGTACCCAAGTTCTTTCGCCGTCCGCACAACGCCTTTACTCATTCGTTCAGACATAGCAGAATCAATGACGCCCAATTCTTGAAGCCTTATTAACATCGCTTGATGGCTGAGCCCCAAAAATTGCTCTAAAAAAATCACCGCCGCTATATCCATTGACGTGCCGTGTTTCGTGAGATACCTTTTGATGGCTTCGTCCGGGGCCAAGAAATAGGCCGCGTATAGATCGGCCTCTCTTTCAGTCTGACTTTTAGAGTTAAAATTCATGACTTTGCATGCTCTGCCGACCATCTCCGGGTTATAGCGCAAATGAAAAAGTTCATGAGCGGCGGTAAAATTTTGATGGCCCAAAGTACGAGCTGAGTTTATCAAAATCAATTGGGTATCACCTTTACGCATAAACAATCCTGATATTTCGCTTTCCAGAGGCTCTTTTATTACGGAAATTCCATTTGATTGTAAGAGTTTCCAGATGTCTATCGGAACCAAATTATTAAAACCGAAAACCTCCCTGCTTTCCTGAGCTCTAACGCGGGCTCGCCGCCTTAAATCCGTAGAAGCCAAGTTAAACATTATACGTCTCCTCTCCCTTTACCAATTTACGCAAACTGTCAAGATTTAGGAGAAACCGTTTTGCTTTAGCGATTACTTCAAGATCCTCGTCTTTTAAGTCTTTAGCCCGGAAAGCCAAAGCAACCTCGGTATCCTTTACATCCTTTCCAACGTCAATAAAATAGGCCAAATCATAACCAAATAAATCCGCCATTTGGGATAAAGTGCTTAAATCAATTTCCCTTGCCCCGGTTTCAAAATAAGATACCTGTTCGCGAGTAATGCCCAAAAACTTTGCAACCTGGCTTTGGGTAAACCCCGCATTTTCTCTGGCAATCTTCAATTTTTTCCCTAATTCTTTATAAAGCTTTTCCGACATACATTAAAAGTCTCCTTTCGTATTAGAAATCTATTATAAATTATTATACCAGATTGTAACTTATTTGTTACAACTAATTTATTACAAAACCCGCGCGGGAAAGCCCACCCCTTTATGGGTAGGAGGATGTCAGTCACAAAAAAACCGGGAAAGGGCATTCCCTTTCCCGGCCAAACGCCGATCTAAATCATCCTACCAATTCCCCGTGTATCCCAGGCTCTTTCGGCCCGGTCGGGGGAGCGGGTGTCTTAATGACTTCGATTGGGGTAGAAGCCTTGTTATTGGCCGGATTGGCGTCCGGCACGTCGGGCCAGGCTTCCGCTCGTACGGTATACGTTCCAGAATTCCTGACGGTGAAATGGTACGGGCCGACAAGTTTCGTTTCACCCGGGCCTAACGTTTCGGTGAACGTCTGCCGTCCTTCCGGTCCGTCCGCCGTCACGGTGACTTTGACCGTGCTGGGCGAATCATCCACCCGCTTAATGCGGATATTCGCCCCGGCTATCGCCATGCTGTTGGGCAGCCAGCTTAAACGAATCGGGCTTTGGACCGGCCACATTTCCACCGCCACGTCGCAGTTTGCCCGCACGGGGACCTTCACCGTAGCTACGTTGTCGCCGTAATTGATCTCCGGGACGTAGTTGTTGACCCGCGTGTTTGCCGGCGAAACCCCGGCGTCCAACGGCGGATAGTCCACGTTGACCGCCGCGGCCAGAACCGTCTCGGAAACGCCGTTCGGCGCCGTCCAATCGAACGTCGCTTCGAAGGAATCGCCGGTATTTTTGACCTCGGCAAGGTAACGCTTGACGCCAAGGGAATCGTAGGAGTCCTTTTCGTAGAGCATCTCTTTACCAGAAGCGTCCTTAAGGGTCGCATGGTAGAACGGCCCCTGGCCGCCGACCTGGTGGAACGCGCCCACGGACACCCAGCCGTACCAATCCCCGCCCAGGATGTCGTTGGGCGATTTTGTCACCGTAAATTTGACCCTGGCGGTGTATTTATGCCCAGGTTCGGCCTTCTGGCCCGCCGGCACGCCGGTGTCGACGATCTCGGCCTTCATGTCGAACGGCAGCATGGCCCAGACGTAGATCCCGTTGGAATGGGTGAGGGCCATGACGGAGAACCTCGCCTCCGGCTCCAGGGAGCCCATGGAAATCTGGCCGCTGATCCCGGTGCCGAAAGCCTCGCCCGTGGGCCTGAGCTCATCCATAGTGATGGCGCCGTATTTGTTATAGCCGTTCATGGCGTCCAGAAGGGCGATGGCCGGGGCCTGGTTCGGCGTCTCGCCCGGGGCTGTACCCTCGATTCCCGGACGGCTCCCCTGGGTGCCGACCATGACCGTCGCGCCGTTCTGGTAGCGCCACACCACCGGGGCCGTGCCGACCTTGCTGCCGAAGTAAACTCGCTTGACCTCGTTGCCGTTCCTGTCGACCACGAGCAAGCCGCCCTGGCCGTCCAGGTCTTTCCGGGTGCCGATCGGCACGTAGACGTTGCTGCCCGTGAGAGCCGGCGACCTGTGGGTGAAGGTTACGCCGGGGAAGTAGTAGTGCCAGGCTTCAATTAATTGACCTTGCTGGATATTGAATTTATAAACGTTTGCCCGGCTGTCGTTGTAGTAGGCCGCCTTTTCGTCCGGATCCACGGCGAAAGAGGCGACGGCCGAGCTGCGGGTGGATAATCGTGAATAATTTGGATAGCTTCCTTCTAACTTTCCATCTGCACGTTCGGTTAAAAAGTCACTAAACTTATAGTAGTATACGAATCCTTCATTATCTAGGCCATTATCACATCCTATTAGAAATCCTCCATTTAACGGTCCTGGTGACGAGGAAGTACGAATAGCTGGAACGTCGATTTTAATAACATTTCTTTTCGCTTCATTTAAAGGATCTGTCCACAACAAGACCCATGGCTTGTTACCGGAAGCGGTTACAGCTACGGTATGGCCGTTCCATGTGGTTACGTATGGGGCTGAAGTAATGTCCGTCGCGCTTACGTTCGGATCGATGTCGCTAGGAGGTAAATTGAATTTAACACTAGCCGGATTAACATTATCAATGTCCGTCACGTCTACAATCGCCAGGTTGCCGTTCTTGAGGCCGATATAGATATACTTCCGATTTCCATCCTCAAAATAAGTTGGATCGCTATACGTAGTCCCTTTGTCGTGAAGGTCCAGGGTAGCATAAGGCGGCGTGTTGGCCATCTGGGTAAAACCTTTCTTGCCCGCGTCTTTCAGCTTATCGATGTCTAGCTTCCAGAACATCAGCCACGTAGTCCCCGGCCCGCCGGCGGCCACCAGATAAGCCCCATCCCGGCCCCACCGCTTGCCGCTAAGGATCAAAGGTTGGCTGAAGGATTTACCGAATTCATCCTTCATCAACGGCCAGAAAGCGGCGTTGCCATAGGAGAAGGATTCGCGATTCCTCTCGTCAGTGAAGCCGAAAGTTTTGACTTCGGTTCCATAATTGGGGTCGTAAGACGCCTTGGCCCATACTGGAATAACAGATATCATTAGAAAGGACAACAGGGTTAAAATGGAAATTGTACTCTTTAACTTACGCATGGCACATTCCTCCCCACTTCAGGATTTTTTAACATTGAAAAAATCACCTCCTGAAAAAATAAAAAAGCGCCCGTTTGAGGGCGCATACTTGAAGTTTTTTAGGCTTTAGGTCCGATGTAAACGAAATTATGGCTTGCTCTCCATCCTACTTCATACCCCAACCCCTCGGCCACAAACCGCAGCGGCACGAAGGTCCGGTCGGCTTGGAGGAACGGTTCGGTGTCCATGTATTTAGTTACCCCATCCACGGTGTACGCCTTGCTGCCGATGGTCATGACTACCGTGTGCCCGTTCTTGCTCAGGGTAACTTTTTGCTCTTTATCACTCCAGTCTACCTGGTAGCCCAGGGATTCGGCCACGAACCGGATCGGAAATTGAGTGCGGCCGTTGGCGTCTACGAACGGCTTCCATTCGGGCTGGGAGATATCCACGGGACGGCCGACGAGGATTCGTTTCGTCCAAATGCCAGGTGCAACTTCCTCATCAGGTAACTTAACGTTTGGGGTAGTGAAATTAGGGTCATCAAAAGTAAACACTTTTACATATGGTGCTTGTTCTGGTTGATAGTAGTCATCTGGATATACTTTGAGAATACTCTCAACACTCTGCGCTCCCGCCGGAACGACCCCGGCAAAAAGGGCTACGGCCAAGGCCAGCAGGAGGGCAACAACTACAAACTTGTTTTTGCTGGTCATGGTGGTCAACTCCTTTCAAACGTTTTATTCCTCTTGAAAATTAGTTCTCTGTGCCGTTCGTTTTTCCTTTTATCTACCATCTACCTAGCTAAATTTGACTTTGCCTTTCTTTGACTTTAGTTTACCATCTCCTTTCTACATTTACAAATGATGTTAATTACTGTATGTAATGGTAAATTAGCGTTGCAGCTTATAAGAACAAATTATCGCTTCTTTACCTCAAATTATGTCGAATTAGGCGATTTTTCATTGTAAAAGAACTACTATCCCGGAACATCAGCATGATTCCGGTATTACCGCCAGCTGCTACCAGATAAGCCCCATCCCGGCCCCACCGCTTGCCGCTAAGGATCAAAGGTTGGCTAAAGGATTTACCGAATCCATCCTTCATCAACGGCCAGAAAGCGGCGTTGCCCTGACATCCTCCCACCCCTAAAGGGGTGGGGTTCCCCTTCAGGGATAGTCGGTTTACGGATGTCCAAACAGACCTAAGCGGCCTGCTTGAACGTCCCCTGTTCACGGCCTTCAGGTGTGGTTTTTCTCCACACAAACAGGTTGACCGCCGGGCGTGCCAGTGCGCCCACTACTCCCGGCCGGTCCGGTAAAGTTAGACCAGCCTCGCGGAGATACCTTTGAAGAATATTGTACGCGCCCACCAAGTCGGCGTTCAGTGCAAGACCGCAATGGACGAATAATCCTCGATACACCCTGGCTTTTTTAGTCCTCCTGGAGCATACCGGGCAGGTGGTGCTGGTGCTTTTCTCCGACACTTTAATTACTCGAATGCCCGCAAGGGCCGCCTTGTAGGTGAGCAGGCTTATTATCTTGCTGAAGGGCCAGGCGTGGAGCTTCTGGTTGCCCACGTCTCCCCAGTCTTTGCCTGCGCGAATACCTTTTAATTCGCCGACTAAGATGGTGGAGACGTCATGGGCGATAGCCAGGTTGACCAGCCATTTTGTCAATACATGCAGGTAGTGGCTGCGCTGTCTCCCCCATTTAGCGTTCAACCTGACGCATTTCCTGCTGGTGGATTTAGTACACTTCGCCTTTTCTTTCTGGAAGTATCGATCAAGAGCTAAAAGTTCGCCGCCGGGCACAATGAAAGAAAAACCGTCGGTGATCAATCCCGCAATGATGTTCACGATTCCCAGGTCGAGGGACATGATGTTGCCGATTTCACTGTATTTAATCATAACCTTGTGGGTGATATGCAGGTACCAGTCCCCGGTTTTGGGTTCGTAGACCAGCTTCACCTGCTGCACTTTGCCCAGGGTGACGTCCGGCGGGAGCTGGTATTCCAGCAAAATTTCCTGTCTGGCGTAGGTTTTGGGCAGCTTCAGCTTCACCCGGTTGCCCGGCAGCATTTCAAAAGCGTTCTGTTTAAAAGTTACGGTGCTTAACGAGTCCTTTTTTCTAAACCCAGGCGGATGAGCATTTTTATTGCCGTTTTTCCGGTGGGAGAACCAGGACCGGTAAGAATCGTCCTGTTCGCCCAGTATTTCCTGGGAGCTTTGGGACGGGAGCAGCTTGTACCAGCGGTTCGCCTTCAATTCCCGGCACTGCTCCGCGAAGCCCGGTATTTTGCCGGTTTCATTCCAAACAGAACGCCGGTGATGGTTGGCTCCATTCCAGAGCTTTGTGGCGGCAAAACCTAGAAGCCCCAGAAGCAGGGCATCCCGGTCGCAAAGATTGACCACTTTAGCCTTTGCGGTTAGAGTCTGCATTGGCATACCATTGTTGGAATTTTTCTTCCGTGCCAGATTAATCACCCTCGCTTCTTTTGCATTTCAATATACTTGTGGAAATGCTTACTTTCTGTGGAAGGCTTACCTTTAGGAACTACCCCCTCCTTAACCCGAGAAGGGTTAGGGAGGGGGTAGTTCACGTCACTTTACACGAGGATTGATAAGTGTGACTGCGCCATCCCAAATGCTACTGTTGATTTGCAAAATGCGTACTCCAGATACATCAAAACTGTATTCTTTAATCCCATCGGAAGGAGAGAGCGGAGGAGCTTTGCCGATCAGTTTTCCATCACCGTAAATACGTATTTCATCAGAAGAATCGAGAGTAGAATTATCCGGACATCCTGTCAAAAAGGTGAGAGTCTTGAACTTGCCACTAAGGTTCCAATAAATTTCGCCGTAGTCACAGCGGTAACCGTGATTGTACTGTATTCCTGTAATTGTGACCGGGCTACTACTTAACAACTTTACCTCGCTGCTTCTAAAAGGCTTTAGATCCGTGACTAGATCCATTCCCTCCGGCGGCACACCTATGTAAACTGTCCAATTCTGCTCGTCCCACTTGACCGGATAGCCTAAAGCCTCAGCGACAAACCGGAGGGGCACGAAAGTCCTGCCGTCTTTGATAAACGGAGGTACGTTGCAGACGACCTCTCTACCGTCCACTACAAGCCGGATGCTCGGAGCCGCCTGCGTCTCCTTAAGAGCGGCAAACGTTGCGATCAGGGCGGCTATAAGACAACAGCACAGTACTCCTAAAATTTTCTCTTTTTTTTTCACCATGGGTCTCCTCCTTATAGCTGGTAATGTTGTTTTGATGTGCCTACCGCGATTCGCTCTCAAGAGCAATGCACCTTTCGTTACAAAGTTTATTCGACGCTTTCCAGCATTCTCCTCCTCAATTGAGTTTTAGATAGTAAGGTATGGACTCGCTTTAACGTATACTTGACCGGAATATATAAACGCCGCCCGGAATATCCTGAAGAGAGCCTTAGTTCTGGAAGCAGCCTGACACTTCCCTACCGTGGGAACCACTGGACGTTAAGCCTGTGGAGCTGACCCGTTGGGTTTACGATGAAGCAGGAAGCCCCACCAAAGCACCTCCCTAACCCCTCCGGGTTAGGGAGGGGTAGTTCTCAACTGCGGTAACAGCTTTAATGGTTTTTGAATACTTCCATAGGTTGATGATAATTAAGACACGGATTCTGCTTGACAACCATAAACTTATAAAGGTATACTTTAAATAAAGATACGCAAAACTAAAGCTGAGAGTGGTGCCTCATCCAACCGAGGCGTTTTAACCGACCCCTTACTTTGGCAGAAGTAAGGGGTCAATTATTTCCTCACCTACGTGGAAATGCTTACTCTCTGTGGAAGGTTTACCATTTTAAAAATGGGGGTTAGGAGCTTATATTAGATCTATCGAATTTTTTTCGCCCATCCTTAGAATGATTTACGGATAGATCCACCTGCCCATTCCATAGTCTCCATAACCATTGTTCAATCCGGTCTAACGGTTCAAAAAATCTATTCAGCTTTAGTTCCCAAGAGAACAATCGGCGTTCAAAATTATTGCCGTAAAAATGATACCACGTCCGCACCGCGGTTAAGGCAATCCACCCACCAAGTACCCATTGAGGATAAAAACCTACAAAGTATAATATGCCAATCCCAAAGACTAAAGGCCATACTATAAGAAGTGATAGGTAAGCTATTACAGCAACAAAAAATATCAGAATTGCTATTGCGAAATCTATTAAGGCAATGAATCCGCCGCCGAGCAATATAATTGATTTGTCTACAGTAGCAAACCATCTATGGAAACTCTGAATAGGATAAAAAGCTAATTTAAGGAGCCAGACTACAACCAATAATAATGATTTCACCATTTCAAGTCCAAAAATCTTTAATACATTTGTCATAACGTATTAATGTATACTCCCTCTGTTAGAAAATATGCTTACCCAAAAATGACTAATATCGTTTGAATCCATTTTATTCGTCAAAAAACAACTATTTCCTGCTTGATCATCAGAAATTTAAAGTCAAACTACGACATCACAGTAAATCAAATAACTGCATACCTGAAAGCCCGCAGCGTCAGCCGTAACCGTTTCATCGTGAACGCAGTGGCTGAAAAATTGCATTGCGAGATGCAACTAAAATCTTTTAACTTTTCCTGCCAGGAAATTCCCATCCGTAATGGCTGGGAGTTAATTTAGTCTTCCCTATTTCTGACAGCCCCAACGAAAGATGGAATAGCGTATCGAACTTAATTTCATATCAGGATTTGCGAGGCAGCAGATTAGAATTCCTAAGAAAGCTATAAGAAATATTATAAAAAAAAGAAAGAAACTCCAGCCCAATTAAGCGCAAGGCTTCAAGTCTAAAATTCTGTATAAGTAGCAAACTTGCTGCTATGATCAAAAGAAAAAATGTGATTACACCCAAAAAAAGTAGTCCTAAAGAAGAATACCAAAGTATATAGTATAAAGCTTTAACAGTTAAATACCAAACATGCCTTCTATTTACCGAGTCAAATCTCAAATTCTTGTACCTCCCCGTTTGCCTTTCGCGCTCGCACCCTGTGGCCCGTTCCATCGTGAAGCAACCCACTAAGGGGGTCCTCAACAAAGGACGCCACTACCGCGGGAAAAGAGATCCTGGCCACCGGCGAAACTGCCTTGACGAAACCGTACCCCACGTCTACGCCTACGGCCCTGACCTGGGTTTTTGCATATAATGTTTAGTTATTAACTTGAATTGTCTACGTAACTTCCTCCCCACCCCTGAAGGGGTGGGGAAGAAGTCACTTTTTTTCCCACCCCTGAAGGTGTGAGGAGGAAGTTACACCAAATTTCGCCTCCAGTATCTCCTTTTGTTCCTCTTCCAAAAGTTCGGGCAACCGTGGATCAATATAACGCAAATATTTCCATTCGTCTTCTTCCTTTACTTTCTTTCGCTTCATATTTTTAAACTCCGGCCAATTCAACAAATACACGGCTTGTATCGAAGTAAGTGGAGCAATTAGAAGCGATGTTTTTTCATCCTTTTTAGTTAAAAGCATTAAGGATCGTGGTTTGATCCAGTGGTACTTTAGGCATTTGCCTTCCACTATTTCCCCGGTTTTAAGGTGCAACCGCATAATGGGCACAACCCCGGCGATGTTGGCGGCAAAAAGGAAATTCTCTAATAGCCTTCGAGATATAAACAAACCCTCGTTGGGAGAAAATCTATTTTCTAAATGCATTAATACAGATCCGGCCCAACTCGGGAAAAAATTGATGTTGCGTCTGAATATTCCTGCTAAAAACGCCGTGGCGTATACGCCAATTTCAAAATTCAACATCGCCCCCACATAAGCGGCGTATTTATCCATGCTAGTTTTCGAGGCATCCGAAACGAGAAAACCGATCACTCCTTGCAAAATATCTTGTTTAAAAAAACGCGCCGTACAAATGAAAAAACCTGTCACCGCCAAAGTGCAAAAAAAGCCTACAATTATGGCTACCGCCCATCCAGTTGGCGAATCTAGTTCTTCTTTTTTCCCCGCCGTTAGGAAAAATAGCACTCCTGGCAACAACAGTGTGAGCAAAACAAAAGTGGTAGGCATGATTTCAGCTTCCCCCTCCCCGCTTAAAAACGATTATGCCCTCTCTATTTTTATCCAACACATTTAAAAATCCTGTTTTGGGGAAGAGCAAACGATAGCATGCAGCAAAGATCAAACCAGCGATGGGCGCTAAAAAAGCCAGAAGGAAAATGTCGATGAAATGAATATGCGTTGGAAGGGAATCGCCCCACGCCAGCGTCAAGATCATGCTCATCAACACTCCAATGCCGTAAAGCATCAAACTGAACCAAAAAAGGAAAGGGACGGCGTAGCTGAACCATGCCTTTAAAGTTTGGTTGGCGATGAATACCCTTAAAACCGTATAGCTTGAAATTCGCTTAACCATAATGAATCCCCTTTGGAAAGAAATCATCTCTTTTTTTTAATTCCGCCGCCGGGCGGCCCTCCGGGGCGGCCGCATCACCCTATTCCACGCCGGATGCCCCGGCCTTTAGGCCTGGGGAGGAAGTCAGCACCCCACCGTCATTTCTACAGACCGCAAACCTCGAACCCTTCTTCGACCGTCTTCACCCTGATTTCGGCCCCGACGTCGACCGAAAGAACCTTTTTCCCGGCATTCTGCCGCAGCCAATGGCTTAAGACGTGGCCCTCTATCCCACCGGGACCGGGAGACCGCAAGACCAGGATCCCCCCGGCGTGGGGCAAGACCCCGGAACAGAGGCTCAAGCTCCCGCCGCAATCGACGGCGGTCAGAGAAAACCGCCCGCGGATTTGGTTTGCCAAGGAATGGACGTGGCCGACGTCCGCCGGCAAGAACTTGTACGGGTCCACAGGCCAGATCCATACGCCGTCTTTCACCACCGGCGCGACCGAGCCCGGCGTCCGCCAATCGGCCGTGACGAGCTCTTCGGGCTTCATCCCCGCTTCCAGGGCCGCCGTGCTGTCGCTTGCCGCGCACACCAGCGCCCGCTCGCCGTCGATCTGTCGCAGGACAGCTACGGCCGCCTCTCCCGCCGCGGCCGGGCGGGAGGGCGACACGACGTAAAGGACGGAGCCGCGGGGCAAATAGATCCGGCCGTCTTTGTAGGCCGGGGCATCGTGAGGGGTTATCACGCTTCCCTCGGCGGGCTGCGGACAGCCTCCGGCCGCCGCCGCAACGCGGGACGGCTCGGCTTCTTCCACCGGGGAGAGGTTCGGTTTTGTGACCGTCTTCTCCGGAGTTTTGGCGGTGCTTCCGACCTTTGCTCTCCCGCCCGCGGTGCCCACAAGGGAAGGCTCACGCGATTTAAAAGCTGGGACGTCCTCGAGGCCTGCGACAGGGCCACGCCGCGCACCGCCGCCCGCGGTCAGATCGATGTGGGGTTCCGGCACTTTGCGGCCAACCTTTTCGTTCTCCTTCTTACCTGCCGTCCTATCCCCATCCTTTTCAAGGCCCCTGTCCGGTCGCTCGTCCATTCCGGCGGCCGTAAGAGCCGGTCCGGTGGTGAAAGCCGTTTTCTCTCTCGCTCGCTCGTTTTTAGTTCTGGCGTCCGCCGTCGGCAAATGCAAAGCCGCGATCATGGCCGCCAGCACGTCCTCTTCGCCGGAAGCGAATACGGCGTCCGGGCGGGACCGTTCGATCCTCTGCCGCAAAGCGCCGTCGGCGCCGATCACCACGAGCGGCACGCCCCGCGGGGCCAGGGCCGCCGCAGCGGCTTCGGCCGCCACCACGTCCGGCCCGTCAGCGGGGTCAGAAATAACCCGCCAACCTGTAGACGCGAGCCTTGCCGCCAGCGATTGAGAGATCCGGCCGAAAAGCAGAACCTTCGGGGGCCGATCAGCCCTAAAGCCCTCCCGGTCAGGGGCGGCGACGCTCTCTCGCGGGGTCAATGGGGCTTCGTCCCGTGTAGTGATCGTTTCTCCGTACGTCGGCGAGGCGGCTTCGGCGGCCGGGTTCCCAAACCCGACGGGCGCAGTTTCCGCCGGCTGGGCGGCCTCTTTTTCCGCCGCTTTACTATCGCGCAAACCCTCAGCCTTTACGGCCGCCACCGAAGGCCCGGACAGGATTTCGGGTTTATCTTTTGCTGACTCTTTTACGCTCCTTTCCAATACATCAGATCGAGCCGCCCGCCACGTCTCTTCCACCGCCGCCAAAAGATCGGCGGCCCGGGCGGGCTTGTCAGCCGGCCACCAGATCATACGGTCAGCTCTGAAGCCCGCGGCTTCGGTAGCCGTAGACGGACCCAGGATGAGGACGACGGCGGCACCACGTTCCCTTAGAACGTCGTAGCGGGAAGCGAGCTGACGCCCGATGACCACGACGTCGCCGGGCCTGACGTCATTCTCAACCTCCTCCGGCCCGACGGTAACAGCGGTAATGCCTTTCTCCCGCAGGCGTTCCACGAGCCAGCTTTCGATCCTGTGAGAGCCGAGGCAGAGGACGATTTTCGTCATTGTATGTCCATCTGCTTTTATATGGGTTTTCGTTACAGTCTCGAGGTCGCCGGCTTCCGCACGCCTGGTCGTCCCGGCAGGCTTGACTTCCTCAGCGGTAGGTGCGGCCTCAGCGTGACGCTCTGCTTCTACCGTTCTTAACGAATTGCGGTGTAAAATCGCCGCTTCGCTGACGTCATGGACGGTCTTTTTAGCCACGGCTTCGCCGTTACCAGGTTTAAACTGGCCCGTTTTTTCCGTGCCGCTCGACGTATCGCTTTTGCGTCCGCGCCGCCAAAAAAGCCGCTTCAGCAGCGTGATATTTTTTCCTTCCCGATCGGTTTCCGGGCGAATCGACGCCGCTTCACTACGTCCCATAATCACGGCGGCCAGGTTTCTCAAAGACTTGCCGGCAGGGTCTTTTACGTCGGCGGCCGCGGCCATTATTCCTTTACGCGCTACCTTGTGGCTGTAAGGGACGGTAATTATGCCTAAAAAAGGCAACTCTTCGTTAAGAACCTTGATAACATTTGAGGGACGATAATAGGACTTTTTTTCTCTTTGGTTGACTGCCAAACGGCATTTGTTCTCTAACAGAGAATGATAAGCGGCCAAGAATTTTTTAGTACGGTAGACGGCCTTCTCGTCGCAGTCAACCACCAGAAGTATTTCGTCCGCCGCGGCCACCAGCGCCCCCCAGCATTCGGAGCCTACGTCCGCGCCCGCGTCAGCTACGACCGCTTCGAAGGAACCGGCGAGATAGTTTAAAAACGCTTCCACGTCCCCCCGCGAAACGCTTTCGAACGGGTTCTCCGGCCTGGGGAAGACGGCCACACCGCCCGGCCCTTTCAAAGCGGCCGCCGCCGGGTCGCGGTAGTCTTTCCACGACGCTACCGTCGGGTGGGGGCGGCGGGCCTCTTCCTCCAGCCCCAGCGCCCGCACCATGTCCCCAACGGCCAGGTCGAAATCGAGGAGGGCCGTCGCGACGCCCCGTTCCGCGGCGGCCGCGGCCAGGTTGCAGGCTATGAAAGTTTTTCCGGCGTCCGTGGCGGGAGAAGTAACGGCAACGAATTTCAACGGTTTATCCCTCGCTTTCCAATCTTTTCCCATCAACCCGCGACAATTGAAGCCGCCGCTTCCATCCCCGCTTGCTGTTGTTCTCCAACCCCGATTTCAATCGCTTCCACTATTACTTCAGCCATCCTCCACACCAGGTACAGCCGGGTGTTTTGGAGCGTGATGAGGTCCAGGGCGTGCCCCGTTCCAACGTTAATGACGCCTACCAAATAGGCGTCCCCTACCGCGGGCAGATTTTTGTTCAACCCCGAACCCGGCCGGCAGCTCCCCCTGCGGACGCAGATGTTTCCCACGCTTTCGGACGCCCCCAGGGCGGAATCCACGGCGACGACGGGCCGCCCGGCGTGCCTGGTGCGAATAATTTCCAGCGTTTCCGGCAGGTTAAAGGCGTGGAGCGGTTCGGCGAGGGTCCCGTACACCGGCCATTCAGGATGTTTTGTCTTTAAAAAGGTACCGACCAGCGGCCCCAGGCTGTCGCCCGTCGCCCGGTCCGTGCCGATGCAGGCGACCACCGGCGGGAAAGAAAGGCCGGGGGCCGTTTCCAGCAAAATCTGGCGCAGCGCCCGGCCCAGGTCTTGGGCTGCCCGGGGGTCGTCGTAAAAACGCCTGGCTTCGTGCATCGAACACCAACCTTTTCACTGAAATCTTCTGCCGCAACTTTTCCCAGCCCAAAATAGAAGGCGTCAACGGTGGGCGTTGCTTTCTTTTAGGTGGTTTTTCGCCCAACCTACGACCGCGTCCCACACCGCTTCCTGGAGAGGGGTCAACAGCGGCTTGTTCAACCGCTCGCGTATCTCGCCGTCCCGCCATTCCAGGGATCCGGCCAGCCAGCAGTCTTCCTCAACGGGCGGGTACGAAACGCCGTCCTCGGCACCAAATAAAATCCGCACGCAGGGCCAGCCGTTGTACCACCGTGTAGCTTCAACCAGGATCCACGCCCTGACCAGTTTAACCCGCTCGCTTCCGGGAAGGCTTTCAGCACAGGCGGTTTCTGGAAAAACTCCAGATTGATGAATCCGGTATAACTGACCGTTAGACATTTTAATCCCCCATTTAAAAAAATTGTTTTAGGGCGGGGTTTCCCCGCCCTCAACGTTAAAATTCCAAATATACCGCTGTCGCATCATCGTAAATCCAGAACCGGGGGTGCGCCAGGCATTCAGGATCCCGATCCTCCGCCTCGCGGAGCAGACGGAGCAAATCCTGTAACGACGACCTCTTCAAGACGGAAAGCAAGTCGCCCCAATCCGGGAACACTGCCAGGGTGTCCACCAGCCGGATGAACCCGTCCGTGGCGGCGACGACCCGCCCGCCTGGAGGAACGTCGACGCTACCGCACACAGCATGGAGGCAGGCTTCCGGGTCGCCGTTAAAAATCCAATACCCTTCCGGCGTGTTCATCATGGCGCGGTGCTTGCGGAGGGTCGGCTGGATGGCCGCCCGTGCCTCGCGGGAAGACATGCCTTTTTCGAGCTGCAGCCGCGTCTTTTCTTGGACGGCTATCCGGTCGAGCCGGGCGATGCCTTCTTTTCCCGAGAAGACCCGCACGCCGTCCGGGGTGTCCGCGACTACGGCGGCGTCGCCCAGGACGAAATACTCCAGATGTTTGCCGTCTAACCGGGCCAGGGCCACCGAACAGCTCGGCCGCTCCCAGGGCTGGCGCGGGAAGCCGGAAAAGTCGGCCAGGACCGCCCCGGCCGCCGCGGCCATGGCCCGCCGTAACGGCACGCGGGGATCCGCAACGTGTTTTCCGATCTCTTCGTTGACGCACTTGACGAAAGCCTGGAGCTCGTCTTCCCCTGCGGGGGCCAGGGCCGTCGCGCCGTCGACGGCCCACAGGCACCACGCGGGGCCGGGGACGACGCCGTAGGCGTCGTGGTTGACCTCGCCGCCGGGGATGGTGGCAGCCTCTAAGCGTTTGGGAAGGAACAAGGATACCACGTCCTTTGTTTGTAATTTTGAGGACACAAAAAAACCTCCCGTTTTGGGAGGCTTGCTTGTTAAGGCTTATTTTTAGCCGGTTTTTTGCCGTTTGGCTAAAAATTCGCCTTTTATCTGCCCGTCCGGGTACAAGTATAGGCCGCGGAGAGTGCTCTTAGAAAAATCCCAAACTGTAACCTCGACCCCACCGATTTCATAAACCGGATTCCCAAACACCCACCGGCTAGGCACAATTCCTTCAAACACCGGGAAATGTTTCCCGACCTCTTGTCGGAAAACGACTTGTTTGATACCCATCCGACGGGCATTTTCAATATAAGAATCTACAAGTTTAACCGTAGTTTCCGTCAAAATACCGGAAAGTTTTACGGGTACGGAAACGTTCAGGATGCCTTTGATTATCTTCCGGTTAGAAACCCGCATTATATCCCGGTTGATCCTGTCGTCAAAAGAAGCAAGCGAAACCGTCACCTTTGTAAAGTGTTTTACTGCCTCCTGCCGCTCCGCTAACAAAAGACCGTTGGTGTGCAGCGTTACCCTAGAATAATGCTTCCGGAGTATTTGAGCGAGTTCATCTAAATAAGGGTAAAGCAAAGGATCGGTATTTATGCCGGACACCGAGCAACACTCGATCCCCTGCGCATTTTCTAAAAAAGAGGTGAGGCCCGGCAATTCCCGTTTGTCCAGATTGCCGGGCCAATCGCTCCCGCGTCCTATGCACATTACACAATCGGCATTGCAAGGGCCGGTAAACAAAACGGAAGCCATATCGTACATATCGCTTTATCCCTGCCTATACTGAAAGCAATTCGGCCTATTCTTATCGAAGATAAGTTTTAAAGTTTCAGGAGGGACGAAGTTTGAAACATCCCCGCCCTCTCTCAAGAGACGGCGTATTTGCGTCCCAGATATTCCCTCTACTCTTGCTACCTCTCGCCGCACTTTAACAGGTACGTGCGACCACTTAACGCCATAATCCGGCCCCGCATAAACAACTTCTGGAAATTTGCCCACCAAAGAATAAACGATGCTGGCCAGATAACAATCCCAATAAGGTGAATCCTTCGCGATGTCCCGGCAAAAGCCAATTGTCACTTTATCTCCGTATATCTGCTTAAGAATAACCTCTCTTTCTTCTTTGCTTAAAAAATTATTTGCATCGTAAAGCTGGATTGAGCCGATAATTACTACTGGTAGCTCGCATTCCCTCACCATAATATCCACTAAATGTTTGTGGCCGTTATGAAACGGCTGGAATCTGCCGTGCACTAAACCTACGCTATACATATTGATCCCTCTGACGCAAGAAAGCCATCTGCCCGCAGCCCATAGCCTTCTGATCTTCGTATTCGGCGGTGACCGAAACTACAGTTTGAAAGCCGTTTCCGCGAAGCTGGTCCGCCAGGTCGTTCACACCTGTTGGATTGTTAGCGCTGACACGGGAAACAATGCCTTTTTCCTTGGTGGATTCGCTCGTATTTACGGGAGTAAGTTTGATCGTAAAAAGGTCCGGATCATAAGTGTTGCGCAATACATCAGGATCTAAGATATACCCATCTGCGCAAATAAAATTTAACGTGACTTTCCGCCCTACTATCAGTTTACGGTTTTCCTCCACAAACGCGGCGATTTCTTGTCCGGTCATTACAGGTTCGCCGATAATCTTCTCCCGCTGGGCTTCATCCGTGGAATTGACGGAAAACTGGAGCTGGGCAAAACCCCCATAAATATCCCGCGAAAGCTTCAGGTATTCCGTTAAGATTTCGCGGATGCGGCGGTTCCGCTTCGGCGCAATGGTAGTGAAACAAGGCATAAACCTGAAGCCTGCTTTGTATTTTGGAAGCCCTCTCATCACCCCAAACACATTTCCAGCGTTCCACGAAGGTTCGCCCATCCTGGCAAAATGAATCTTGGCTTTTTTGCACGTTTTCACTTCTGGATGAGAATCGATTATATACGCAATTTGCGCCCATAATGCGTCTTCAGGAATGTTGCCACGAAAACCAGTCTTTTTCACGTCGCAGTATTCGCATCGATGGAAACACCCGTATTGTGAAGAAATAATAATGACCCACTTCTCTTCGCGCGGAACTAAAGGAACTTGGGCACCAAACTTTAATTTTAAGTAATTGGTATCGTTAGAAATCTTGTTTACAGCCACATCCTGCGCGTCCACGCACTCGATCGGGAAACCGTTGCCCATATCGAGCAAATAGATATTGCCGGTAGGATTATGCTTGGTGTCAAGCAGTTTCACGACAGGAACCACTCCTTTTTGGGAATTTTTAGGGCACAAAAAAACCTTCCCGATGCGGGAAGGTTTTACTTAGAACTTAAAGAATTTTCCATTAATAATTCACACCCGCCGCCCCCAAACCACCATTCACCTCGACGGGGGTTAACCGCAAAAATTTCATACCGTCCATTCCCCACGGTGGCCAGAGGTAAATCTGTCGCCGATAAGCACAACCGTGCCAGATGTCCCAACCTTCCGGCGGCCATATACTAGATTCCCGGACGTGGATAACCTTCCATCCAGGCAAAAAATAGGTAGTGCTTTCAGCAAATATTTTCAAACTTGAAACTGAATCAACCCAAGCCACATGCCCGTAAAGATCGTTCGGATATGGTTTGCTGCCGTTAAGCATGTCGAGCGTTTTTGGCTGAAAAACAATGATAGACCCGGCGGAAGGTTCATCTGTCGCTTCAATATGATAAACACGGTCGCCCGCAGAAACCACCGTGCCGTCTAGGTTAATCCAATTGCGGGCATCGCCTACCCACGGAAGGTAGACGCCCCAGTTTTCTTTCGCCATTTCCCAGGCGTACCAGCAGCAATTGCCGCCGCCCCACAGCGTATAGGGATTGGCCAAGGCCGGCAAGGGGGCGAGCAATAGAAGGAAAAGGATAACGCAGAAAAACGCTATCAATGTTTTTAATGAGCGCGCTAAAACCACCCCCTTTTTAATAGTTCCCGGCCCCACTCGGCCCGGCCGTCCCGCCGTTGCCGCCGGTCGCGGCGCCCAGCCATTCCAAGGGGTCGCAGGGCTGGCCGTTGACCTCAACCTGTAAGTGTAAATGCGGCCCGGTGGACCACCCGGTGTTGCCGGAATAACCGATTACCTGGCCCGCCGCCACTTGCGCGCCCGCGGACACGGCGAATTGAGAGAGGTGACCGTACATGACCCTGACGCCCCCGTCGGACGTGATTACCACGCAATTGCCCAGAGCCGTATTCCACCCGGCGAACGTCACGACCCCGCCCAGGACGGCCCCCACCGGCGTGCCTTCCGGCACGGCGATGTCGACCCCTTCGTGGAAGGATCGTTTGCCCGTCACCGGGTTGATGCGGTCGCCGAATGGCGAGGTAATCTGCCGGTATTGCGGCGGAAAGGGCCACACGCCGTTAGCGGTCGGCAGCATAGTCGAAGAGTACGCCGCGGCTTGTTCGAAAACTTTCCGCACGTACCACCAGGCGTGGTTGTAAGCGTAGACGGCCCCCTGGGGGTCCCGATCGAACCCGTCGGCTTTGAGCATGTTGGCCGCAGCGAAGACGGCATCCCAGGGGTCGTAGGGGTCGCACCGACCGTCTCCATCGCCGTCTTGCTTGTACGCTTCCCAGGTCGCCGGCATAAACTGCATGTAGCCTATGGCCCCGGCACTCGACGGCCCCATGTTGCGGCCGAAATCCGATTCGATTTTGGCTATGGCGGCCAGGACGGCCCACGAAACGCCGTATTTCTCCTGGGCTTTGAAAAATATGGGCAAGTGCTCCGGCGGTATGTCCGCCAGGGCGACGCCCGTAGGGGCGCCGGAGCGGAAGCCGGAGGTTATGTTCGGCCCCAGGGCGGCGACGGGAGCGAAAATAAACACTAAAAGCCCCGCTACCAATACGAGCGGGAGCACGAACGCAGCGACGGCGAGAAAAGCCGTCCGGCCGGGGTTTTCGGCGGCGTAAGACACGGCTTTTTTGGCGACGTATGCTGTTACAGGAGAAGGCATGACGGGTCAATCCTCATTGTGTTTTTTCAACTTTCAAACATCTTTAAAGCCCGGACGCCATTCGCAGCAGAGATTCTTTCAATCTTTCCCTGAGATCCATGAAAGACGCTACCAATTCACCTCTTTCAAATTCCGGCAATTCGGCGATCATGCTTTCTGCTTTCCGGAGCAGTACGACGATGCCTCCAATGGCGCCCATCAAATAGGCGCTGCGTTGCTCGCCGACTAGCCGGAGTTTTTGCGGTGTGCATAAATAGTAGACACCGCCCAGGCCGTAAACCATGTGTCCCTGATCCCGCAGCGACCTGGCTAAGCGGTACACTTTCGCTTTTTCTTCCATGCCCGCGCGGTTGAAAAGCCTCCTGGCGATCTCGCCGGTAGGCACGCCTTCCGGGAAGGCTTCTTCCAAAATTTCCAGCATTTCCTCGGCTTTTGCTTTAAGATTTTTGGGCATCAACGAATCCTCCTCTTAACACCTTCAAAGTCGGCTTTTCCTCTAAAACCTCATACAACTTGGCGATTTTAGCGGCAGCCAAATCCACGCCCATTTTGAAAGTTTTAAACGCAATCGTGTCGCCAATGCTGCCGACTATTTCTTCAAGCTCCATGTGTCCGTTCCCCCGGCTCCGGGAAGCAACCAACAGCTCGTTTTTATAATTGGAAAGGATACTTTCCAAAACCTCGCTCAATTCCGAAGCCAGTCCGCCAGCTTTCCGGAAATACTCTCGTAAAACGGCGTTGCCATCTTCTACGTGCGGGCGTTCCTTCCGCAGACGCAATTCTTTTTTTGCCGTTTCCAGCATCCTCCGTAGCCTGTCGGTTTCTTCTTCCAGCTTTTTTGCCCTGGCCCGGTCGCGTTCGCCCTCGCCGGCAACGTACCGCAGCCGAGAATTCATGTTTTCCAGCTCTTTGGTCAAGCGGTCGACCTCCGCCCTGGCGGCGTCCCTTTCCGCCAGGACAGCCGGGTCAGGCTTGTAGACCACTTTTTCAACCACTTTTTCCACTATTTCCGGCTGTCGTGCCTTCAGTTCCGCGTTCTCTTTCCGCAGGGCGTCTATTTCGGCTTTGAGTCTTGTGGCTTCGGCGGAATCCTCTTTAACGATGGCTAAAGCCTTCTCATACTCGGCTAACCTCCGGGCGAGCTCTTCGGCCCGCTTGCGTTCGGTTTCAATTTCGCGGCGGAGTTCCTGGGCCTCTTTGACTGAAAGGCCGCAGATGCCGGATTCGCCTAAAACCTTAAGCAACCTTTCTTGTTCTTCCGGAGAAAGAAAAGCTAGAGAATAGGCGGTTGTTTGAGAAAGTCGACCTTGAGAAACAAGATCTTGTAATGGAATAATAAGGTCGTTAAGTTTAAGAACACGCTGGACTGTTTTTTCGTCTTCTCCTATTACTTTGGCTATATCGCTAAAGGTTTTCAAAAGGACATTTTGTCCTTTTGATTTTCTATCACCACCACGTTTTACTTTCCAATATTCTTTGAGGAATTTTGCTCGCTTTGCCTTCTTTATCGGATCCTGACATACCCTCCGCTCTTCATTATCAGCAACTAACAGATATTCCGCCTCTTCCGGCAAAACGTCCCATACCTCGACCGGAACCTTCTCTATCCCCAATTCCTTCGCGATTTCCAGCCGCACGTGCCCGGCTATGACGGTATAGTCCGGCAATACTTTGAGCGGATCACGTATCCCGTGAATCTCAATGCTCCGCTTAATCGCTTCCCGCTCTTCCGGCGAAGGGGCCGAAAAGTACTCGCCGTTTTTAGGATGCGGCTTTAACAAGGAAACGGATACTAAATTCGTCAATCAAACCACCCTTTCTGATTAAAATCTCAAATATTTTTAATCTATCTACCGCAAATTGGGAATCGCCGCGATCACGCCAGGCAACTTCTGCTGATCGACGATATAGTAACTCACGCCGCCTAAGTATTTGCCTTCGCCGGGGATCGTGTAGGTATTGACGGCGCTACCGTTTAAACCTTTCATGCTCAGGGCCAGGGAGAGCATTTCTTTGACGCTGAGGTTCGTCTTGACGTCCTTGCTGATCTCGCTGACCAATTGGGGTATTTTGGGTATAGTGCTCAATTTAAAAGTCTGGTCGATGAGGGCTTTCATAAACTTCTGCTGCCGCCCGACCCTGGTGATATCCCCCTCGGGGTCGTAGCGGTAGCGGACGTAGGCCAGGGCGTCATAGCCGTTCAAATGTTGGAACCCCGGCTTTAAATCGATGTTCTCTTCCGGGTAGTACATGCGCTTGTCGACGTCGATATCGACCCCGCCCAGGATGTCGATTATCTTCTGGAACCCCTGGAAATTGACCTCCACGTACTTGTCCACGTGGCTGCCGAGGAAATCGTTGATGGTGTCCATCAACAGCTGAGGGCCGCCGTAGGCGTGGGCGGCGTTAATCTTGTCGTAACCGTGGCCGGGGATCTCGACCCGCGTGTCCCGGGGAATGGAGAGGAGGTCGACCCCGGGTTTTTGCGGGGCCAGGACGGCCAGCATAATGGTGTCCGACCGGGAAGGTTCGTTGGGCACCCGCTGGTCGACGCCGATGAGGAGGACGGTTTCCGGCTTGCCGGGGGCCGCTACGGCGGCGCCGCTCCCGTCTTGGGAGCTTTGCCGCTGCGGGGCCTGGACCTGCTGGCCCTGGACCGCTGCTGGATTGCCGCCAAGCCGCAAGTCGGCGATCCGGTAGCCGGCGTAGGCAGAAGCGGCGAAGGTTAAAACGGCCAGAATTACCAGACCGGCGACCGAAGGCAGGGAACTTTTTCGTTTTTTTGCCGAACCGTATGGTAAAGTTTGGGACACATTCATCGGCTTTCCCCCTGAAAAGAAAAAAAGCCTACCCCCTACCCGATACAACGGGTGGAAGATAGGCTGTAGTCAGATTATCGCCAGTGGTAGTATCCTTTATCATCTGATATATTAGGCGTCTCCGGCTTCGCCGCCGTGCCAGCCCCGAAGCCCCGACCGGGCAGCACTATTTCGGAAGAAAAATCTTTGACGGTCGCGGCGTCGTTGCGCAGCATATTGCTAGCCGCCATTCCCGGTCGCCTCGCTGGAGACTTCGTGCCGCCAAGGCCGGCGTCCCGGCTCGCCGCGTCCCCGTCAGCACGACCAGCCGTCAGGCCGGGTGCTGTGCTGCTTGCTTCGCCGCTGTCCCGCACCTCCGACCTGGCCGCGGTCACGGCCCTCACGCCGCGCCCGGGTTGAGCATCGTCGTCCCGCGGCTGCGCGGGCGCCGTCCTCTGCCGGAGCACATCTGACTCCATGCCGTTCGGGCCGTTATCGGTAGCGGCCCCCGCATCGGTACGACTACCGCCTGAGATGGGCGCAGGATTGCCCGTCCCGACGTTTTCCGGCGTCTCCGGGCCAGCCGTGGAACCAGCGGCCGTTTCGGGCATGGACGACTTGGCGACGGGCCGCCACGACGGGACGACGCCGGGAGACGAATCGATCGAAGGTTCCGGACGCTCCGGCATCGACGCTCCCGGTCCGGAAGCATTTGCCGCGGAAGGCATATCTTTAACCGTGAGCCCGCCGCTTCCTCGTCCCGTGGGCGGGCCGCTCGCGACGCCGGACGTTTCACCGTCTTCTCCACCACTCGCGCTATCGCGGCCGGCATCGAAAGCGTCGCCCGCGCCCGGGGCCACGCCTGCCGCGGGCGTCTCCGGCCTGGCCGCCGCGTCGCCGGAACGCCATGACGAAGCAACGTCTGGGGCCGCCACCTCACGGCCGGACCGCACCGGGGCTGAAGCGCTCAGGTCCGGCTCCGGCCGCCCGTCTACGTCCCGGACTTCTTCGCGGGAATCTGTTAGGCCGTCGTCGCCAGCGGCGGTCGTTGCGTCAAGCTCTCCGATTGGTGGAGACATCCCCGCGTCTTCGCCGTCTTCTTCCACGACCGGGCGGCCGCCGTAGCCGCCGAGCAAAGCGTCGGCCTTATCGCCGTCGCCGCCAGCGGCGGCGGCATCTTTCAGGGTTAAGCGGTAGCGCGGCGGCACGACCGTCTCTTCTTCATCGCCGTCCGTCTTAGCCCAGGGCGGAGAGATCTTCAGGGCGGCGCGGCTTTCCCGCGCGGACGCCCGCCCGCCCGGCGCGGGAGAGTCGGCCCGCTCTACGCCGGGCATCGACCACACGCCCGGTTCTGTTTCCACAAGGTCTATTATTCGGCCACTTTTTCCGCCGCCGAGGAAGCCCGCTGGCCCCGTGCCGCCGATGCGCCTGTCCGGCGGCACGGAGGCCGCCTGTTCGGCCGCGACATTTTCGCCTATGTTGTGGAGATCGGTCTCGACGTTGTCAAAGCCGCGGCGGACGTCGCGGCCGAGGCGGCGGTTCTGCCAGAGTATCGCCAGCCCTTCTCCGAGTGGGCCCCATTCCCTAAGCAACCCCAAGACGCCCTGCGTGATGGGACGTCCGGCGCGATCGCCCGTCTTCAGGACACGCTCGTGGAGCCGTTCGCTGCCGGAACTCACGGCATTCATGAGCATAGCGCGGAATTTCCAGGCAAAGAGAAGGCCGCCGCCGTAAATTAAGGTCAAAACCGCCATCGCCAGCCCTATCGCCTGGCTGTTGTCGAGTATCCCTTTCACTACGCCCGTGGCGAGGGCAAACACGCCGCCCAGGTAGATCCCGAAAATCAGCTTGTTGGCCAGAAAAGCGGCCATATTTTTGAAATACCGGACGGCAAATGCCCAGCCGGCGTCGGGCACCATGGCGGCGAACAATGCCGCCGGGGCGAAGATGAGGAGGAGAACGAGCATGAACTGGCTCAAGATGAGGTAGCCTCCGATTATCCCGACGAGCAAAAAGAAAGCCAATGCCGGAAAAATCGTCGCAATTGCCGCGCCTATATGCCGGAAAACTGCGTCCGTCGACATCGCGAAGCCGACGACCGTTCCGGGATGCTGGCCGTGGTCGATTGCTTTCCGGCCGGAAGCCGATTGGCCCAGCATTTCGGCCGCGGCGTCCCTGGCCTTGTCGTCGCCGCTGGCTAAAAACAAGGTGTCGGCGTACAGGGAGCCGTCCTGGACTTTTTTATCCAGCTCAGCTATCTTATTTTTATCCTGGGAGAAAGCGCTTTTGTCGACAATTGACCATTCGTCGGCAGTGATTTTCAGTTTATTTGGGTCGGACGTGCCGAACATGGTCGCCGCCCAGGGGTCGGACACGCACGTCTCCCACGCGGCCGTCCCGGCGTTGGCCAGCCCCAGGTCCAGGTCGCTTTTAAACTGGCCTAAGTTCTGGTTTTGCCAAAAGAAATGGGCCGCCGAACTCAGAGCCACCCCAGCCACGCCGTCCGTGAGGGAGACCGCGCCGCGGACCAGCTGGGGCGCGCAAGCCGTGTAAAAGAAAACCGCCGTCAAGGCCATCACGGCCACTACGAGGGATTTGACCGTGCCGGCCAATTGGCCGGCCAGCAGCTTCTGCATGGCCAGGATGAGGAAGAGGACGATCGAAATCTCCAGGGCCACGTCCGCGAACGACTTGCCGTTGAACGTGAAGATGTCGCGGGCTGCCGCGCCGACCCAGTCGGCCATGCCGACAAGCCAGTCCGAGTTGAACGTCAGGAACATCAAATTTATTCCTGCCGTAACCAAAAATTTTGTTATGGAGAAGACGCTGTTCGCTATGGTGTCCAGGGCCCAAAGGGTGATCGAGCTCATACGCGGCAAAAAGCCCAACCATTTATCCGGCGGGCAATGCCAGAAGAGATAGCGCCCCATCGGCCAGTTCTGCCACGGCAGCCCCTTATAGTTGGCGAGTGTCGACAGGGCCATCAACAACGTACCGGCGACAAATGTCGGCCCCGCACCGACCCCTATCGATGTAGCCGTAATGGAGCTGCTGGCGCCCAGAGGCATCAAGAAATCTTCCATCTGCCGCTCGGCCGCGACGTCGCCCGTCAGGTTGTTCTGGTCGGCGGACTCGTCGCCGATAAAATGCCGCTGGGCCGCCCACGCCGGCGCGGCGGCCGCCAGCATGACGGTGGCCAATAAAAGGGCGGCGATAAAACGTTTAAAGACGCGGCTATTCTTCATCGATAACTTCCCCCACAATGTAGTCCACCTCGATTTCCACGCTAGATGCCGGGTTGAGCTCCCGTTCCAAACGCTCCAGCACCGCCATGACCCGCGGGTCGTCCGTCTCCGCGACCATGAGCGGCACGCGCCGCCGCCGGACTACTCTCCACACGCCGTCCGGGCCGCGTTCACAATCGTTGATCACGCGGGTCAGTTTATGGACGGAAAGCATAAAGATTGCACCTTCTTTCTTGGCTGGATTTGAAACCCAAAAAAAAAAGCCGAGCATTGAACTCGGCTTAAAAAGAAAATTATGCGCGTTTCCGTTTCACCTTATGGTATGGGCACACTTCATGGTTTCTATCAAACCATAAAAGCCTAAATACATTTCCTGCCCTGTAACCATAAATCCTTTTCTTTTCGTCCACATTTATCGAGTAGACCGTAACATCCGGAGATACCCCTGGGGGTAATGGCTTTGAAGGTTCTACAGGATGAAGATCCAGTCCAGGATGTTGCCATATTTCTTTCCACGTAAGTACCTCCATCTTCTTAAAAGTAGCCACTAACTGTTGAAGCTCGTCCTTTTGCCACTCACACAAGAGGCAATCGTTATCCGAAGCATGTAAGAAAGAAAATGTTGGCCTACCATCTTCTTCATAGAAAACGCCGCCTGGAAACCCACGGCCTCGTGCCGTGGGAGGAAAGGCGGCTACGCCACCTCCCAAATTAAAGTGTCGCTGTTTTGCAATTTGTGGAGCCTGTTGACGCTGGCCCCGTTATAAAGCTCTTCGCCGGAAAACTCGGCAATTCTCACAGCCCCACGGCTGAATAATGTATTGACGTACCCGGTTATCGCCTCACTTTTCCTGGTACGGTAGGATACCAGATCGTATTTCTGAAACCGGACTCCGTTTTTGTTAACCAGATATCGGTTGGCGTTAGCCTTCGGCCTTACACCGCCCTTAGTCGGGTTGGCCCGGTGCAACTGCCGATTATTGGATCGCACGAACCGCCCTTTTATCACTTTCGGCAGATCTGCTTTAGGGGCAATACCGAAGGCCGCATAGATTAAAGCCAGGGCATCGCTGTAACGGGTCTTGTCCAATCCCATCTTCAGCCTAGCTTCTTTCACCTCATAAGCCGGTATCTTTATCCCTTCCAGGGCGTTAAACTGCGGGTTTAAAGCGTTAAGCCTCGCCGGCCAGCGGTAGGATTCCACGACTTTCTTGATTTCTATCTCGCCTTTCGTCACTTTGGCGTGGCATCCTTTGCACAGCGTTATTAAATTCTTCGGCCGATCGCTACCGCCACGAAAACGCCAGACGATATGGTGGATTTCCAACCCTTCCGGCTCGCCACAGAGGACACATCGATACGAATCACGCTCTAAAACATATTCCCGGTAATTCTTTTTGTCCTTGAGCGGTCCTTCCTGGTAGCCTTTGCCTTTCACTTCCGGGTTCACCATCTTGTGGGTGTCGAATTTACTAATTCTCTCCGCCCACGCGGCTATCGGGAGAATAGATTCTACAAAGCTGCGGACTTTTAGGTGCTCGTACCATAAGTGGCTTACCGAAGGCGGCAGCCACCCTTCTTCTCTCTTGCGGTTATCCACCCGGCAGGGCCGGTAAGGCGTCTTGCGGTTGCGACGGCTTCGCCTCAAGCTCGCCCGCAGGTATATCAATTCCGATATGTCCCGGCGGCCGGTTACTTCCCCAAGGAACAACACTTCCCCGTCTTCACGGACGGCGGCTATCCCCTGGGTCAAGCCCCGGCCTCGTCCAGCATAAACTTTTTGTTTATACCCGCTAGAGCCATATAACAATTGGATGGTGAACGGTTTTACTTTGATTACTTTCGCCTTGCCCTCTTTGAGGAGGATCCGTGCTTTTCTGGGACTGCAAGGCATCAACGGTTTCCCGTGTTTATTCAACACGTAGACGTAAACTTTTTGCCTGCACGCTAACATGAAGCGTGTCCCTCCTAATCAGGAGTTATTGTGCCCGTCGCCAACGTTATCCCGGCTTTTTACTCCCGCCTCACTGTCCCTTACCCCCAGGACTGTTTAAAGCTGTCCGGCTTTGATACCGGGCAGGACTTTCGTCACGGGAGCCAGAGCGGCAGGCTCGGGCTACACCCGCCGGTGGCGTGACCGGGATAACTTGGATCCTTTAAGATCCCCGCTCGCCCAATACGGGTTTACGGGAGAGGTTAATTCCTCTCAGGCTAGTCAACCGGGGCTTGCGGCTAATCGCTCGCAAGCCCCCGGCCTTGTGCCGGGGGTGGTTGACAAGAACTCTGGCGGAGCTCAAGTGCTTTCTTAGGTATCTTACCTTCACGAGGAGAGGGCTTTTTTAGCTTTCGTTTACTCATCCTCGAGCAACTGGGAATAGTATTCTTTCATAAGTTTTAAAGAAATAATGTTGTTGCAGGCCTCTCCCGGTAAGCAAGAACCTCTGGCCTTACGCCATGGCTCCTCTTGATGCGTAAGTTCCTCAAGATATTTGGCATCAAATTGTCCATAAGCATTCCACACTTCGTCAAGAATTTCTAATTGCTCTTTAGTAAATATAGTAGATGGATCAAAGTTGTCTGGTTTTGGTATAGGTTGATACCCACAACCTTTATATTCATGCCACAAAGCGGGACAAACCGGACCATGGGTCCATGCTTCAAACTGCTCTTCGAACAAGGGTTTACCAGTAAAAACTAAATGCCATGCCTGTGCATAATAGCAAAGCTTTTGCAGTTTGAGGTGAGTCATTACGCTACCAGCGCCCCGATCAACACGAGTTAAAAAATACTTTGCTACATCAAAAACTGTTATTTTCCCCATCTTCCACCCTCCTCCTTTGACACCAAACAAGTAAATGGTAGCCATAAAACTCACCTGCCTTCTAGCCTTTATCTATAATTATTCCCTTCATCCCTTAAAGGAACAATAATATGGCTAGAAGGTTTATCCGGAACTTATCTTTATTTTATTACCACCCAGGTAAATTGTCACCTACTAAATTTCACTATCAGTAAATTCAGCGGTTAAAATTTTAAGAATTTCTTCTCATTAACCCTTTCATGCTTTTTACCAGTAAAAAATTTTTTTAGCAAGAAGTTTTCACCACGCCCTTCGGCCTCGTATCGAACAGCTCCAGCAGGTACGGCGGCTGCGGGTCGATGTGGACGACCCCGATACGGTCCTCCGCGTCCCGGAAGACCGCCGTCCCGGATTCCATCCCGGCGAAGAACCGCACGTCCAGGGCTTCCGGGTCGGCCCCCAGGAAGCGCAGGTCCGCTTCCACCTCTTCCGCGTCCGACGCCCGGAAGCAGAAGACGTTGCTCACGTTGTTGACGATGACTTTAGACTCTAAAAAATCGCTGGCGTTCTGGGAGATCAGGACGGGGACCACGTTGAACGACCGCCCCACGCGCACGATCTCTTCCAGGAGCCTCTGCCCTTCAGGCACGGCGAAAAGCATCCACGCCTCGTCGAAGACCAGGCATTTCAGAATGCCTGGTGGCAAGCCGAACGCCATCTCCCGCGCCATGGCCGCCGCCAGGTACATCAAAGCCAAACCCTGCCTCTCGCTTTCGGTCATGCGGGCGGCAGAAGCGCCGCGGCGGGGCAGGGGCAATTCCTTCAGGTTCACCGTAGTGAATACGATCGATCCTGCGGCAGATCCGGCCGCCGCCGCGTCGGCAGCGCGGCCGAAGACGAGGGACCCCACGTCTGACGCCCGCAGATACTCGATAAGCAAGGCACACTGCCCGGCCTCTTCCTTGACGGCCTGGTGGGGGCTCTGGTCGGCGATCATGCGGAAGACGCCCAGAACGGCGTCCATGTCCCGCTTCTCCGGCGGGAGAGAGAAAACCATCTCCACGGCCTGGGCCACGGCCACGCGGCGAGCTTCGTTTTCCCCAACGTTCAGCGCCAGGGCTAAGTAATCCAGGGCGATGGCCTTGGCCCTCTGCTCGTCGGCCGAAAGCGTGAACGGGTTCAGCTTGGTCCCGCCGCGGGGGCTCAAATCGATGCGGCGGGTGGGGAAAATCCGCCTGAAGACGTGATACTCGTTTTTAGGGTCGACGGCGAAGCCTACGCCGCCGGCAAGCAAGACGTAATACGCCAGCGTCTTAGCGCCGACGCTCTTACCGCCGCCAAGACTCCCCGTGATGAGCACGGCGTTGGTCTTGTTGAGCTCCAGGGCCGGGCGGCCGGGCGACCAGAACACGGGCGCCGGGCCGCTCCATCCCAGAAAGAAGCCCTTCGGGTCGCCAAGCTCCGCCGCGGCCATCGGCCCGGCGGCGGCCACGTAGCCGGGGTCGCATTCCACCATTGGCGCGCCGGGCGGCGCGCCGGGCAGGAAGGAGTAAAAACATTTGAGCTGTATGCCGGACGGGCGGACGGCCCGGAAGCCGCGGGAGGAAAATCGCTGCACCAGCCTGTTGGCCGCGACGGCGGCCGTCTTGGCGTCCGGGCCGGGCACCGCGAAACATATCCCCACGCGGGCCAGAGGTTGGCCCGCTTCCACCTTGGCTTCCAAACGGCGGCTGTCATGCAGCCCCAATTCCTCGGCTTCTGTCGGCTCGCCGCCGCCAGAGTAAGCCTCGTCCATCTGCCCTTTGAGGAATGCCCTCTTGCCCCTCACCTTCGCCGCCGCTTTGTACGGCTGGATGATCTCGAAATGGATGACGGCGTCCACGGGATCGCCCAAAAAATCGAGGACGGACAAAAATTCGTCTTCCGTCTCCCGGAGCCGTTTGGGCACGTCGGCAAACGTAACGAAAGCCTGGGCGTGGCCGCGGTCCGTGCCGTCCCGGACGACGACGCAATCGATCTTTTCTTCCACATACGCCCCCTCGGCGAACGCGGCGATCATGCCCGGCGTGAACCGGCCCTCGTCGCGGGAAGGGAGCGGCGGCGGCAATAGGCCGTACCGCCGCGCTGCCCGGCGAACGATGAAATCGACGTCCGCGAATTCAGCCTTCTTCAGCCCGTAGCCCCGCAACCGACGGCCCAGCTCGTCTTCCGCCGCCTTAGCCATCTCCACTTTCTTCGGCGGGACGTATTCCGGCCGCAGTCCTGTGAAGAGCGATAAGGCGGCGTCGCCGGCCTCGCGGGCAGCCTCGGCCAGCGACCCCCATCCTTCTTCGCGGCGCAGCGGCAATTGGACCGCGAGGTAACGCCGCCGGATACGCGCTCCGCGGTTCAAGGCGGCCCGGGCGGCCCGGGCGTGCCGTGCCGCTTCCTCTTTCCGCCACGCCGGGGCGGTGGCAAGGTCCGGCACGGCGACCGCCAGATACCCGCCCTCGTCGACGTCCTTTTCCTCCCACAAAAGGAGGATCTGGCCCTTCCCTTCCAGACCGAAGAGCAATTCTTCGAAGCGGGCCACGGCGGCCCGGCGGTGCTCCAAGGGAAGGAAATGGTACGGCTGGCCAGGCATGCGGTAGAGGGCGTAGGCTTCGCCCTGGGTTGTGAAGAGGATGTTTTTGTGGAAAGCGATAAGAGGAAACACGGAAAGCACCTTCTTCTAATCGTAGGTTAAAAGTGGAAATTTTGAAATCAGACCCCCAAAATCTTCCCGCAAATTCCAACGAAAATAATACCTGTCACCCCTCCCAGCAGGGATACGCTACAGCGGGAAAGAAGCCCCAGAAAATTTCTTTCTCCCGGGACTTTCGCTCCAAAAAGGCTTTTGCAGGCATAATGGGCACCGAAAAACCCGCATGCCAGCGGGAGCGATTGGAAAAACAGCAGCGCCGGCCCGTACGAGTAGGCCGCTAACTCTTTGAATATCACCGACCAGGTGGTGTACATCCCTGAAACGCTGCCGTACCAGAAAACTTGCCGCAAAGGTAATCCTGGGACAAAAGGCAATGCATCATCCCGCGATTTTAAAAGATTATAAAAAGATAAAAACGCAGCGTAGATCGCGTACATCAAGTTTCCGATTAGATACATTTTTATCCCCTTCTCAACCTATATCCACCATTTCCCACCTTACCCTCTCCCTTTTCAGCCACAAAACGCCCCCGCCGAACGACCGCTTTTTAGGCCGGACGAAAAACGCCAAGACTTCGGCCAGGAAAACGGGCAGCATCTTGCCCTGGGGGTCCCACTGTAAGCACAGATAGGTAAGCGCCACGTCGAGCGCCAGAGCGAGCACCATGGTCGGGAGGCCGAAAAGGGCGGCGATCGGTCGGCCAACTATTCCCGCAGGGATTATGAGGGCGGCGAAAACGATCAGGGCGTCGAGGGGTATGGGAAAAGGCAGCGTCCAATCACCTAAGTTGTAAATCTTGTATTTTATGTTGAACAGGGAGCGGTAGCTGCTGAAGACGCGGGTTTCTTCCGTCTTCGGCACGGCACATCAGCTCCTTTTTTTGTCTTTTGAAAAAGGTCGGGCGCGGCACTTTCCTTTTAACGAAAGGAGACGTGCCTCGCCCGCGCGGGGACCGAAACCGTCAAATGCCGAGAAGTCTTAATAAGCCGTTGCCTATCGACGACAGCACACTGCCGTTCTGGTCCAGCGCAGCGTAGACCAATCCGCCAACTACGACGAGCAGGATGGCTTGGACCAGCGCGTGCCGGAAAAACTTGTAAATAGCGGCCGCCAGAAGCACGAGGACGAAAGCGATCCTGACGGCGTTGATGGTGTTGTTGAGAGCAGTTCTGACGTCGAAGCTCCCTGCCGCGTAAGCGGGCACGGCGGTAAGAGCAAACAGCGCCGCCGTGGCCCCAAGGGTAGAAAGACGTTTGAGCATAGCCTATATACACCTCCTTTCGTTTAAAAAAAAAGCCGGGCGGCGCCCGGCTAGAGGAAAAGTATTTTGTCTAATGGCTCACAGGCCAGCCCGGATCGTTGCGCAAAAGCCACGTTAAAAAATAGCCGTACACCCAAAAAACAATGAACGCAATCTTTAACGCTACAACCAGCGGCAGACGGGGAGATGGAAAAAAGAAAACGGCGTCAATGCCGACGCAGGTTAAGAAAACCCTGAGTGCGAGCCTTCCTTCGAAATCCCTCGCCGGATCGCTGGAAAAAGAACCCGGCCGCGGAAAGTTCCAGAACCGTGTCAGCAGCTTCATTGCTCCAGCCCCATCGCCGCCTTCAGCCCCTTCACTAAGAACCGCCCGCCGGAAACCGTCAAATCGAGCACGATCCTCTGCTTAACCGTCTGAGTGCCGGGAGCGGTCACTTCGCATTCGACGAGGGCTTTAGTGGGGTTATTCTTGTCGTCCACCTGGATCTGATCTACATTTTGGAGCTTCCACCCTCCGAGCGGTGATACGCCGGAGCCGTCCGCGACGAAATTCTGGACGTTGCCGCCGGAATAGTATAGGTCCAGAAACTGGTTCACGAACGCCGCAAGGTTGTCCGGGGCGGAATCGCCGAAGCCCTGGGGCGCGGTGGCTTTTCCCTGCCCCCGGGAAACCGGAATGATAGCCGGAAGCCCCGCTATAGCGGCTTTACCTCCGGCCGTCCGGACGGGTATTTCAACCTGCATGACGGCGGCGCGCCACACCGAAACTTCAGCCTGCTGCTGCCCCTGGGCGGCCTGGGGCTGCGGCGTCTGAGCGTAAATCTCGGCGACACGCAAGGCAGGCGGCACGCTGTAAGCGTCGGTTTGCGGCAGCTTGACCAGCCTTTCCACGTGGACGACCACGTCGACGCGCCAGACGTCCGGGCCGTCCTGCCGCGTAGAGACGGTGGACGCCGCGACCGCCCGCTGGACGCCCTGGGGCAGCGGCGCCGCCGAAGGGTCGGAAAGGAAAGCCGACAGCCTTTTGGCGTACTCGTCAGGGTCGCCCAGCCACGTCGCCCACTCGACGGCGAATTGCCGGGCCGTCTCGGCTACGGACTCGCGTAAAGACGCCTCGTCAGGGGTGTAAGCCTTGACGGCCAGGGTGTTGTAGGCCCTCGCCGCGAAGACGGAAGCGCGGACGGAAAAGAGCAGCGAAAGGATCAAGAGGCACCAGACGATGCCCGCGGCTATGCGGCGAAGTAAAAAAGGTGGCATACAGATTCATCTCCTGATTCTAATTAATGTTAGCTCAAGACATAGCGTATGATTAAAAATAGTATTATCGAAACGATGATGATAAAACTCAAATTAATAGCGACGTCATTGTAGCCCCGCTCGTCCCGAAAAAACTGAGCCAAACGTCGACACATCTCAGATCCCACCGTCGCCGATCAATTCGCGGTTCAAATCGAGGACCGTGTTAAACTCATCCTTGGTTAAGTTTTTGCCCAAGGCCAGATAGCGGTCGACAACATTCCCTTTCTCGTCCCGCACCAGAACCGTCCGGCCCTCCAGCCAGACCCAGCGGCCGTCGAGCTGTTCCGCCCGAGTTTGGTCCCAGCCTTCCAGCCGCCACCTTTCGGCCGGGGCGGCGTTGTTCTTTATGCCGTCGTAGATCAGGGCGTAGGGGTTCACGAACAGCGGCCCCGAAGCGTAGAGGGCGGTGATCCGACCCGTCCTGTCCCGCTCCGCCGTCACACGGGCGAACATGGCCACGGGAGCCTCCCGGTCGGCCGCGCCCGATCCTTCCTTCGCCGCGGCCATGAAAGCGTCGACGTCTTTCCGGGTCACGGGCGCGGACATGATGTAGCAATTAGACACCCCCAGCCGCCCGGCGTAGAAAGTAGACCCGCCGACGCTGGCCGCGAGCTCGTTGTAAGCCCGCGTGTTTTTCTCGACGGCCCATTTAAGGTTCCAGTTGTTTTCCCACCATGACCGGACGTTACGCAAAAGGGTCCTGTCGGCCTCGGACGCCGGATTTTCGATCCTCGTTTTCAAAGCTGCGATCTCTTCGGCTGTCAAGCGGCGGTCCGGGGGCAGGTTAAACCCGCCGGCGGCCAGGGCGTCCTTCAGCCCGGCCAGCACCCGCACGAAATCGTTGGCCGTGAAGAGGTTGAACTTGGCGATCCGCTCCGGCCTTATCGTCTTGCCGAAAGCGTACCACACCGGCGATGCCGGTGCCTGGTCCAGCGGACCGGCACTCGTCCCGTCGAAAACTTCCTCCGATTGCCCGGCCCAGGCTTCGTATGAGCCGAGGATGCGGGCACCCTGGTCCAGCCGGCCAACCAGGAATTGCCGCACGGCGTCGTTCGCCGGCCGGACGCGGTGGAACTTGCTGGAATTGACCGTCTGCCACCCGTTTCCGGCGTCGACTTTGTAAGAGCCGAAGACGATGAAGAGGTCGCGGTCCGGGTCGTAGGTTATGACCCTGCCTTCCAGGGCGGCGTGACGGTAGTAAACGCCCGGGCCGCCGTCGTCGGCGCGGGCCTCGATACCCTGACCCGAAAAGACGGCTAACGTCCCGACCAGGAAGCACATAGCCATCAATAAAACTAATTTTGGCAGCCTGAGTTTAAAACGCATCGAAGACCACTCCCCTTTTTTCAAAATTTTCAACGCCATCCCAACGCCCCCTTCGCCGCCGCCCGGCGGAACGTCTGGCGGTTCCAGATAAACTCATCCTCCCTCCCGTGCACCGTCACGACGGTCGTCACCCCGCCGCGTCGCTCGACGCCGAAGACTACGCCACGGCCGGCGTACCGTCCCCCGCCTTTAACGTAGCGGCCCAGCGGGCGGGCTTCTTTCCACGCTTCAAACAAAAAATCGGCTATCTGCTCGTCGCTCATCCCCGGGTCCACTCGTTCCCGGAAGCGCTCGATGGCGTGGGGAATCACTTTGAATATGAGTGGGCGCAAGGCGGAAAAGGATTTCAGGATCATGGACTCACCACCTTTCTTCAAAAAGAAAGGCGGCCTATTCGGCCGCCGCGTCGACTTTTTTGACGACAAACTTGATCGCCGAGCGCTCCCTGTCTCCCCCGTCGAGCCGCAACGGGCGGAACATGAATTTGACGTCGAAATCCGAGCCTTCCACCAGCGCCCGCCCGCGGGCGATGGCTATGCCGCGCACGGCGTTGAACACGGCCTGGGCGCCCATGGCCGTAACGGCGACCTCGCCGGAACCGCGGACCACGGCCGAGATGGCACCGGAGAGTTTAGAAGGGTCGGTGGAAGCGGAGACTTTTAATACGTCCATTTTTGTTAGCGTCACTCCTTCAATTTTTTTGACTTGAAAAATAACTGCCCGCCTACCTCGAAACTTTCGCACCACCCCTTCTCGATTTTCTGGAGGGCGGTAGTTAGTGACCGTTTAGGATGGCGGTAGTAGGTCGGGCAGTTTTGCAAGATGGCGTCGATGCTCACGCCGTCCGGGTGCCGCTCGACGAATTGCCTGACGCGGGAGATCATTAGCTTGTATTCGGTAACGTATCCCCCACCCGCGTGTCCGCCCGGAGGGCCGGTTTTGTGGGCTTCCGTGACTATTTGACGCCAGTCCAGCCCCGCAACGGGCCGGAATTCCGGCCTGACGGTCTCCCGCACCCAGGTGTCCCATTCCAGCGAGACTTCGAGCAATCCTAAGCCGACTTTTTCCAGAAACCTGTCGACCTGATGATTGATCCGGCCCCGCATAGGGACGGCCAAATAGACGCAATTGGCCTTTTCCTGCCACGCCGCCCCCTGGGCGACGAGTTCCAGGGTGAGGCTGGTTTTCAATTCAACGATTGCTGCCGTGTCGTCTTTGAGAGCTACTACGTCTGCCCGTTTTGACGTATACAACTCAGGACACACTTCAGAATAGACCTCGTACCCCTTCTCCTGAAGCCAAGATTTTACAGGCCTGAAAAGGTCAGATTCTTTCAATTTCGACGCCATTAAACCACCCCACTATAGAACTCTATTACATCCGGCACCTCTCTCCCCTCTCCCCCACCGCCAACACCGCGTTCGCTATATGCCACGCGAGGATCGGCGGGACGGCGTTTCCCTCCTGGCGGTACTGGGCGGTCTTGCCGCCGCAGAACTTGAACCAGTCTGGGAACGATTGGAGGCGGGCACACTCCCGCACCGTGAGGCGGCGTACCCGGGTGGCCGCTTTTCCCCAGCTTTCCGGGACATCATGCCGCCCCGGACGGTGAAGCTCTCCAGTATGATCAAGAGTTTGTGCTGGCCTTTCACCTAAAGACTTTACCGCTAGCGATTCCCTGCCATCGACGGCCACCGTGACCGAAGCCCGTCCACACCCGCCTCGCTCCTGGCCCGCTTCGACGCCACGACCAGCTTCGGCCTCCTGCCCTGATGGGCGTCGACGATGGGCGACGGTTTGGTGGTCACGTCGACGACCCGCGGCGTCCCGTCGTGGGGGATCTCGTCCACCCAGAGGAGGCACGGCTCGCCGTTCTGCGGGCTCCCTCCGTGCGGTGACCGCGGTTTGACCGGCACGCAGGTTTCACCCCCCCCCCCAAAAAAAAGCTCCGGCCGGGGTTTCCCCGGCCGGAACGGGAAAGGATCAATCTTTGACTTTTCGCCGTGCCGCCACCCGTATTTCATGGAGGATGAAATCCAACCGCTCCCTTTCAATAAAGATCGCCCCCATCACAGCGTCCGCCGCTTCGGGCGGGGCCTCGTGCAGCTCCGTTTCCAGGGCGGAAAGGCGGGACAGGCACTCGTGGAAATCGGCCGTTCGGGAGCTACCGCTCGCGTTGGTTGAAACGATTTTCCGACCAAACGGGAAAAAGACGAACGCAGCCGCAAGAAAGCCCGCCGCGGCACACATCGTCCAGAAGAACACCTTTTCCCGGGACGCGGGCACGGCAACGTCCGGCGGGACGGCTGATAAAACGCGGATCAAGCCGAGCGTGAAACCGGCGGCCAGGGCTAAGTAGACTACGGCCGCGAAGGTTTTCCGCACCACGGCAAGTATCCTAGAAAACAAGGCCGCCATCCCCTTCCCTTTCTTCCTAAAAAAATCCCCGACCGGAGAAACCATTCCGGCCGGGGCACAAAAATCCGAACCTGTATTTTTTCAGCCGCACTTGCTGTAACCGCAACTACGACACACCAAACACCCTTCCTGGAAGAGCAGCGGCGCGCCGCACTCGGGACAAGAAGAAAGCTCACTGGTGCCGTTTACTGCACTATTTGACTTTATTTGACTTTTATCTCCCGCCGTTCCCGCACAGGCACCAATTTCCCGGAGCAACACCCGTCCGATCACGTCAGGGCACGACCGCCCGACAAGTGAGGGATCGGACGCCCTACGCCGGAGGAAATTGGGGCACACCACCGACGTGAGCTGGTCGGCCACGGCCTCCGGCGCCACGCCGGAGCGTAGGGCCAGAGAGACAAGCCTGCTCACGCCCTCGGTGTAGGCCGCGCAGCCGCCAGACGAGCCGGTGGTAATGAACGTTTCCACGAGCTCGCCCGTGGCCGGGTCGCGGTTGACCGTGATATATATCTTCCCGCAGCCCGTCTTGGCCTGCTCCGTGAAACCGACCGTGCGGTGGGGCCGCGGTGCGGGGTAAATGCGACACCGCCCCGCCCCGGACGCGCCGTGCCTGCCGTCTCTGAAGCCGACCGCCTCGTTCTCCCCCGCGCCGCCGGGTTTGGCCGCCGCGGCGCCCGCCGACAGCACCGCCTCGCCCCGGCTGCCCTCCCGGTAGACCGTCACGCCCTTGCAGCCGAGTTCGTAGGCCGTGAGGTACACCTTCGCCACGTCTTCCCTGGTGGCGGAAGCGGGCAGGTTGACCGTCTTGGAGACGGCGTTGTCGGTGAATTCCTGGAAAGCCGCTTGCATGCGGACGTGCCACTCGGGGGCTATTTCGTGGGCGGTCACGAAGACCCGCCTCAAATCGTCCGGCACGCCGGGCACGCCGGAAAGGCGGCCGGTCTCGGAAACTTTCTCCAGCAGCGCGTCCGCCTCTTCCCGCAAAAACCTCCGCCGCGCGGCCGTCACGAACGCCGGGTTGACTTCCGTTATTTTGCCGACCCCCGCCACGTTCCGGGTGTACGCCAGGGCGAAGACCGGCTCGACGCCGGAGCTCGCACCCGCGATCACGCTGATGCTCCCCGTGGGCGCTATGGTGGTCAGGATGGCGTTGCGGGCGAAGCCGCCCCCGCCGCCCCCCGGCCCCATGGCAAAAGCCGGGCACGGGCCGCGTTCAGCCGCCAGCGCCAGCGACGCTTCCCTGGCTTCGCCGCTGACGAACCGCATTATTTTCCGGGCCAAATCGAGCGCCTCGTCTGAGTCGTAGGGCACGCCCAGGTAAAAAAGAAGATCGGCAAACCCCATCACGCCCAGGCCGACCTTGCGGGTCAGCAGGGTCGCCCGCTCTATCTGGAGGAGGGGATACCGGTTGGCGTCGATCACGTTGTCCAGGTAGCGGACGGCCGCCCTGACGGCACGGCCGAGCTTCGCCCAGTCGATTTCCCACTTGCCTCCGCCCGCATCTTTCACCATGCGGGCCAGGTTGACCGAACCGAGATTGCAACTCTCGTAGGGTAGAAGCGGGGTCTCGCCGCAGTTTGCCGACAGGACGGCCACGCTGTCGCTGTCGCCCGTCATGACGTAGTAGCGGTGCGTTCCTGCCACCACGCCGTTGTAGACCGGGACTTCGCCTTCAAGGTATCTTGCCGACACCACCGACAGGTCGATGTCAGGGTCGATTACCCGCGGGATCACGGGCGATGCTTTTGACGGCCCTTTGAAAACTTTATAGCGGCCGCACGCTTCCAGCCTGTCGCCGGGCTTAAGATCCTTTGCCTGGACCTTCCGGCCGCCTTTCAAAAAGAGGTTGTGGTCTGGCGTACACCGGAGCGCGGCGCCGTTGCTCAGGCGGACCTCCATCACTTGAGCCCGCCGGCGGGTCATACGGACGTTGGTCATCGGCTTAAAAATGAGCTGGCCGTCGTCCGTCTTCGTCAAAACCGGCAGGGTGTTCCCCACCATCTCTGCGAACTTTATCGGCCCGTAGATCGTCCACACCCTTGTGTCGCCGATCCAGCACGGGTTGGTCCCCTCGATCTCCCCCAGCCAGGGCGTCGGGTTGGCCGCGTTGATCCTGTCCAGGAAGAGGACGCCCGGCTCGCCGCTCCGCCACGCCGCGTCCACGATCATGTCGAAGATCTTCTTGGCGGAAACCCGCCGTGCCTCTTCCCCGGTGTGGGGATTGACCAAGGCGTAGTCACGGCCCTCCAGCAGAGCATGCATGAACTCTTCCGTGAGGCCGACGGATATGTTGAAATTCTCGAATTCGCCGGGCGTAAGTTTACAGGTTATAAATTCTTCGATAGAAGGGTGGTCCACACGGAGCACGCCCATGTTCGCGCCGCGCCGCTTGCCGCCCTGCTCCACCGCCTCGGCCGCGGCGTCGAAAACCCGCATGAACGACACCGGGCCGGACGCCTCGCCGCCCGTGCTTTTGACCGTATCGCCCTTCGGGCGGAGGCGGGAGAAGGCATAACCTACGCCGCCACCGGTCTTCTGAATGATGGCTGCGTTCTTGAGGCTTTCGAAGATGCCTTCCATCGAATCCTCGACCGGCAAGACAAAACAAGCAGAAAGCTGCTGGAGCTCCGTGCCAGCGTTCATCAGGGTAGGTGAGTTGAACAAAAACTCCAGCCGGGCCATCATGCCGTAGAGCTCTTCCTCCGCCGCCTTTAAGCATTCGTCGGCGGCGGCCCGCTCGACCACGGCCGTAAACGGCACGGCCATACGCCCCTCAGCATTCAGCCGCCGATACGCCTGGTGGAGGGTACGGACGTCGTAAACGGAAAAACGCGCATACCCTTTTTCGAGCCATTCCGGCGGGCACGTGTCATCCTGGGGTGCGACGCCACCGGGGATCAGGGAAAGGTCCGTCCAGGGACGGTAGACGTCCGGCCGGTAGAGGCTGTCCACCACCGCAACGTTGCGGGCCACGCGGCGGAACATCTCTTCCGGCGTCTCGATCACGCTGCCGCCCGCGTCCTTTTTAAGGTATCGTTTTTCCAAGATGAGGCGGGCGTTGGGCGTGAGGGTAAGCAGAATGTCGGACATTTCGCGAACCTGCCTTTCTATGAATTGAACAGCCGGGCCGTATTGCACGCACACCGTACACGGTGGCAGGCGGATTCTAATTCCTGCACGGCCCGCTCCAGGCCGCCCGGCCCCGCGGCCCGCACTTTTTCTACGGCCGCCGCCGCGGCGTCGAGGGCGTGCCCGAGGGCCGGGCTGGCGATTTTCCACCCGCCTTGCGGACGGTCGTTCCCGCCGTCCTCCGCCGGGTCGATTTTCAGCCGCCACACGAGGTCGTCGATCTGGCGGTATAAGTCGTCCGTGCCGCCGCTGTTGTCCAGGACGAAATCCGGCTTCAACGTCTCAAATTCGTGCTCGGTGGCGTGGGAAGCTTCTTCCGGGTAGGGCGGCCTGCCGTCGCGGGCCGCCAACCTCGCCAGCCGTGCCCCGTCCGGGCAATCAACCCGAATTACCAAAAAGCCCGCTTCCCGGCAGGCACGGTATTCGTTGAGCAAGCGCCCGTCCGTTATCACGGCCCTGGCCGGGTTTTCGGCTTCCAGCCGCCGGAACACGTAGCGCACCCAGACCAGGGGGTCGACGCCGCGGGCCGCCGTTCCCAATTCCTGCAGAAGCCGCCGGGGTTTACGGCCGCTGGCGAATTCCTCCGGCCAGAGATCGCGGGCGATCTCCTTGAGCTTGTCCGCGAAAGCGTAGCGCCGGAAACCATATCGCCTCACCAAGTATTCGGCCGCGGTGTCTTTCCCGGCCCCGGCTTTACCCATCAGGAGGAAACGTACCGGCATACCTCAACCCCCGCTTCTTTTAAAAACTTAGCGGCGAACTCGTCCGGGTAGCCCTCGGCGTAGACGATGCGCCGTACGCCCAGCTGTACGATCATTTTGGCACACGTGAAGCACGGGTGGTGGGTCACGTACAGGGTCGCCCCAATGCCGCTCAAGCCCGTTATCGCCAATTGCAAGATGGCGTTTTGCTCGGCGTGCAGGGCCCTGCACAATTCCTGCCGCTCTCCCGGCGCCACGCCCAGTTTTTCCCTGAGACACCCACCTAAATCAGCGCAGTGGGCCGCCTCCGACGGCGGGCCGTTATAGCCGGACGCGATGGCCCGGTTGTCCTTGACCAGCACCGCCCCTACCCGCCGCCGCAGGCAGGTCGAACGGCAGGCCGCCAGCCGGGCCATCTCCATGAAAAATTCTTCCCATGAAATACGGCTCATGGTTAGTTCTCCTTTTCTTCTACAAAACTAATTTCCGCTCTCACCTGCAACCGTTTGCCGTGGGCGGAAGCGAATTTCTGAGCGATGCTCAATGCCCGGCCTAACTTTTCGACGGCCCCGCCGGACGCCGTCGCGTCCGCCGCCTGGTGCCCGCTTAAGAGGGCTTTGACCACGGAACCCGCCGCCTTGCCGGGGTCCGTGGCGGTGCTTACGCGGGCGTGGAAAACGCCGCCATCCGGGCACGGCGGCTCCCGGTCCGCCGGCCCGCCGCCGGGGCGAGCGGGCGGCCGGGACGGTTTGTAAGCGTTTCCCGGGGAAAAGTGCTTACCCCTGTCCGGGCGCACGGGCGGCCGGACACTAGGAGAGCCGAGGGGCCTGTAGCCGTCGGGTTTGGAATTGCCGGGAAGGTTGTAACGAATCATGTAGTTGTCTCCTTTTCTTTGGATTTAAATTTAAGCCGTGATAGGGGCGACGGCGTGCGTGTACGTGCAGTCATTCGCGGCGTCCCTCACTACGATCAGACCCCGCCCGGCGGGCAGGTTGAGGAAGACTTCGCCGTCCAGGGGCCGCACCGCGTCAAGAAGGAAAAGGGCGTTGGCGGCGACGGCGGCTTCCACGCCCGGACCTCCGCCGGAAATCGGGATCTCTTCACGGAAAACGGAGGGGTCTTTCAAAGCCGTCACCGTAAGGACGCTGGACATGATCTCCAGTTTGACCGGGACGTATTTCTTCCCGACCGTGCCGAAGCTTTCGTTCTGGTCTTCCAACAGCAGCCTCGCCCGCTCCAGCACATTTTTCAGCGTTTCCGCGTCGACCTTCACCGGCTCCGGGAGGTCCCGCGGCAGCACCAGGCGGTAGTTCGGAAACGCCCCGGCGCCCATGCGGGCGAAAAAGCCGTTCCCGCCGTCCGCCCGTGCCACGACGAAATTCCCGCTGAACCGCAGCTCTGCCTTGCCGGACAAAACGTCCAGCAATGCTTTGGTCGATACGACGGGCAAAAGCACGTCGTTCGCGGGGGCTTCGCCGTCCGCGTGCCCGACCCAGGGCGCCTCGGCCACGGCCAGCCGCTGCCGGTCCGTGGCTACGAGCCGCAAAACCTCTTTTTCCGCGTCCTTTTCTAAAAGGACGCACGCGAAAGCGCCCTGGAGAGGGTCTACGGCGGCGGCCGGGCTGACGGACCGGACCGCCCAGGCGAGGGTGTCGGCGGCGAACGCGAACGCCTCGCTGCGGCCCGCGTCCGGGAACGCCGGGAAAATTTCCGGTTCGGCGAGCAAATCGAAAGCGTAGCGGCGTTTTTCCTGTACCAGCGTCAGCCTATTCGCGGCGGCGTCGGCCGTCAATTCGACCTCGCCGTCCGGCAGGCTGGCGACCAGCCCCTTAAAAGTTTTGTGGAGCGGCAGCGCTTGGCCAGGGCTCGACACTTCGGCCGGGACGAAGACCTCGACCCCTACGTCCAAGTCCGTGGCGTAGACCCGGAGCTTCCCTTCCCCGGCCTCTAAGAGGACGCCGGCAAGGGCCGGGACGACGTTTTTCCGGGACACCGCCGCGTCAACTTTCTTCAAGGCGGCGGCCAGGTCAGATTGGCTGCATTTGCATTGCATGGAATTTGATACCTCCGATTTAAAATTTTTTAGTTGATTTAAAAAACCTGGGAGGCTTTTTCCCAGTTTCTATTGGTGAGAATTGAGAAAACGTTGCGGCTCCGATATTAAGGGGCGCAAATACTCGGGAAATGACGTTTCGACGAAACAAGAATCGTCGAGGCTTACCGACGCCGCCCCTCCCCGGCGGTAGGCACCCATCTTTTCCTCCAATGCGGCGAAAGGCAAGACGAAAAACCTGCCGTATTCCCAGAAAGCGATCAATACGAATGCCGCCGCCCCCGTCCGGGCGCAATCGGCGAGGTATCGGTATTGGTGCTCTTCCAACCGGGACAGCGGCCACCGCCGCCCTTTCGACACTTCTTTGGCCTCGAACGCCACGGGCAAAGCACGCCCGCCCGGCACGAGCACGTGGCCGATGAAATCCACGGCCGCCTTTTTCTCTATTTTGGCTGACACGATGCGGCCCCGGCCGTCCCGTACCGGTAGCCAAGCAGCTGGGACGCGGTGGATGACGGCCTTGCCAGCCCGGCGGTAACGTTCGTTGCTAAACTCGATCAAGTCTTCCAAGGCACGGCCGCGGTTGGCCGCTGTAGTCCGGCTTTTCATGGCAGCCAATAGCCTAAACAAAGGCCGAATACAAATGAAACTAACAACGCTACAGCAAGAACCCTCTTTAGATTTTCCAGCCATTCCCGACAGCGGTCGGCATTGCCCATTCGCGTATTTACCATTTTTAACCTCCCCCAGCGTCAAACTGCAAAAACCCCTGACGGCACCTCTCCACGGCGGTACGGCAATACTTTTCATCTTGTTCAATCCCAATACATTTCCGCCCCAGCCTCTTCGCCGCCAGCGCCGTCGTGCCGGAGCCGAGAAAAGGGTCGAGGATTAAATCGCCAGGACGGCTCCAGTAAGCCACCAGCGTCTCCGCCAGCCGCAGCGGCTTCTGGGTGGGGTGCAGCCTTTTGCCGTCGGCGTTGGTGGGCAGGACGAGGTAGTCCGAGTGTTGCCCAAGCCGCCAATTAAACGTCAAAAGGCCGCCGGGCTTCTGCCACATGCCGCAGGCTTCCCAGGCGTTCATGAATTTGACCTTGCGCACCTGGGGAACCGGGTTGGGTTTAATCCACAAAAAATAGCCCTTCTGCTTGTAGCCGAGGCTTTTTTGCAAAAAGGCCGAGAGAAAATTGATTTTGTCCCGATCGAAAAACGAGCAGAACATCCCGCCGGGCCGGAGCAGTTTGTCCGCCGCCCGGACCCAGGCCAGGGTGAAGCCCCAGAAATCTTCCTCGCCTGCGAAATCGTCCCAGGGGCCGAAGTGGAGGGAAATGTCGCCGCCGGAAAACTTGGTGCCTTCGCCGCGCTTGATAACGACGTTTCTTGAAATGCCGTAAGGCGGGTCGGTTATTATCATGTCCGCCGCTACCCCGTTCTCGGCGAGGAAAGGCATTACTGTCAGGCAGTCGTCGTGGTAAATAGTGATAACACCATCTGTATAAGAAGGCTTGATAGGACATCCCCCTTTCGCGGCGGCCACAAAAAATGGGGCCCCGCGCTTCCGCACGGGACCCCGCTCTTTGTTTTAAGGAATTCAATGGGCCATTGCTTTAAATAATCCATATACGACAGCCGCCTGTCCAACCCAAAAAATGAACATCCACTTGATTATATCGGCTCTGGTATACGCTATCTCTTTTTGCAACCTCATTTCTGTTCCAGATATCTCTTTTTGGAGTTTCGCTTCGGTTTCTGCGATACGCCTCTCCAGTCTTTCTGTTCCAATTTCCTCTGCATTCTCTCTGGCATTTTTAGACGATGCGTTAATTAAATCAACTAGTTCTTTAGCTCCATCGTCGCCCAGTTTTTCCCGCAAAACTTCAGGAAACAGCACCAATCCCATGCCGTTCACCGCCCTCTACCTCCATCATACAAATTGAGGGCATGCAAATCAACAAAAACGTACCTATCCAAAAAGGGTTGTCCTTCTTGCCGGCGGCATGTCCAATCGTAGAACATCCGCAGGCTGGCGTTCTGGGCTAAGAGATTAAAGTATCTCAAAGAAGTATCTTCTATATCGCAGTTCTGAAAAATTAAGCCTAACATTGGTAGTAAGGGCGGGCCATCCCAGCCCGCCCCATTCCCTCCTTGATTTATATAAGAATGGTTTGCGGGCTGATGACCCTTCAAAATAATAAGGACGGTCTCCTTAACAAAAACCGTCCTTAAATCACAAGACTTTTTTGTACTATCCGCGGAAAATGCTATTGCGGCAACACGCGGGCTATGGCTTTCTCAGCTTCTTCTGGAGTTACAATATCAAGCAAGCTATCGAAAAGCCTGTCAAGAGTTTCGACGTCCCTCACCTGCCGTATCTTATTTTCATAAGCGGTTCCGAACCTCTTTTCCAGGTATCGAATAATAGTATCTTGCTTTGCTTCTACCATACCTTCTGCTTTACCTTCCGCTTTTGCGCCCGCCACCATGGAGATCTCGTCCCGGATAGCTTTTTCCCGCAATTCATACAGGCGGCGCTCCAGCTCGCTCTTCCTAAAAACTTCTTCGACGGTCAGGGCTTTCTTAATCGCCGGGTTTTTCTCGGCGATCATCTTTAACCCCTCCCCTTCCAGGTTATTCAAATACAATAGCCACGCTTCCAACGGGTCATCCGGGTTCCATTCGCGTTTTCGCACCTTGTTCAGTTCCAGGAAATGAATTTCCAAGTGGTCGTTCATCGGTTCTCCGGTCTCGATGTCCCGAATGCGAAAAACGTGGTGATACCGCTCGTCGGCAAACCAGTCGAACCCCAGGATGTTGACGGTAATCGTTCTGCGTAGTTCCGAAAACTGTTGGCCGGATTTCAGTTGGCCACCGTACAGCCTTGCCCAGTAAAACAGCGTCCGCTTGTCGATATCGAACCTGTTGGCAATCTGTATTTCAACGTTGATCAGCGACTCGTCGGCCGCCTTCACCAGCACGTCCAGCCTGGCGGCCCTGTCGAGAAGGTAGTCCGGGTCGATTTCCCTGTCTAATAGTTCCAGATCGGTTAATTCTCTGCCTGGTGGCAGCCTGAATACCGCATTGAGGAACCCCAGCAGGGCCTCTTTCCCCTCTTCGGAACCAAAAATACGCTTAAAAACATAGTCGTTGGTCCGGTTGATCCCGTCCACTCGCCTAGCACCCTTTTTCTTAGTATTATACTGGGATTTGAAAGCCGTTTCAAGATTTTCCATAATTCCCGGGGCGGGCCGCCGTTCGGCCCGCCCCATTCCTCCTTTCGGAAAATATGGTCGGGTCCGTGCAGCGGCAACCGCCCTAATGCTGTTAAATCATGCGCTTACTTGCCCACGATTAAGCCGGATTAAACGTACTTTAGTCTTTGTCGGGACGTCCGTCGTTTCGATAATTTTAAGCCAATCCCCCGATCTCTTCCATTTCGTCGCCATAATGATCCCTGTTTTCATCCGGATCGTAAGCGGCTGCTTAATGTTTCCCAGGAATTCCGGGAAAGCCATAGCCATTTTAGCTACCTCCGGCGGGACCCAGCAACCGACCTGGCCGGACGGAAGCGGCACTTCGGCCCGCCACCAACCGTCAGGAGTCACCGGACGATACAAGAAGACCTCGGCGTCGTCGGGCGGGTAATGAAATGGATAAAAAAGATAACCGTCGCCGAATTCTTCGCCACAAATTTTAATAGCTACCTCAGTCAACGCCACCATGTCTTTGACTTTTAAACTCATCGTATTGCGGGGCGGGCCATCCCGGCCCGCCCCATTCCTCCTTTCAAGTAGAAATGATGCGGGCCAACGGCCGCTTATCAACAATTCCCTTTAAGCACTTCTGACCAATAGCCGGGCCCCATGTCTACCCCGACGTCAAACGGTCCCGGAACAAACACGGCCTCTTTCACCGCAACATGATCCGGGCAATAAGGGTTCGACACGGAAAGCAACCCGTTTGATTTCCAGAAAACCTTCGCTCCCGCCGGCAAAAGGCGTTCGTACCAGCCAAGCGAAGAATACAGCTCCCGTTTCTTCCCCGCGACGAAAGCCGCTTTGTCGGCCACGACCGACAATTCATAGAGGCTAAAGTCTTCCCTGCCGCGGTTCTGTTGCATGTATTGATCAATCGCCTTTTTTGCAACCTTTTCGTATCTAGTCATTTTCGACGGAGCGGGCCGCCGTTCGGCCCGCCCCATTCCTCCTTTCGTAAGAATGATGCGGGCCGATCAGCCCTATTTAGACTTATAACCTTATTCCGCCCTTATCCGCCGGGCGCATTCCGGGCAGAGGAAACCGACCAAATTCCCTCGGCTGTCGAAGTCACCGTGGACCTCGACGTGCCCGCAGCAGTCCTCCTCCGCCCATTCCCGTGCCGGGCGAAGGCAATTCTCGCAATAGCCGTTGGTTAAAAACTCTTTTACGTCCAAGTCATTTTGCAGATATACAGTTTCTCCCATCTATTCTAGGGCAGACCGTCTCCGGCCCGCCCTATTCCCTCCTTTTTTCAACCCCCTACGGGGGAAAGTCAGTTTTTTTTGTATTCCTTTCAACCCCCTACGGGGAAAATCAACGAAATTAACCTGCATAGAACTCGGCCATATCTTGCAAGGTTGCCCGGTAAGTTTCGTCGTTATCACAGACGACAACGTCGACGTCGCCTTCCACGTAAGTTACTACGGTCCGTTCCGCGTCGTTTTTCCACACACGGCGGTAAGGGCCGTCGTCCCACTCTTCGACCTCTTCAAACCCCGGGGGCAGGTTGCAATTGTAGAGCGGGCCGAAGAAACCTGTCGTGCCGCGGTAAATGCGGTGGCCGGGCCGCTCTTCAACCTGAAAACAATACCCCCGGAGAAACTCCTGAAGATTTCTAGGTTTGACCTGGTTCATTTCTTAACGCGGCAGACCCCCGGTAGCCCGCCGCGCCAACACCTCCTTTAAAGCAAGGTATTGGTTTGGGTGGGCCGTGTCCGGGCGGCCTTGCGCTTGCCTCGACACTTCTAAGCGCCGATACCAGCCTTCCTTATGCAGCGATTGATCCTCGCCAAACGCTCAACCATATTTCGGTTGAGGTTACGCAACGCCGCAACTCTTTTTTTCAACTCGCTGTTTTCCTTCTCAATCTTTTGCACCATTTCGACGTCGTTAAGCGTCATACGTTCCGGCGTTTGCGGACCCCCGGCGGCCCGCAAACGCCAATCTCTCCCCTTTCGTGGTTTGATTTGACGTTTTGCCGGGCCCAAAACCGGGAAGCCCTCGATTTTAAAAAAGCAAAAAGACGCCCTCCGGAAGCCTTTACTAAAACTTTCCTTCCGAAAGACGCTTTACCTTTGATTTAAAAGCCTCTATCTTAAAGACTTGCCCCGCCTGCACGGGGGAAAACCATAAAACTTGCCCTGCCAAGCAGGGGAATTTTAAGTCTTGCCGCTCATAGAAGCGGGAAAAGCAATCTCGGAGGTTCTGCCCTCCCCCAAAACCATATCTGGCAGGCAGATATGGCATCGGGGCGGGGCAGCGGCCCCGCAGTTAATAAAATACTCCCTACCGTTTTATCAAAACCTGTAATAATCTTCCATAATTGGTACCCTGGCCTTCTCCGTACAAACCCTGCCGGGGTTCGGCGATTAACCCTTCCCCGTACAGGTCGCGAGCAACGACGACTAAATCGCCACCCTCAAAGTCAATTTCCAGATTAAACGGTACGCTCGCAAGCGGATCGTTCAACCTCATCCCTACACTCCTCATTATCAGGTGTGCGGCATACCCCCGGCGGCCCGCCGCGCCAAACACCTTCTCAGATTGGGAATGTTTAGTAAGCGGGCTTCCCGGGGACCCGTTCTCATCGTTCGCATTTATTTACAGAGCGATTTTTATAACTTTGTCCAAATAATCCTCTACCTCCTCAGATGTAAAATACTGTCCACCCGTAACTAACTAGCTACATACCATGAAGCCCAGCAAGGGATAATAGATTAAGAAAGAAGGGGGGAATAACATGTTCAAGCACGATAAGAAGCTGCTAGAAATGGTGCTTGTGGAACGGCCGAACCCAAACTACGCGGCGCTTTTGCAGGAGCAAATCGGGGGCCCACACGGTGAACTGAAAGCCGGGCTACAGTACCTGGCCCAAAGTTTTCGCATTCAAGACCCGGCCATCAAGGATATTTTCCTTGACATCGCCGCGGAGGAACTCAGTCACCTGGAAATGGTATGTACGGCAGTCAACCTCTTGAACGGCCATGAACCCCAGGCCATGAACGCCACCATCGGCAATGTTCAGGCGCATGTAACGACCGGACTCAATCCCTTCTACAGCAACGCCTCCGGCCAGGTGTGGACCGCGTCTTACATTGAAGCCACCGGTGACCTGCCAGCGGACCTGCTTTCCAACATCGCCGCTGAACAACGTGCCAAGGTTGTTTATGAATATCTGCACCGGCAAATCGCGGACCGGTATGTGCGGCAGATGATCGATTTCCTGTTGAACAGGGAAGAGGCGCACAACACCATGTTCCGGGAATGCTTCCAGAAGGTCCAGGGCACCGGCTCCACCCAGGACTGGGGTGTGGACAAGGACGCGCGGCTCGTTTTCAACCTGTCCACACCCGGCAACTATGTGGGGTCCTCCCTGCACAACCCGCAACCACCGTCCTTTGACCAGCCGCAAATCCCGCACCAGTAAAATAGTTGGGGCGGCTTTTGTCAAAAAGTACTATTAGGAAAGATCGTAAACAGGGAAGCGGCATTGCCTCGCCTCCCTGTTCTATTTCATATCTATAAGAATTCCTGTCCGCCGTCCGCCACTGTATTTAAATACTTCCCGTGGAATTGGAGGATAGGGATTGAATAAAATACTATTTTTGGGTCATGATAACACATGACTGCTATTTAAGGAAAGGGATGATCAAAAATGGAAATCACTAGTTTTGACCAATGGCTCGACACCCTGGGGGCTGCGCTCGATAAAGCAAAATCCATGGGAATGCCGGAAAAGATTCTGGAAAAATCGGCGGCAAATTTAGGGGATTTTCTGGCAGAGAATGTAAATCCGGATATTCCTGAAAACCGGTTCCTGCGGGATCTATGGGAAGCTGCTGATAAAGACGAAAAAGAGGCTATTGCTGGCGCCATGATAAAGATGGTGGAAAAAAGGAAACTTCATTAACGACTATTGAGCCGTTATTAACAGAACCCTAAAAATTTCCGGGTTCTGTTAATTTTTATAACCCACCCCCCTCTAATTCTAACTGAACTCCTATAAGTTACTTTTGGTAAACCTGCAAATATTGAACAGGCCAGTATCTTATTCTAGGAATATTTTAATGCTGCCAAAATCCTGGCTATTTTTACTCAAAAAAGAGAAGACCGGATTTAACCGTGGAGAAGGATCGTTTTGCGTCTCACCAGGTTGATGAAGATAAAGTAATCGCCCTCCCTTTCCCGGCGCCGGGCTATTATACTTGGGAGGTATATTTGATCCTCTCACCTTTGCCCTGGTTATACCGCGGGTCCATCTAGATAACCTCTTACCCTTATTACCCCGGGGACCCTGGCCGTTGATCAAGCTGGCTTTACCTACCTGGGCGTCAAGTACCAGGGAGCCACTACCCGCCAGCGCGACCGTTCCAGCATGTAAGAAGAAACGCCGGAAAACCGCCTTCAGCTTTCCCGGCCTACACCGTGGAGAACGGTCCTGCGGGCCCGCAACTTCCCCCACGGTAAACTATTCCTTAGATCCCCGGCTTCACCAACAATAAAGCTGGTGTAGCGGATACTACCCAGCAGGGTGCTGATGGCTCCCGAGATAACGATTGCTGCCGCAGGTTCCAGGATAGCCAGCAAGAAACCGGGCAGGTGCACGTAATTCCAGAAATAGCTGTTAAAAATAAATAATATCGCCGGGTGAAGCAAGTAAATTCCCAGGGAATTGGCTGCCAGGGGGGAAACCAGCCAGCGCAGGAAACCCCGGCGCTCAAGGTAAAAAGACAATTGAAAAAAAACGGTGATGATTGCCAGGCTGTACAGGTAAATACTGGGTTTAAAAACGCTGATGGTCAGAGCCCAGGGCTGGCCCTGGCGCCGGTAGTAATAAAAATACTCACTGATAACCAGGCTGGCCGCAATTACTAGAAAGGCCACAGCTACTTCCAGGTGGTCCTGCAGCCATCGCCGCCAGGAATCCAGGTGCAGGCCGGCCAGGGCTCCCAGGAGGTAGTAAGGAAAATAGGAGACTAGCAGGCGATCTTTATAGAGGAACAACCAGCCGGTAATACCAGCCAGGGGGGTACCGGCAACCGCCGCCCCTACCAAGTCCTGCCGGACCTCAAAGAGGTAAAAGTACAGGGCATACAGGACCAGCCCCAACCCGATAATAATCTCCGCCGTCATTCCCGGGCGGCGGGGCTTAAAAAGGGCGACGAGCCAAGGGAAAAACAGATAAAATTGAATGGCTACCAGGATGTAATAGAGATGGCTGTAACCATTGCCGTTCAGGACATTTTGCCACCATAAAGTTAGAAAACCGCCAAAGCCGGTCCAGTTGAGCATTCCGGAAAAACGTTTGAGGATCAGGTAGAAAGCTGTCCAGATAACATAGGGGATGGCCAGGTTTTTTAGCCGGCGGCTGAAGAAGCGATTGAGATTCAGTTTACGACCGCTGTAGTTATAAAAAAGAACCAGGCCGGTAATGAACATGAAAATCTGGCGGCCAAAGCGAAGCAGGTTAACGCCCAATTCCTGGGCGATACGGCTGTAAGGACTGGCCACCGGCATCAACAGGTAAAATCCCCAGGCATGGATCAAAACAATGGTTATCAGGCCGAAAACTCTCAGGTAATCGACCTCGCCAATATGGGGTTTCCCCATGGGCTTCAACTCCCTTCCAGCGCCTATTTTAACAATTATGCTCCGGGGAAACCTGAAAACAAGTTAAGTTTTTTTCTTCCCAATCATAATTTGGCGATCAGCTTTACCAGCAGGGCGAGGATCCCGGAGGTGATGAAGGGGCCTACCGGAACACCGCCCAGGAAGGCTGCCGCAATTACTGCTCCCAGGATTAGGGCCGGCATCACCTCGCTGTGGCCCTGGACCGTCAAGTATTGCAACCCCTGGCCGCTCATATAGGTGGTAATTAGGGATAAAATAAAGGCGGAAAGTCCCACCCAGGAAAGAAAAACATGCCCCAGATCCCGCAGGGTGACTGTACCCCGGGCCAGGGGAACCAGAATAGCAGCTATTAACAGCACCAGGCCCCAGAAGGTACCGCCCTTCTCTATAAAGGGGAAGGTATACTGGTCCACCTGCAGAAGTTTGAGTACCAGTAGAAGGCTGGCGGCCAGGGCTACAGTATTGGCCCGGCCGAGGACGGCTACTACCAGAACGGCCAGGATAATTAAAGTCGATTCCATATTCTCACTCTCCCCGGAATGTAATTGCCCCCTCGGGTTCTTTTTCCCTTTCATCACCCCCATTATATAACACCGTCCTTTCCTGAGTCACCTTATCTCCCTCCCTACTAACATCCGGGCCGGGTATGTCATTAGCTGCTCATTCTGAATGCGGTTCAAACCGCCCGGCTCCCGGCCGGGCAATAATCACTCAAAGCGCAGGGGTCTCGGTGGCGTCGGTGTTGGCGGCTTACCGGGCGGGGTAATAACCGAAAAAGCTCCCCACCAGGGCGGCAAAGCCCATAGCCGGCAGGATCGCCATGGGGTTGAGGACCGTCGGTCCCTCGGCCAGCATGGCAAACAACCTTGCCGCCTATAATACCCCCGGCGATACCGATCAGGCCGCCCACCAGGCTCAAGATCATGGCTTCAACCATGCGAGATTTTAAGACTGTAGCCGTTCTTGAGTAATCTATTCCCTTTTGTGGTATAGTTTTCAACGCATATCTTTCCAAAAGCAATTTTTTATAAACTTGCCGGCTGGAAAGAGTTATAATATATTTCATTAGAGACTCTCCTGCCACGGAACTGGATACCGCCAGGGCCGGGCAGGCCTGAATTGATGGGAGTAAAATATGAGCCATTTAGTGGGTTGGCTGTGCCACTTTACGCCGGTAGAAATTTTTACGGCTCTCGGGTACACCCCTTACCGGCTGCTGGGCCGGGAGGGCAATAACCCCCGCGCCGCTACATATCTGGTGGGCAACCTCTGCCCTTATGTCCAGAGCTGCCTCGAGGCAGCCATCAAACAGGAGTTACCCCTCCTGGCCGGCGTCGTAATCGCCCGATCTTGCAATGCCATGATCCACCTGGCTAATGTCTGGCCCCATTATGGTGCAGGGGGTAAGACCGTAGTCCTCGATGTACCCCGCCGGTTCGACGAGGACGCAGTTTTCTATTTCAGCCAGAATCTACGCCGGCTGGCGGCAGAGCTCGCTCCCCCCGGGGAGCAGCAATTAAGTGAAGAACGTTTGTGGGCGGCCATTACCTGGTGGGAAGAGCAAAGGGCAGCCTGGCGCGAGCTTTTAGCCTGCCGGGCCGCGGGGGAAGATCCTCCCGGCGGGAAAGAGATCATGGACGGGCTGGCCAGGTGGCAAACTCCCCTTAACCCCCAGGAGGCAGGTAAATGGGAGACTGTAATTAACCGGTTGACCGGGCAACCCCGGGGGAAAGCCGCCCGGCGGCCGCGCCTGTTGCTGGCCGGAAGCATCCTCCCGCGGGAATTGATTACCATGGTGGAAGAGTGCGGCGGTTTATCTGTTTTCGAGGATAGCTGCAATGGCATGCGGCTATTACTGGCCCCCGCCGCCAGGGCCGAGGGTGACCCTTACCTCTACCTGGCCAGGCTCTACCTGGGAGGACCCCCCTGTCCCCGGATGGTAGGCGACCGGGAGAAACGACGCCAGTACTGGGCCGCAGCTGTAGACCGGTTCCGTATCCAGGGAATCATTTACCATGTCATGAAGTTCTGCGACGCCGCTATGTACGACTTCATAGCCCTGAAGGCCTTTTGTGAAAAAAAGGGTTTACCCCTCCTTCGCCTCGATGGGGATTTCAGCGGCGGTAACCGGGGCCAATGGCAGACGCGGCTGGAAGCTTTTTTAGAAATGCTAGGGGTGGGGTAATGGATATCTACCAGCTCTTGCGCTCTCACCTGGGAAACGCCTTGCGCCAGCGCGCCTTTAAATCTCCCTGGACATATAGATTATTAAGGCAGGCCGTAGCAGCCCAAAAGAAGCATTATCCCTGGCAGGCGGCCCACCGGCTGCTCCTCAATACCATCGACCAGGCAGCAGCAGCCTTTCTCCAAAAGGGGCCGGTGGTCTGGCACAATGTTTTCTTCCCCACCGAGATCCTCTATGGCCTGGGAGTAATTCCCTTTGCCCCGGAAGCAGCCGCCGTAGTGGCAACCGGTCTGGGGATAGCCAGGGGAGCCTTGCGGCGGGCTGAAGGTGACTGGGTCAGCGGCGAGGCCTGCTCCTTCCACCGCCTGGCCCACGGTTGCGACCGGGAAGGTTACTTCCCGCCGCCAGGAGCAGTAGTCTGCAGCTCTCACCTGTGCGACACGGCCCCCCAGTCCCTGGAGACGACGGCGGCCTACCACGGGGTGCCCTTTTACCTTTTAGACGTACCCCACCGGCAGGACGCGGGCGCCCTGGACTATGTAGCCCGCCAGCTTAAATCCATAACCTTTTCCCTGGCAAAATCCTTAAACCTGGAGTGGGACGGAGAACGTTTCCGGGAGGCCCTGGTTAACTCCAACGCGGCCCGGGAACGCCTGCAGGCCGTCAACCGCTTGCGCCAGCAGCGCCCGGCCTGCATCCGGGGGGAAGAGGCCCACAGTTTCATTTACCCCATGCTGGCGGGTTTTGGCGCGGCAACCTCGGTGGAGGTCTACGGCCAACTGGCGGACGAACTGGGCCGGCGTTACCGGGAACAGCACCGGGCCGTACCGGAAGAAAAGGCCCGCTTGCTATGGTTGCACCTGCGGCCCTATTATCCTAACGCCATCTTCCAGTTGCTAGAACGTGAGGCCGGGGCGGTGGTTGTTTTTGAAGAAATGAGTCATGTTTATTGGGAGCCGCTGGACCCGGAAAAGCCCTTTTATAGCCTGGCGCGCAAAGTTTTAAGCCATCACGGTCTGGCTCCCATGGCCAGGAGGGTAGAGGCCGTCCTGGCCATGGTTGATGCCTACCAGGCCGGCGGGGTTATCCATTTCGCCCACTGGGGTTGCCGCCAGAGCACCGCCGGTTTACGCTTGTTGCAGGACGCCCTGCGCGAAAGGGGAATACCCTTCCTCAACCTGGAGGGCGATTGTGTCGATCAAAGCAAGTACGCCCCCGGCGCTACCAGAACGCGCCTGGAAGGTTTCCTGGAAATGCTAATATAAAGAATACCGGGAGGTTATGCCCTTGAGCCTGACTGCGGGAGTAGATATCGGCTCCCTGACGACCAAAGCAGTTGTAGTGCGGGACGGCCGGATGGCGGGCGCCGCCGTCCTGAGGAGTGGCGTTGACAGCGCCGGGATCGCCGAAAAGGCTCTACAAGAAGCCCTGGAACAGGCGGGAGCAGGCGCAGAGTCCCTGGACGGCATTGTCGCCACGGGCTATGGCCGTATCCGGGTGCCCTTCGCCCAGCGCCGGGTCACCGAAATAACCTGTCACGCCCGGGGAATTTACCACCTCTGGCCGGAAGTACGCACGGTCATCGATATTGGCGGCCAGGATAGCAAGGTTATCCTCCTGGATGCCGGGGGCAAGGTGCGGGATTTTGTCATGAACGAGAAGTGTGCCGCCGGTACCGGCCGTTTCCTGGAAGTCATGGCCGGTGCCCTGGATGTCCCGGTGGAGGAAATGGGGGCCTTCTCCCAGCAGGCAGGCCAGGGCGCCAGCATTAGCAGCATGTGCACCGTCTTTGCCGAATCCGAAGTTGTTTCCCTGGTGGCCGAAGGACGGCCGGTGGCAGAAATAATCAGGGGCCTGCATAATGCCGTCGCCCAGCGGGTAGTGGCCATGGCCCAGCGGGTAGGCTGGGAAGAGCCGGTGGCCATGACGGGCGGGGTGGCCAAAAACCCGGGAGTGGTAAAAAGCCTGGAAGAAACCCTGGGCACCAGCATCCGCGTACCCCCGGACCCGCAAATAATCGGGGCTCTGGGGGCGGCCCTGCTGGCGATCGGGTAGGAAAGCCAAGGGAACTGCGCCTCTAGCTCAAAACAGGCCCGTAAAAGTTACTCAACCACCACCTCCTTTATTGCGTAGCGAATAGTTTTGTTTACCTGTAAAGCATCGGGAGAGGGATTCAGGGGGAAGCGTTCATGCGCCGGATAACCATCATCTTGATTATAGCCCTTTTAACCGTCTTTACCCTTCCGGCCTATGCTGCCGGGGAATTTAAAGCCTCCTTTACCGTCGGGCAAAACTTCTATACAGTTAATAACCAGAAAATAGTCATGGATGCGGTCCCATTTGTCCGGGAAAACCGCACCTACATACCTGTGCGTTACCTGGCCAATGCCCTGGGCATTGACGCTAACCATATCTCCTGGAATGAGGTTAGCGGCACTGTTACCTTAAAGGACGCTACCGGTACCAGTTCGGTAGAAATCAGCATGAGGGTCAACCACAGGGATTTAACAACGGTAACCCAAAATGGAGCTAACAACAGCCTGAGGGCGGTGGCCAGGACGGAAACTATGGAAGTGGCCCCGCTGTTAATCAACGGGCGGGTTTATCTACCCGCCCGTTACGTCGCTGAAGCCCTGGGTTATACCGTTACCTGGGACCCAGATACCCAAACGGTCTACATTATGCCCGGCGGAGTCTCCATCACCCCGGGGGAGACCTTCCCGGCCCCTCCCGACCAGTATCTAAACAAGGGCTATATATGGGTTTATGACGGCCTTCAATACAGTTGGCAGGTGGCCCAACCCCGCTCCCTGAGTAATTATAACCAGAGTTTAGAGAAAACCATAGCCGGCTGGAACGATTTGAGTGTATATGAACAAGTCCTGGCCCGGGAAAATATGCCGGCTGAGATAGCCCAGTTTTTAGATGCCGTCTTGAATGCCCCTCCCGGTGATTTGCGGCCCTGGATAAAAGAAAAATTAAACCTGGAGTACACCGCCTCCCTGGCCCGGGAACTGGAAGGCATGGCCGGGTCCGAGGGATATGATCGCTTTCACCGGGCCGAATTCATATTGAGCTTTGTCCAATCGTTACCGTATATATATACGCCCCTGCCCCGCCTGGCAGGAGAAACCCTGATCAAGGGCGGCGACTGTAAAAGCAAGTCAATTTTATTGGCTTCTTTGCTCCATAACCTCGGCTACCAGACAATCCTCCTGGAATTCCCGCCGGAAGAGTTTGCCGATAATATTGGCCATGAAGCTGTGGCCATAGCCTTTAACAGGGATGAACTACCTCCCGGCAGGAATCTCTTTGCCTTTGATTACAACGGTCGCAGCTATTATTATGCTGAAACGACCGCCACCGGCTGGGGCCTGGGGGAAATGCCGGAGCTCCTGCAAAACAAAAAGGCTGCTATCTTCCCCCTGGATTTTTGAGGACCCCTTCTTCCCCGGCAAACCTCACTAGGGATGAAACGTCGCCGGTACAACGTAACCGCGGCATTCATTTTCCCGATTTCCCCCTGCTCTGGTCTAAAGAATAAATAAAAACCAGAATCTCGGCCACCATTTGGTACAATTCAACCGGGATCTCCGACCCGACATCTATCCCTGCTAACATCTCCGCCAGATGGGTGTCCCGGTGTATGGGGACGCCAGCTTCTCTGGCGGCGGTAATGATTTTATCGGCTATAGCTCCCCTGCCGGAAGCCACTACCCGGGGTGCTTTATCCTCCTCGCTGTTATAGCGCAGGGCCACCGCCTTTCTTATCCTTTTCCGCTCCTTCATGGCAGCCTTTTCCTTCTCCCCGTTCTGGTGAAATAGGTTTAAACCCTTTTATCCAGAAAACCAATCCAAGAACCGGTTTCCCCGGAAGCCATTTCCCAGGGTAGAAGGCGCCGGGGAACGATACCCGGTTGCCATTTATACCCGTGTAAATGATAGCCCAGGCGGGCAAAGGCCCCCTGGAGAGCCGGCCAGGATTCATTAATCAACCGGCCCACCCATTCCTTCTCCACCCTCCCCCGCACCCGGACCTCCCTCTGCCAGACACTTATGTCCAGTAGCACGCTGCCCAGGTTCTCCGTATTAACAAGGATAGACATATTAAAATTATGACGATCAACATGGTTGTTTCCCCCACCGTTTTTTTTAATCAATAGCTGCCCCCAGGTAGTAACCTCATTGTTTCTCACCAGGGGCAGGGTAAAATAAAGGTGGCTTTGGAATTCGTTATCTCCGCCACACCCCTGAAAAAGCAAGTGCCCAGCCAGCTGCCTGGCAATCCCTTTACCGGTATCGAGAAGTTGACTGCTGTTCTCCCCTCCCCGGCCTGTCTCCCGCATGCTATTTTTTAAGGCCTGTAAAAGGCCGTCCAATTTTTCTATCAGCCCATTCAAAGTAAGGGAGCTGAAAGGAGGGACACCCTCCCTGGCGGGTAACTGGGAGGATAAAAGGTTGCGCAACTGCTCCGCCACCTTTGCCCCGCCTGCCTCCGGCTGAAGGACCAGGGAAGCCACCAGTTCCTTAAGTTCCTGGTAAAGAAGCCCGGTCTCCTCCCCCCTTTCCCCTGCTAAACCGTCAATTAGATCTGCCAGGAGAGGGATAAAACGGACCAGGCGCGTCATCCCTGCCTGCTCCGGGTCCGTCTCCCCCAGCATAAACTCCTGTAGGAGCTTGAGGACGTCCGCCCGGGGCAAGACTCCCAGCTTAAGGGCCTGTAAAACCACTTCCATTCCCTCCTCGTCCTCCCTACCGAGGAGGCCCAGGGCCTGTTTTGCCTGCCCCAATAAGTCTAGTTGCAACGGGAGCCTGTGGGTGATAAATTTTTGTACCAGGGAACGGTGCAGTGGTGTGTCTTTGAGTCCCAGCCGGGCAAGAATTTCCCCGGGAGTGTCATTGGTCGTTAACCCTGCCCGGGAAAGAAGTTTGACCACGTAACGGCTTCCCTGACGCTCCTGGACCTGCAGGCTGACTACCTCACCCTGGGATAATAAAAAGGGAGATCTCGCCAGGATCTCCCGGCCTTCGAGTTCCAGGATAAAAGAGCCAGCTCCCCGCTGGCCCATCACCCTACCCTGGAGTACCTCCCCCACTTCCCAGGCTGGGCCCCGGCTGTCCTTTACGGCCCCTGCCCCGCTGGCGGTTATAGACTTACCGACTCCGGTCCTGAGATCAGTTAAGATCAGGTTCATAATAAAGCACCCCCGGATATTTGGTTGCGGCCGGGCATCCAGTACCGGTCGGATAACTATAGACATTCAATCATATCGGACGCCTGGGCATAATAAATAAGGAAGGTAATAAAAATGGGCAATTGTAAGCTCGACCTCATTATACTTAGAGAAGAGCTGGCAGTTTGCCGGCTCCAGCAAGATGCGCCCGTCCCTGGATGGGCCTTGAAAGGTGATTTCGTCTCAATTACGAGAACCCCCGACGAGCTCTCCCTTGTCTGCCCCGCTGCCGGGGTTCCGTCAGGTGTAAAATGTGAAAAAGGATGGCGCTGCCTGATGGTCAAGGGACCACTGGCTTTTTCCTTGACCGGGATCCTGGCCGCCCTTGTTGTCCCCCTGGCGAATCAGGGCATTAGTATTTTTGCCATATCAACTTTCGACACAGACTATTTACTAGTAAAAGAGAAGGATCTGGAAAGGGCGATCCAGGTTTTATCCCGGGAGGGCCACCGGATGCGCCCTTAGACGCCTGCATTTTGTTTACACCGCCAGGTCTGGCCGGTAACGGCCAGCAAGCTTATAAGGCCTATGGTTGCACCTGCTGCAAGGCCGGCAGGTGCCCCCCACAGGTGGGCGATGCCCCCGCTAAACAAGCTCCCGATGGGCGTCACCCCGCCGAAGACGAGGGAGTAGACACTCATGACCCGCCCCCGCAAGTTATCTGGCACATTCAACTGCAGGGTGGTATTGACCGAGGCTGTAAAGGTTATCATTGACCAACCGGTAAGCCCCAGGAATAAAAGGGCCAGGGTATAGGAATGGGTACCCGCTAGAAAGAGTTGGAAGAGGCAGAGACCGGCCGCACCCCCCAGAAGTAACCACGGGCTGGGACCGCGGCTGCTGAACACTGCCAGAAAGATGGCCCCGCATAAAGCCCCCACCCCGGAGGCCGACATGAGCAGTCCGTAACCCTCTGCCTGCTGTCCCAGGGTATCCCGGGCCAGGACCGGGATCAGGACGCTAAAATTCATGGCGAAGATACTGAGGAGGGCCATCGGGACAACGGTGCGCAGGACGACTGGTGTCCGGCGAATATATTGCAGGCCCTCGGCAATCCTTTCCCCCATCCACTCTGCCACCCGGTGGTGCCAGTCGATTTTCTCAGGTATCCTGATTAACAGCAGGCCGGCGATAACTGCCAGGAAACTGGCTCCATTGAGGAGAAAACTGGCCGCCATGCCCAGACGGCCAATGACCAGCCCGGCCAAGGCCGGACCTACAATCCGGGCGGCATTAAAAATCGAGGAATTGAGGGCAATGGCATTCATCAGATCGCCCTTACCTACCATTTCCACGACAAAAGCCTGACGGGCCGGCATATCAAAGGTATTGACCATGCCCAGCAACCCGGCCAGGATAAGTACCTGCCAGTACCGGATCGTCCCGGTAAGGGTCAAAATCCCCAGGGTAAAGGCCAGAAGCATGAGGCTGGACTGGGTAAAAATCAGCAGGCGCCTTTTGGGTACCCTGTCGGCCACCACTCCGGCAACCAGGGCCAGGACCAGCAGGGGCGTAAACTGGATGGCACTAACCAAACCCAGCAGGAAAGGCGAGTTGGTCAACTGCAACACCAGCCATCCCTGGGCCATATTCTGCATCCAGGTGCCTATCAAGGAGATCAACTGTCCGGACCAGAAAAGGCGAAAATTACGATGTCTCAAGGCCGCCAGGGCCTGAAAGCGACCGGCTTTTTTCCCTGTCGCTGGTTCTATCTCCATAGCCGGTTTACTCCCAATCAGGCCTTATTCGAACCGGAGCCGGTCTCTTGGTAATAAACCTCGTGGGGGCCGCGCATGAGGGCTACGATGGCGGCAACGATGCTAATGATAAATGACAGCCAGAATGCCCGGTGCAGGCCGTTCATAAACTCCTGGACGGCGATACCCTGGGAACCCACCTGGGTGCCGGCGAAAAGCCCCTGCATGGCTTCCGGTGTCATGCTGGAGGCGGTCATGGCCAGCCCCAGGGCAATACTGATGACCATGCCGGCATTATTCATCATGGTCCGGGTACCGGCGGCTATGCCGCGGCGTTCGGCAGCAACGGCCCCCATAATTGCGTTGGTATTTGGTGAAAAGAAGAAGCCGGACCCCAGGCCCATGATGACCATCCAGAGGATAACTACTGTCATGGGAGTGTTAATCTGGAGCCTGGTGAGGCCATAGAGACCTATGGCTGAAACCGCCAATCCCAGGCTGCTGAGTTCCCGGGAACCGTACCGGTCGGATAAAATACCGCTCACCGGAGCCACGAACATCATCGCCAGGGCGAAGGGGGTTAATAAGATACCGGCCCACAGGGGGTCAATACCCCAGATGCCCTGGAAAAAGAAAATCAACAAAAAGGTCACAGCTCCGCGGGCTATGCCGTTTAAAAGGTTACTGGCATAGGCCGCCGCCAGCAAGCGCTGCCGAAAAAGGGACAGATCCAGCATGGGCTGATCCACGTGGTTTTCTATATAAATGAAGAGCAACATGAGCAGGCTGCCGCCAACCAGGCTGGCTACTATCCAGGGCGTATGCCAGCCGACCATATCCCCAAAGGTCAGGGCCAGGAGGATGAAGGTAAAACCAATGGTGAAGAGCGAGGTCCCCAGCCAATCGAAGCGCTGGCCTTCGGGCAATTCGATTATTTCCCTGAGCTGGATGGCCGCCCACAGGGTACCGATAATCCCCAGGGGCACGTTAAAGAAAAATATCCAGCGCCAGTGCCAGGAAGTTAGTAGGCCTCCCAGGATGGGCCCGATTACCGCCCCGGCACCAATAACCATACTGTTGATCCCCAGGGCCCGCCCCAGCTGGCCTTTAGGAAAAGCGTCGGTGACGATGGCGGTGCTGTTGGCCAGCATCAAGGAACCGCCCACCGATTGAATGAAGCGGGCCGCTACCAGCTGCCCCCCCGACTGGACCAGTCCGCACAGTAAAGATGCCACGGTAAAGAGGGCAAAGCCGCTTACATAAAGCTTCTTCCGGCCGATAATATCTGCCACCCTGCCGATTGCCGGCACCATTACTGTGACTGCCAGCATGTAAATCATCAAGGTCCAGATAATGGTTTCCAGGGAAGCATGAAGGGCCCTGGCGATAACCGGCAAAGCGATAAGCAGGGTATTACTGTTAAGCACAGATAGCAGGGCCCCCAGGGTAGTACAGGAAAGGGCATACCACTTATAGTTTTCTTTTGTCTTCGCAAGCATCTCTATCTCTCTCTTTCTCCTCTACATTGGCATTGGTTTCTAAGGTTGTTTAAGATCATGCGCAGCTCGGTATCAAGTCGCTCGACGTCGATACCGTCCAGATCTGCCAGAGCCTTTTTCAGGACAGAAGCCCGGAATTGCAAAATCCCAGCCAGGAATTCTGCCCCTGCCGGTGTCAGTGTGAGAAACACCAGGCGCCGGTCAGCTTTGTCGCGCCAGCGCCGGACCAGGCCCTCTTCCACCAGGCCATCCACCAAACCGGTAATAGTCCCCGGCGCCAGGAGCAGGCGGCGCTGCAGTTCCCCCATTGTTAGTGGTCGTTCTGGAAGCAGGTTACTCAAGACCCAGAAGCGGGCCATGGTCAATCCCCTGTCAGTTAGATAGCTACGGGTGGAGTGGTTCATCAGGTGGTTAATTTGCCGCAGCAGGTACTCCAATTCCCGGGTTGCCTCCGCCAGGCGCTCCAACACCCTTCGCCTCCCGTATATTTCGGAACTCGAAAAATAATCTTAGCCAAGATATTATTGTTTGTCAACTCGTATTTTCCCTCCCCTATACCTGTCCCCATACCAGAGCTGGTTTACATATAAAGGACTTTCCTTTTGCTCCAGGAACGAGTAAAATACAGTTAGTGTGTCAAGAATGCTAACGATTTTATAAAAAGGAAGCGTTAGGGTGACAGAACGCAGGACGATGGGCCTGGCCCGGTCGGCGGCAATCCTTAGCCTGGCCTCGGCCCTTTCTCGTATCCTCGGTTTTCTTCGTAACACGGCCATATCGGCCCTCTTCGGCCAAAACCGGCTGACTGACATGTTAAACACCTCCTTCGTGATCCCTGATACTATTTATTTAATCCTGGTGGGCGGGGGAGTAAGTTCGGCCTTTATCCCGGTTTTGTCAAGCTACCTGGCCGAGCAGGACGAAGATGCCGTCTGGCAGACGGTGAGTATTGCCTTTAACCTGGTCCTGGCCGTGGTAGGCCTGGCCGTTATCCTGGGAATGATCTGGGCCCCTAACCTTGTTCACCTGGTGGCCCCGGGCTTCACCCCGGATCAGGTTGCTTATACCGCCTATTTGACGCGGATCGTCCTGGTGGCCATCCTCTTCCACTGCCTTAACGGGGTTTTAATCGGTACGGAATACGCCTACCAGTCCTTTATCGGCACGGCTATCGGTCCCCTGGTCTATAATGCCGCCATCATCGTCTTCGGGCTGGCCCTGGCCGGGAGGTACGGTATCGCCGCCTTCGCCTTCGCCACCCTGATTGGCGCTTTCCTGAATTTCCTGGTGCAGGTGTGGGGAATCTGGCGTCTACGCCCCCGCTTTTCCCTGGTGCTGGACCTGAATAATCCCGGCATCCGTAAGATATTCAAGTTAATGCTGCCCGTGACCGTGGGTCTCTCGATAGCCCAGCTGAACCTTTTCTTTAACCAGACATTTATTGCCTCCTACCTGCCCAGGGGTTCCATTAACGCCCTGACAATCTCCAGCCGGGTGGTACTGGTACCCATCCTCTTTGCCTCTTCCATCGGCATCACCCTCTTACCGGCCCTGACCCGGATGTACCTGGAAGGGGATCAGGCCGCCTTCACCCGTTACCTCTCAGGCTCCCTGCGGGCCGTGCTCTTTATTTCCATCCCGGCGACGGTGGGACTGGTGGTCCTTGGCCAGCCGGTGATCAGGATCCTCTTCCAGCACGGCAACTTTACCAGCACCGACACCCTGGCTACCACCGAGGCCCTGGTCTTTTACTCCCTGGGCATCAGCGCTTACGGCGCCTACGAGATCTTGAGCCGCGCCTTTTACGCCATTAAGGATACAGTCACGCCCCTCTGGATCGGCCTGGTCACCCTGGCGGCAGGTACAGCTTTGAACTTTACCCTGGGACCGGCCTTCGGGATTCGCGGCCTGGCCCTGGCCTACTCCTTGGCCGGATTTGTCAACGTGGCCCTGCTGTTCTACTACCTGCAGGTTAAAGTCCGGGCCCGTTTTGAAAGCCGCCGGATGGTACAGACGGCCGCCAAGAGCCTCCTGGCAGCCATCATAATGGGTCTCTTACTGGTACTGATATCCGGCCACCTGACCCTTCCCGCCACTTGGCCCCGCCTGGTGCGGGAGGGCTTGGAATTGTCCCTGATGGTAACCCTGGGAGCAGGAAGCTATTGTCTCCTGGCCTGGCTATTGCGCATGGAAGAACTGGTATCCTTCCTGAACATCCTGGGCCGCCGGCTGCAACGTTCCCGGCCGGCAACCGGTTATAAGAAGGAGTGAGGAGATGTTCCGGCGTATCCTGGCTATCCTGGCCGGCCGCCTGGTAGCTTTTTTATGCCGCTGCTTAAAAAAAGGCGGTACCTCCCTGCCGGGTTTTCTGGCCCTGAAGCTGGACCCGGATTTAATGAAGGGCTTAATAGCAGGCTACCGCCAGGTAATTATAGTCACAGGTACCAATGGTAAAACGACTACCACCAACCTCCTGGCGAGCATCCTGCGGGCAGCGGGATTAAGCGTTGTTACCAATAGCGAAGGGGCCAATATGCCCGCCGGCGTTGCTACGGCCCTGCTGGGACAGCGGGGCGAAGTGGCTGTGCTGGAGGTTGATGAAGGAACCCTGGCCCTGGTTACCAGTCAGGTGCAGGCAGATATAGTGGTTATAACCAATCTTTTGCGGGATCAACTGGATCGTTACCATGAATTGCAACAACTGGCCGGGGCCATTCAAAAGGCCCTGGTCCATACTCCGGAAGCCGCCCTGGTTCTAAACGCCGATGATTCCCTGGTAACCTCCCTGGGAGATGGTTGGGGTATCGTGCGTTACTTCGGCCTGGCCCGGACCCCCTGGAGCCAGGAAAGCACCAGGGAGGTCCTGGAGGGGCATATCTGTCCCCATTGCCACCAGCCCCTGGAGTTTAATTTTTACCACTACAGCCACCTGGGGGATTATTTCTGCCCCCGCTGCTCCTACCGGCGACCCCGGGCCGAATATGAAGGCCGGGGGCTCCAGCTAAAACCAGGAGGGACCCACTTTAACCTGGTGTATCCAGGTGGCGCCCTGGTCCTCCATACTCCCATGCCGGGGATTTATAACGTCTACAATATCCTGGCCGCCGCCGGTACGGCGCTATACCTGGGGGTTGAACCGGCAACCATCGTCCGGGTGGTTGCTTCCTTCCTTCCCGGCCAGGGGCGGGCAGAAACCTTCTACCTCCGTGACAGGCATATTACGTTGATGCTGGTCAAGAACCCTACCGGCCTGGGTGTGGCCCTCCGGACCCTGGCCACCGGCCGGCAAAAAACGGCCTTTCTCCTGGCCATTAATGACCTGGCTGCCGACGGACGGGATGTCTCCTGGCTCTGGGATGCCGACCTTACTCCCCTGCTGGCAGCCCCTCGCAGCCCAATCATTTGCGCCGGTCTCCGGGCCGGTGATATGGCCATCTGCCTCAAGTACCAGGGGATAAAAGAGGCTGACCTGGAGGTCATCCCCGACCCCGCAGCCAGTATAGATCGTCTCCTGGCCGAACCGGTCCAGGAAGCCCTGATCCTCTGTACCTATACCAACCTGGCCGTTTACCGCCGTCTTTTGCTGCAAAGGGGGGCTCGCAGTGAAGTTACATCTGGGACATCTCTACCCGGAGTTTCTTAACCTTTACGGGGACCGGGGTAATGTCTTGATCCTCTGCCGCCGCGCCCAGTGGCGGGGCATACAGGTAGAAGTAACTCCTATCTCCCTTGGTGATAAGCTGGCACCCGGAGCTTATGATCTCCTTTTCCTGGGCGGCGGCCCCGACCAGGAGCAGGGGATCGCCAGTGCCGACTTATTTGCCAAGGGTCCCTGGCTAAAAGAAGCGGTGGAGGAAGGTACCGCCCTGCTGGCCATCTGCGGCGGCTACCAGCTCCTGGGGGAGTACTACCGCACCGCCTCCGGGGATACCCTGCCGGGGGTGGGCCTTTTTGCCGCTTACACCGAGGCGGGGAACAAACGACTCAAGGGTAACATCGCCATCCAGGTGCCGGAACTCGGCAGCGAGCACCCGATAATCGGTTTTGAAAACCATGGCGGCCGTACCTTCCTTAAAGGGGCGCGGCCCCTGGGGCAAGTCATCTACGGTGACGGCAACAACGGTGCCGATGGAACCGAAGGGGCCAGGTACAGGAATGCCATCGGCACCTATCTCCACGGCCCTTTATTAAGTAAAAACCCCCACCTGGCCGACTACCTCCTCAGGCTGGCCCTGCGACGCCGCTACGGCGAGGTGGAGTTATCACCCCTGGATGATACCCTGGAGATGGCTACCAACGCAGCCGTGTACAAGCGTTTCCTGCCGGCCAGGGGTAAATGGTAACCCTTCCCTTCCCGCCAAGTGATACCCTGGTGAGGTGCCCCTTTATTCGGGAATAGTTTTTTCCTGCCCCTTTTCAAAACATAACGCCCGGGGGAGATTCCCCGGGCGTAGTTTAACTACTGACCAGCACCGGCGTAAAATTTACATAATCGGCGGCTACCAGGTAAAAATCGATCCCCCAGGCCTCTCCCACCAGGGCCCTATCCTGGTCGTTACCGTGGAGGTGACCGTAGAAGCATCTGCTGACACCGTACTCCTGCATTAAGGTTATAAAGTCCGTTTGCTGGTCGCGATAGGCCGGAGGAAAGTGCATCATGACGGCCAGGGGTTCGTTCCGGCGGAGCCCCCGGACCTCCTTCAGGGCCATCTCCAGGCGCAGGACCTCCCGCCGGTAAACCTTCCCGTCAGTTTCCTCATTAAAGAGGGGGTTCTGGGGAACCAGCCAGCCCCGGGTACCGCAGACGGCCACCCCGGCGATGATTTCCGGTTTCAGGAGGGCCAGCCGGGCATCAAGGACGACTTCCCTCATTTTTTTCTCAGTCTGCCACCAGTAGTCATGGTTGCCTTTCAGGAGCCGTTTCGCACCGGGCAGGGATTTGATAAACTCCAGGTCCGGAAGGGCGTCCTCCAGGTGCATGCCCCAGCTGATATCTCCCAGGATTAAGACGGTATCACCTTCATCCACTACCCTGCACCAGCGGGTCGCCACTTTCGAGCGGTGATCCTCCCAGGCCGGGCCAAACATGGCCATATCGCGGCCCAGGTGTAAATCCGCAATGGCAAATAAGGCCAATCCTACCCCTCCATATATGGGTTGTGCGAGGTGAGAAATGGAAAGTGAGCTCTTTTCCTCGCTGTGGCGGTAACTGGCCGCCATGAGGGGTTCCGGCATATCCAGGATATCACTTTCAGTAACAGCTGGTATGCTTAACGAGGGCAACCAGCCTGTTGTTATTCTGCTTCCAGTCGCCTGACGATGGCGTCGGCCATATCGCTGGTACCGGCACTGCCGCCCAGATCGTAGGTCAGGTACTTGCCTTCGGCCAGGACCGCCAGGATAGCGCGCTGGATCCTGGCTGCTGCTTCTTTCTCGCCCAGGTGTTCCAGCATCATAACCCCGGAGAGGATGGTGGCCAGGGGATTTACCTTATTCTGGCCGGCATACTTGGGTGCGCTGCCGTGGATTGGTTCAAAAACGGCTACCTTCTCCCCAATATTGGCTCCAGGGGCCACTCCCAGGCCGCCCACCAGGCCGGCGCAGAGGTCGGAGAGGATATCGCCGTAAAGATTGGGCAGTACCAGGACATCATATTCCTCCGGCTTCTGGACCAGCTGCATGCTCAGGTTGTCCACAATACGATCATCAGCCGTTATTTCCGGATAATCCCTGGCTACTTCGTAGAAGGTCCGCAGGAAGAGGCCGTCGCTGAACTTCATGATATTGGCCTTGTGGCCGGCTGTCACCCTTTTCCGGCCCTGGCTCCGGGCGTATTCAAAGGCTGCCCGGGCGATACGCTCGGAGCCCCTCCGGGTAATAATCTTAATGCTCTCAGCCGCATCTTCACCCACCATATGTTCAACCCCGGCATAGAGGTCCTCGGTGTTCTCCCGGTAGATAACCAGGTCAACCCCCTGGTAGCGTGAGGGTACATTGGGCAGGTTGCGGAAGGGCCGGACATTGGCATAGAGATCCAGCTCTTTCCGCAGGGCCACATTGACGCTCCGGAAGCCGGTGCCCACCGGGGTGGTGATAGGCCCTTTAAGGGCGACGCCATTTTTACGGATTGAAGCCAGGGTCTCTTCCGGCAACACGCTGCCGTATTTCTCCTGTGCGCCTTCCCCGGCTGCCATAACCTCCCATTCAAGTTCCGCGCCGCTGGCGTCCAGGACCCGCCGGGCAGCGGCGATTAACTCCGGACCGGTACCATCCCCGGGAATCAGGGTAACTACATGTTTCAACAAAATCCACCTCCATGAGATACGTCACCTACATATTATAAAGTTTCCCCCGGCTCCCCTACAAGTAAAAAATCACCCTCCCGGGCGATTTAATCAAGCTGTTACCGGCGTTTAAGGATGACGACGGGGGTTTGTTCATCTTCATTACCAAAGGGATTATCCTTCAGGGCTTCGGTTACAGCCGGGATGTAGCTCCTGTCAGTAATCCCGAGGATATCAACGCACTTTTTATCATTGACGTCAGCGATTACCGCCTCGGCACCGGTAGCCCTTTTAATCTCCCGTACCAGTTTGCCCGGGTTCTTCGGACCCATGACAATATGACGCTCATAGGGGTACATGGTCCCGGCGATATCGTCAATTAGGGCCAGCTGGCGGCCGGCGACAATATAGAAAAGGCCCCTTTTCCTGATAAGGCGGCCAAAAGCTGCGGCCGCGCAACCGGCCAGGAGGCGTACCGGGCCCACTTCTTCCAGGGCCAGCTGCATGGCTGGAGGTGTGGCCAGGCTGCCGTCTTTGCCCGGAAAACGGCAGAGGAAGCGTGCCAGTCGCCCGGGCCTGACTTTTTCCGGCAAGATGGCCCGGCGCTGGGTAATGGCGACAACACTCTCGGCCAGGCAGATAACGTCGCCGGGAGCAGCAATGCCGGCGCTATACTTCTTGGCCAGGCTGATAGCATCATCCTTTTCCGTAACCACATGGGTGCGAACTGGGATTTTATTAAAAACTATCTTCCTTGTTCCCCGGGCCATGTTCCTAACTCCTCTGGCAGAAATATTGTTTGATAGCGACCACTGTGGCCAGGGCTGTCTTCTGGTGAAAATACGGATTGCGGAGCAGGCCTTCATCAACCCAGTTGGTTATGGTTACCGGTTCTATACGCAAGGCGGGTAGTTGGCCCAGTTGGACCAGTTCGGCATCAGCAGCGGTACCGCGCGCAGGTGTCTTTACCCTGGTCACAATCCTCTCCAGTACGGCGGCCGCCAGGCCCTTATTTCCCGGCCTGGCTGGATTATAAAGGACCGCCGTTCCCCGCCTGGTAGTATCCGGGCTGCCATACTCGTGGACGCTGAGGAAACAAAAAGCACCCGGCGGTACCCTGGCCAGGCGCTCCTGCCAGGAGGGATTTTCTTCCTGCCGGCGGGTCATAACTACTCTGGCTTTCAACCCTTTAAGGATTTTGGCCAGCTCCCCGGCTGTCTTCCAGGCCATATCCCGTTCCAGTAAGTTTACCGGGCCGCGGTGGCCGGGATCAGAGCCACCGTGACCGGGATCTATGACCACTACCCTATCCTGGTAGAAATCCTGCAGGGGCCGGCGGGTAAAGTTTAAACAAATCCGGTAGGGTATCCCTTCGATGCAGGCTATTCCGGCCTGAACTGCTTCATCCAGGTTTATATTAAATACCGCCTGCTCCTGGGCCGTATACAGGGTTACTTCACGTATAATGCCGTCCTGGACATACAGGGGGCCTGGGTACATGGTCAGGGCCGCCCGGACAGTTACCTGGCAAAGGGTCGGCTCCGGGTAGCTAACCTCCACCGGCGCCGGTGCTGTAGCCTCTATGGTAACGGTGCTGAATTGTTCCTCACCCTGGTAGTTTATCTTGCTATAGAGATTGGTTAACCGGGTCCTGGGGGGCAACTCCCTCACCTCGCCAATCAGGCGCTTATTCGCCTGTTATCAATCATATGCTTGCAAAAGGAGCAAAAATACTGTTACCCATATTTTACCTTCCCAAATTATTCCCTTTTTATACCAGATGCCCTGCATCCAGCATTGCCCGGAAGACTTGCAACCTCTGGTCTGCAGGTCTAAAATAAAACGGGAGGCGAGGCAAATGTATGTAGGCCTGGATATGGGTGGCACCCACACCGATGCCGTCCTCATAGCCGGCGGCCGGGTGAAACGCTACTGTAAGACTCCGACCGCCCCTGAAGATTACCTCCATACCGTTACCAGGGCCCTGGACGAGGTCCTGGAGGATATTGCAACCGGCGAAGTCCGGCGCCTGAACCTCAGCACCACTGTCTGTACCAATGCCATCGTGACCGGCAGGACCAGCCCGGTGGGTATGCTCCTGGAACCGGGGCCGGGGTTAAATCCCGCCGGGCTCACCTGTGGCGCTAAAAATTTTATCCTCTCCGGCGCCATCGACCATCGCGGCCGCCCTACCTCTTCCCTGGTAGCAACCGAAATCGAGGCTGCCGATAAAGAGCTAAGGAAAGCAGCCATCCGTCACCTGGCCATAGTAGGTAAGTTTTCCACCCGCAACCCGGAACATGAATTGCAAATCAAGGAAGCCCTTTCCCCGGACTATGACTTTATCACTCTGGGCCACCGCCTGTCGGGACGTTTGAACTACCCCCGGCGGGTTTTTAGCGCCTATCTGAACAGTGCCGTAGCGTCCGTCTATGAGGCCTTTGCCGCCGCCATAAAGACCTATGCCAGTAGCCGGCAACTGCCGGTCGAGCCGGATATCCTGAAAGCCGACGGCGGCACCCTCTCCCTGGCCGCATCCCGGTCCCTCCCGGTGGAGACAATCCTCTCCGGTCCCTCGGCCAGTATTATGGGAGCCCTGGCCCTGGCGCCCTCATCCCGGGATACTATTATCCTCGATATCGGCGGTACGACCACTGATATCGCCTTCCTTGCCGACGGTGTCCCCCTCTTTGAACCTTTAGGCATAACCCTGGCCGGTTATCCGACCCTGATACGCGCCCTTTACAGTTATTCCCTGGGTTTGGGCGGCGACAGCTGCCTGCGGGTCAGGGACGGGCGCCTGAGCATCGGCCCGGAGCGCCTGGGACCGGCCCTGGCCCTGGGCGGCCCCGCCCCTACCCCCACCGACGCCCTGATTACCATGGGCCGCCTGGACCTGGGGGATAAAGGGGCTGCCCGCCGGGGCCTGGAACAATTAGGAGATCAACTGGGCCTCACTACCGGGGAGGTGGCTGCTGCCATTATCAAACAAATGGCCACCGAGATAGCCAGCCAGACCCGGGCCCTCCTGGAGGGAATAAACAGCCGCCCGGTATATACCGTGCGAGAGGTACTGGAGGACAAAAAACTACGCCCGGAACAGGTGATTGTCATCGGCGCCCCGGCGCCCCTCCTGGCGGCCGAGCTGGAAGCCGCTTTCGGCCTCCCGGTAGTTGCGCCCTCCCTGGCCGGGGTAGCCAATGCCATTGGCGCCGCCCTGAGCCAGCCCACTACGGAAATCACCCTCCAGGCCGATACAGAGCAGGGCTTCCTGACGATTCCCGAAGAAGGCATCAGGGAGAAAGTCCAACGCGGTTTCAACCTGGAGGCAGCCCGCCGGCGGGCTCTGGCAGCCCTGCAGGATCGCCTGCGGCGCCTGGCACCGGCGGCAGCCAGTGCCGAATTGGAAGTAGTTGAGGAACAATCCTTTAACATGGTCTCCGGTTTTTATACCACGGGCAAAAACATCAGGGTCAAAGTCCAGGTTAAACCCCGGGTCAGCCCCCTGGAGGGAGATGAGCATGATGTATAAAGCCAGGCGCCGCCTGGGCCTTGTCTTCTTCCCTGCCTTTGACTGGGCCATCAGCCCTACTCACCCCGAGCGGGAAGAGCGCCTCCTCTATACCCAGGACCAGGTGTTTGAAGAAGGCATCCTGGACATCGAAGGCATCAGGGAATATCGCCCTCGCCTGGCCAGTACCGGCGATGTAGAGCGGGTGCATATCTGTGTACCGGATGTCAAATCCCGGACAACGGAATCCCACCTCATTGCCGCCGGCGGGGCCATAGTTGCCGCTGAGGCCGTTTTAAAAGGTGAAGTAGATAAGGCCTTTGCCATTATCCGGCCGCCAGGGCATCACTCCTTTCGCATCGTCCATGGCGCCAGGGGCTTTTGTAATATAAATATGGAGGCCATTATGCTCGAGTATATTCGCCGGCATTACGGCCCCAAACGGATAGCCATTGTCGATACCGACTGCCACCACGGGGACGGCAGCCAGGATATCTACTGGCACGACAAGGATACCCTTTATATCTCCCTGCACCAGGACGGACGCACCCTTTTCCCGGGTACCGGCTTCCTGAACGAATTCGGCGGCCCCAATGCCTTCGGCTATACCCTTAACCTCCCCCTGCCCCCTGAAACCGGGGAAGAGGGTTTCCTTTATGCCCTAGAACATTTTATCCTGCCGGTGCTGGCAGATTTTAAGCCGGATCTGGTCATCAACTCCGCCGGCCAGGACAACCATTATACCGACCCGATAACCAACATGCGTTTTTCTGCCCAGGGCTACGCCCGCCTTAACGACCGCCTGCAACCGGATATCGCCGTCCTGGAGGGAGGTTATTCCATCGAAGGCGCCCTGCCCTACGTCAACGCAGGTATTATTCTGGCCCTGGCCGGACTCGACTACACAGGGATCCGGGAACCTGACTACACTCCGGAAAGGGTGGCTCAATCTCCCCGCGTCAGTGAATATATCGCCCGACTGTGCGACGAGTCCTACCAGGCCTGGCAGCAGAGGGATACCCTGCGGGAAGAGTATATCCAAGGTAAAACAGAAATCAGCCGCCGGCGCCGTATTTTCTACGACACCGAGGGGTTGATGGAAACCCAGCAAGAAACGACCCGCGTTTGTCATGATTGCGGCGGCGTGACCTGGATTGATTCCCGTACCGACCATGGCCGCCACATCCTGGCCATCTTTATCCCCCGGGAGGCCTGTCATCGCTGCCAGGAAGAAGGCCATGCCATCTTTGATAGGAGCCGGGCCATCGATTACCCCGACGGCATCTACCTCCAGGACCGGGTGGAAGACCAGATGTTAAAGAAGTGATGTTAAAGAAGTGATTCTAAAAGCCAGGGATTTTTATCCCTGGCTTTTTGCTGCCGGAAAATATTGCTGGCTTTGTCATCCCTCGGCTAAAAGCTTGCCCCAGAGAAATGGCCTCCCATTATTTCCGGTAACTCATAGTGCCGCCTGCGGGGCATGGGTGGCTTAACTAAAACGCCCCCTTTATTATCTCCATTCCCGATACCCTCTCCTGCCGGTCCAGCCACACAGCCACGACATCAAAGCGGCAGGACCACCCGGCCAGCCCCCTGGAGCCAAGGTAATAGGCTGCCAGCCGGCGCAAACGCATCCGCTTGCGGCCGTCAACGGATTCCTGGGGCGTACCAAAGGTTCGTGAGGAACGCGTCCGGACCTCGATAAAAACAATTTCCTTATCCTGGGCGGCGATAATATCAATTTCTCCCAGGGGACAGCGATAATTGCGCTCCAGGATCCGGTATCCTTCACCCTCTAAAAGGGCAGCGGCGGCGGCTTCGCCGATCTGGCCGCGCCGTCGCCGCGTCATGGACATATCTATCTTCCCCCTTTTTAAGACAGCCTCAGGGCATAAAGAAGGTTACAGCCGAATTCATGGCATAGTTGGTAAGGGGTGTCGGGTAAATTCCCAGGATAAACAGAATTAGCAGTGACACTACCATGGCCACCTGGAGGCCGGGGGCAACCTGCAAGGGCTTGCTCCCCTCCGGCGGGTTACCAAGGTACATGGCCTTGGCCACCAGGAGATAGTAGTAGACCGACACCATGCTCATCAAAATGCCCAGGATGGCCAGCCAGATATATTGCCGGGAAATTATAGACATGAAGAGGTAAAACTTGCCGACAAAGCCGGCCATGGGTGGTATCCCGGCCAGGGATAGCAAGGAGAAAAGCATTAACGCCGCCACAAGGGGTGAACGTCTGGCCAGGCCGGCGTAATCCTTTATCTCATCGCTGCCGTCGTTATTATAAAAGGCCGTAGCAGCCATAAAGGCACCCATGTTACCAAAGACGTAGAGCATCGCGTAATACGCTACCGCACCTACCCCCAGGACGGAGAAGGAAACAATACCCAGCAGCAGGTAACCGGCCTGGGCAATGCTAGAATAGGCCAGCAGCCTTTTGATGTTGGTCTGGGGGATGGCTACCAGGTTGCCCAGGACGATGGTGAGGACCGCCAGCGCGATAAAGAGCTGGACCCAGAAGTTGTGGAGGTCCGGCAGGGCGCCGAAGAACACCCGTACCAGGGCTGCAAAGGCAGCAGCTTTGGAGGCAACTGAGAGAAAGCCTGTAACCGGGGTCGGTGCTCCTTCATACACATCCGGGGACCACATGTGGAAGGGTACTGCCGTTACCTTGAAGGCAAAACCCGCCAGAATAAAGATGGTTCCCAGAAGCAGGGCCGGGCTAGCCCCCCTGGTAGCCACTTGCTGGCCTATTTCCCGGATAACTGTGGTACCGCTGCTGCCATAGACCAGGCTCAGGCCATACAGGAAAATGGCCGAGGACATGGCTCCCAGGAGGAGGTACTTAATGCCTGCTTCCGCCGATTTAGCGTCACCCAGGTGATAGGCCGCCAGGATACAAAAGGTTATGGTCATCAGTTCCAAGCCCGTGTAAAGGCTTACCAGTTCCCCCGAGGAAGCCAGAATCATCATTCCCAGGGTGGCCAGGATCAGCAGGGCATAGTATTCGGCCTGGTTCAGGCCCATCTTTTCTACATAATCATAGGAACAGACAGCAGTTAGCATGGCTGCCACCAGGAAGAGGATCTTGAAATAGGTGCCGAAGGGATCGATGACATATCCCCCGAGAACTACACCACTGGCTTCCCGCATGCCGATGGCCACCGCCAGAATACCGGCCAGGCCGGCAGTAGCTACATAGGCAATACCCCGGCGATCACTGTGGGGTACCAGGAGGCCCAGGGCCAGGAGTCCCAGGCCCAGGGCTGCCGTCAGGATTTCCACTGTTAAGAGATGCCAATTCGCCATTAGAAGATACCCCCAATCGCCTTCGCCGCTTCAACTTTAGCTACCAGCGGGGTTATACCGTTATTGATCATATCAATCTGCAAGGAGGGTAAGAGGCCAAAGAGCAGTAAAGTTGCAATCAAGACGACAACGGGCACCATTTCCACCCCGCGGGCATCCTCCAGGTGATCCCATTCCGGTTTCCTGGGTCCGAAGAAAGTCTTCATGACCACCCGGAGAATATAGGTGGCAGTAATGACAATACCGGAGATGGCCAGGATCGAGAGGATCCGGAAGGGCAGGATACCCCCGAACAGGGCCTGGTCGCGGGTAAAGGAGCCCATGAAGATCAGGAACTCGGCTACAAAGTTATTAAGTCCGGGTAGCCCCAGGGAGGCAAGGCCGCCAATCAGGAAACCGGCCGCCACCCGCGGCATCTGGTGGGCCAGGCCGCCGAAGCTGGCAATCTCCCGGGTGTGGGCTTTATGATAGATATTACCCACCAGAGCAAAGAAAAGGGCCGTCATAATACCGTGGGCAAACATCTGGGATACAGCCCCGTCCAGGCCCAGGATGTTCAAAGAAGCTATTCCCAGGAGAACATAGCCCATGTGGCTCACACTGCTATAGCCGATAACGAATTTCAGATCCCTCTGGACCATGGCGATCATGGCGCCATAGACCACGTTAACAATACACAGGACAGCAATCAAGGGCGCCCAGAATTTGGCTCCTTCGGGGAACAGGAATACTCCGGCGCGAATAAGGCCATAGGCACCCAATTTCATTAAAACGCCGGCGTGGAGCATACTGACGGCCGTTGGTGCAGCCACATGGCCGTCGGGAGACCACAGGTGCAGGGGCCAGATGGGCACCAGCACGCCAAAACCGATGAGCATCAGGAAAAAGACAAACTTCTGGAACCCCAGGTCGTACTTGACCGTAGCCAGGGTCTGAATGTCAAAAGTAGCATACCCCAGTTGCTGGGACGCATAAAGGAACAGGGCGATAATACCAATCAGGGCAAAGGCGCTGCCGACCAGGAGGTAAAGGGTCAGCTTCATGGCCGCGTATTCCTTCCGGGTGCTGCCCCAGATACCAATGAGGAGGTACATGGGGATAACGGCCACCTCAAAGAAAAGGTAGAAGAAAAAGAGGTCGCGGCTAATGAAGACACCGAAGACGCCGGTCACCAGCATTAACAGGAAGATAAAGAATTCCTTCACCCGCTGGGTCATATCCCAGGAAGCGAAGACACCGGTGAAGATAACAATGGCCGTCAGCAGGACCAGGGGCATACTGATGCCGTCGACGCCGACGGAGTAATTGATGCCAAAGCCTGGTACCCAGGAAATATCCTGGAGGAACTGCAGGCCGCCTCGGGCATGATCATACTGGACATAGGCGAGGACTGCCAGCACCAGGGAAACAAAGGTGGCGGCAGCAGCCGTGATTTTAATGGTCAGCTGCTCCCTTTCCGGGATCAGCAGGATGAGCAGCAACCCGGCTACCGGGGCCAGCATGATAGCTGTTAAAATCGGAAAGTTCACTGGATCACCCCTCCCAACACTGGTGCTGCCATCCAGAGGGCAATGATTACCACGGCCGTGAAGATAACCAGGGCGTAGGTCTGGAGGTTTCCCGTCTGGAGCAAGCGTAGTTTATGGCCCGACAACCGGGTTACATCGCCGACACCATCAAAGACACCGTCAACAACATGGCGGTCGTGCCAGTTAAAGGCTTCGGCTAGCCCCAGGCCGACGCGATGGAAAAGCCACAGGTAGACCTCATCAATATAGTACTTGTTGACCAGAAGCTTATAGATACTGCGGTAGCGTTCGGCCAACCTGGCCGGCACGTCGCTGGGACGACCGTAAAGGAGCCAGGCCAGGCCGATGCCGGCCAGGGCTACGATGGTTGAAAGCAACATTACCCCATAGTTTGGTTCTATGTGATGGGGTTCGCCATAATAGACAAAGCTGCTGAACCCGTGGCTCACAAAGGGGGCCCCTACGAAACCGGAAACCACTGAAAGTACCGCCAGGATGACCAGGGGCACCGTCATCGTTAACGGCGATTCATGGGCATGGAGTCCGGCACGGCGGTCGCCGAAAAAGGCTACAAAAATCAGCCGGAACATATAGAAGGCTGTCAGGAAAGCCACGAGCGTACCAATGATATAGAGACCGGTAAACCCGTGGTCAAAAGCACCGGCAAGGATCTCGTCTTTACTCCAGAAACCTGCCAGGGGCGGCACCCCGGCCAGGGCCAGGGCGGCAATAACAAAGGTACTTACCGTAACCTTCATATCCTTATATAAACCGCCCATGCGGAAAATATCTTGTTCTTCCAGGGCATGGATAACGCTCCCGGCTCCCAGGAAGAGGAGGGCCTTGAAGAAGGCATGGGTCATGAGATGGAACATCCCGGCCGTCATACTGCCGATTCCCATGGCCATGACCATATACCCCAGCTGGCTGATGGTGGAATAGGCAAGGATGCGCTTGATGTCCCGCTGGGTAATGGCTATGGTGGCCGCAAAGAGGGCCGTGAAACCGCCTACATAGGCAACTAAGAGCATAATCCCCGGCAGGCTGGCAAAGAGGACAAAGGCCCGAGCCAGTAAATAGACACCGGCTGCCACCATGGTCGCGGCATGGATCAGGGCGCTCACCGGGGTAGGACCCTCCATGGCGTCGGGCAGCCAGACATGCAGGGGGAACTGGGCCGACTTGCCGATAGGGCCGATGAATACCAGGGCCGCCGCCAGGGCCAGGAACCCGGTGTTCTGGTAACTGGGAATGGCTGCCGCCAGTTCCCTGAAATTAAAGGTGCCAAAGATGGCAAAGAGGAAAAAGAAGCCGAGCATGAAACCGAAGTCAGCCACCCTGTTGGTAACAAAGGCCTTCAAGCCGGCCCGGGCTGCCGACTGCTTGTGGTAATAGAAACCTATTAAAAGATAGGAACAAAGTCCAACGAGTTCCCAGAAGAAAAAGATCATAAAGTAGTTATTGGCCAGGACCAGTCCCAGCATTGAAGCGCTGAACAGGGACAGGTAGCCAAAGAAAGTGGAAAACCCGGGATCGCCGTGCATATAACCCACTGAATAAATTTCCACCAGCAGGGCCACCAGGGTAACTACCAGGAGCATAACCGCTGCCAGGGGATCAATCAGGACTCCCGCTTCAATCTTCAAAAGGCCGGGGATCCCCAGCCAGGTAGAAGCATACTCCACCGGGTGGGCCATGGTTACCCCGTTAAGCAGGACTTCCCGTAACACCCCCACAGCCATGACAAAGCTGGCGCCGATGGCGGCGATACCCACCAGGGCGCTTAAAGGGCGTACCCTGCGGGTCAGAAAAATGATTATTGGAAAAGCCAGGGCCGGGAAAACCGGTATCAACCAGGCATGATTGATCATGGGGTAGTTGTCACCTGCCTTTTAAACGATATTACCACTTGAGCCAGTCCAGGTCGTCAATATTGCTGTCCAGGCGCCGGCGATAGATATTCAGGACCAGGGCCAGGCCGACGGCTACTTCCGCCGCAGCGACGACGATAACAAAGATGGCGAAGATCTGGCCTGTCACCTGATCAGGCGCCAGGAAATGGTTGAAGGCCACCAGGTTAATATTGACAGCATTGAGCATGAGTTCGATGCCCATTAAAACGGCGATGGCATTTCTCTTGGCCAGGGCGCCGAAGAGACCGATGCAGAAGAGGAGGCCGCCCACGGCCAGGTAGTGGTTGAGGGTGATCACCGTTCCGGTTTCCCTCCCCTCGCCAGCAGGATAGCTCCCACCATAGCCACCAGGAGCAAAACCGCCGCTACTTCAAAGGGTATGGCGTAGCGGCCCAGAAAGGCGTTGGCAATGGCCGCCACATTGCTGGCCGGCGCCGGGGCGGGAGCGGCAGTCCAGGCCATGCGCCCGTTGCCCAGGATAATGATCACAAGCAGGGCCAGGGAGACGACACCGGCTGCCAGGTAATTAAAATTGTACAAATTACTGGCTTTGATATCGCCCCGCCGGGTAAGCATCACCGCAAAGACAATGAGGATTGCAACTGCCCCGGCGTAAATCAGGAGCTGCACCGCTGCCAGGAACTCGGCCTGGAGCAGGATATAGATACCGGCTACCCCGGCAAAGGTCAAAACCAGGTACAGGGCACTGTGGACGATATTTTTCAACAGCACAACGGCCAGGGCCGCAGCGATGGTAATCGCGGCCAGCAACCAGAATAAAAGGGCACTGACATCAAGCACCTTTCTTCACCTCCACTGCCTGGCCGGCCAGTAAATTCTGCTCTGTGTCTTCATGACGGTAACAGGCCAGCTCAAAGTCGGGCTGCCAGTGGAGGGCCCCCTGGGGGCAACTTTCCACGCACAGGCCGCAGAAGAGGCACTGGCCCAGCTTGACCCTGTAGCCAGTCAGGTGACGTTTTTTCTGTTCGTCGCGCTCGCTCTCGACGGTAATAACATGATTGGGGCAGGCATTGGCACAGATGCCACAGGCACTGCACTTCTCCCTCTCCAGGCGGAAGGACCCGTGGGAGGCCGGCGGCAGGTTGGGCCGTCGTTCGGGGTACTGCTCCGTTACCGCCTTGCCGAAACAAAAGTGCCAGGTGATACTCAGTCCTTTTAGCAAACCTTGCCCGAACATCCTACCTACCACCTCCCCAGGGTTAACAACTGATAGATCTTAATGCCCACCCCGGTCACCAGGATATTGGCCAGGGACAGGGGCAGGAGCACCTTCCAGTTAAAACTCAGCAAATGGTCAATACGGATACGGGGGAAAGTCCAGCGTACCCACATGAAGATAAAAATCATTATATAAACCTTAATTAGGAACCATAACCATGACGGCAACCACGGCCCCTGCCAGCCGCCCAGGAACAGAGTAACCGCCAGGGCGGATACGCTGACCAGGTTGGCATACTCTGAAAGATAAAAGAGGGCGTAACGCATGCCAGTGTATTCTATATAAGGCCCGGCAATAATCTCCTGTTCCCCTTCCACCAGGTCAAAGGGAGCACGGTTAACCTCGGCCGTGGCAGCAACAAAGTAAATGATAAAGGCCAGGGGCTGGAGGAGGATATACCAGACCTTCCCCTGGGCGGCAACAATCTGGGAGGTCTGGAGGGACCCGGCCAGCATTATCACCCCCAGGATGGAAAAGGTCAGGGGGATTTCGTAACTGACCATCTGGGCTACGCAGCGCATGCTGCCCAGCAGGGCATATTTGTTGTTGGACCCCCAGCCGCCCATCAAGATGGCAATGGTTGTAGTTGAAGCAACCGCCAGGAAGTAAAAGACACCGATATTTAAATCAGCGGGAACCATTCCTTTGCCAAAAGGAATGACAGCATAAAGCATCGTCGCCGGGATAAAGATCAATATCGGGGCGATGATAAAGACCCACCGGTCGGCTCCCCGGGGTATGATGTCCTCTTTCCCCAGGAGCTTAACAGCATCGGCCACCGACTGCAGGAGGCCATGGGGACCCAAACGGTTGGGCCCGATGCGCTGTTGCATGTAAGCGCTTATCTTCCGTTCCAGGTAAATTAAATAAAGGGCATTCAGGAAGATAAAGGCCAGTACCCCGATCAGGTATAAGACCCCCATGGCAAGGGTCACCACCCAGGGTGGTGCTCCGGCAAGGAACCCCCGCAGGTAAGCGGCTATGCCGGTAAAGATACCTTCCACGGTCATCTACCCTCTCCTTAGAAAATATTACTTCAACGATCAACTTCGCCCAGGACGATGTCAATGGAAGCGATATTGACGACGAAGTCCTGGACAGTACCACCAATGGAAATCCTGGGCAAGGCTCCAAGGTTAACGAATGAGGGGCTGTGGATATGGAGACGGTAGGGTTTACTGCCGCCATCGCTGACCAGATAGAAGCCCAGGATACCCTTGGCCCCCTCGATCTGGTGGTAGACCTCGCCCCTGGGAAGTTTAATCACCCGCGGTACCTTGGCCTGAACCGGACCCTCGGGGAGTTGATCCATAGCCTGGCGGATAATCCGGGCACTCTGTTCCATTTCCAGCAGCCGAATGACAAACCGGTCGTAACTATCCCCGTTATTCAGGGTGGGGATATCAAACTCAAATCGATCATAGATACCGTAGGGCCGCGCTTTTCGCAGGTCGAAGGGCAGCCCGCAAGCCCGCAGGTTGGGCCCGGTAATGCCATAGGCCAGGGCTGTTTCCAGGTCAATTTTGCCTACCCCCTGGCAGCGGGCTATGAAGATCTCATTCCCGGTAATCAGCCCGTTCATTTCGGCAATCATCCGCGGCAGGTCGTTTAAAAAGCTCTCCAGAGCCGGCAGAAAACCGGGGGGTATATCGGCGGCTACGCCGCCAATGCGCATATAGCTGACCGTCAACCTGGAACCGCAGGCCATCTCAAAAAGATCCAGGATTCGCTCCCGTTCCCTGAAAGGGGGGAACCAGGCCGTCCAACCGGAGAGATCCAGGGCCATGGAGGCCACCATGACCATATGGCTGGCCAGCCTTGAGAGTTCGGCCATGATTACCCGCAAATACTCAGCCCGCTCCGGGACCTCGATCCCCATGAGCTTTTCCACCGTCTGGACATAACCCAGATTGTTCAGCATCCCGGCCAGATAATCCAGGCGATCGGTATAGGGGATAACCTGGGTATACGTGCGATCCTCGGCCAGTTTTTCAATACCCCGGTGCAGGTAACCGATAATATTCTCTACCCCGACGACCTTTTCACCATCGAGGGTTAAAAGGGCCCGGTAAACACCATGGGTACTGGGATGCTGCGGGCCCATATTAAGTTGAATCTCTTCCGTTCGTAAATTCTCCGCGGCAGCAGCCATCTTTTATTCACCCCCTTCTGTTTGGAGTCGAAAATCTTTACGGAGTGGATGGCCGGCAAAGTCATCCGGACACAGGATGCGCTTCAAATCGGGATGCCCCGGGAATTTTACCCCCATTAAATCAAAAGCCTCCCGTTCCTGGACATTGGCCGCTGGCCAGAGGGCCGTTAAGGAAGGAACCTCCGGTTGCTGGCGGTCAAGATTTACCTTTACCCGGATTTCAGCCATCCCCGGCACGGATAACAAATGATATACCATTTCTATCCGCTTGTCTTCCGGATAATCAACAGCCGTCAAGTCCGCCAGGAAATTAAAACCGCGTTTCTCCTTTAGCTCCGCCATCAGCGCCAGCAACTGGTCAGCCGGTACAACCAGGGCCGGCATGTCAGCCCCTTCCCTGACCTCCAGGTCGGGGAAAAGGCGCTGTAATTCCTGGATAAAGTTGTCCATTTTACTTCACCAACGCCACTTTAGGGTTAATAACCTTTTTCTTCAGCGCCAGGAGGCCATTGATTAAAGCCTCCGGCCGGGGGGCACACCCGGGTACATAGACATCAACCGGCACGATGGTATCTACCCCGGGCACGACATTGTAAGAGTCAACAAAGGGCCCACCGCTAATGGCACAGCTGCCCATGGCAATGACCCACTTCGGTGCCGGCATCTGCTCATACAGGCGCCGCACCAGGGGCGCCATCTTCCTGGTAACGGTACCGGCCACAATCATTAAATCCGCCTGGCGCGGTGAAGGCCGGAAAACCTCATACCCGAAACGGGCAATATCATAACGGGCGCCACCGGCGGCCATCATCTCTATGGCGCAGCAGGCCAGGCCAAAGGTTACCGGCCAGAAGGAATGGGCACGGCAATAATTAAGCATGGCATCAACAGTAGACAGGATTATATTATCAGGTATCTGCGGGTCCGCTGGCTTTAATCTGGTTACAGCCATTTCAATGCACCCTCCTTCCAGGCATACCAGAGGCCGAGTACCAGGATGCCGATAAAGATGATCATTTCTGCAAAGGCAAAGAGCCCCAGGGCCTGAAACTGTACGGCCCAGGGATAAAGAAAGACGGTTTCAACATCGAATAATAAAAAGACCAGAGCATAAAGAAAATAGCTTACTTTGAACTGAATCCAGGTCGGTCCCTGGGTCTCCAGGCCGCATTCGTAGGTGGCCAATTTATCACCCTCGGGCGGCTTCTTGGGGCGGAGCAACCAATTGGCAGCCAGGGCGGCGACGGCTGTTGCTGCTCCCCCAACCAGGAATACCGCTATAATGCCATATTGCTGTAACATTATACCCCCCCCTTTCATAAAAAAATTACCAGGTTGTTTAAAAACTCTAGTACTAATTCGCTTTATTTGGAGAAATCCCTTCTTAGCGGTTGTTAAAAAAATCATTTTTTAATGCTTAAAACTACAACGGTGGAGGGTACAGGGACCAAGGCGCCGCAGGGCTTCCCGGTGTTCCCGGGTCGGGTACCCCTTATTCTCCGCCAGGCCATAACCCTGGAAAAGGGAATCATAGGCCACCATCAGTTCATCCCGGGCCACTTTGGCCAGGATAGAAGCTGCTGCAATGGAAGCGCTCAAAGCGTCGCCACCTACCAGGGGGGTCTGGGGTATATTTAAACCAGGTAACTCCAGGCCGTCAATCAGCACATGGTCCGGCCGGATGGCCAGGGCCGACAAAGCCCGCCGCATGGCCCACCGGGAGGCAACCAGGATGTTCAGGCAATCAATTTCTTTCACCGAAACCCAGCCGATACCCCAGGCCAGGCTTTCTTTTTTTATCACCGCGGCGAGTTCCCGGCGCCGGGCAGGAGGTACTTTTTTGGAATCATTGAGGCCGGCAATAAATAACCCCGGTGGTAGAATAACCGCCGCGGCGGTTACTGGCCCGGCAAGCGGGCCGCGTCCCGCTTCGTCTACGCCGGCTATGCGGGCAGCACCCTGGCGTTGTAACCGCCGTTCCCAGGCATAAAGGGCTTCGACCCGTTCCCTTTCACCGGCGGATGCCTGCACTTGTACCACCTACTTTAACATCAGTCAGGCCATGTTTCAAGGCATAAAGGGCCGCCTGGGTACGATCGGAGACACCAATTTTATGAAAGATATGCGTTAGGTGGTTTTTTACCGTTTTTTCACTTATAAATAAATCCCTGGCGATCTCCCGGTTGGACTTGCCCAGGCTGACATGGATTAAGATCTCCCGTTCCCGCGCGGTCAGGGGTATAGGTTCGGGGGCCGGTGTAAAGGTTTCTTGCTTCTGGATACAACCGATAACCTTCTGGGCTACCCCCGGGTGTATAACCCGGTTGCCCCGGGCCACCTGATAGACGGCCTGCACCAGTTCTTCGGCGCCGATGTCCTTCAGGACGTAGCCGGACACCCCGGACCGCAACAATTCAATAATATACTCCTCATCGTCATGAATAGTAAGGGCCAGGATAGCGATTTGCGGCCATTCCTGCCGTATTACTTTCGTAGCTTCAATGCCATTCAGGCCCGGCATGTTAATATCCATAATAATGACCTGCGGCTGGTAACGCCGGGTCATCTCGAGGGCCTCCTGGCCGGTGGCAGCTTCACCAACTACCTGCAGGTCCGGTTCCAGCTCCAGGATTTTACGTATACCCTCCCGCACCAGGGGATGGTCATCAGCAATCAAGATAGTAATCTTCTCAATATCCGTCAAAATCCCCACCCCATCCTTGCTGCCGCGGGATAACAATTTCTACCTCGGTTCCCCGGCCCGGGGCAGTTTTAACTGCCAGCTTTCCGTCCAGGAGTTTCACTCGCTCCTGCATACCGGCCAGGCCGTACCCGCTCCCCCGGGCCGCTGCCAGGTCAAAGCCGCAACCCTCATCTTTGATACTCAGGGAGATTTTCTCAGGCCGGAACTCCAGCTTAACCCGGGCCTCGGTTACCCCGGCATGCTTCCAGACATTATTTAAAGCCTCTTGAATTAGACGAAAGATGCCTATTTCAAGGGCTTTATCCAGTCGTTCCTCATGGCCAATGATAATTAATTCTACCTCCAGGCCGTATTTTTCAAGGTATTCGCCGGCAAAACGATAAAGGGCCGGCACCAGTCCCAGGTCGTCAAGCATCATCGGCCGCAGGGAAAAGATTATTTTCCGTATTTCTGCCAGGGTTTCCCGGGCCAGATTACCCAGGGCCAGGAGTTCATTCTTTAAATTACCTGATTTAATATCAGCCAGCCTGGTACAGAGTTCGGCTTTAAAGGCTATCCCGGCCATAGCCTGGGCCGGCCCGTCGTGAATCTCCCGGGCCAGGCGCCGGCGTTCCTCTTCCTGGGCCTGGAGAATCTTTAATCCTACCAGGTGGCGCTGTTCCAGTTCTTCCAGGTGATCGCTCACCCGGGCCAGTTCTCCGGTCAACAGGGCCAGGGCAGCACCAACATTCCGCACCAGTTCTTCCGCCCGCCGGACCATCTCCTGCTGGTTTTTCAGGGTACTCTCCAGGCGGTCCCGGCGCAGGCGTAACTGGCTCTCCCGTTCCCGCCACAAACCCAGCTGGACCTGGTACTCCCGGGCCTGTTCGTAGGCCGCCTGCATCTCCTTTTCCCCGTAGCGGGAAAAGTCACGGCTTACCTCCATCAAACGATTCCTGGCCCTCTTTTCTTCTATTTCCAGCCTGTCCACCCGGGCTGCAGCCTCACTGAATTCCCGGCGGACCTCATCCAGTTCCTGGCGCAGACGGACCTCTTCCTGCCGGGCCGTTTCAGCGATGTTGTAAATGGCTTCCCGGCTCTCTTCCAGGGTTTTAACTATTTCCTTTACTATTTGCTCCAGGACAGCGGCAGTTATTACCTTATCCGGCACGGGACTCCCCCTCGTCCCCCCAGGGCAAACACCTTTAACGGTTGGCGGCACCATGGGTAAAACTTTTAGGGCTTTTCCAGAGTAAAACGACCCAAACGCCCTTCCCGAAAATCATTCACCAGGGCCCGGGCCGTCTTTTCCTGGTCGACTACCCCGCCGGGGAGAAGGAAGCCCCGGGACCGGCCAATGGCTGCCAGGATATCGGTTGCCCCCCCCTGTTCCTGAATCCCGTACCTTACGGCCAGGGTTCCCGGAGCCTCCCGCAATAGAAATTCGCCTACCAGGCAGGCTATTCCTACGACCGGGACTGACTCTTCCGGAGCGCATCCCAGGGCGCCTAACCAAAGGGCCGTCCGGGGTTCCTGCCAGCGGGGCCAGAGGACGCCCGGGGTATCTAAGAGTTCCAGGTTATCTTTGATCCGGATCCACTGTGGCCCCCGGGTAATCCCCGGGCGGTTCCCGGTCCGGGCTGCGGCCCGGCCGGCCAGGCGATTCAAAACGGAAGACTTACCAACATTGGGTATCCCTAAGGCCATAACCCTTAAAGGGGCTTCACCCAGCCCCCTCCGGGCCCGGGCTTCCCCTTTGGCCCTGGCAATGGCTTTCAAATACTGGTATAAAAGGCGGTCGCCGGCACCCGTCCTGGCGTTCATCGCCACGGCCCGGGTACCCCCGGCCCGCAGTTTTTCCAGCCAGCAAGCAGTGGCGGCAGGGTCGGCCAGATCCGCCCTGGTCAATACCACGACCCGCGCCCGGGAACCGATTAGCTTTTCCAGGTCGGGGTAACGGCTGGAAGCCGGCAGGCGGGCATCAGCCACCTCCAGGACAGCGTCAACAACCTTTAAATACTGGCGCAGGGATTGCAGGGGAGCAGGCATAAGTTCACCTACCTGATCAGGCCCAGGCGGTTTAACGGCCAGAAGATAAACATGGCCTTGCCGATAACCAGCCGGCGATCCAGGGTCCCCCATACCCTGCTATCGGCGCTGTTGTTACGGTTGTCACCCATCATAAAATAGTTGTTTGGTGGCACCTTCACCGGGCCAAAGTCACTGTAAACTACCCCGGCCGGCAGGTACTTTTCCGGAGGCTGGGGTTGCCCGTTGACATAAAGTACGTTATTCCGGGCCTCCACTGTATCTCCACCCACGGCAACGACTCTTTTAATATAGTCCCGGCTGGGGTCCAGGGGATAATGGAAGACTACCACATCGCCCCGCTGGGGATCACCCAGGCGGTAGGCCAGGCGATTGACAATAATCCGGTCTCCAGGATAAAGGGTTGGTTCCATAGAGGGGGAAGGAATATAAAATGGTGTGAAGAGAAAGGCGCGAATGATTACAGCCAGGACGGCGGCAACAACCAGGGACTGCAGTAAATCCCACCACCAGGTCTTTTCCCTGCTCTGTTTACCTTCTCTACTTTCCTCTAAAGGCTCCAAAGGCAGACGCCCCCCATTAGTCAAACACGGGACTGATTGAGCACCAGTCCCGTTGTTGAACCTCTTCAGGCTTTCTTTACCGTTCCTCTTTAATGCGGGCCGCCTTGCCTACCCGCTCGCGCAGGTAGTAAAGTTTGGCCCTCCTGACCTTGCCGTGACGGACTACCTCGATGCGTTCCAGTCGTGGCGAGTGCAGGGGAAAGATCCGCTCTACCGCCACGCCGTAGGATACCCGGCGTACGGTAAAGGTTTCATTGATACCCCTGCCGCGGCGGCCTATCACGACCCCTTCAAAAACCTGGATTCGCTCGCGATTACCTTCAACTACTTTAACATGCACCCGTACGGTATCCCCGGGTTTAAAATCAGGGATATCAGTACGCAATTGTTCCTTTTCCAGGGTTTCGATGATGTTCACCTTAAACCCCTCCTTTCCAACCGGTAAACCAGCGCTTATTATATCATAAATATTTCCCGGGCAACAACATCAAGGAGTCTTCTCCCCTTCCCGGCGGTTGATCTCCTCCAGAAAGCGCCGGTCTTCCGGGCTTAATTCGACCCTGGCCAGTAAATCCGGCCGGCGCCGCCAGGTCCTCTCCAGGGCTTGCTGCCGCCGCCAGCGCCGGATCTGCTCATGGTTGCCCGATAACAGTACCTCCGGCACTTCCAGGCCACGGAAGGAACGGGGGCGAGTATACTGGGGATATTCCAGCAGTCCCATGGCAAAGGAATCCTCCCGCGCTCCCTCCGGGGCGCCCAGGACCCCGGGTAACAGGCGGGTGACGGCGTCGATAATAACCATAGCCGGCAGTTCGCCGCCGGTGAGGACATAATCGCCAATGGAGATCTCCCTGGTCACCAGGGCCAGCCTGACCCTCTCGTCGACACCCTCGTAGTGACCGCAGATTAAGACCAGGTGCTCCTCCCGGGCCAGTTCTTCTGCCATTTCCTGGTTAAAGACCTCTCCCTGGGGTGACATGAGGATAACCGGCGTCCTGGCAGTCTCCCCGGCAGGCAAGAGGTCTTCCACCGCCAGGAAGAGGGGTTCGGCCTGCATAACCATCCCCGGCCCGCCGCCGAAGGGATAATCGTCAACATTCCGGTGTTTATTCCTGGCGTAGGCGCGGATGTTAACCAGGTTCACCTCCAGGCGGCCCTGCTCCCGGGCGCGCTTGATAATGCTGGTGTTTAAAAACCCGGTAAACATCTCGGGAAAGATCGTCAGGATATCTACCCGCAAACTCTGGCCTCCTAGTCCCGTAACCCCGGCGGTAGTTCGACCCGTATCTCCTTCCTGGCCAGGTCAACCTGGCGGACGACTGTTTTTAAGGCTGGGATCAAAATTTCCCCGGCTTCTTCATTCCGGACTACATAAACATCGTTGGCTCCCGTTACCAGGATATCCTGCAGGGTGCCCAGGAATTCGCCTCCTGTTGTATAAACCCGGCTGCCGAGCAACTGGTAAATATAGTAATGACCCTCCGGCAGGGGTTCAACCTCCCAGGGTTCTACCTTGAGGGTCGCTCCCCGGACAGCCCCGGCCTGGTCGGCGTCGTTAATTTCGGCCAGTTTTAGGATGAGGTTTCCTTTGCTGGGACGGGCACTGATGACAGTCACCGGGAAAGTTCTCTTTTCCCGGCCCTTAGCGCTTTCCTGCTCCAGGATTAACCTGGTCCCCGGCCGGAAGCGCTCGGGGAAATCCGTCAGGGGTAAAACCTTTACGTCCCCCCGGACGCCGTGGATGCCGATAATTTTGCCGACGCCGATCCTTTCTGCCTCCATGGTCAGTGAATAATCTCCACCACTACTCGCTTACCTTCATGGGCCGCGGCCGCCTTGACCAGAGTCCGGATAGCCCGGGCTATACGACCCTGTTTGCCGATTACCTTGCCCATATCCTCCTGGGCTACCCGGAGCTCCAGGATAACTGATTTTTCACCTTCAATCTGGTTGACGCTGACCTGGTCAGGGTGATCTACCAGGGCTTTAGCCAGGGTTATTAACAAATCCTTCATTATTTATACGCCCCCCCTATTTAGCTTCCCGGGCAGCGATATATTTCTGCCATACCCCGGCTTTTTTCAACAAGGCCCGGACGGTTTCCGAAGGCTGGGCCCCGGTGTTTAACCATTGCAAGGCCTTTTCTTCATCAACCTTTATTTCTACAGGCTGCTTGACGGGGTTATAGTACCCAATCTCCTCAACTACCCGGCCGTCGCGGGGCGAGCGGGAATCGGCAACCACCAGGCGGTAGAAGGGTGCTTTTTTAGCTCCCATGCGCTTCAGGCGGATTTTAGTAGCCATCCATATCACCTCCTCAAAAAGTTCCCTAAAAGGGAAAAGGAATGCGGCCTTTGGGTCTCTTTTTGCCGCCACCTTCACTGAACATGTGTATCAGCTTCCGCGCGTCCTCGAACTGGCGTAGCAAACGATTGACGTCCTGGACCCTGGTGCCGCTGCCGGCAGCGATACGCCGTTTGCGACTGCCATTGATGATGGCCGGATTGCGCCTCTCCGCCGGCGTCATAGACTGGATAATGGCTTCAGTACGGATCATTTCTTTGGGGTCAATCTGGAGATCCTTGAGCTGCTTCATCTTACCGGCCCCAGGTAACATGTTTAGAATCTCTTCCAGGGGGCCCATTTTTTTCATCTGTTTCATCTGTTCCAGAAAATCCTCCAGGGTAAACTCCTGCTGGCGGATTTTCTTTTGCAGCTCTTTCGCCCGCTCGACATCCAGGTTGGCCTGGGCTTTCTCGATGAGGCTCAGGACATCACCCATACCCAGGATGCGGGAGGCTAACCGGTCCGGGTGGAAGGTCTCCAGGGCCTCGGTTTTTTCGCCCATACCGATAAATTTAATCGGGCAACCGGTGACAGCCCTGATGGAGAGGGCGGCCCCGCCCCGGGTGTCGCCGTCGAGCTTGGTCAGGATGACCCCCGTGAGGCCCAGTTGCTGGTGAAAGGTAGAGGCCACCTGGACGGCGTCCTGGCCGGTCATGGCATCCACCACCAGGAGGATCTCCTGGGGCCGGACGGCTTCTTTGATGGCCGCCAGCTCGGCCATCATCGTTTCATTGATATGGAGGCGACCGGCGGTATCTAGAATCACCGGGTTGCTACCGTGGGTACGGGCATGTTCTACTGCCGCCCGGGCGATATCCACCGGGCTGCTGCCCTCACCCATGCTGAAGACCGGGATTTTCAGTTGTTCACTCAGGACCTGGAGCTGTTTGATGGCTGCCGGCCGGTAAACATCAGCGGCTACCAGCAACGGCCGGCGGCCCTGGTTCTGGGCCAGGCGGGCGAGCTTGGCCGCAGTTGTCGTCTTGCCGGCACCCTGGAGGCCAGCCAGCATGATGACCGTCGGGGGCTGGCTGGCCCAGTTGATTTTACTCTCTCCACCGCCCATGAGGGCCGTCAGTTCCTCATGGACGATTTTGACCACCTGCTGGCCGGGGGTCAGGCTCTGCATGACTTCCTGGCCGACGGCTCGTTCCTTGACCCGGTTGATAAAATCCTTGACTACCTTGAAGTTGACGTCGGCTTCCAGCAATGCCAGGCGGATCTCCCGCATGGCGGCTGTAACGTCAGCCTCGGTGAGTTTGCCTTTACCGCGCAGTTTTTTAAAGGTTTCCTGGAGCTTATCGGCCAGGGAAGCAAAGACGGCCACCTGTTCCACCCCCGGGTTGCTGATTTTCTGGATCGCGTGGTATCATTGTTTCAGAGTTTAATATTACTTACTGATCACCCCGCACCACTCCCTACCATCACCGTTCCATCTACGGTTTTTATGGACAATAGTAAAATAAAATTAAATTCCCCTAAATGCCTCACGGTCCGGTAGGTAACCTGCGTCTTGTTTAATTTTTCCCCATACTGCCTTCCGGCAGATCCAGCAGCCGCTGCAGGATCCGGCCGGCCTCGACCAGATCACCTTCACCACCACCACGGCGGTAGTTCTCAAGGTGCCTGATGGCTGCTGCCAATTGCTCCCGTAGATCCAGATCCCTCCGCAGGTAACCCAGGCGGGCTTCGTACTCCTCCAGGGCTTTGACGGCCCGCTGCAGGCCGTCGTAGACAGCCTGGCGGCTGATCCCTTCTTCTTCAGCTATCTCCCCCAGGGAAAGGTCATGGTGGTAGTGGAGTTCCAACCAGTGCCTCTGCTTGGAGGTGAGGAGGGGACCGTAAAAATCATAGAGGCGCGCCACCCGGGCCAGCTCGTCAAGCATGAACACCACCGAAAAGAATTATAGGGGACTTTCGGGACTGTGTCAAGGGATAGGCTTTGACATTAGATCATCCTGATGGCAAACTGCGGGCATACCTCGGTACAATAGCCGCAGAGGAGGCATTTGGCGCGGTCGATCCTGGCCTTGCCGTTAACTAAAGTTATGGCGTCGTTGGTACAGGCCTTCAGGCAGACACCGTCACCACTACAGACAGTCTCCACAACGGCAAACTCCTTTGCGGCAGTTTGTATTATCCCCGGGTCTTCTCCATTAAAATAGCGCAGGTTGTAATCCACCTCCGCCTCGCTGACCATGCCTACGGCTACGGCGGCAATACCCGGTACCCGGCGGGCAAAGGTCATGGCCTCCTGGTAGTTGTCCAGCAGGTTGCCCCCGGCCAGGGCCTTCATCAGGTAAACCCCCTTGCCGGCAGCCACGGCTTCCGCGATGGCGGCCAGCATGTCTTCACGGCTGCCGTCAATAATGCCCATGCCCTTGATATTTACCAGGGGAAAGACAACATCTATTTCTTTTTCGGCGGCCGCTTTCCGCACGGCCGCCACGCCGTGGGTAGCAATACCAACGGCCCCGATAAGCCCTTTCTCCCGGGCATCGAGGAGACAGCGCCAGGCGCCTGCCCTTTCCTCGAAAATATGCTCCGTTGCCCGGGCGGCATGCAGGTGGAAAATATGAATATATTCCAGCTGGAGCTTCTCCCGGGCCTCCTGGATTGCCCGCTCCATATCCTCGTAGCTGGTGGCAGTGGCTTTGGTGGCGATAATTACTTCGCCGTCATGGGCGTGCACAGCCCTCCGGATTGGTTCATAAGTCTCGTATATTTGCGCTGTATCAATAAAATTAACCCCGCCCTCCAGTGCTCTATTGATAATCCTGGTACAGGATTCAATATCGAGGTTTTTCTGACGCGGTCCCATGGGCAGGGCGCCGAAACATAGCTCGGAAACCTTGAAGCCCGTCCGTCCAAGCTGGCGATACTCCATTAGCATCCCCTCCGGATGAATTTTTGGCAGGCGGGAGAAAACCGGGGGCTGGCCCGGCAGATGCCGGCCGTTTATCCCCGGCTACCCGGCTGGAATAAACCCGCCACCTCTGCCATTAAGTTTTATGTTAACAAAATTGCCCCTCCGTGTTACAATGAGGATGCCATCAATTCCACTTCTTCCACCTGATCGCCGAATTTCCTCGGTGGGAAGCGGGGGAACCAGGTAAGTGGGGTTAATCTCCGCGCCAGTTTTTCCTATACGGGGAAAAAGGGGCGCGGGGTAGGGCCATCCTTGGTCCGCACCCGGCAGCTAACCTCGCAGGCGTGGAAGGAGGTGGATTTTTTTTACCCTTTTTGCATCCTCTTCGTCACCTGGGCGTAAATCTCTTCGGCATCCAGGGTCTTAACCTCACCCCCGGCCATGAGAATCTTCCCGTTAACGATAACCGTATCCACGTCGCTTCCCCGGGCGGCGTAAACCAGGTGGGCCTCGACATCGTTGGGCGGCATCAGGTGGGGCTGGCGCATGTCCACCAGGATCAGGTCGGCCTTTTTACCCGCCTCCAAGGTGCCGATCTCCTTTTCCAGGCCCAGGGCCCGGGCACCGTTCAGGGTGGCCATAACCAGGGCCTGGTGGGCGGGTACTACCGTGGGGTCGCCGGTAATGCCTTTAGCCAGCAGGGCCGCCGTCCGGGTCTCAGCCACCATGTCCAGGTTATTGTTGCTGGCGGCGCCGTCGGTGCCGATGGCCACGTTGACTCCGGCGGCCAGCATCTCCTTTACCGGGGCCACGCCGCTGGCCAGCTTCAGGTTGCTCTCCGGGCAGTGGGCCACGCCGACCTTTTTCTCGGCCAGGATAGTGATTTCCTCGGTGGTCAGGTGGACGCAGTGGGCGGCCAGGACGGGCAGGTCCAGGAGCCCCAGCTTGTTGACCAGGACTACCGGGGTAGCCCCGTAACGGCCCTTTACGTCTGCGACCTCTCCCCTCGTTTCCGCCAGGTGGATATGTAACCCCACCCCCAGCCCGGCCGCTGTCTCGGCAACCCTGATTAAATACCCCGGCGTGCAGGTATTGGGGGCGTGGGGACCCAGCATGGTGGTAATCCGTCCCTCACCGGCGCCATGCCACTCCTTTACCAGGGCGATGCCTGCTTCCAGCCGTTGGTCGCTGGTATCCTGGAGACCTATCAACCCCTGGCAGAGGCTGGCCCGCAACCCGGCTTCCACCACTGCCCCGGCCACGGCATCCATATGAAAATACATATCGGCAAAGGTGGTGGTTCCGGAGCGGATCATCTCCAGCAGTGCCAGTTTGGTGCCCCAGTAGATATCTTCCCGCTCCAGCCGGTCCTCCCGGGGCCAGATCTTTTGTTCCAGCCACTGTTTCAGGGGGAGATCGTCGGCGTAGCTCCGCAGCAGGGTCATGGCGGCGTGGGTGTGGCTGTTGACCAGCCCCGGGAGGGCCACCATATCCTCGGCCTCGATGACGGTATCCGCCTGCCAGCCGGCCGGCAACCCCCCTGCCGGGCCGACATAATGAAGGCGGTCGTCATTGATGGCGATGGCCCCCTCCTCAATTACCGGACCGCTAATCGGGACAATGGTACAATCCTTGATTAAAATTTTGCCCAAGACATTATTCCTCCTTCTCCCCTGCCAGGCCGCTGAATAAGGCGGCGGCAAAGTCCCGGGGTTGAAATTCCTTCAGGTCGTCCAGGCCCTCACCCAGTCCCACCAGCTTGACGGGTATACCCATTTCGGCGGCTATGGCCAGGACCACCCCGCCTTTAGCCGTGCCGTCGAGTTTGGTCAGGGCAATCCCGGTTACTCCAGTCGCCTCATGGAAAAGTTTAGCCTGGGACAGGGCATTCTGACCGGTGGTAGCGTCCAGGACCAGGAGAACCTCATGGGGTGCTCCCGGTAGCTCCCGTTCGATTACCCGGCGGACCTTTTTTAACTCTTCCATCAGGTTGGTTTTCGTTTGCAGGCGGCCGGCAGTGTCCACCAGGACCACGTCGGCGCGACGATTGCGGGCCGACTGGATGGCGTCGTAGACCACCGCTGCCGGATCGGCGCCGGCCTGGTGGCGGATCAGCCCGGCCCCGGCCCGTTCGGCCCAGATAGCCAGCTGCTCGCCGGCGGCGGCGCGGAAGGTATCGGCTGCCGCCAGGAGCACTTTGTTCCCTTCCCGGCCAAGCCGGTAGGCGAGTTTCCCGATGGTCGTGGTCTTGCCGGCGCCGTTGACCCCCACCACCAGGATTACCGTCGGCGGTGACGGCGCCCAACCCAGGCGCGGCACCTCTTCCCCCAGCATCCGGGCGACTTCTTCCCGCAACAGGCTTCCTACTGCTACCGGATCGGTTATTTTGCGGTCCTTGACCTCCCGGCGAAGCCTTTCCACCAGTTCCATGCTGGTCTGTGCGCCGACATCGGCCGTCAGCAATATTTCCTCCAGTTCGTCAAAGAAATCGTCATCCAGGCGGCTGCTGCCGGCCAGTAAAGCCCCCACCCGCCGGGTGAGGTTCTCCCGCGTCTTATTTAAACCCTCTTTGAGCTTGCTGAAAAGACTCAATGGTAATCCCCCTTGTACCGATGTCAAAAGGCCTCCCCTCTAATTTATCAGAGGCGAGGCCTTTTGTCCAAGGTTTATTATTGACAACCCTGCTTCCCTCAAGCCAGGATCCCCTCTTTGCATCTACCCATTTACTCCGGGAGACTGGTGGGACCCGTGCTAATCCAGTTGTTTCATGTATTCCTTTAATGCCGCCGAAACAGGCCAGCCCCGGTGGATAAAGCCGCGGAACTGGAAGGTGCCCGCGGTTGTCCTCCCGGAAAAAATCACACTGATGACATTTCCCCGATCGGCGAAGTCATCCGGCCCGTTTATATTGAGCAATTCCTCGATTAACTGGCGATCCCTGATTTCAACCCGTCTGGGTGCCGAACCGGTCTTGAATACCTCCGGTGTTACAGGATATTCCAGAACGGCATATTCGACTTCATCCGGCAGCAACATGATATTCTCATAATACCCCTTTTCTTTGAGCCAGTTGATAACCGACCTGTAGCCGTCGCGGAGGGTATAATGCACGGATCTCCCGTTAACGTCCACGATGTTGATATGCACATAATCCTTCGCCCTGGCGGTGAGTTCTTCAAAGGTGGTATTCAGGACATCCTGTTTCAACAGGGCAGCAAATTCCCCGATCTCCACCCTGTCTGTCAGGATGACCGCTCTTTTGGGGGTACGGTCATCGTCGATTTCGATCAATTTAATCCCGGCCGGATCCTGGGCCACCACCGGGAACCTGGCCCGTTTATACTCCAGGGATTCGTAGATGGGTTTGAGCAGGGAAGCGTATTGCTTTTCGTCGATATAATACTGGCGGACTAAGTAACCACCGTCCTCCAGGGTATAGATGATATAGCGGGTTACCCCTTTTTTATCGCCGGGGTTCTGCAGCAATTGACGGTGCAGGCGGATGATATGCTCGATGTTGTCCCTGTTTTCAAAGAAGACGGCGCCCTCATTGATGCCCGGATCTATTCTATTTTTCATTTTTTCCAGCTGTATCCAGGAGTAAAGGCTGGTACCAAAGTAGACTTTCTTCACCTTTTCCGGTTCGGGGACGCGGCGGACATAGCCGGTGGCGTCGGTGGCAATCCCGAACAGCAATATCGCCATTACCGCCGCATATCCCAGATAACCCCTGTACGACGACCAGACCTTCAAAGATTTCTGCAGCAGGGCTTCGGCCATAAAGTAGCCCAACAGGGAACCCAGTACGTACCCCCAAACAATAATAGGAAAAGCGCCCCTGTATACATTGGCAAAGTACGCTCCCGCCAGGAGCATCGCACAAACGGTTACGCCGTACTTAAAAACCGGCCGCATGATCGTAAAGGCGACAACATCACCGGCCGCTTCCGCGTGCCTTAACTTGTAGACATAGGCGGCGGCAGCAAGGAACAAGGCGGCGGCCAGGAGATAAACCGCGACGGTTCCGGCGGTAAAAACATCGCTCCCGGTACCGCTGGTAAACATCATCAAGGGAAAGTTGTACCGCAGGTCGCCGGGATGGTTGATGCTGGCGTAGCCGTAAATCAAGTTGCGGAGGTTTTCCGTCAGAAGAACATATAACCCGGTGGGCAGGACCTGCAGTATATAGGTAAAGGCGATATGGGCAATGGCATTGCCCGTGAAAATGCCCACAAAAACGGTAATCGCGAATAACAGCGTGTCAAATAGGGCCGTCATACCCATCCACTGGAGAATATTCAGCAGTGAATAATACTCCTTCAAGGGGGTGGTCATATTCAGGACCAGCAGCACCAGCCCGGTGACCATAACGGGCAGGAGCAGCAGCACCAGCCCCGCGGCGCTGTGGCTGCAGAAAAGGGTGTAGCGATTGAAAGGCAGGCTGTGCATCACCGCCACCGCCCGGTTATTGTGCAGATACTGGAAAAGCAGCACCGCCAGGATGACGGGCACGGTGCAGATGAGAACGACCTGCATCCCGCTCTGACTGGAGAAAATGTCCAGCGATCTTTGCAGCATTTCCCTGGCCCACCTGCTATCGGCGGGTATCTCCTGTACCATGTGGTGAAAAGGCAAGATTAAAATCAGGAACAGGCCGTACAGGGCGCCGACCCACCAGAAACGTTTGAGATCACTGGCCACCAACCCCTTATTAAATAACGACACTTTGAATGTCATAACCGCTTCCCCCCAGTTCATAGATGAAAATCTCCTCCAGCGTCAGGGGTAGAACATCCAGGATGATCGGGTTGGCCCGCCGTATATCGGCCAGGATCTGCTCTTTATCCCCCTTCACAACCAGCAGGAGGATGCTCCCGTTTTGTTCCCGGTGCAGGATCGTTCCGGACCGGAGGAGATCTGGAGGTACTTCTCCGGCAAACGCTACCTGAAGTTTGTATATATCTGTCTTTAAATCATCAAGATTTTTTTGCACCAGGATGGTGCCGTTGTACAGGATGCCAACGTGGTCACAGACATCCTCCAGTTCCCGCAGGTTGTGGGAGGAAACCAGCACCGTAGTTTCCCGTTCGGCGACGTCCTGCAGCACCAGGTTCCAGACCTTTTTACGCATTACCGGGTCAAGGCCGTCGACCGGTTCATCCAGGATCATCACCCGCGGCATGGCGCAGATGCCCAGCCAGAAGGCCACCTGTTTCTGCATGCCTTTGGACAGGCGGGTGATTCTGCGCCGGGGGTCGATAGAGAACACCTGTTTTAAGAGCCGGTATCTTTCCCAGTTCCAGGCCGGGTAGAAGCTGGCGTAAAACCGGGCTGTTTCCTCGATGCTGTATTGCGAGAAGAAATACAGGTCATCGGGTATGTAAACCAGAAACGACTTCACGGCCGGATTATCGTAAACCGGCTGGCCGGCAATGGTGATGGTCCCCGCATCCTGGCGATAGACTCCGGCCAGGTGTTTGATGAGGGTGGTTTTACCGGCGCCATTCGGGCCCAGCAAGCCGTAAACGGAGCCCTGGGGAACATTGAGGCTGACGTTTGCCAGGGCTTTAAATTTGCCGAAGCTCTTGCTGAGGTTTCGCACTGCAATCACCCGTTAAGGCCTCCCTTCTTATAGACGGCGTAGACGATCTCCAAAACCTGTTCCAACGGTTCCTCTAGGTACATTAACTCGGCGACGTTGCGTTCCAGTTGCTGTAGCAGTTCCTCCCGTCGCGGATGCGGGGCACTGCGCTCCCGCGGGGCGACAAAGCTGCCTTTGGCCCGGATGGAGTAGATGAATCCTTCCGCCTCCAGGTCTTTGTAAGCCCTCTGGATGGTGTTGGGGTTGACGGTCAGCAACTGGGCCAGTTCCCGCACCGAGGGTATCCGTTCGTCCGGTTGCAACACCCCGGTGATGATCAGCGTTTTAATTTTTTCCTTAATCTGTTCGTGCAGGGGGCGGCGATCCCTGTAATCAAGCTGTAACATAGGCACCTCCTCTAATGTATTATATTTAATAATACAGTTAATACAATGCTATAATATACCACTTACGACCGGTTGTCAACAATCTCCTGCAAATCAGTTAAACCGATAACTGCCTGCCCCGGCTGAAGTGCCGGCAGTGCCGCTGTTTTTTTAACAAGAAAAAATAAAAGCAGCCGGTTAGGGCTGTCTTATAAGGTTAAAGCGGTGTTTCCAGGCTTTAACTATAAAAATATAGCTGAGTTGGCGAATATCAGAGTACTTTTTGCCTCAATTTTTCATATTCTTCCAAGGATATATCTATATCGCGAAGGATTTTCCTGATTAAACCTCTAGCTAAATCTTCTCCTTTATGGAAAGGAATAACTGTGCAACGCCCATCGGCGTGGGCAAACATGACATGGCTTCCTACCTGCCTTTTTCGCTCGAAGCCCAAATGGATTAATATACGTTCCATGTCTTCAGCAGAAATAATCGCAAGCTTTGTCATGCTTGCACCTCGACCTGATGAATTCCGATAAACTTTCCCGCTGCCATAATAACATCACCGTTCTCATTCAGGTAAAGCTTTATTGCCTCTTGAATTCGCTTCTCCAGATCAGTAAGGTTATCTGCTTGGGTGTGGCATCCGGGGAGAGATGGTACCGAGGCAATATATTTGCCATCTTCATCTTGCTCGATTACAACTAGAAAACGGTGAGAGGACAATTCTTATCACCTCTATCTTTTGTTTTCCTTTTCTTCTTAGTCTTTAGGCGGGTGAAGATGTCTTCTCTTCCGCATCAATAGGCGCGTCGCCAAATTAATGTTTAGGCATTGCCTATTTCTTTTTGGGTAGGTCCTTTTGATTTGCGCAGTTTTAGAAGCCTTTTTGCAAAAAGCTAACTTTTATCCATAATATCACCATCCATATTATAACACATAGCTGTGGGTTATGACCCCTCTCCATCTCTAAAATGGGTAAAGCACTCCGGAGGGGTAAAAGATTGGAAGTGAACCGGCAAGGCAGGGAGGAATTGCCTGGTTGAAGGCGAAAACATTATATGATTCCTGTTGTTTCGATAGTATTCGCGCTTACCATTCCAGGAGGTTTATAATGAAACGGTTGCTCTTGCTCGCTCTCATTTTTATGGTGATACTGGCCGGCGGTTTGGCGCGGCCGGCTTTCGGTCAAGAACAGCAGGAAATTGCGGTCTTTGTCGACGGGCTGCCGGTTGCCTTTGACGTACAGCCGGTTATCCAGGAAGGCCGCGTCCTGGTTCCTTTCCGCGCCACCGGGGAAGCGTTGAACGTGGAGGTGGCCTGGGATGGCACCACCCGGACGGTAATTGCCGGCGATGGGAAAAACTCTATCCGGCTCCAGATCGGCAGCAGGACCGCCTACCGCAATGGCAGCCCCATACCTTTGGATGTGGCCCCGCAAATCCTTAACGGCAGGACGCTGATACCGCTGCGGTTCTTCAGCGAAGCCTTTGGCTGCCGGGTGGATTGGGATGGTGCGCTTAAGGAGGTCCGGATTACTTCCCCGCCCGCGGCGATGACGGTAATCGGCTTCTACGCCCTGGGCGACAGCAAGATTAGCAGCTGGACCAACCTTTTTGGTAAGCCCTACCCGAACATGCAGCAGGAAACACGGATATGGTGGACGAGCTGGCGCTGGGCTGGTACAGCCTGGACAAAGAAGGCAACCTCCTGACAAGAAGCAGGACCGGCTGGCAGCGGCCGGACGGCTGGGAAAGGGTGCTGGAAGCAGCCAGGGAGTATAACCTGAAAACCGGGATGGTGGTCCACGTGACCGACGGGGACGGCACCATTTCTTCCCTGCTGGCCAGTGAGGCGGCCAAAACCAGGGCGGTCAACGCCATAACGGCAGAGGCAGGATTGTACCAGGGGGTTAACCTGGACTTTGAGGGTTTGGGTTACCGGGATGAAGGCGAGGAGTTGCGGGCGGTGCGGGACAACTTCACCAGGTTCGTGGAGCTCCTGGCGGAGCGGGTGAAGGCGGTCGGCCTCCCTTTAACCCTCACCCTCCACGCTCCCAACAGCGCCTATAAGGGGTATGATTATAAGGCCCTGGGAGAGATTGCCGACCGGATTATCATCATGGCCTACGAATACGGCTCCACGCCGGAGCCGGTAAGCCTGGTCAGGGAGGCCGTAGAGATGGCCTGGGTTTCTGTCCCGCCGGAAAAACTGGTACTCGGTATTTCTGTTCCCGCGGAAACGGCGGCAAGCATTTTAACCAAAGTCGGCATCGCCAAGCGGTACGGCCTTGATGGTATTGCCATCTGGCGGCTGGGTCTGGTTCCCGGTGAGATGTGGGATGCGTTGAGGGCCAGCGTAACGCCGGGAAAGTGACTGGCCATAGCGGGTCCCCAGGCCGCCCCTTCAATAACCCCGTAATGTCCCGCATCTAACTTATATACATTTTGAGTTCCTCTCTTTAAATATAAACTGGATAAAAGTGCTCCAAACCCGTATCAACGTTGCCGCCTCTGCGGAGGCGGTTAAAAACGCCCAGGAGACGCCGTACTTCTCTTGCGCTTTAAGGCTTCAACGTTGCCGACTCTAAAGAGGCGGTTAAAACGGTCTTAACCCAAGTAAAGGCAACCGTCTTGTAACGGCTTCAACGTTGCCGCCCCTATGGAGGCGGTTAAAACACCCTCGTTTAGGATCTCGACGTCGTATATCTTCTGGCTTCAACGATGCCGCCTCTATGGAGGCTGTTAAAACTAGCCGCCGTAGCGCATAAAAGAACCCGCACTCACGCTTCAACGTTGCCACCTCTGGGGAGGCGGTTAAAACCAACACGCTCCGTATTCCACACCAGCAAACAAAATGCTTCAACGTTGCCGCCTCCGGAAAGGCGGTTAAAACGTAGTGATGGGCGACACGCCGCCGGAGTTCTGGACGCTTCAACGTTGCCGCCTCCATAGAGGCGGTTAGAACGTAAGGGCATAGGATAGAGAGGGTGAGTAGCCCCGGGGAATTTCACCCCGAGGCCCTCGCAGAACCGGACTTGAACCTCTCAGCTCATCCGGCTCCCATCATCCAGCCGCAGGACGAATCCCCATTTGCCAGTGAACGAATAGCTTCGGGTCCCGTCTGGCAATCTTGCCGAGCCAATACCCCGCTCGTCGCTGATGTCGTTCGAATTTCTTGTACTTTCGCCGCACCCAGCGGACCAAGGCTCGGTTTATATACACGAGTACCGGGTAAAGTTCCGACTTGTAAAAGCGCCCATAGTAGTTGATCCACCCTCCGATTACCGGATTAAACATCCGGGACAGGTCCTCAAGGGTTTTGTCTGGCTTAAGATGCATGCGCCAATCATGTACCGTCTGTCGCATGGCCTTCTTGGCCTTGTTACTGACCGCTGGTGTGAAGTTGATGAAGTACTTACCGTATTTGCTTTTGGACCGCCGCTGCCGGAAGGTATAGCCCAGAAAATCGAAACTTGTCTCCGGGTAATCCTATAATGGACCCAGGATTTAAGACACAAAAATAGGGGGTCCTAAGATAAAAATGTCTGTTCGGAAAAGCTACTCACCAGAATTCAAAGCCAAAGTGGTGTTGGAAATTCTTAAAGAGGAAAAATCCAT
>NZ_MDDC01000008.1 GCF_001875325.1 Neomoorella thermoacetica
GTGAATATTGGCTTCCACTACCGTGGTATCTACCTGCAGCTTGCGTCCCCGGATAATCTTTTTCTCCCGGGCTTCCTGAACCAGGGCTTTATTGAGTTCTTCTACAACCCCCGGGCCACAGCGTTTAGTGAGTTTAATCAAAGTAGTAGCATGGGGTACCTTTTGGGTTAAGGGGATACGGCAGAAACGCCGCCACTTAATACTGTCATTTACCTCCTGGACTAAAACTTCATAACCCAGGCCATAACGGTACTTCAAGTACATCAGGCGCAGGTAGGTTTCCATAGGGATAGTTGGCCTACCCAGGCGCGCCTCAAACCGGCTGATGAATGGAGTCATAAACTTATCATCTTCCAGGAGTTCATCCACCCTGGCCAGTTCTGGATTGAGCTGGACCAGGTCAGATGGCAACAGGGCATCCCACAGGGTGAGCTGCGGATCTTTTAGCCTTAACATAAGATCACCCGGCAGGAAAAGGAGGTGGTGTGGCGAATGTTATTCATAGGGAGTTCCTCCTTCTGGGTTTTCTTGTTTTCTCGTACTTACAAGATTCGATCCAGAGGATGGTAACTCCTTCTGTTTTGCTAAAAATCTAGTCGGTTTTCTGAGATGCTAAATCTTTTAGCCCTGAGTTTTTCAGGGGGAACTAGTTAAGGAATCCTGTACTTTTTCAAAATCATCAAGGACAATAATATAATTGTGTTGACCTATTGCTTCAACAACCATATCAATATTTGCTTCTAAAATCCATCTGCTATATTCTTTTAAAGCTTCATCGCCCGCAGAAACTTTTCCGCCTATAATAGGAAGCCCCCCGCGAATTTCCCCATTAATAATCTCTCTATATTTTTCGCCTATTTGTTTTGTGACACCCAGATGGTCAAGTATCTTTCCAAAGAGAGCTGGATATTCAGTTGCGGCATCACATTGTATTCTTTTGTAATTAAGTTTTCCTTTCCCAAGTTTTTCTTTACCAAGTATGTACTCTATAAGTGATGTTTTACCGACACCCGAATCTCCATATAAGAAAAGCTGGGCTCCTTTTTCGTAAAGGGCATCTGTGGTTCTTTGTTCCTCTTCTTCACGATTTGCATACACAGCCTTACCAGCAACAGGTGCATAAGGTGTAAAAACATCTTCCGGTCTTAGCGTATTAGTAGCCACAGCATCCCCTCCCATTTTTCCCATATTATATCCCACGCATGTCCCCAGCGTCAATAATAATTTATATTTAACCCTATTTGCCTTAAAATTTATCATAAATCCCCTTACGAGCCCATTCTCTCCCTAAATTCTAAATTATAATAAAACCCCCGGGCCGCGGTCAACCAGCAGGCCCAGGGGCTTCTCTCATTTAGGAACAGCAGTGCCCAGGCACCGCCTCCGCTACACCGTCCTCAACGAGATCTAAATTCAGGCGATAACACTCACATATCTCCGCCCATTTCATACGATATAGTAAGAAATAGGAAAGGAGGGTCTTTATGGGTGACGGATTTTTTGGTGGCTTTTTTCGCCACAGATTTGCTTTTATACTGTTCCTAATCCTCATCCTGCTGTTCTTTGGGGATGACTAAAATCTGTTCAAAATTCCTAATCCGTTAGCCCCCCCTATTTCGGGGGGCTATTTTTGTGTGAGAAACAAAAAGCCCCCGGTTCCGGTTAGATAGGGGGCTTTCCCTTATCACTCCTTTATTATGTTTGTACCCATAGTCCGGGCAATACACCCGGCACTCGACATCCTCCAGCTGCGCCCCGCACTCCGGACACCGGGCAGGTTCGGCCAAGCCGGCGGAAATGTAGTTTCGGGTCATAAGGTTCCCCCATGGTTTGCCCAGTACTTATTGACCGCTAAGGAGCTAGAAAGATAAGTGCCGGTTATAGTAAGTATATCCATTTTTTATGAGGTGCTCTCTCATTTACATAAAATGATTTACACTCACTGCTATTTTGCACTGTTACGCACGACTTCCATTTCGCACAGGGCGCACTATCCCGCCCTGTAACTCTACCCGGCGTGCCTCCTCAAGTAAAGCTATGGCATCCAGCAGAGCTTCCCGGATATGATCACTAGTTCGGTTGAAGCCCAGAAGTTTCGCCGTCTCTACCACCAGGTTATCCAGGCTCATTCCCATAGCGCTCTGGAGTACGAGCATTACAGCCTCCGCCCGCTCCTCTACGCAGATATGTGAAATCGGTCGTGGCTTCTTCCCCTTGGGCGGAACTCGTACCAGAGGCACTTCCATACCAGCCGGCCAGATGAAATCACCCTGCTTCTTAAACCGGTTTTCGCTATTGTTTTCAACTACCCACTCAATAATCTGTTTTACTTTCCTGCTCGCGCGTTCCTGTCCAAACAACGGTGCTAATCGTCGAGCTAGCACATCCTGATGAATCGGCCCCTCAACTGCAACCACATCAGCTATCGCCGCCATTAAATAATCAAAATCCGTCTGGCCTGGGTTTCGAGCCACTGCCCAGATGTCCGCTTCATCATACTCCCTGGTGCCAGGTAAGGTTTCCAGATCTTTCGCAGCGTCTTCCGGTGAGATTGTCACTTCAAGAGGCTCTCCCTCGCTTGCTGTTTCTTCCGGTAATGTAACGGGTTTTACCCCGGAATAAGAATAGGAAGCCTTGGCCCTCTCTACAGCCTGCAGCAATCGAGTTATCTCAGCCTGGGGGTCCTTGATCCAATCCGTGGACCAAATTCGATGAAGCTGCCAGCCCAAATCCTTGAGCACTTCTTCTCGGAGCCGGTCCCTGTCCCGGGCCGTCCTGGCAGAATGGTAAGTGCGTCCGTCACACTCGATCCCCAAAAGGTAATGCCCAGGTAGTTCGGGATGTCGGATTGCCAAATCGATGCGATAGCCTGAGCATCCGACCTGGGTATCCACTTGAAAACCCAGGCGAAGCAACTCTTTGTAGACAGCCTTCTCAAAAGGCGAATCAAACTCCGGAATATTACTTGCCTGGAGTTGCCGGTGCATAGCCTGGGGACCGTCAATCGCAAACTCCATGTACTGCCGGAGCATCTTAACTCCATATGAATCGGTGCGATCAAGGTCAATATCGGTAGGTTTAATGGAACTCACCAGCTTCACGTTGTACCTGGCCCTTGTGATAGCCACGTTTAGCCTTCTGTACCCACCCTGTTTGTTGAGCGGGCCAAAATTCATGTGCATCACACCGTTCTGATCCCGGGCATAGCCAACGCTGAAAATGATGGTATCCCGCTCATCTCCCTGAACGTTCTCCAGGTTCTTAACAAAGAACGGCTCTTGCCGATCATTACGGAAGAATGGCTCAAATTCCGGATATTTCAACCTGAACTGGCGAATGGCAGCATCAACCGCCGATTGTTGAGCCTCACTAAAAGTAACAACGCCCAGGGACCGGTCTGGATACTTGCGGAAGTGCTCAAAGACCAGTTCAGCAACTCGCTGTGCTTCTATCTTGTTCGCTTTAGTGCCAGCCCGATCATAGACACCAGAGGGAACATGAATAAACTCTACACCTAGACCCGGCGCCCGATCCACGGGACCCGGGAAAGTTATTAGATTCTTGTAGATGTGGGCGTTAGAAAAGGCAATTAAGTGCTCATGTCGGCTTCGATAGTGCCAGCGCAGCGACTTACGGTGAAGAACGCTACTGCATACGTCCAGGATCGATTCGTAAGCTTCGGTATCATCGTCCTCATCAGCGAATTCTCCCTCCCCAACACTGACGTTAAAGAAGTTGGTAGGCGGTAACTGCTCCCGGTCTCCCACGACGATCAACTGCCGGCCGCGAAAGATCGCTCCAATGGCATCCTCCGCGCAGATCTGTGAGGCCTCATCAAAGATCACAGTGTCAAATTGATATAGGTTCGGATCCAGGTATTGGCTTACTGAAAGTGGTGACATCAGCAGACAGGGTTTTAGTGTAAGCAGCAGGTTAGGAATCTCCTGAAAGAGTTTTCGGAGAGGCTTGAGCTTCCGGCGCTTCTCAGTTTCCCAAAGAAGAATGGCCACCTCAGAGCCCCGGGCCGTCATAACATGGGGGTTTGGCCGCTGCTCCGATAATTTCGCCCGCAGGCGGCTCTGGGCTATCCGGAATTGGGCTTTGTCCAGCTGGCGGAAATCTTCTATGTGTTCTTCGTGTCGTCGCCCACGGAACTCCTGTAGTTCGGGTACCTGCGAATAGATGTAGTCAAGCCACAGCCGGTAGAACCGTTTAAAAAAGGCAGCCTTAATGCTTTCAGGTGGCACGCGACTTTCCAGTACGGCGTTAACAAACGGCTCGAGTCCAGCGGCCCTACACTGCTCCCGGCTCTGCCGGAAGTCTATCCAGTCCTCCAACACCGCCATGTTTTCTAAACGTACCTGCAACCACTGCTTAGCAGAAGGGATTTGCATGTGCATTAGGTCCACTTGACCTGGCTTAAAAAGACTGGCCGCAAATGCCGCCTCCTCTTTCGCTGCCTCCAGCAGAACCGCACAGGACTTGGCCGTATCCCTGGCTAACCGTATCACTTCCTGGTCGGTACATATTAGTCTCGCAAATCCCTCAGGTGGCCGTCCTGGTAGAAAAAGAGCTCGTACCTGGCTAGCCCAGTCCAGCGCGCTAATTACTGCCGACCACTCGGTTTCTACCCCCCGGTAAAAGCGGCCGAAGGCAGTCCTCAAGTCGTCTAAATGAGCTTCCAGGCTGGACTCGATGGTTTTTATCCTGTTAACGGCATGCAGGTCTTCGATGGCTTCGGACAACAGCAGATTGCCATCGTCTTTTAAATGTGCCCGAACGGCATCGTACGCCTGGAACACAGGAATTAGGGCGGATTCAACAGCCTCAGCCCAGGCCTGGACTATCGGTAGAGCTATTTCCTCTATCGTCTCGGAACTAATAACCCCTTCGTCCATTTGAGACTGTTCGCAGACCACTTTTAACAGAGGAGTGACTTCAGTGAGGGCTCGTTTGAGACTTTCCAGTTGTACCGCAACTTGCCCCACGGGCGCGCCTGAGCTGACCAATAGGTTCTGCAGATTTGAAGGTACTGTATCCGGGCGGAAATGGGATATGATTTCACCCACACAGAGAAGAGCAGAATCAAGGGCATCCCAATCTGTCTGATCGCCCAGATACCATGTGCCGAAACTATTGGCCATTTGTAGTTCGTTGTTTGCTATCCAGGAACTTTGATCTAAAGCTTCTTTCATCAATTGGAGATCCGATAGCGCCTGCTGGTAGGTGAAGCCGGCAGGGTTCTTCAAATACGAACGGAGTATCTTCATATCCCGATAGTAACCGGCCTTTAAGTAGCGGCTCAGGCCACCGTAGTCGGTTCGGAAGCGCTGGAGCATGGATGATACTTCCAGGGAGAGCACCTCGTGGTCATAACGGGCAAAGAGAGCTGTTTCAACTGAATGTAACCGCTCAAAGTTCTCGCGTGCCTCTTTTGCCAACCCCATTATCATACGGTGCTGGCCAAGATCAAACCAGGACGGTACGGGCCTCGGATCTTTCGCCACCTCCTCAGCCAGGGTCGCCAGGCGACGACAGGCCGCGGTAGTCTGGGGCGGCTCTATACCGAGGATCTGGGATAACTCTGATCCTGCCTGGAGCATGTTTTTGATAGCAGTAGCAGCCTGGCGCAGAAACGGCATCAACTGCTCTCTCTGTTCCAGCAATCCTTCAGGACCAGACATGTAAGAGGCTCTAAACATCTTCAAAGCTCTGGAAACGCCCTTAGTGAGGGCTTCAATCAACGGTTCCGTATCCGCCGAAAGGATCGAAGCCTGGTAACGCCGTAACAGGCGGGAACGGAGTGATTGCCACTCCATTTGAGATTCCTTGTAGGCACTAGCCTGCTGCAGCAACGATTCAAGCGTATCGGAGAGAAGCCACTCAGTCGGTGGCTGGGGAGATTTACCAGTCAAAGCCAAAATCGTGGTAACTCTTTCCATCTCCTGCAGAGATTGAGGTCGGGAAAGGCTCAGACGGTTAGCTATACCATCAAGCAATTCCTCCAACCGGGACATAGGCCATATCTACCGTAATGCCCATCCGATAGCTGAAAAAATTCGGCCTGCCGGGTGTCAGGGTGGATCAGCCATTACTCGCGGAAGCCGGCCTGCTCGTACTCTGCCAATTTAACATTAACCGACATTGTTTTCCTCTTTGATTTTTTGTTCGGCAACTTCAGGCAGAATCATGGAGACTTCACCGTGTCTGAGGTATTGATGATCATCCCATTCGTTAAAACGGTATTTCCGGCCTCTCATCATTTGTGCTAAAACCAGGTTAGCTGTTGCTTTTTGGGGGGGTCCAGAAAATGAGATAAGTTAGCAAGGTTGAACAATTGAGCTGGCCGGGAGAGAATGTGGACGCGCCCCAAAAAGTACTCAGCTATAATCCATACTATAATCCTGCCAATCCGTGCCATTGAACGGGCCTTCCTGCTATTTTGTGATGTAATGCCCTGGAAATCCTTAAACTCCTGCCGGCAAGCTCCTTTCGCTGCTGTGTTACTTTCCCGCCTTACTGGGGCAAGAGGAATTATGGTACCCCGGGCCAGATCGGGGTAGAGAACGATTTAAAGGAATATATTGAAGCCCTGGTGGCCATTTTGCACAAAGTAAAGCGGGTACTGGCCAATGATGGGACCCTGTGGCTGAACTTGGGCGATGCCTATACCAGCGGTGGCCGGGCTTACCGGGCGCCTGACAAAAAACGGATAATGGCCACGTTGTCCGTGGTTTACCCTTCCGGCCGCCCACCCTCGCAGGGCTAGAAACCAAGGACTTGATCGGCATCCCCTGGCGGGTTGCCTTCTACCTGCAGGAAGACGGCTGGTACCTGCGCTCGGATATTATCTGGTACAAGCCCAACGCCATCCCCGGAAGCGTGAAGGACCGCCCCACCCTTGCCCAATACCCGGGTGCAGTGCTGGGCCGTGATGGGTATAAAAGAACTCGCGCCACAAAATGTAAAAAAAATTCGCCCGGGACGGATCGCTTTTTCCTCCCGGGCGAAATCTTTAATGGTGGTCTGCATTTTCGCTACTACAGCCCGGCGTCGGCCCTCAGGGCCTCGACCTTGTCCAGGCGCTCCCAGGGGAGGTCCAGGTCGGGCCGGCCGAAGTGGCCGTAGACGGAAACCGCTTTGTAGATGGGGCGGCGCAGGTCCAGGTCGCGGATAATCGCACCCGGCCGCAGGTCAAAGTGGGCGCGGATCAGCTCCACCAGGCGGTCGTCGCTGACCTTTCCCGTGCCGAAGGTTTCCACGCTGATGGATACCGGCCGGGCCACGCCGATGGCGTAGGCCACCTGGACCTCGCAGCGGTCGGCCAGGCCGGCGGCCACCACGTTTTTGGCCACGTAGCGGGCGGCGTAGGCTGCCGAGCGGTCGACCTTGGTGGGGTCTTTACCGGAAAGGGCGCCGCCGCCGTGGCGGGCCATGCCGCCGTAGGTGTCGACGATGAGCTTCCGGCCGGTAAGGCCGGTGTCGCCCTGGGGACCGCCGATGACGAAGCGGCCGGTGGGGTTGATAAAGTAGCGGGTACGGTTGTCCAGCATCTCCGCCGGGATGACCGGCTTAATGACTGTTTCCAGGACCTCTTCCCGCAGGGTGGCCATGTCGATGTCGGGCCGGTGCTGGGTAGAGATGACCACCGTATCCACCCGGACGGGCCGGCCGTCCTCGTACTCCACCGTCACCTGGGACTTTCCGTCCGGCCGCAGGTAGGGCAGAATACGTTCCTTGCGCACCGCTGCCAGCCGCCTGGTCAGGGCGTGGGCCAGGGCGATGGGCATGGGCATGAACTCAGGCGTCTCGCGGGTAGCGTAACCGAACATCATGCCCTGGTCGCCGGCGCCCAGGGTTTCCACCTCGTCCCGGGCTTCCCCCTGCTTTTTCTCCCAGGCCTCGTTGACGCCCATGGCGATGTCCGGCGACTGCTCGTCTATGGAGGTGATCACGGCGCAGGTATCGCAGTCGAAACCGAACTTGGCGCGGGTGTAGCCGATCTCCCTGACCGTCTCCCGGGCCACCCGGGGGATGTCCACATAGCAGTCAGTCGTTATCTGGCCGGCCACCAGGATCAGGCCGGTGCTCACCAGGCACTCGCAGGCCACCCTGGCCTGATTGTCCTTGGCAAATATGGCGTCTAGTACGGCGTCGGCTATCCGGTCGGCTATTTTATCGGGATGGCCCTCGGTAACCGATTCTGATGTAAAAAGCTTACGCGTCATGTTTTAGTCCTCCCTTTCCGGCCCTCTCTCTCCCCTGCAAAAACGCGGGAGGGCGGCGACGGCATCCAGGATGCGGTAGGCCGCTTCTAATTTGGGCAGCCGGGGTAATTCTTCGTAACGGCCGCCTGGGTAAAGCAGGGTGACAATATTCGTATCGCTGCCGAATCCCGCCCCGGGCCGGGTGACGTCGTTGGCCACCAACAGGTCGAGACCCTTGGCCGCCAGTTTATGCCTGGCGTTGGCCAGGAGGTCCTCCGTTTCGGCGGCAAAACCGACGAGGATTTGCTTTTCCCGGACCCGTCCCAGGACGGCCAGGATGTCTTCCGTCGGCTCCAGGTGGACGGTCAATTCCTTTATAGTCTCTTTTTTTATCTTCCGGCCCGCAACTGTCCCCGGCCGGAAATCCGCCACGGCTGCGGCCATGATAACCACATCGGCCCCATCGAAACGTTCCTTTAAACTGGCGAGCATCTCGGCCGCCGTCCGGACCGGGACCGCCGTCACCCCGGGCGGCGGTCGCAACTGGCCGGCGGTGATAAGGGTCACCCGGGCGCCCCGTTCCCAGGCCGCCCGGGCCAGGGCGTGGCCCATCTTGCCGGAACTGTAGTTACCTATGTACCGCACCGGGTCCAGTGGTTCCCGGGTGCCCCCGGCCGTCACCAGCACCACCCGGTCCCGGAAATCCTGGGGAGCCAGGGCGCGGCGGCAGGCGGCGACGATCCGCTCCAGGGCCGCCAGGCGGCCCTTGCCCGTGGCACCGCAGGCCAGGAAGCCCTCCTCCGGCTCTATGACGCCCCAGCCCCGCCTCTTCAGCGTTGCCAGGTTTTCCTGGACAACAGCCTTGGCAAACATGTGGACGTTCATGGCCGGGGCCACGAGGGTAGGACATTCTACCGCCAGGGCGGTGGTGGTCAGCAGGTCGTCGGCTATACCGGCGGCCAGCTTGCCCAGGATATTGGCCGTGGCCGGGGCCACCAGGAAGAGGTCGGCCCCCTGCGCCAGGTCGATATGGGTGAGGGGCCCCCCGCTTCCCTCCCCAAAGGTTTCCGTCAGGGCCGGGTGCCCCGTCAGGGTGCTGAAGGTCAACGGGGTGATAAACTCCCGGGCCGCCCGGGTCATGATCACCCGCACGGAGGCCCCTTCCTGGACCAGGAGGCGGCAGAGTTCCGCCCCCTTATAAGCGGCGATACCCCCGCTCACCCCTAAGATGATGGTTTTACCCTCGAGAACCCTCACGCCTTCTTCTTGCCCCATTCGTATTTAATCTTGCCGGCGGCGATTTCCATGAGAGCTATGGTCACGGGTTTGGTACCTTTCGGATACTGGGCCGCGAACTGGCTCTCGGTCAACATCCGCGCCCTCTTGGCCGCCAGCACCGCCAGGGCGTATTTGCTGCCGGCCTGCTTTTCCAGTTCATCCAGCGACGGTTGCTTCAAACTCCATCCCCCCAGGGACGTTCTCCTTTGTCATCCTGTGTTTAATCCACGGGTTCCTCTGCAGCGGCAAGGGGTTCCCGGGAAGACAGGCGGTGGGCTACCGTCTCCGGCTGGACCGCCGAGAGGATAATGTGATCGCTGTCGGTGATAATCACAGCCCTGGTCCGGCGGCCGTAGGTGGCGTCGATTAACATGCCCCGGTCGCGGGCTTCCTGGATAATCCGCTTTATAGGCGCCGATTCCGGGCTGACGATAGCCACTATGCGCCGGGCGGACACGATGTTGCCAAAGCCAATGTTGATCAACTTGATGTCCATAACTCCCCCTCCAAAGCTACTCGATGTTCTGGACCTGCTCGCGCATCTTTTCCAGCTCGCCCTTGACCGCTACTACCAGGTGGCTGATGGCCAGATCGCCGGCCTTGGACCCGATGGTATTTATCTCCCGCCACATTTCCTGGAGGATAAAATCCAACCGCCTCCCGGCCGGTTCCGCACCGGCCATGGCAGCCTGCATCTGCTCCAGGTGGCTGGTGAGGCGGACGATCTCTTCGGTGATGTCGGCGCGCTCCGCCATCAGGGCTACTTCCAACTCCAGGCGGCCCGGGTCGAGGTCCATACCCCCGGCCAGCTCGCCCACGCGCTCCCGCAGGCGGGCGGCGTATTCCCGCGGCACCTCCGGTGCGCGATCGCGGATGGCTTCCACCTGGCGGCGGACAAAAGCGGCCCGGGCCTCCAGGTCGGCCTGGAGGCGCTGCCCCTCGGCCCGGCGCATTTCCAGGAGACCTGCCAGGGCTGCTGCCAGGGCCCTGGCTACCACCGGCCATAAAGTAGTCTCGTCCCACTCCGGTTCGGCTACCGTAATGACTTCCGGCAGGGATAACAGACCGGCAGCGGTAATATCCGCCGAAATAGACAATTTTTGAGCCAATTCCTTCAGAGCATTATAATACGCCATTGCCAGGCCCGTGTCAACGTTGACGGGCCGTTTTTCCACATTATCTTCCTTTATGGTCAACGCAACCTCGACGCGACCCCGGTTGAGGCTTTTTTTCAACTCCTGGCGGATCTTTTCTTCCAGGGCGCCGTAGGCCCGGGGCAGGCGCACGACTACATCCAGGAAGCGCTGGTTGACGGCCCTGATCTCGACGCTCACGGTTTTGCCGGCGCCGCTGGCCTCGCCCCGGCCGTAGCCCGTCATGCTGTTCAACATAGTTAAAATTCGACCTTCCCCAGGCACCGGCGCAGGCGCTCGATGGCCTCCTGCATCCTCTCCTTGCTGATGGTCAGGGCGATGCGGAAATAGCCTTCCCCGTAGTTACCGTAACCGTTCCCCGGGGTGATGATGACCCCTGCCTTTTCCAGGACCATCTCAGCAAAGCCGGCCGAGGTATACCCCCGGGGCACCGGAGCCCAGACGTAAAAGGTGGCTTTGGGCTTTTCCAGATGCCAGCCCAGGGAGTTAAAGCCGTCGACGATGATATCCCGCCGTTCCTGGTAAACCCGCCGGACTTCGGCCAGGCTCTCCTGGGGGCCTGTCAGGGCGGCGATGCCGGCATACTGGACCGCCTGGAAGGCACCGGAATCGATGTTGGATTTAATCCGGGCCAGGGCCTCGATGACGTCGGCCCGGCCGCAGGCCCATCCCAGGCGCCACCCCGTCATGTTGTAGGGTTTGGAGACGGAATTAAACTCGATGCCCACCTCTTTGGCGCCGGGAGCCTGCAGGAAGGAGGGGGCACGGTAGCCGTCGTAGGTTATTTCGCTGTAGGCGGCATCGTGGCAGACAATTAAATCGTAGCTTCTGGCAAACTCGACGACTTCCTGGAAGAACTTAAGGTCGGCCACAGCGCCGGTGGGGTTGTTGGGGTAGTTGATAAACATGAGCTTCGCCCGGCGGGCTACGTCGCTGGGGATAGCCCCCAGGTCCGGCAGAAAACCGTTGGCCGCCGTCAGTGGCATAAAGTAGGATTCCCCGCCGGCCAGGAGGGTGCCGATATTGTAGACGGGATAGCCGGGATCCGGGACCAGGTTGATGTCGCCGGGATCGACATAGCAGAGGGAGATGTGGGCGATACCCTCCTTGGAGCCGATGAGGGTGACAACCTCCCGCCGGGGATCGAGGTCGACGTCGTAGAGCCGCCGGTACCAGTCAGCCACCGCCTGGCGGAAGGCCAGCAGGCCTTCGGAAGTGGGGTAGCGGTGGTTCTCCGGGTTATGGGCCTCGGCGACCAGCTTGTCTATCACGTGGGCCGGGGTGGGCATATCGGGGTCGCCGATACCCAGGCTGATGATATCAACTCCCCGTTCCCGGGCCTCGGCGATTTTTTTCTCGATACGGGCAAAGAGGTATGGCGGTAGTTCGCGAATCCTTCTGGCTTCCTGCATGGTGCGCTTCCTCCTCCGGAAATAGGGTTCTGGCAAAAATGGACGTTGATGCCATCCAGCTTCGGGGCTGGAAGGTACACTCCGGGCTCCGGGCGCTTAAGCGAGCAAACTTGGCGCTCAGTTGCTTAAGTCACCGCTGCGAAGCTTTCAGCTTCACCCAAGTATCTAACGCCTCGAAAGAAGCCGCCCTCCGCCTGTACCCTCCAGCCCCTTGCCTGAGCCTACAGTTCATTGTCGCCACCCTGGCATAATAAGCGGCTGAACATCACTTGCGGTACGCTCGGAACAGTTCCCGTATCCTCGCGCTACCGCCGGCTGCTTAATCCAGGGGAAAATCGCCCCGGAATACTTCTACCGCCGGGCCAGTCATATAGACATGGTTATCCGCCGGCGACCATTCGATCTGAAGGTCCCCGGCGGCCAGGTGTACCGTTACCTTCCTGTTGCTGCGGCCGGTGAGGGCTCCGGCCACGGCGGCGGCGCAGGCCCCGGTGCCGCAGGCCATGGTCTCGCCGGCCCCCCGCTCCCAGACGCGCATCCGTAGCTCGTCCCGGTTCAAGACCTGGATGAACTCCACGTTGGTGCGCCGGGGGAAGAGGGGGTGGTGTTCCACCAGGGGGCCTACCGTAGTAACGGGCGCCCCGGCAACATCTTCAACAAAAAAAATACAGTGGGGATTACCCATGGAGACACAGGTGCCCCGCCAGGTTTCCCCATTAACCTCTACCGGTTCGTCCAGCACCGGCGATCCCGTTCCGGCCATGGGAATCTGCTCCCGCTCCAGGTGGGGCGCGCCCATATCCACCCGGACGCCGGCCACCCGGCCGCCCTCAAGGATCAGCCGGGGTTTAATAATGCCGGCCAGGGTCTCCACCTGGAGTTCTTCCCCCTCCACCAGACCGGATTCATAAGCGTAGCGGGCGAAACAGCGGATGCCGTTGCCGCACATCTCCGGCTCGCTCCCGTCGGGGTTAAAGATCCGCATTCGCAGCCGGGCCTGTTCGGAAGGCAGGACCAGGATCAGGCCGTCGGCGCCGATGCCGAAACGACGGTGGCAGGCCCGCCGCGCCAGGCCCGGCAAATCGCCGGGCATCTTTTCTCTCATGGCGTTTACCAGGATAAAGTCATTGCCCAGGCCGTGCATCTTGACAAAATGCAAACCCGATCACCTTACTCTACAAGCATCTTGTTTTATTTTAGCATTACCCTCTTACTTTTACCACCTCTATTTTACCGCTACCAGACCAGGCGCCGGGCCGGGGCCACCAGGTAGTAATTTATGCCTCCCAGGATGGTACGCCAGCCGGCGGCCAGCAGGATAATGCCCCAGTGGAAAAGATTCAAGGGCACCGTCTTAAAGACGACCTGGAGGGGCGGCAGGTAGAGCACCAGGAGCTGCATGGCCAGGGAAGCGGCCACCGCCATTACCAGGTAGGGGTTGGAGAAGTAACCCACCGCGAAGGGAGACAGGTGTTCCGAGCGGCACTCAAAGACGGCGAAGAGCTGGGCCATGACCAGGGTGGTAAAGGCCAGGGTCCGGGCAGTGATGAGATCACCGTCGCCCAGGTATAAGCCCAGGATAAAGACGCACAGGGTGGCCAGGCCTATCTGCAGGCCCAGGAAGGCCACGGCCTTACCCAGGCCGCGGGCAAAGACGCTCTCCCCCGGCGGGTGGGGCGGCCTTTTCATGAGGCCCGGTTCTTTATTGTCTATCCCCAGGGCCATGGCCGGCAGGCCGTCGGTAACCAGGTTCATCCAGAGGATCTGGATGGGCAGCAGGGGCAGGGGCAGGCCGCTGATGACGGCCACGAACATGGTCATTACCTCGCCGATATTGCAGGACAGGAGGTAACGGATGAATTTGCGGATATTGTCGTAGATGCCGCGCCCTTCTTCGATGGCGGCAACGATGGTGGCGAAATTATCATCGGCCAGGATCATGGCGGCGGCCTCCCGGGTGACGTCGGTCCCGCTCTGCCCCATGGCGATGCCGATGTCAGCCTCTTTAACGGCCGGGGCGTCGTTGACGCCGTCCCCGGTCATGGCCACGATATGGCCGCCGGCCTTCAGGGCCCGCACCAGGCGCAGCTTGTGGTGGGGCGAGACCCGGGCGTAGACATTGACCCCCGGCGCCACCCGGGCGAGTTCGGCTTCGCCCATGGCTTCCAGTTGCTGGCCGTTTAAGACCTCGCCCTCCGCGGCCGGCAGGCCCAGTTCCCGGGCCACGGCCCGGGCGGTGACCTGGTGGTCGCCGGTAATCATGACCACCTTGATCCCCGCCTGGCGGCAGACCTGGATCGCCGCCGCCGCCTCGGGCCGGGGCGGGTCGATCATGCCCATCAGCCCCACCAGGACCAGGTTTTTCTCCACTGCTGATGCCTGCAGGTCCGTCCCGGGCTCCAGGTCGCGGTAGGCCAGGGCCAGGACCCGCAGGGCCCTGCCGGCCAGGGCTTCGTTCTCCGCCCGGATCTCCCGGCGCCGGGCGGCGTCCAGGGGCACGACCTGCCCGTCCAGGAGGATGGCGTCGCAGAGGTCCAGGATGACGTCCGGGGCGCCCTTGACATAGGCCCGCAGGCCCCTGCCCGCCCGGCAGATGACACTCATGCGCTTGCGGTCGGAATCAAAGGGGATCTCGGCCAGCCGGGGCTCCTCCCGTTCCAGCCGCTCCCGCCAGAGGCCTCCCTTGGCGGCCGCTACCAGCAGGGCGCCTTCCGTTGGGTCGCCGCTGATGGTCCAGTCGCCGCCGTCGCGGCCGCCGAAAAGCTTACCGCGAATACCACCGCCCCTCTTCTCCCCGTTATCCTTTTTCCCCTCGCCCCCGCGCAACCAGCCGCCGATAGCCAGGCCGGCCTTCTGCAACTGGGCGTTGTTGCACTGGGCGGCTATGGTCAGGAGCATCTTGAGGTCCCCGGTGACGGCCGCCCGCCGGCCCTTTTCCTGGTACTCCCCCCGGGGGTTATAGCCCGTCCCGCTTACCTGGAGGCTGCGGCCTCCCACCCAGACCCGGCGCACCGTCATCTGGTTCCGGGTCAGGGTGCCGGTTTTGTCCGAGCAGATGACCGTAGCGCAGCCCAGGGTTTCTACAGCCGGCAGTTTGCGGATAATGGCCTGGCGCTGGACCATTTTCTGCACCCCCAGGGCCAGGCAGACGGTGACGATAGCCGGCAGGCCCTCGGGGATGGCTGCCACCGCCAGGCTGACGCCCGCCAGGAACATACCGTAGAGGTCTTCCCCGCGCAAGGTACCGGCAACCACTACAGCTACGCAGATGGCCAGGCAGGCCAGGACCAGCCAGCGGCCCAGGGCGGACAGGCGTTTTTGCAGGGGGGTCTCCTCGGCCTCCACTTCCTGGAGCAGGCCGGCGATCCTGCCGAACTCCGTAGCCATGCCGGTAGCCACCACCACGGCCACGCCCCGGCCGCCGGCAATCACCGTTCCCTGGTGCACCATATTACACCTGTCGCCCAGGGGCACGTTGCCCGCCAGGGGCCCGGGCGCCTTGGTCACCGGGGTCGATTCGCCTGTCAGGGCCGCTTCATCGGCCTGGAGGTCGCTGCCGGTGAGGACCAGGGCGTCGGCGGCCACCCGGTCGCCGCTTTCCAGGAGGAGGATGTCGCCGGGCACTATCTCCCGCGCCGGCACCCGGCGGATCTCGCCGTCCCGCCGCACCCGGGCCTCCGGCGCCGCCATCTCCTTCAAAGCCTCCAGGGAGCGTTCGGCCCGGTATTCCTGGATAAAGCCCAGGATGGCGTTGATGATGACGATGGCGACGATGGTAATGGCGTCGGCCACTTCCCCCAGGAAGGCGGATACGACCGTGGCCGCCAGGAGGACCAGGACCATGAGGTCCTGAAATTGGGACAGAAATAACCTGTACGGCGGGATCCCCGGCCGGGCCTGGAGCTGGTTGGCTCCATTTTCTTCCAGGCGGCGCCGGGCCTCCGCCGTCGCCAGGCCCCGGCCGGCGTCGACCCCCAGGACCTGTAAGGCTTCATCAGGACTCAACTGGTACCATGGTCGTGACTGCATTCCCCTCGCCCCTTCTTTCTTCCGGAATCACCATCAGTCTATGCCTGTCCCTGGAAGAAAAGAACAGGCGGGCGAGGAGTTTCCAGCCGGCCAGGTTATGTGGTATAGTAAATCGCAGAGCCCCCCAACCAGCAATCCCATTTTTGGCAAAACACTATTTCCGGAGGAGCACCACAGTCATGGCATTTGATGGCCTTTTCCTGGCCGCCATCCGCGCAGAACTGTGCGGCCTTACAGGTAGCCGGGTGGACCGCGTCTTTCAACCGGAAAAGGAGACCGTTATCCTCCACCTGCGCAAGGGCCGCGACACAAGGAAGCTGCTTCTTTGCAGCCTGCCCGACCAGGCCCGGGTCCACCTGACGACGGCCGGTTTTACCAATCCCCCCACCCCGCCCCTTTTCTGCATGGTCCTGCGCAAGCACCTGGAAGGGGGTATTTTGACGGCCGTCGAGCAGCCGGGCCTGGAGCGGGTGTTGAAACTCCACTTTAACACCACCGACGAGCTGGGACGGCAGGCCCCCCGCCTGCTGTTAATTGAGATCATGGGCAAGCACTCCAATATCATCCTGCTCAACCAGGAAGGCAGCATCATCGACGCCGCCCGCCGCTACACCCATGCCGTCAGCCGCCACCGGGAGGTCCTGCCCGGCCGGCCCTACGTCCCGCCGCCGGTCCAGGACAAGGCCGATCCCCGGGAACTCGACGACGAGGCCTTCAGCCGCCTCCTCTTTGAGGGGTACTGGGACGACCCCCTGGAGCGCCTGCTGGTGAACAGGCTGGCCGGCCTGGGGCCGGAAACGGCCCGGGAGATTATCCACCGCGCCGGCCTGCCGGCCGGGGTAACCCTGGAGGGCTGCGGCGCGTACGAGATAAACCGTCTCTACCAGGCCCTGGGAGAGGTGCTGGCGGCCGCCGGCCCCGCCGCCTGGAAGCCGGAGGTCGTCCTCCGTCCGGAGGGGGAACCCCTGGCCTTCGCTTCCTTTGAGCTCCACCAGTACCAGGGTTTGCCCCGGGAGCACCCGGCCACCCCCGGCGCCGCCTGCGATTATTTCTACTCCCTCCGCCGGGAACGCCAGCTCCTGGAGGGTTCCCGGCGCAGCCTGGAGCACGTCCTGGAAAAAGAATTAAAGCGCTGCCGCAAAAAGGAGGGCCTCCAGGCCGCCACCGTGGCCGAAGCCGCCGGGGCGGAGGAGTTCCGCCTGGCCGGGGAGATCATCACCGCCAATATTTACCGTATTGAAAAGGGCCAGGCCAGCCTGACGGCGGCCAATTTCTACGATCCGGGTGGCGAGCCCGTCACCATCGAGCTCGACCCTTCCCGCACCCCGGCGGAAAACGCCCAGTGGTACTTCAACCGCTACAACAAGGCCAAGCACGCCGCCCGCCTGGCCGCCGCCCAGCTGGAACAAACCAGGAGCGAAATAGCCTACCTGGAGAGCATCGCCCAGGCCGTCAGCATGGCCGCTACCAGGGACGACCTGGAAGAGATCCGCCGGGAATTGCACCAGGCCGGGTACCTGCCTGAGGAAAGGGAGAAACACAAAACCGGTAAAAAGGCTGCGAAACCGGAAGCGCATCAGCCCTCCCGGCCCCTGGAGTTTACTTCCCCGGATGGTTTCAAGATCCTGGTGGGCAAAAACAACCGCATGAACGACTGGCTGACCCTGAAACAGGCCGCGGATGGCGATCTCTGGCTCCACGCCAAGGATATCCCAGGTTCCCACGTAATTATCCGCACCGGGGGCCGGGAGGTGCCCGCTACCACCCTGGAAACGGCCGCCCGCCTGGCGGCCCGCTACAGCCGCGCCGGCCAGTCCAGCCGGGTGCCGGTAGATTACACCCTGGTGAAACACGTCCGGAAGCCCCCCGGCGCCAGGCCGGGAATGGTCATCTACGACCACCAGCGGACGGTTTATGTCACGCCGGCGGAGTAGGATGCCGGCGGCAGTGCCCCTGGCAGGAAGAAAAAGCCCCGGCCGGTTGCTGGAGCACTTAACCCCGGCCGGGGCTTTTCCCTTTATTTTTTCCTTTTTGTCGTCAGGTTATTGGGCGGCGTCTTATACGGGTTTTCCCTCAGATTTTCACCTTTTGTCTCCAGGTCCCACAGATCCCGGGGGATTCTTCCCGGACAAGCTCGTGCCGAAAGGTCTTCTGCTCGTCGCGGATTTCCTCTTCGCCCATACCGCACCTCCAGGATAAGAAAGTCTAGCGTTAGTTTTTCCCGCGGCCGGGGTAAATACCCGGCCCGGTACCGGCGCGCTGTTCCTACCGTTTGGTTTAGAGTCTGTCGTTACGGCAGCTCGAGTCAATCTTACGGGCAATATCCTTGAGAACCCCGTAGATGTTGGTCAGGATGATTATTATAAACCCCAGCATAAAGAAAGTTACTATTTCCTTCGTAAAAAAGGCGATTATGCCCAAAACAATGAGGACAAAGGTGTTCCAGACGGTACTGGTAAAGAATCTGTCCAAGCTTCTTCACCTTCCCATTCAGGGTGCCGGGAGCTCAATATAATATGGTTTACGTGAAAGAAAATATTTCAGTTATTGGTTCACCATCTCTATTTCCGCCGCGATGGCCCTGGCAGCGGCAGCCGGGTCGGGGGCAGCGGTGATGGGCCGGCCGATGACCAGGTAGGAGGCGCCCTCCCGCAGGGCCTCGGCCGGGGTCATGACCCGGCGCTGGTCGTCCCGGTCGGACCCGGCCGGGCGCACGCCCGGGGTTACGATGACGAACTCCGGCCCGCAGGCCTCCCTGATGACCCGGATCTCCCGGGGCGAGGCCACCACGCCGTCCAGGCCGGCCTCCCGGGCCAGGAGGGCCCAGCGGGCCACCTGCTCCTCTACCTCCCGCTCGATACCTACCTCTTCCCGTAGAGCTTCCCTGTCCAGGCTGGTCAAAACAGTGACCGCGATAAGTACCGGCGCCGGGCGGTTTAAGGCCGCGGCCTCCTCCCGGACGGCGGCGGCGGCCGCCTGCAGCATGGCCCTGCCGCCGGCGGCGTGAACGTTGAGCATGTCCACGCCCAGGCGCACCAGGGCCCGCGCCGCCCCGGCCACGGTATTGGGGATGTCGTGGAGCTTCAGGTCGGCAAATACCCGGCCGCCGCGCTCCTTGACCATCCGGACGGCCGCCGGCCCGGCGGCGGTGAAAAACTCCAGGCCGACTTTAAACATCCCGGCGTAGGGGGAAAGCCGTTCCACCAGCTTTTCCCCGGCAGCCAGGCCGGGAACATCCAGGGCGACGATTATTTTGTCCTTGGCATGCATGCGGATCATCTCCTGCAGGTACATTAGTGTTGGCAAGCAGGCCAGAAGCCCTTAAATACCGCTTTATGATCTTATAGTTCAAAAAACGGAGTGTAAGCGGAGTGAATATGGGGAGGGTCAGGTGCCGGCCCTTAAATCAGGCTTAACCCCGACCGGTAAAAACCGGAAAAGCCCTTCCCTCACGGCGCTCTTGATATGCTAAATGGCGGCGGCCCGGCCATCTCGCCTGGTGCTTGAAGGGCCGGGCGGGATGCCGGGCCGGCCGGAGAACCGCCCGGCCGGTGCAGCCGCTGGCTGCTGCTCCTGCCGGGGTGGGGCGGAGGCGATTTGGCGCTCCCCCGTTAAGGACGGGAGAGGGGTACATACTCCTGCAGGGGTTTGAGGTTAAACCCGTCGCCGGACTTCAGGGACTGGAGGACTTTGAGCAGGGCCCGGGCCGTATCCAGGGAAGTCAGGCAGGGGATGCCCAGTTCGGCCGCGGCGCGGCGGATCTTAAAACCGTCCCGGCCGGGCATCTTGCCCCTGGTCAGGGTGTTGAGGACAAAGTGGACCTTCCCTTCCCGGATATAGTCGATAATGTGGGGCGAACCCTCGCGGATCTTCCCCACCCTCTCTACGAAGAGCCCCGCTGCGGCCAGGGCGCCGGCGGTGCCGGCGGTAGCCACTACCTGGAAGCCCAGTTCGGCAAAACCCTTGATAATGGGTACCGCTTCCGCCTTGTCCTTATCGGCGATGGTCGCCAGCAGGGTGCCGTGATGGGGGATGGAGCAGCCGGCGGCTACCAGGCCTTTATAGAGGGCGCGTTCGAAGACGGGATCAATCCCCATTACCTCGCCGGTGGACTTCATCTCCGGTCCCAGGGAGGTGTCCACCTGCAACAGCTTGCCGAAGGAAAAGACGGGGACCTTTACGGCGGTAAAATCCGGCGGCGGCATTAAGCCGCCCCGGTAGCCCTGCTCCGGCAGGCTTTTGCCCAGCATGACGTTGGTGGCCAGGGCCACCATGGGCACGCCGGTAATCTTGGAGAGGTAGGGTACCGTGCGGCTGGAACGGGGATTTACCTCCAGGACGTAGACCTCGCCCCGGTGGATGACAAATTGAATATTGAGGAGGCCGCGCACCCGGAGGGCCCGGGCCAGCTGCTCGGTGTAAGCGACGATCTTTTCCGTCACCCCCGGCGGCAGGCTGTGGGCCGGGTAAATAGCGATGCTGTCGCCGGAGTGGACGCCGGCCCGTTCGACGTGCTCCATGATACCGGGGATGAGGACGGTCTCGCCGTCGCTCACGGCGTCTACCTCCACCTCGGTGCCAGGCAGGTATTTGTCCACCAGGACGGGGTGTTCCGGGGCCACCCGGACGGCGGTGGTGGCGTACTCCAGGAGCTCGCCTTCGCTGTGGACGATCTCCATGGCCCTGCCGCCCAGGACGTAAGAAGGCCGTACCAGTACCGGGAAACCGAGCTCCTTGGCGATCTTTACCACTTCACCCACGGAGGTTGCCGTCCCGCCCCGCGGCCGGGGTATACCCAGTTCGTTCAGCAAAGCGTCGAACTTCTCCCGGTCTTCGGCCCGGTCGATATCGACCACCGCCGTCCCCAGGACCGGAAAACCGGCGCCGGCCACCGTTTGCGCCAGGTTGATGGCCGTCTGGCCGCCGAACTGGACGATCACCCCTTCCGGCTGCTCCTTTTCCAGGACATTCAAGACATTTTCCGGTGTCAGGGGTTCAAAGTAGAGGCGGTCGGAGGTGTCGAAATCGGTGCTGACTGTCTCCGGGTTGTTGTTGATCATTATGGGGTGCACGCCGGCCCGGCGCAGGGCCCAGGCGGCATGGACCGAACAGTAGTCGAACTCGATTCCCTGGCCGATGCGGATAGGCCCTGCCCCCAGGACGGCCACCTTGCGGCCCTCCAGGGGGTGTACCTCATCTTCCACGTCATAGCAGGAGTAATAATAGGGCGTGACGGCCTCAAACTCGGCGGCGCAGGTATCCACCATCTTAAAGGTGGGGCGGATGCCTTCTTCCTGCCGCAGCCGGGTAATGTCCGCCGGCGGCAGGCCGGTAAAGTTGGCAATCTCGCCGTCGCTGAAGCCCATGGCTTTGGCGCGCTTTAAGGTGGCCGCGTCCAGGGCGGGACCGGCGGCGACGAGTTTCTCTTCCATGGCCACAATGGCCTCGATTTCACCCAGGAAATAGGGGTCGATGCCGGTAATTTCGTGGATGGAAGCGATGGTCCAGCCGCGGCGCAGGGCTTCGGCGACGACAAAGAGCCTCTCGTCGTCCGCCTCAGCCATCTTGCGGCGCAGGGCGCTGTCGCTGAAACGCTGGAAGGCCGCCACCCGCAGGCCGTCAAGCTTCAACTCCAGGGAGCGGACGGCCTTTAACAGGGCGCCGCTGAAGGTGCGGTCGATGGCCATGACCTCCCCGGTGGCCTTCATCTGGGTGCCGAGGATACGCTCGGCCAGGGAGAATTTATCGAAGGGGAAACGCGGGATCTTGACGACGACGTAGTCCAGGGCCGGTTCAAAGCAAGCCTTTGTTTCCCGGGTGACGGCGTTGGGGATCTCGTCCAGGGTCAACCCTAACGCGATCTTGGTGGCCACCCTGGCGATGGGATAACCGGTGGCCTTGGAGGCCAGGGCGCTGGAACGGCTGACCCTGGGGTTGACCTCGATAACGTAATAGCGCATGCTCCCGGGGTCCAGGGCGAACTGGACGTTGCAACCCCCTTCGATACCCAGGGCGCGGATGATTTTCAGGGCCGAGCGCCGCAACAGGTGATACTCCCGGTCGGAAAGGGTCTGGGAAGGGGCGACGACGATGCTGTCGCCGGTATGAATGCCCACCGGGTCGATATTCTCCATATTGCAGACGGTAATGCAGTTATCGTTACTGTCGCGGATGACCTCGTACTCGATCTCCTTCCAGCCGGCAACGGAGCGCTCCACCAGGACCTGCTGGATCAGGCTCAACTTCAGCCCTTTCAGGGCAATGGAACGGAGCTCGGCCTCGTTATGGGCCACGCCGCCCCCGGTGCCGCCCAGGGTATAGGCCGGCCTCACGATGACCGGATAGCCGATTTCCCGGGCGAACTCCAGGGCCTCCTCCACCCGGTTGACAATCCGGCTCTCAGGTACCGGTTCGTCGATGGCCAGCATCATCTCCTTAAACTGCTCCCGGTCCTCGGCCCGCTGGATGGCCGTCAGGGGTGTTCCCAGGAGTTCGACTCCCGTTTCTTCTAGAACCCCGGCTTCGGCCAGTTCCATGGCCAGGTTCAGCCCCATTTGACCGCCAAGGGTGGGTATCAGGCCGTCGGGCCGCTCCTGGCGGACAATCTTCGCTACAAAATCCAGGGTCAGGGGTTCCAAGTAAACGCGGTCGGCCATATCCCTGTCGGTCATGATGGTCGCCGGGTTGGAATTGACCAGGACGACCTCCATTCCTTCTTCCTTTAAAGCCCGGCAGGCCTGGGTACCGGCATAATCAAATTCCGCCGCCTGACCGATGATGATGGGGCCGGAACCGATGACCATTATCTTTTTTAACCCCGGTTTTATAGGCACTTTCTTTCTCCCCTTTCAGTTCCCGGTAGCGTTAAGCACCGGCTACTGCGAACAGGTGTCGTTATAGTTATTGCCCCCGGTGTTCGTCTACCAGCCTGATAAATTCGTGGAAGAGGTACTCGGAATCCGTCGGTCCCGGCGAGGATTCGGGGTGATACTGCACGGAGAAGGCGGGCAACTCCCGATGGCGCAGGCCTTCCACCGTGCCGTCGTTGAGGTTGATATGGGAGACGACCGCCCCTGTCGGCAGGGAGTCAGCCCGGACGGCGTAACCATGGTTCTGGGAGGTAATATAGACCCGGCCGGTGCTTAAATCCTTAACCGGGTGGTTGCCGCCGCGGTGGCCGAAGGGGAGTTTGTAGGTATCGCCTCCCAGGGCCAGAGCCAGGAGCTGGTGGCCCAGGCAAATGCCCATCAGGGGTACCCGGCCCAGTAGTTCCCGGACGGTGGCTACACCGTAGGGAACGTCCTTGGGGTCGCCCGGGCCGTTGGAAACGACCACCCCTTCGGGGTTGAGGGCCAGAATAGCGGCTGCTGTGCTTCGGGCCGGCATGACGGTAACGGTGCATCCCTCCCGGCGCAGCCAGCGGATGATATTCTCCTTGACGCCGAAGTTATAGAGAACTACCCGGCGCGGCCCTCCCTCGACGGTATACGGTTCGGCATTGGTAACCGCCGGTACCAGTTTGGCGCCGCTCAGGGCCGGCCGGGTAGCGGCCAGGGCCTTGATTTCCTCCAGATCCACCTCGCCCGTGGCCAGGATGCCCCGCATGGTGCCCCGTCGGCGCAGGTGCCTGGTGAGGGCGCGGGTATCCACCCCTTGCAGGGCCGGGATGCGGTTTTCCCGGAGGTAATGATCAAGGCTACCCGTTGACCGCCAGTTGCTGGGCCGCGGGCAGGCTTCATGGACGACGAAGCCGGCTACCCGGGGGCCATCCGACTCGAGATCCTCATCGTTAATGCCGTAGTTGCCGATCAAGGGGTAGGTCAGGGCTACAATCTGGCCGCAATAGGAGGGGTCGGTCAGGATCTCTTGATAACCGGTCATGCTGGTATTGAAAACGACCTCCCCGTGAGAGCGGCCGGGGTAGCCAAAGGCCTCGCCGCTATATACCGTTCCGTCCTCCAGCACCAAAAACCCGCGCACTGGCACTCACTCCCTTTTTAACCCGATTTTTTTTACGAGCCTTGCAGCTAAAATCTCGTGTTCATTCCTCAATGATCTTCCCATTCTCCATCACTACCCGGCCGCCTACAATGGTCAATACCGGCCAGCCTTTGAGCTTCCGGCCCTGCAGGGGCGAGTTGTGGCCACGGGAATAGAACTCGTTGACATCGACTTCCTTCTCCATGTCGGGGTCGATTATGGTCACGTCGGCCACCCCGCCCGGGACCAGGCTGCCGCCGGGTATGTTGAGAATCCGGGCCGGGTTTGCCGTCCAGGACTTGATGGCCTGTTGCCAGGTTAATTTGCCGGGTAGGATCAGCTCCGTCACCACCAGGGGCACGGCTGTTTCCAGGCCGACCATGCCGAAGGGTGCGTAATCGTATTCCACGTCCTTATCCTCGTCGGCGTGGGGGGCGTGATCGGAGGCAATGACGTCGATGTCGCCGGCCGCCAGGGCCGCCACCACTGCCGCCACATCGCCGGCCGGTCGCAGGGGCGGGTTAACTTTAGTGCTGGTATCGTAACTCTGGACCAGCATGTCCGTCAGGCAGAGGTGGTGGGGCGTGGCTTCGGCCGTTACCCTGACCCCCCGGGCCCGGGCCTCCTTAAGGAGGCGGACGGACCCGGCCGTGCTGACATGGGCCAGGTGCAGCCTTCCCCCGGTCAATTCCGCCAGGATGAGGTCCCGGGCCACCATGACCTCCTCGGCTGCCGCCGGGATGCCCCTGAGGCCCAGGATGGTGGCCACCAGGCCTTCATGCATCAGGCCGTCGTTGGCCAGGGCTTCGTCTTCGCAGTGGCTGATTACCGGCAGGTTGAACATTTTGGCGTACTCCAGGGCATGGCGCATGACCAGGGCGTTCATGACCGGGCGGCCGTCGTCGGAGATGGCCACCGCCCCGGCTGCCGCCAGGTCGCCGATCTCGGCGATTTCTTTACCTTCCAGGCCTTTGGAAAGGGCGCCCACCGGGTAAACCCGGACTACCCCCTCCTGCCGGGCCTTTTCTTTGATAAAGTAGATAACGCTGGCGCTGTCGGCCACCGGCTTGGTATTGGCCATGCAGGCCACGGCCGTAAAGCCGCCGGCAGCCGCCGCCCGGGTGCCGCTGGCGATGGTCTCCTTCTGCTCGTAGCCCGGTTCGCGCAGGTGGACATGCATATCAATAAGGCCGGGGGTGACAATCATGCCTCCCGCGTCGATGACCCGCGCTCCGGCCGGGGCCTCGAGATTGGCTGCCAAGGTAGTTATTTTCTCGCCTTCGATGAGTATGTCCTGCCGTCCATCCAGGTTCCGGGCCGGGTCAATGACCCGCCCGCCTTTTATTAAAATCGCCATCAGTTGGCACCTCCAATCAACAGGTAAAGCAGGGCCATGCGCACGGCCACCCCGTTGGTGACCTGCTCAGTAATAGCCGCCTGCAGGCCGTCGGCCACCGCCGGGGCGATCTCAATGCCCCGGTTCATGGGACCGGGATGCAGGACCAGGGCGCCGGGCCGGGCCAGTTTCAGGCGCTCGGGGGTAAGTTCATAGAGACGGGCGTACTCCCGCAGGGACGGGAAGAGGCCCTTCTTCTGCCGTTCCCTCTGGATGCGCAGGACGTTGATCACGTCCACACCTTTCAGGGCTTCCTCGGCGTTGTAGTAGACCTTGACGCCCAGGTTTTCAATTTCCGGAGGTATAAGGGTGGCCGGGCCGACAACCCTTACCTCCGCCCCCATTTTCGTCAGGCCCCAGATATTGGAGCGAGCCACCCGGCTGTGGAGGATGTCCCCCAGGATAGCTACCTTGAGCCCCTTAAACCCCCCCAGCTTTTCCTTGATAGTAAACATGTCCAGGAGGGCCTGGGTGGGGTGCTCATGCATGCCGTCGCCGCCGTTTAAGACCGAGGCCTCGATGGTCCGGGCGAGTAAAGCCGGGCTGCCGGCGGCGCTGTGGCGGATGATGACGGCATCGGTACCCATGGCCGCCAGGGTGCGAGCGGTATCCCGCAGGGATTCCCCCTTCTGGACACTGCTGGTAGCCGTGGCGATGCTCATAGTGTCGGCGCCCATATACTTGGCGGCCAGTTCGAAGGATGTTCGCGTCCGGGTACTAGGCTCGTAGAACATGGTAACTACCAGCTTACCCCGCAGGGTGGGAACCTTTTTAATATCGCGGCCCAGAATCTCCTTCATGGGGGCTGCCGTCTCCAGGATGAGTTCAATTTCTTCTGCCGAGAGGTCCTTTAATCCCAGCAGGTCTTTACGCTGCAGGCGCAAGTGCAATCCCTCCGTTTCCAGGCATAAAAAAACTCCTTATTGCTCTGCCGGCTAATAAGGAGAACGTTGCCGCCCCCATCCTTATTAGCCTCGCCGGACTAATTTCAAGGATTGACATCGGCTTCTTCGGGTAATTCCCTGATCAATACCTGATCCACGCCGTCGATTTCCACCAGCTGGACGGCTATTTCCTCTTTCCGTGAAGTCGGGACGTTTTTCCCTACATAGTCGGCGCGAACGGGCAGTTCCCGGTGGCCCCGGTCGATGATCACCGCCAGCTGGATGTTCTGGGGCCGGCCCAGGTCGATAAGGGCATCCAGGGCCGCCCGCAGGGTGCGGCCGGTAAAGAGAACGTCATCTACCAGGACCACCTTTTTGCCGTTAATATTAAAGGGGATTTCCGTCCGGTGGATGACTGGCTGGACGCTTAAGGTCGTGAGATCGTCCCGGTAAAGGGTGATGTCCAGAATCCCCAGGGGCACCTCTACTCCTTCAATCTCCCGGATCAGTTTCTGCAGGCGTTCCGCCAGGGGCACTCCCCGCCGCCGGATGCCGATCAAGACCAGGTTCTCGGTGCCGCGGTTGCGCTCCAGGATCTCATGGGCGATGCGGGTCAGGGTACGGCGCAGCTTATCGGCGTCCATTATCCTGGCTTTAACCATCAGCTCCATTTTTGCCACTCCTTCCGGGCACTAAAAAACCTGCGCTGTTGCTGGCGCAGGCTTAGCGTACCACGAGTTTCGCTTCCTTACTCCCTTGCTAGCCTCGCCGGACTAACTTAAAAGGACCCTCAAGGCGGTAGTTTAGACCATAGTTTGTCCCCTGTCAAGGGTTAATTTTCACCCCGGCTACGGCTGCTATCAGGCCGAAGCAGCCGCTGAGCATCATGTCGCCGTAGGGGGCGGCCCAGTAGTAATCCTGGTGAATGGTCAGCCGGCGTTGCGGTCCCGTCACGGCCACAAAGCGGAAACCATCTCCCGGACGATAGGATGGATCAATATAGCAGCCGTGGCCGCCGTCGTTAAAGATCTCTTCGTTGGTAAGCTGCCCGGCCCGTAGCTTCTCGATAAAGGCGGCCAGTTTGTGGCCACTCAGGCAGCTGGTATGATGCTCGAATAGTCCCAGCACCCGGTGTCCCTGCAGCAGGACGCCGATGGTGTGCTGGTTGCCGCAGTTGATGATAACCAGGCCTTCCTCCCGGCGAGCAGCCACATTGGCATCTTCCAGGGCGCCCCACAGGGCAGCGGCCCCGGTGTCCATGAGCCAGGCCCCCGGGGCCTGCTCCCTGACGGCCAGCATCCGGGTGAGGTAGGAGGGCGGTTCCCGGTAGAGGAGGTCTTCCAGGCGGCCGCCGCCGGCCACGAAGCGCTGCCAGTGCTGGAAACGAAAAACGCGGTCGCTCGTACCCGGCGGCGCCTCGCCGTGGTCGAGGACGGCGATGGCCACCTCTGCCGGCAGTTTCACACCGTAGGGCGCCAGGCTGCGGGCCAGGGTGGCCAGGTCCACATCGCCCGTCTTGATGGTGACAGCGCCTGCCGGGGTCCGGTCAGTTATGACTATACCGAGCTGGCGCACCCGGTCCAGGTCGTCGTAGACCGTCCGCGCCGCCTCCGGGGTAGCGTAAACCCGGCAGCCGGCGGCCAGGTGGCGGCGCAGGGCGCCCACCAGGGCGCCGCCGCCCATGAGATACCCGCTGAGGAATACGTCCTGCCGGGCGGCCGTGGCCGCCTCCACCTGCCGGCCGCAGATGACCGTGGGTGAGGGCAAAATAAGCTGGACGCAGTTCTCCAGGGGCTGATCCGGCCGGTAGAGGAGGATATCCTGGGTACCGCCGCCGATATCGATGGCCAGGAGGGGACGGTTAAGCATCGGCAAACATTACTCCTTTTTATTTTTTTCGCTGTCATCGAGGCCATTTTTGAATTCTTTGACCGCCCGGCCCAGGCCACGGCCGATTTCCGGCAGCCTTTTGGGGCCAAAGATTACCAGGGCGGCACCGATGATCAACACCCAGGCATAGGGACTGAAGAGCGTAGCGAAGGTTATAATGGTTGTTGCCCCCTGTTCAAATTACTTTCAAAACCAGAACCAGGATAGCACATCCATCTGCTATGGACAACCTGTTAACCGGTCAAACGACGGCGCAACAGGTAAATGGGCGGATAGAAAAAAATGGCAATAAAGACTGCTAACCAGGCAACATGCCCCAGCAGCCCCCAGCTTAACTGCCCCAGGACCAGGGGACGCACCAGTTCTACTATATGGTAAAGGGGAATCAACCATGCCAGGCGCTGGACAATTAACGGCATAGAATCCAGGGGGAAGAAAACCCCGGCGAAGAGAAACATGGGGGTAATAATCAAGGTGAAGAAGTAGCTAAAGGTATCTATCTTGGGTACCAGGCCGGTCCAGATCATGCCCAGTTCGGCAAAGGCAAAGCCGCATAATACCAGGACCGGAGGTACCAGCAGGGCCGCCGGTGACGGCACCAGGCCCAGGGGCAGGATGACCAACAAAATCACCGTACCGTAAAGGAGGCTTTTGAAGGTCCCGAAAAGCATCTCGCCGACGACCACTTCATCCAGGCTCACCGGCGTGGCCACGATGGCGTGATAGGTCTTTTGAAACTTCATGCGCACGAAGCTGTCATAGGTACACTCCGAGGCCGTGGCCCACATGGCTGAGGAGGCGATAAGGCCGGGAGCCAGGAACTGGAGGTAACTCATCCCCTTGATGGCCGGGATATAATGGCCCATGCCGTAGCCCATGGCCGCCAGGTAGAGGAGGGGCTCAAGGAAATTAAACATGATGTTGGTCAGCCACGTCTTGCGAAAGACAACAAAGTTGCGCCAGAAGACCTTCCAGGCGCGATAGGAGATATCCATCTGCATACATTCTCCCCAGAAAATCGGGTTCTGCCCAATCAGGCGGTTATTGGTTGGCTTCCAGGAGGGTGAAGGGTACAGGCTGCGGGCTCCGTGGTTCCCGGCCAGCAAACTTGGCGCTCAGTTGCTTAAGCGGCGGGGGTGGTTTTAGCTTAATCTCTTTGATACAAATTTTACGGGGTGAGGCACTTTACGTTACTGAAGCTACGTAACGGTCACCATCCCGTTCACGCCGCGGAGCTATCGGCTTCGCGCAAGTATCTGGCGCCTCAAACCAAGTCGCTTCCTCCCTGTACCCTCCACTCCCCCTCGCCTCATCCAGCATTTTCGTTGTTCGTGGAGGGAACGGCAGTACCCATGGGCGGCTCCTCAGGAAAGATTTCTTCCTGTCAGTTTCAGGAAGACGTCTTCCAGGGTGGCCGGCCGTAACACCTGGTGGCTGAAGTGACCGTAGCCCTCCTGGATCCGGCGCCAGACCTCCCGGCCCCTGGTGGTGTACAGGTAAAGGGTCCGGCCTATAAACTGGGAAGCCAGGATCATGCCGTCTACCAGGTCGAGGATCTCCCGGCCGCGGCCATCGACGGGGCTCAGTTCCAGGACCTCCCGGCCGACGTGGCGTTCTACCAGTTCCCGCGGCGAGCCTTCTTCCAGGATTATCCCGTGATCCATAATCACCAGGCGGTCACAGAGCTGGGCCGCTTCTTCCAGGTAGTGGGTGGTCAGGATCAGGGTCACCCCGCCGGCCTTCAGCTGGCGCATCTTCTCCCATACCAGGTGCCGGGCCTCCGGGTCCAGGCCGGTGGTGGGCTCATCCAGGATGAGGAGCCGGGGTTTGTTGATAAGCCCCCTGGCGATGGCCAGGCGCCTCTTCATCCCGCCGGAGAGGTGTTCTACTTCTACCCCCGCTTTATCCTCCAGGTTGGCGAAGGCCAGGAGTTCCTCCACCCGCTCCCGGGCCACCGCCCGGGGAAGGTCGAAGTAGCTGGCGTAGAGGAGCAGGTTTTCCATTACCGTCAGCTCCGGGTCCAGGTTGTCCTCCTGGGGCACCACTCCCAGCCGGGCCTTAATCTGGCGGGGTTGCCGGCGGACGTCATACCCCAGCACCTCCAGGGTGCCGTCGCTCACCGGGGTAAAACAGTGGATCATTTTAATGGTGGTAGTCTTCCCGGCGCCGTTAGGGCCCAGGAAGCCGAAACACTGTCCCGGCCGGACGTCGAAATCAATCCCCTTGACAGCCGGGAAGCCGTTATACCTTTTTACCAGGCCCCTTGCCCGCACAACCTCCGTCAATGGCCCGATCCCCCACAAAAATACCCCGATGCTTCGGGGTAAAATTATCAGAGATAATTATAAATCATGGTTGCTGTTATTAGCAATAGCCTGCAATGCTTCTTTTCGTATAGCTAACGGCCATAGGCCCTGGCCCGGGCCCTTTCCCGGGGCAGGCTGAAGCCCAGGAGGGAAGCGAGGCGCAGGGCCAGGCGTACCGGCCAGAAGGAGAGCTGGCGTTTCAGGTCCTGGCGCTCCTTTTGCAGGTCGGCCACCGTGCGCTCCAGATCCTCGTTGGCAATGAGGGTAGTCTGGAGGCGGTACTCCTGCTCCCGCAGTTGCTGCTTCAGGCGGGATTGTTCCGCCTGGGCGTCGCTGACGGTTTTATTCAGGGTGCCCTGAAGCTGCATCAGGCGCGTCTCCAGATGGCTGACCCGCTTCTTCAAGGTATCCCGCTCGACCCGCAGGTTAACCAGTTGTTCTTCCAGCTGGGTCAGTTCCTGGCGCAGCTCCTCCTTGCGCCGGTGGAGCTTCTCCAGGTCCCCGAGGAGGTTTTTATTCTCCTGGCGCAGGTCCTGGATCTCCTGCTGCAGTTTTTCCCTTTCGCTATCCTTTAGATCCCCCTGGCGTCCGGAAGCGGACCTGCCGCCGCTGATCAGGCTGAATTCTTTGGGCGCCCGTACGGCTGGGCCTGCTTCCAGGGAAAGGCTGGCCGCCTCGGCCCCGGCGGCTATCTCTTCCCAGGCGGGCTGCTCCCTGATCTCCCTGGTAGCAGCCGGGGTCGCCGGGGTAGTTTTTTCTCCCATATGTTTAAGGGGGAAGAGTTTATCCCAGAAGTCGGTATCCTTATTTTCCTGGCCACCGGCCGGGACAGGCCTGGCCAGGGGCAAGATTGTGGGCGGGCTGTCTCCCCGGCTGTCAGGGGCGGGCTTGCCGGTTGTAGGTTGGGGCGCCGGGTGGCTTCCGGGGCCAGTTTTCACGGAATCAGCTGTTGCCATCTTCCCACCGGCGGGTGGCGCTGCCCCGGCGGCCGGCGCGGGTTTGCCGCCGGTTGCGGCTTCTGCCGGCGCCACTGCTGCCGGGTTATTTCCGGGGGTAGTCTTACCGGCAGTCGCCGCGGCTTCCCTCTGTCCCTTGTCTATTTCAGTGGCGGGTTCCGGCTCGATATAGGACCAGTGGATCAGCCCCCAGCGGCCGTCCTTGAGCCGGATAAAGCGGCCGTCGGATACCAGTTTCTGCTCTCCCGGTATTTCTGGCTTCCCCGCCTCCCTCAACTCCTGGTTAATCTCATTTAAGCGTAAAGCATCCCCCTGGGCCTGGAGCACCCGGTGGCCGGCATCGTTTTCCTTCAAGCCGTCCAGGCGCAGGCACCAGAGGCCCTTCCCTTCGCTGCGGAAGCAGGGGTTCTTGGTCAGGCAGCGGTTGACGTTTTTTTGCACCTTGGCCGGTAGCTGGTTGGGCAAGAAGCGGTGCCGGGCCTCGTGAATCAATTCTTCTACAGACTGGGGGGAGTATTCAAAGAGGCGCAGCTTCAAGAAATCGGTGAGGGAATCTATTTTTCCCGTCACTTTTACTTTTGTTATCTTGGGTACCGGCATACTTTTAGTTTTTTTGGCCATGGGTGTCACCTCTTCCTGGTTTTTAAGGTTAACCATAAATTACCAGGTAATGTTTGACACCCAGGTAAATTTTTCCTGCTAGAAAAATAGTTTTTTATGTCATAATATGGTAATTTGCCAACCAGAACCAGAAAGGAATGGTTAACAGGGAAATCAGGGTAGTTGCCACCACCCCTTTGGATATAAGGTTGTAGTCGCCGTCATACTTCCGGGCGACGGCCGGGGCAATGGCTGCCGCCGGCATGGCCATCTGCATGACTATGAGGGCCCGGGCGGTTTTATCCCAGCCCGGTAGTAAGAGCATGGCCAGGAAGGCCAGGGCTGGAAAAATTATTAACCTGAGGGCAGTCATCAGGTAGACGTTTTTATTCCCCGCCCAGGTACTGACCGGCGACTCGGCCAGCATGGAGCCTACCAGGAGGAGGGCCAGGGGGACTGTAGCCTGGCCCAGGCTGTCCAGGGGATGGAAAAGAAGCTCCGGTATCTGCCAGTGGAGGAGGGCCAGGGCAAAGCCCAGGATAATGGCCAGGACGTTGATATTGAAAACCTGGCGCCAGACCGGAACCTGGTGCTCATGGTCCTGCATCAACCACACCCCCAGGGTCCAGAAAAGGAGATTATGGCCCAGGGCGTACATGGCGGCGTAAAAGACCCCCAGCCGTCCGAAGAGGATGTAGGCCACCGGGAAACCCAGGTAAGCTACATTGCCAAAGGCGGTGGTGAACTGGAAGGCATAGCCGGCCCGGGGCGGCAGGCGTAACCAGGCCGCCACCAGGACGGTCAGGGCATAAGAAAACACCACCAGCACCAGGGAGGCGGCCAGGATCATCCAGGCGATGGTTAATTCGGTTCCGGATACCTTCAGGTTCATGGAGGTAACGGTCAGGGCCGGCATGGTAAAGTAAAAGATAATGTCCGAGACGACCTTATCACCCCGGGCGCTCAGGATCTGTTTCCGGCGCCCGAGGAAGCCCAGGGCTACATAGAAAAAAAGGGAACCTACCTGGGCTCCGACAGATAGCAACTCTCGCATGGTTATTCCTTTCGTAAAATGAGGATATTCTGGTGGGTAATATTGGGGACAAAGACAGATTTGACGGCATAAGGTTTTAAAGGCCGGCGGGTGGCCTTATTGGACCAGATCTTCACCCCCTTAAATTTAAAGCCTACCCGGCGCATGGCCTCGGCCACCAGGAACCCCAGGGGGACGTACTCCCCCTCCTGGTAACGGTCCCCAACCATCATGACCAGGTAGCGGCCCGGCCAGAGGACCCGGTGGATCTCCCGCCCTATATCCTGCAGGCGGGCTAAGAAAGACTCCAGGTCGGGGGCCTGCCCCAGGTCACTACTCTGCAGGGGGGAAGTCATATTAAAATTGGTCTCTGCGGAAAAACCCCGGGGGCCGTGGTTAATGCCATAGGGGGGATCGGTAATTACGGCAGCTACAGATTCCCCCGGCAGCCGGCGTAAGAGTTCCAGGCAGTCGCCCTGGCGCATTTCCCCGTCTATCTCCGCCCCGGCGGTCGCCGTTTCCTCCCGGCGGCGCAAAACGCCGCCGGCGATTACAAAATCCCTCTGGATGGTCCGGTAGATATCTACCCAGCGGGAATCCAGTTCAAAACCCAGGCTGGCCCGCCCGGCCAGGGCTGCCCCCAGGAGGGTTCCCCCTACCCCGGCAAAGGGATCCAGGACCAGTTCCCCTTTTTTAGTAAAAAAACGTACTATTTCGGCCATTACCTCCGGCGGTTTCATGGCCCCGTGTTTTTTTCGCAAAGGGTGGGTGGCGTCGGGAGGGTAGGCGGTGATGTAGAGGGTGTCTGTCCAGTAGAGCCATTCCCTGCCGTCGAGATCATTCAGCTTGTTCTGGAGTTTTCCCGGCACCGGAGGTTTCCTCCCCCTTTTCCGCCGCCAGGAGCGCCCGGGCCTGTTCAGCCAGCGACGCCGGCACCTGGACCAGGACCATGCCCATGGGGCTCACAGTTAAACCATAAACCTTTCCCAGGGGCTCAGCCTGCAGGCGGACCAGGAAGCCCGAGGATTCCAGCAGGCCCTTGATTAACTGGGCTTCCATCCAATCCCGGACGGCGACGGTTACCCATTCATCCGGCATCTACTTCTCTCCTTTTGCCCGGCGTAACTGCTCCAGGACCTGTAAAAAAATCGCCGGGGGCGGCGTCGTGAACTCCAGGTAATCGCCCCGTACAGGGTGAACAAACCCCAGGCACCCGGCATGGAGGAGTTGTCCGTGAACCGCAAAGGGACAACGGCGGGGACCATATTTGGGATCGCCGGCTACCGGGTGGCCGATGAAGGCCATATGGACCCGGATCTGGTGGGTACGGCCCGTTTCCAGGCGCGCTTCCAGGAGGGTATAGCCGGGAAAATGCTCCACCACCCGGTAATGGGTAACGGCCGGCCGGGAGTTCTTCAGGGTAACGGCCATGCGCTGGCGGTCCACCGGGTGGCGGCCGATGGGGGCTTCCACCCTGCCCCGGGGTTCGGCCACCTCGCCGTGGACCAGGGCCAGGTAAATCCTTTTCATACTGTGGTCCTTGATCTGGGCCGCCAGGCCGCGGTGGGCGGCGTCGTTCTTGGCCGCTACCAGGATGCCCGAGGTATCCTTGTCCAGGCGGTGGACAATGCCGGGCCGTAAGACGCCGTTAATCCCCGAGAGGTCCCCGCAGTGATACAATAGAGCGTTCACCAGGGTGCCCTCCTCGCTCCCCGGCGCCGGGTGTACTACCATTCCCCGGGGTTTGTTGACGACAATTATATCTTCGTCCTCATAGAGGATGTCCAGGGGAATGGCTTCCGGTTTGGCCGCCAGCCTGGCGGGCTCCGGTAACCGCACCCGGACCCTTTCGCCACCCTGGAGACGGTAGTTGGCTTTGAGACGGCCCGGGCGGGCCAGGGTAATCTCCCCGGCCTCCAGGAGCTGCTGGATGCGGGAACGGGATACCTCCGGCAGTTCGCCGGCCAGCCAGGCATCGAGACGCCGGCCCCTGGCTTCCGGTGGAACCACGACTTCCAATTCCCTGGTCACGGTTCCCGGCCCTGCTCCCCGGCCGGCAGCAATAACTGCCAGCAAAGGATGATCACCCCGAAAACAATGGCCATGTCGGCCAGGTTAAAGACCGGCCAGATGCGCAGGTCTAAAAAGTCCACTACGTAGCCGAAACGCAGCCGGTCGATAAGGTTACCCAGGGCGCCCCCCAGCATCAGGGCCAGGGCCAGGCGCAGCAAGGGCCGGTCCGGTGGTAAATAGCGATAGGCAGCCAGGATGATGATGGCAACCAGCACGGTAACCCCTACAAAGACCTGGGTTTTATTGGCCAGCAGGCCAAAGGCCGCCCCGGGATTATGGACATAGGTCAGGTGGAAAAAAGACCCGATTACCGGCAGGCTCTCATTCGGTTGGAAATTGATACGAATCATATACTTGCTCAGCTGGTCGACGGCCAGGACCAGAAGCGTCAGGAGCAAAAAGGGCAAGCTAATCCCCCCAGGAGTAGTAATCCACCAGGTGATGGACCGGCCCGTAACCCTTGCCGACAGGCCTGGCCTGGCTGATGGCCCGGGTGATATATTCCTTGGCCCCGGCCACCGCCTCCGGCACCGCCAGGCCCCGGGCGAGGAGGGCCGCCAGGGCGGCGGAAAAGGTACAGCCGGTACCGTGGGTATGGCGGGTGTCCAGCCGCGGGGTGGTAAAAGTCTGGATTTCCCTCCCGTCAAAGAGAATATCCGTAGCCTCCCCGGCCAGGTGGCCTCCCTTGATCACCACATAGGGGACACCCAGGTCATAAAGCTCCCGGGCGGCATCTGCCATCTCCTTTTCCGTGGCGATCTCCCGGCCGGTTAATACCCCGGCCTCGTCAAGGTTGGGCGTAATCACCAGGGCCAGGGGCAGCAGCTTTTCCTTCAGAGCCTGGCGGGCATCCCGGGCCAGGAGGGGGTCGCCGCTCTTGGCCACCATAACCGGATCGATGACCAGCTTTTTCAGGCCGTATTCTCGTACTTTAGCGGCCACGACTTCGATGATACCGGTGCTGGCCAGCATGCCTGTTTTGGCAGCATCGGCGCCGATATCGCCCAGGATGGAATCCAGCTGGCGGCCGACGAACTCGGGCGGCAGGTCAAAGGTGCCCTGGACTCCCAGGGTATTCTGGGCTGTGACCGAGGTTATGGCGCAGGTACCGTAGACACGCAGGGCGGCAAAGGTCTTCAGGTCAGCCTCAATGCCGGCACCGCCGCCGGAATCGGAACCGGCAATGGTCAGGGCTTTATACATCCGCTTGACCCCCTATTCAATTTCTAATCATACCACGATAACCTGCGGGGGTAAACTATCTTTTGGAGGTGACTTGCCTTGCCCCGTATATCCTGTGAGGTTTACTTCTGCGTCCATCACGACGGCGGCGGCTTCTGCCGGCTGGACACCATCCATGTGACCAGGAACGGCCTGGATACCAACTGTGGCGACTTTGAGCGCCATCTGCCGGAAGAGGATACCACTAAGGTCTTCTCCTTCGGCAAGGCCAATGACACCCTGGAAACCATGCCCTACGACTGATGCTCCCTGTCCCCTTCTCCCTTCAGCACCCGGTCCCGGCCGGCGTCGCCGATTACTTTTTCCTCCGGTACCCCGTCGTCTTCGAGGTAGGCCCCGGTGTCTTCGTAAAACATGCCGTCAGCGCCCTTGAAATAAGGAATATTCTCTACCGCTTCCACGAAGCCCCGATCTTCATCGAGGTCCAGGGGACCGAAGTAGGAACCGCTGCGGGCCTCGGAAGCGTGTTCGATAGTCCGGCCCAGTTCCTGCCAGACGTCTTCACCGTCATACTCAACAGCCTCTTCCTCGTCGGGGTGTTTCTGGTGGGGATCGGAAGTCTGGCCGCCGAAGGGAGGCAGGATGACGGCCTCTTCCACGGGACGGGAGTGTTTATCACCCTCCGCCTCCATTTCCCGGCGGCACTCCAGGCAGAGGGTAGTCTCCGGTATGGCCTCCAGGCGCTCCCGGGGGATCTCCCGGCCGCAGCGGCGACAGTAACCGTAGGTCCCTTCGGCCATGCTTTGCAGGGCGTCTTCAATTTTGCGTAACTGGACCTGGACGTTGTCCCGCAGGGCCAGGTCTTTACCGCGCTCGAACTCCTCCGTGCCCAGGTCCCCGGGGTGGTTGTCGTAGCGGGATAGTTCCTGGGTGGACTCCAGCAGGGATTCCCGCAGGCCACCGCTGTTGAAGGAATCAAGCTGTTCTTCCAGGCCCGCTTTTTCCGCCAGTAGCTTCTGGCGGAAATGGGCCAGGGACTGTCGGTCCATGGTGGTTTCCTCCTTTTTCCTCAATTCCTTTAATGCCCCCTCTCCAGGCCGGGGTACAGGTTCCTGGCCCGGGGGTTCCCGGCTGGTAAACTTGGAGGTACACTAATACACTTCCTGGTGGACCATGCGTACGATCTCGGCAATTAGTTTGCCGATGACCGGCAGGTTCAACAGGGCCAGCTCACGGATAATGTAGATTACAATGGCGCCCAGGATGGTGAAACCAATGGCGATCCCCAGGCCCCGGGCTATGCCAGCGGCGAAGTTCAAGTAAAGCAGCCGGCCTGGCCGGCGGTAAAGTTCAACCCACTCCGCGACATTGGCCTTTTCGATGGTGGTAATCAGTTGCTGCATTTTATCGGCCAGGAAGGCAGTGCCGCGCTCTACTTCATTCAAGAAGCGAACACCCCGTAAAGTCTTTTCTCCGGGACGGCGTCATATCGCATCGCCCGGGAGCTACGCGCTCCACTGCGCTTAAAAAATAGCTTTCCCTGACCCACGGTACTTATAACAAAAAATCCCGCGTCAGGGACGCAGGATTTTTACTTTATCGCCGCTGGCCAGCAGGGCGGCATTGGCCTCGTCGGTATCCAGGTGTAGCTCCAGGCGATAGTGGGGGCTCACCCGGACGATTACGTTATTAAAGATCATCCCCCTCAGGCCCGGTACCAGGACCTGGACCCGCTGGTCGTCATGGAGGTTAAGGGACGCGGCTCGATCGGCCTCCATGTGGATATGGCGGGCGGCAAGGATAACTCCCCGGGGCAGAGCCAGGGCCCCGGACGGGCCGACAACGGCGATCCCCGGTGTGCCTTCCAGGTCGCCGGATTCCCTTACAGGGGGCTTCAGTCCCAGGCGGAAACTGTCGGTCATGGCTATCTCCACCTGGGAGTAGGACCGCACCGGCCCCAGGACCCTGACCCCCTCCAGGACCCCGCAGGGGCCGACGATGGTGACTGTTTCCCTGGCGGCGTATTCCCCCGGCTGGCTGAGTTGACGATAAACTGTCAGTTCGTAGCCGGGCCCGAACAGGGTATCGAGATCCTGCCGGCACAGGTGGATATGGCGGTTGGAAACCCCCACGGGTACTTCAACAGGCAAAAAGTCCTCGTCACGGAACTTTATCACCGGACCGGACCACCCTTTCGCCTTGAAATAACTCCCTTGCGGGGAGGTGCCCGGACCTTCCGGCCTGACCTTCTTAGTATAGACCCGTCACAGCTTTTTTACCCGTTCATATCCATCTCCTTCACAACGGTGGCGCAGCGGCGGCAAAGGGTGGGGTGATCGGTGTCTTGCCCCACTGTTTCACTGACCATCCAGCAGCGCTCACACTTCTGCCCCGGGGCAGCGGTGACATAGACCTGCAGGCCCGGCAGTTCAGGTTCCTCCAGGCTGCCCGCCGGTGCTTCCTCTCCCGGCTGGTGCAGGTCAACCCTGGATACGATCATGATGGTTGCCAGTTCATCCCCGATGGGCATCAGGAACTGGTACATGCCGGCATCAGGGTAGAGGTGGACGGCGGCGTTTAAGGAATTCCCCAGATCCTGCTCCTGGCGGGCGCGCTCCAGGGCCCGGGCGACGACATCGCGAACTTGAAGAATCCTTTTCCATTTTTCCTCCAGCTCATCGTCGAGAAACTCGGTTTTTACCTGGGGCCAACCGGCCAGCTGGACGCTGATGGGCCGGTCACCCTCACCGGGAAGGTAACGCCAGATCTCTTCTGTCGTAAAGGCCAGGATGGGGGTGAGGAGTCGTACCAGGACGTTAATGGTTTCGTAAAGGACAGTCTGGGCCGAACGCCGTCCCCTGGAAGCCGCCGGCCAGGTATAGAGGCGATCTTTAATGATATCCAGATAGACAGCACTTAGATCTACCGCGCAGAAGTTATGGATAGTATGGTAGACCACATGGAACTCATAATCGTCGTAGGCCATGGTAACCCTGGCTATCAGGCGCTGCAGGCGATTCATGGCCCAGCGATCCAGCTCCAGCATCTCCTCCCCTGGGACCTGGTCCTTCCCGGGATCAAAATCGGCCAGGTTGGCCAGGAGGAAACGACAGGTATTGCGAATTTTACGGTAAGCCTCGGTAATCTGGCGCATGATATTCTCCGAAGCGGCCACATCCCGCCGGTAATCGGCCGAAGCCACCCAGAGACGCAGGACGTCGGCTCCCTTTTGCCGGATAACATCCGCCGGGTCAATGCCGTTGCCCAGTGACTTGGACATCTTGCGGCCTTCTTCGTCCACCAGGAAACCGTGGGTCAGAACCTGGCGGTAAGGGGCGCGACCCCTGGTAGCCACCGCCGTCGACAGGGAGGAGTTAAACCAGCCACGGTGCTGGTCGCTACCCTCCAGGTAAAGGTCGGCCGGCCAGGCCAGTTCCGGACGGGTGGCCAGCACGGCAGCATGGCTGGAACCGGAATCGAACCAGACATCCATAATATCCGTTTCCTTGCGGAATTCTTTGCTGCCGCATTCGGGACACTTCAGCCCCGGCGGCACCAGTTCTCCGGCTTCCCGGGCAAACCAGACGTTGGAACCGTGCTCCCGGAAGAGTTCCTGGAGGTGGCTGATGGTGGCGTCGTTGATTATCTCCCGGCCGCAGCTGGCACAGTAAAAGATGGGAATAGGTACACCCCAGGTGCGCTGGCGGGAGATACACCAGTCGCTCCGGTCGGCTACCATATTATAAATCCGGTCTTCACCCCAGGCCGGGATCCATTTGACTTTTTTGATGGCCTCCAGGGCTTCTTGCCGGAACCCTTCAATTGAGGCAAACCACTGTTCCGTCGCCCGGAAGATAACGGGGTGCTTACACCGCCAGCAATGAGGGTACTGGTGCTTGATGAAACCAAAGTGCAGGAGGGCTTCCCGGGCTTCCAGTTCCTTGACCACGGCTTTGTTGGCCTCATCGATAAAGAGCCCGGCGAACTGGCCCCCTTCCTCCGTAAAGCGGCCCCGGTCGTCAAGGGGGGACAGCACCGGCAGATGGTAACGCATGCCCACTTCATAGTCTTCCAGGCCGTGGCCGGGAGCGGTATGCACGCACCCGGTACCCTGTTCCAAAGTAACGTGTTCTCCTAAAATCACCACGGAATCCCGGTCCATGAGGGGATTACGGCAGGTGATCCCTTCCAGCTCGCTGCCGGTAAAGGTAGCCACCACCCGGTAATCTCTTACCCCCAAAAGCTCCAGCACCGGCCGGGCCAGTTCGGCGGCCAGGAGCAGCCTTTCCTCCCCTGCCTGGATGAGGACATACTTAAACTCCGGGTGCAGGGCGATGGCTACATTGGCCGGTAGAGTCCAGGGGGTGGTGGTCCAGATAACGATGGAACTCCCCCGGGGCTCAAAGAGGCCCCTGGCATCAGCTACCGGGAATTTAACATAAATAGAGGGCGAACGTTTCTCGCCGTACTCCACTTCGGCTTCCGCCAGGGCTGTCTCACAGTCGGTGCACCAGTAGACAGGCTTTAAGCCCTTGTAGATATAGCCCTTTTTGGCCATCTCGCCAAATACACCTATCTGGATGGCTTCGTACTCCGGTTCCAGGGTTAAATAGGGATGCTCCCAGTCGCCCCGCACCCCCAGGCGTTTAAATTCTTCCCGCTGGATATTGACATACTTCAAAGCGTAATCCCGGCAGCGGTTACGGAACTCAACGACGTCGACGGCGTGGCGGTTGAGTCCTAGATTCTTAATGGCCTGCTGCTCAATGGGAAGGCCGTGGGTATCCCACCCGGGCACATAGGGGGCGTCATAACCGTTCATTGAGTGATACTTGATAATGATATCTTTGAGGATTTTATTTAAGGTATGACCCAGGTGCAGGTGGCCATTGGCATAGGGCGGGCCGTCGTGGAGGATAAACTTGGGCTTGCCCCTGTTGGCCTCCTGAACCTTGCCGTAGATGTCGTTTTCCTCCCAGAACTTAAGGATCTCGGGTTCACGCTGGGGCAGGTTGGCCCGCATGGGAAAATCTGTACGGGGTAGATTTAGGGTTTTACTATAATCCACTTAGTCTCGCCACTCCTCCAAATAGGGTCCTGCCAAAAATGGTGATTGCTGGTTGAGTTGTCTGCCGGGCTTATCATTCCGTTATACCGGGCGGACAGATTTCTTTCTGCCCTTAATTATTCTATAAATTATACCTGTTCCTGGTTGCAGGGATCAAGTTTACAGTCTCTTATTTCCCCGGTGCCGGGTCCAGGTTCTTGTGGTTGTTCCCCCTGGTCAGCCGTAGCCGCTACTTCAGCCTCTACCCGGTCCTCCAGGAGTTCCAGTTGTGCCTGCAGGAGGGAGCGCAGGCGCATTTTAAAGGCCCTGGTACTGGCTTCCAGGTCCCTCTGATAGCGTTCAACCTTTTCCGCCCGGGCCCGGGCCTGGTTTAAAATCTCCCGGGCTTTGTTCTCCGCCTCCTGGAGTTTTAGTTCTGCTTCCCTCTGGACGTTCTGGCGCATTTCATCAGCCGCCTGCTGGGCCATTACCAGGGCATCCTTCAGGGTCTGTTCCAGGCGGGCATAGCGCTCCAGTTCTTCGCTGAGGCGCTGGTTCTTTTCCCGCATTTCCTGGTTTTCACGGTAAACCTGGCCGTAATCGCGCAAAATCTGCTCCAGGAATTCATCTACTTCTTCGCAGTTATAGCCGCGGAAACTGCGGTGAAACTCTTTTTTATTGATATCCAGGGGGGTCAGCACCTTTAGGGGCCTCCTATCCCAAACGCATGATGAAATTGATCAGCAGGTGCTCCACCAGCTGTAAAACCAGAACGGCAATAATGGGTGAGAAATCAATGGGTAAGGTTGTGCGGGGCATGATCCGGCGGAAGGGGGCCAGGACCGGTTCCGTAATCTCATAAATAAATCGCATGATGGGGTTATTGGGATCGTGGGGAAACCATGAAATGAGGATCCGGGCGATAATCAGCCAGTTTAAAACCTCAAAGGCCACCCGGACCAGGACTGCCAGGGTCTGCATGCCATCTACTCCTTATTCAAGTTCGCCGGCCCGCAGGGTAGCAGCTTCGACAGCCCGGATGAGGGCTCCCCGTAGACCCCGGTCTTCCAGTACGGCGAGGCCGGCTATAGTTGTCCCCGCCGGGGAGGTTACCCTATCCTTCAGGACCCCCGGGTGCTCACCGGTGGCCAGGACCATCTGTGCTCCACCCAGGAGGGTCCGGGCCGCCAGTTCCAGGGCCACCGGCCTGGCCAGTCCCTGGCGCACGCCGCCGTCAGCCAGGGCTTCAATGATCATATAAACGTAAGCCGGCCCGCTCCCACTGAGGCCGGTCACGGCGTTTAGCTGTTCTTCCGGCAACACCATGGCCTCGCCTACAGAGCGGAAAATGGCCAGGGCTTTCTCCAGGGCTTCCTGGCCCACCCGGGCACCGGCGGCCAGGGCGGAAACCCCTGCACCCACCAGGGCCGGGGTATTGGGGACCACCCTGACTAAAGGCACGTCACCCAGGTATCCTGCCAGGCGGGAAAGGGTGACGCCGGCAATAATGGAGATCACCAGCTTATCCCTCCTGACCTGCAATCCCGCCAGGGCCGCTTCCACATTCTGGGGTTTTACGGCCAGAATTATGATGTCCGCAGCGGCCACCAGTTCTTCCCTGCTGGCTGCCGCCACCAGTCCGTATCGTTGCTCCAGTTCCTTTAACCTTGCAGCCTGGATGTCGTAAGCCCTGATCCCATCCGGCTGCACCAGACCGGCCTGGATAATACCGCGGATAAGGGCCTCGGCCATAGCCCCGGCGCCAAGAAAACCGATATTTGCGTCCACCTTTTCCTTAGCCTCCCGCTATTTACCCCGGCCGGCTGCCTCCAGCCAGTTCAGACCACCCGGTATTTGTTCTTCCAGATCGCCACTCAGGTCGACATTGCTGGTAGTAAATAAAAAGATGCCGCTGGTTACCTTGCGCACCCGGCCCCCCAGGGCATAGGCGGCACCGCTCAAGAAATCAATGATCCGTCTTGCTTCCTCAACAGGTATGCCCTCAACGTTGACAATTAACGGCCGGTAGTTTTTCAGATTCTCCGCCAGGCCGGCGGTCTGCTCGAAGGACTGGGGCCTGGCAATTACCAGGCGCATGGCGTTACGCGCCGTCGGTAAACCTACCAGTTTTCCCTTCGCCGGGGTAACCGGAACTGTTTCCGCCTCGGGCACCGGTTTCTCCATTTCCGGTTCCTCCCCTTCGTGACCGTAACCCAGCCAGTTTATTAAACCCTGCCAGAATGCCACCCTTAATGCACCTCCACCTTAGTTTTGATAGTCACGGGCACCAAAAATGGCGGAGCCAATACGGACCATGTTGGCTCCAGCCTCAATGGCTACCTCAAAATCATTGGTCATCCCCATGGAAAGATAGGCCATGTCCACCCCGGGAAGGTGCAGGGCCTCCACTTCCCGCCGTAAACCAGCCAGGCGGAGGAAGACCGGGCGTACCTCTTCGGGGTCCGCTACCAGGGGGGCCACCGTCATCAGGCCGCAGATATGTAGCCCCGGCCAGACGGCTATCTCCCGCACCAGGGGAATAACGGCGTCGGGAACCAGGCCGTACTTGCTCTCTTCCCCGGCTATGTTGACCTCCAGGAGAATGTCCACCCGGCGCCCGGCGGCAGTCGCCCGCTTATTTATCTCCCGGGCCAGCTCCAGGCTGTCTACGGAGTGGATCAGGCAAACCCGGTCCCAGACCTGGCGAACTTTGTTGCGCTGCAGGTGGCCGATAAGGTGCCAGTTGACTCCCTCAATGTGGGGCTGTTTGGCCAGGAGTTCCTGGACACGGTTTTCCCCCAGGTCCTTCAGGCCACAGGCAACAGCTTCCCGGATGCGCTCCACGGGAACAGTCTTGGTAACTGCCACCAGGGTGATATCCTCTGGCCGCCGGCCGCTGCGCCGGGCTGCAGCCGCTATTCTTTCCAACACCCTGGTAATATTTTCTGACATGTTAACCATGTTTTTCCCCCGCGTAATTCTTTATACTTTCTACATATTTATTGTAAATCCTGCTTCCCCGCTCTAATTCATCAACCATCGGGCCAGACGAGGCCGGAGAACTACCTCGGCGCCTGCTTCCAGGCCCCGGACGGCCACCTGGTCTCCCACCTGGCCCACGATGGTAACCGGCTGCCACTGCAAGTTCCTGGCTCCCAGGACATATACTCCCTTCTCCCCACCCGGTCCGACATCCAGGGCTGACGCCGGCAGTATTATCCCCCGGTAACGCTTCAATACTGCCACCACGGCCATCTGGCGGGGATGAAGCCAGCTATTGTCCCAGGTAACCACCTCCATAACAGCAGCCCGCTGGTTACCTTCATCCTGAAGGCGGACAATCCGGGCCCGGGTCTCGTCATTATCCCCTGGTACCTTCAGGGTAACCTCCTGGCCTGCCTTCCAGCCATCCGGCAAGTCTTCCAGGGGGACATAGAGCCGCAGGGGGTCCAGGTTATTAACCAGGCGAACTACGGGTTCTCCTTCCTTTACCTGGCCGCGAGCGGTCACCGGCCTGGCCAGGGCTGTCAGGCGTTTTAAATCCTGGTAACTGATGTTGCCCAGGGTGGCTGGCTGCAAATTTGCTTCCAGGCCGTCAACCTCGTAGGAGACCTGGCCCGGGTAAGGGGCTTTAACGGCCACCGGGTTTGCCCCGGCCGCCACAGGGAGAAGATTGGCGATGGTGGCTCCGGCCGGTACTCGTTCCCCTTCCGGTACCACCGGGGTCAGGGTACCGGTTACAGGCGCCGTCAGAACCTTTTCCTCCCTGGCAATATACACCTCCAGAGGGAGGCTGTCCTCCAGGGTACCGGTATCCACCTGCCGGGTAAGTAAAAAGTACCATGCAACCGCCCGGGCTGCTCCCCTGATGCCGGACCAGGCCACCAGGAACACTAAAATCAGAAGCGCTCCCCGCACGATTAATCGCCCGGGCCGGCGGCGCCGTCGCGGCCGGGCTCTGGCCGGGGGTAGTGATGGATTATTGGCCGTCCTCATACCTGTTCACCCAGGGCCAGCAGAGCTGCCTGGCGCCCGGTAATACCGCCGGAGGCGCGGTGGGAGAAAAAGGTATCAGCCTGGCAGTGAGTGCAGATACCGGCAACCGCTATCCGGTCAGGCTGCAAACCGGCAGCCACCAGGCTCAAGTAATTCGCCCGGGGCAGGTCCAGGCGCCAGTGCCCGGGACCGTCCGCCGCCAGCAGTTCCCCGGCAAAGGGAAGTTGTTCCTGAACCTTATCTGCCACCCTGGCGTCTACCTGGTAGCAGCAGGGACCTACAGCCGGTCCTATGGCAGCCAGGAGGTCCCCCGGCCGGCTGCCGAACTCGCTCGCCAGGCGCGCTACCATCCTGGCCCCCACCTGGAGGACCGTCCCCCGCCAGCCGGCGTGGGCCAGGCCCAGGGCCCGGTTAACAGGGTCGACAATATAAATGGGAACGCAGTCAGCATAAAAGGCAACCAGGGTTATGCCCGGCTCATTGGTTACCAGGGCATCGATACCCTCGAGAGCGGTAGCCAGTTCCTGCACCCCGCTCCCGGCCTGTTCCCTGCCCACCCGGGCCACTTTGTTCCCGTGAACCTGCTCGCCGATAACCCAGCTCCCCAGGGGGAGGTCCAGGACCCCGGCCAGCAGGTTCCTGTTGGCCAGGACTGCCTGGTGCTTGTCGCCGACGTGAAGGCTCAGGTTTAAACTGTCATATGGGGCGTTGCTTACCCCTCCCCGGCGGCTGGTATAGACGGCTTTTACCGGTGCCCGGGATTCTAGAAAAGCGACCCTTAAGTAAAAAATGCCTTCTCTTTCCTCCCCGGTGAAGGTCGCCAAAGAAACCACCCCCGGGCTTTATTATAACATAAAGGCCGGGGATCTTAAGCCTTTTCCCGGTGTACAGGCGCTGTACTGCTGTAACTCTCGACGAGGATGACGTCTACCCCTATTTTAACGACATTCTCCCAGGGAATGACCAGGTCCTCCTCCCGGCCAAAGAAGAAAAGAAACCTGCCCCCCTGCCCGGGAACAATGAGGGCCCTGATCCGCCCTTCCTCCAGGTCCAGGTCAATATCTTTAATCGTTCCCAGGCGCCGCCCGTCAATAACATTAATTACCTCGCGCTGCCGCAGTTCAGCCACCCGGATCATCGCCCTCACCTCCGCCGTGGCCCGAGGGTCCTGTTAACTAAATTATATGACCGGTCCTGGTTAAAAAAGAAAAAAACCACCTCCGGTGGTTCAGGGCCACAGGCTGGCCAGGTACCGGCGCGAGGTTTTAAATACCTCTATTATCTTCCAGCGAACCTGAAAGGCATCCGGTGCCGGCCCTGCTTCCGACGCCGTTCCTGCTACTATAGCAGGTGGGCCGGCGGCCACCTGGCCGGGGTGGCCCTTACTGGCAACGTCAACCAGGCACAGGGGTGGGAATAGGACACACCACCAGTTCTGCCCCCGGCCCTCCCCGATTACCAGGCGGACGGCCTCGTAGTTTCCTGCCGGCAGAGTTATGTCCCCGTAGGCCCGGGTCGGGAAGGGAAAGTCGCCAAATTCCGTGCGGACGGTGTAGCTACGGCCTTCCCGCTTGATCTGGGCTTCCGCGGCGGCGGTTATGGTTGCCAGGTTGGTGCTAACAAGTTGCCGGGCCGTAGTGATGTCCCCGGCCCCCGCCAGGCGCTGACCAACACTGGCCAGGACGGCATCCCGGACGTGACGTTTTAACTCCTGGTCGCCGGGCGTATCGCTGTTGGCGATTACATGCAACCTGATTAAATTATGCGAATTATATGCCGGAATAATCCGGTTTTCCTGCCAGGTTGAACCTCCAGCTATGATTACTATCCCGGCCAGCAGTATTGCCAGCAGGGATTTTTTCCATCGAGACACTCCTTGATACTCCTCCGAAAATAGGATTCTGGCTCACATTTTCATGCTTCGTGGAGAGGCAGCCCTCATGGGCGCCTTTTCACCTTACTAAATATATTTCCGCAAGTGCTGCAGGGCTGCTTTTTCCAGCCGGGAGACCTGGGCCTGGGATATGCCGATTTCGTCTGCGACTTCCATCTGGGTCTTACCTTCAAAGAAACGTAAGGACAGGATAAGGCGCTCCCGGGGATTCAGCTTGTTCATGGCCTCTTTGATGGCGATATTCTCCAGCCAGTTGCTGTCCTGGTTCTTCTCGTCCCCGATCTGGTCCATGACAAAGATGGGATCGCCGCCGTCGTGATAAATCGGTTCGAAGAGGGACACCGGCTCCTGAATGGCATCCAGGGCGAAGATTACCTCTTCCTGGGGCAGGTCCAGTTGCTGGGCTATTTCCGCCAGAGAGGGTTCCCTGGCGAGCTTATTCACCAGGGTGTCCCTTATCTGGAGGGCCTTGTAAGCCACGTCCCGCAGGGAACGGCTGACCCGGATAGGGTTATTGTCCCGCAGGTAACGCCGGATCTCGCCGATAATCATGGGCACGGCGTAGGTGGAAAACTTGACGTTCTGGCTCAAATCAAAGTTATCAATGGCCTTCATGAGGCCGATACAACCCACCTGGAACAGGTCGTCCACGTGTTCGCCGCGGTTGGTGAAGCGCTGGATGACGCTTAAAACCAGGCGCAGGTTGCCTGTAATGAGCTTTTCCCGGGCTCCGGTTTCTCCGGCCTGCATCTGCTGAAAGAGCTGGCGGATCTCATCGCTCTTCAGCAGGGGTAACTTGGAGGTATTCACACCGCAGATTTCTACTTTGTTCAGCATTCCTGGCGAGAAACCTCCCGACCTTGGTCCTGGGATAATTATTGCCATGGCTACCTGCTTTTATTCGGCCCGGCAAAAGGGCAAAATAAAAGAGCCTGAAGGGCTCGTTTTACCTATTCCATCCTGGCGATCTCTTTGCGCAGGCGCTTGATAATGCGCTTCTCCAGGCGGGAGATGTAGGACTGGGAGATGCCCAGGATGTCGGCTACCTCCTTCTGGGTTTTCTCCACGCCATCCAGGAGTCCGAAGCGAAACTCCATGATCTTGCGCTCCCGGGAGGAGAGCTTGCGCATGGCCAGCTGCAGCAGTTTATGGTCGACTTCTTCCTCAATGGACTTATAAATAATATCATTGTCCGTCCCCAGGACATCGGAGAGGAGGAGTTCGTTGCCGTCCCAGTCGATGTTCAAGGGTTCATCGAAAGATACCTCAGCCCGGGTTTTATTATTGCGGCGCAGGTACATGAGAATCTCATTCTCGATACAGCGGGAGGCATAGGTAGCCAGTTTGATCCGCTTCTTAGGGTCAAAGGTATTGACAGCCTTAATCAGGCCGATGGTACCTATGGAGACCAGGTCCTCAATGCCCACGCCGGTATTTTCAAACTTGCGGGCTATATAAACTACCAGGCGCAGGTTGCGTTCAATGAGAACCTTTTTAACGGCGGCATCGCCGTCTTCCAGGCGCAGGAGGAGGTCCGATTCCTCATCGCTGGAAAGGGGTGGTGGCAGGGCTTCGCTACTGCCCACATAAAAAAATTCCGCCAGCCACCTGCACCTGATGGCCAGGCGGCTGTAGAGGAACTGGAGCTTTATTCTGGCAAGGTTTAATAAACGCTGGACCACCGGTTTCTCCCCCTCAGAAGCTCATACTCAATTCCAGCAAATCCGGGTGCAGCAGTGCCCGGTAATTTCCCTCCGGTGATAGCTGCTCCCGGTAGAGACCGATTAAAACCTCCTTTACCTTGATCATCCCTCCGCTGGTTACAATAACCACCTCATCCGGGCGTAAACCCAGGAGCATCCCCCGTTCCTGCCCCAGGGAGTGATAGGGGATCAACCGTAACCGGGTTGCCCAGGGAGTGGCGGCCAGGGAGTTCACCAGGTAATCCAGGTCAAATCCCCCCTGGCTGTCATAGGCTTTTATAATCTCCGGAGGTATGATCTCCTTTAAGGCGTTATATTCCACGATAATTACCGGCCGCTGGGAAAGGGGTTCCCGCAGGCTGTTGCCGGTATCAACCAGGGCTTTAACGGCCAGGTGACGGCCGCCAAAGGTTATCACCACCGGTAGCCGGAGCATCTGCTGCCAGATATTCTTTTTCAGCCAGCCTGCGCCCCAGCGAACCAGTACCATGGCAGCCGCCAGGGCTACCAGGAGCCAGGTATAATGGAGCCCGGGAGCCGCCATCACGGCACCGCCCATGAACTGCAGGCTCTCGCCACAGCCGGCAAGGTAGATGCCCCCCAGCATGGCCCCTCCCATGGTGAAGGCAACCAGGTAAAAATAAACCACCGCCTGAAAAAAACGGCGCCAGCTAAGGGGATAAAAAGCCGCCAGGAGCATAACCAGGGAAAAGAGGACCTTTACCACCAGGGTAAGGACCAGTTCCTGGCCGGGAAATAAGAGCGCCAGGGAATAAGCCGCCCCGACGGCGGCTCCGGCCAGGAGCCGCCAGGAAGAAACCGGCAATTGCCCCAGCCTGGCTGTGGCCCAGAGGATAAAGTAATCCATAACCAGGTTAATTACCAGAACCACGTCCATATAGACCACTGGCAAGTGGCATCACCCCGGAGATGGTAGGCCTAATTATTACCATGATATGAGCTTTATGGTAGATTCATAACTACAGTAATTATATTCCTTCCTTCAGGAAAAATTTGTCAAATGATGGATACAAAAAAACTGTTACCGCGTGGTAACAGTTCTGACGATCCCAACCGTACCTAGCGCCGGCGGAGGAAGGCCGGTATGTCGAGGTCGTCGATGTTAAAGGGTTTAACATCCAGTTCAGCCTCCCGGGTCGCCGCCGCCTGGTCGGCCGCCTGCTCGGCAGCCTTCCCTTCAAAGCCGGTGGCAATGACGGTGACCCGGATCTCGTCCTTCAGGCTCTCATCAATAACGGCGCCGAAGATAATGTTGGCCTCGGGATCGGCCGCCGCCGCGACTATTTCCGCCGCTTCGTTCACTTCCAACAGGCCCAGGTTGCTGCCGCCGGTGATGTTTAACAGTACCCCGCGGGCCCCTTCAATCGAGGTTTCCAGCAGGGGGCTGGAGATGGCCATCCGGGCCGCCTCAACGGCCCGCTTTTCCCCGGTAGCCCGGCCAATACCCATGAGGGCCGAACCGGTATCCGTCATAATAGTCTTGACATCGGCGAAATCCAGGTTGATCAGTCCCGGTACGGCGATAAGATCAGATATCCCCTGGACACCCTGGCGGAGTACATCGTCGGCAATCCGGAAGGCTTCGAGTATGGAGGTCTGTTTATCAGCCACCTGGAGCAGGCGGTCGTTGGGGATAATAATCAACGTATCTACCTTGGTCTTTAATTCCTCTACCCCGGCTTCGGCCTGCTTGGCCCTCTTGCGGCCCTCGAAGCTAAAGGGGCGGGTAACTACACCCACCGTCAGGGCACCGGCTTCCTTGGCAATCTGAGCCACTACCGGTGCAGCTCCAGTGCCTGTGCCGCCGCCCATACCGGCAGTGACAAAGACCATATCAGCTCCCTGGAGTCGCTGGGCCAGCTCCTCCCGGCTCTCTTCCGCCGCCTTTTTGCCAATCTCCGGGTTGGCGCCGGCTCCCAGGCCCTTGGTGAGCTTGGTGCCGATCTGGATCTTTTGTTCCGCCTGGCAGAGGCGCAGGGCCTGGGCATCTGTATTAACGCTGATAAACTCTACTCCTCGCAGGCCGGCAGCAATCATCCGGTTAACGGCATTACTACCGCCGCCACCTACTCCCACCACCTTAATGGCGGCAAACTGGTTGAGATCGCCGTCCTCAAATTCCAGCACCCGGTACTCCTCCTTTTATCTTAAAAAAGTTCACGCCACCAGCTCTTTAGCCGTGACCAGAAATTTTCCCACCCTGTTTCCCGTGTGGCTGCCGCCTGGGAATGGGCCAGGCGGCGGGCACCATAGTTTACCAGGCCTACTACCGTAGCATAGGGAGGCGCAGCTACCATATCGGCCAGACCGCCGCCCCCTTCCGGCCAGCCCAGGCGCACCGGCATGGCGAGAATCTCGGCTGCCATTCCGGTTATCCCTTCCAGCAAGGCACCACCGCCGGTAAGGACCACCCCTCCCGGCAGCAGGCCTTGAAAGTGAGCGGAGCTTAGCTCCCGGCGGACCATGGTGAATATCTCCTCAACCCGGGGTTCGATAATTGCCGCCAGGGTTTTCCTGGAGACCCGGCGTTTTTCCCTCCCGCCCACAGGCGGGACTTCAACAGCCTCGTTATCGGGAACGGCATCCGCCGGGACACAGCCATACTCCTTTTTTATTACTTCTGCCTGGACAATAGGGGTCCGCAGGCCCACAGCCAGATCACTGGTTATATGTTCACTGCCGATGGGCAGGACCGACGCAAACCACAAGCTGTCCTGGGAGATAAGGGCTATTTCCGTAGTGCCCCCGCCAATATCCACTACCACGGACCCCAGTTCCCTTTCTGCCTGCTGGAGAACGGCCCCGGCCGAGGCCAGGGGATTTAAAACCAGCTCGTCCACTGCCAGGCCGGCCCGCTGGACGCTTTTCATTATATTTTGGACCGTGGCCCCGGCGGCGGTGACTATCTGGGTTTCGACCTCCAGGCGGGAACCGCACATACCTACAGGGTCCATAACGCCATCATAGCCATCGACTATGTACTGGCGAGGCAGGACGTGAATAATGCGCCGCTCCGCCGCCAGGGGTATCACCCGGGCGGCCTGGAGGACCCTCTCTACGTCCTCAAGGCCTATCTCACCGTCTTCGCCGGTAACAGCCACCACTCCCCGGTTGTTGAGGGAGTCGATATGGGGTCCCGTCAAACCGACGAAGGCCGAATGGACCTGGCAACCGCTCATGCGTTCGGCCTGCTCTACGGCTCCGGCTATGGCCCGGGCCGTATTTTCAATGTCAACGATAATCCCTTTGCGCAGGCCCCCGGACGGAGTTTCCCCCAGGCCGATGATATTCAGGCGGCCTTCCGGCATAACTTCCGCTACTACTGCGACCACCTTGGTGGTGCCAATATCGATACCGGCAACTATATTGTCTTTGGGCAAACTCCGGCACCTCCAGGTTCCCCCCATTTCTTTACGAAGGAGAATTCAACATAACTTTCTATTTTCCTTTTTTTACAAGGGGTTTTTCTTATCTTTTTAATAGGTGCCGCCGGATAATCGCCAGGTTCTGGAACAAACGCACGCCAAAGACCAGAACTGCTGCCAGGTAAAGCTCTACTCCCAGCTGGTCACCGATATAAGCCAGGAAGGCCGCCAGTAAAGTATTCGAGAAAAAACCGGTCAGGAATATGGCATTATCGAAATTATCTTCCATGCTCGCCCGCAGGCCCCCGAAGACCGAATCCAGGGCTGCCAGTACGGCTACCGACATATACTTGCTATAGACAACCGGTATCTTTACCGGCAGCAGGAGCCCGGCCACTACACCCACGATAAGACCTATCAATGGGATCCACATCACCGCTTCACTCCTTTCCCGGCTTGTGCCTGGCTGGTTGACTGGGTGAACTTAATAACCGGTGGTCCGGCAAAGCTAACATCAATATATTCCACAACGCTGTCGCCTGGCAGGCCCCGCAGGGCTTCCTGCAACCTTTCCAGCTTGGCGGGAACATCCCTGCTGTCGCCGAATTTTACCCTGATCTGGCCGGCCCAGATTAGCTGCAGGTTAACAGGCGAGGGGGCGATTATCTCCTGGAGCTGGTTTAAAGTGGTGGGTGGCACCTGTTGCAACACTGCCAGGGCGGCCTGAAGTCCCTGATCCTCAATCCGTGAACCGGGGCCTACCTCTCCCAGCCGGCTTATGCCGGATATAAGGGGCAGGTTCAGGGAGCCAATTTGCTGGACCCTCTCCATGACCACACCTGCGGCGTCGACCAGGAGAAAGCTGCCCTGGTCCACAAGGAGGGCTACCGGTACCCGTTCCTGGATCCTTACCAGCAGGGTATGGGGCCAGCGCCGGGAGACGTGGGCCGAAGCTACCAGGGGGTTGGTTGCCAGCCTCCGGGCCAGGGTGCCGGTATCTACCTGCCAGAGGTTGGTGCCCATGGTTACCCCCATTAAGGTTTCCAGGTCGGAGGCAGCTATGTGCTCATTACCGGTAATAACGATTTTTTCCAGGGAGAAAAAGCCGGAATGGATAAAATAAAATAAGGCCGTAACCAGCAAGAAAAAAAACAGGGCACGACGAACCCGCTGCCGGCGCCGCCGGTAAACCCGGGGCGAGTGGGCTGGGACAGCCATCTTCCCACCTCGTTTACTGCCATTATACCAGAAAGATCAGGCCTGTCCACTGGAAGAAGTGAGAAGTTATCTCACTTCTTATTCAAGCGCTGAATATCGGCTCCCAGTTCGCCCAGGCGTTTCTCCAATTGTTCGTAACCGCGATCCAGGTGGTGGACTCCCTCCACCAGGGTCTGCCCTTCTGCCATGAGGCCGGCGATCACCAGGGCCGCCCCGGCCCTCAGGTCGGAGGCTTCCACCATACTCCCGCTTAAGCCTGGAACGCCGTTGATCACTGCTACCCGCCCTTCTATTTTTATATCGGCTCCCAGGCGCCTCAATTCAGCTGCATGCTTAAATCTGTTTTCAAAAATACTCTCAACCATAATACTCGTACCCTCGGCTACACTCATAAGGGCCATAAACTGGGGTTGCATATCGGTGGGAAAACCGGGGTAAGGCAGGGTCTTGCAATCTACGGCCCTTAGCCTCCCCGGGCCCTGGATACGGACCGCATCCTTTTTTATAATTATTCTGGCCCCCATTTCCCGCAGTTTTGCCAGGACGGCCATGAGGTGCCCCGGCTGGCAATCCTGGACCAGGACATCGCCTCCGGTGGCCGCTGCTGCGGCCAGGAAGGTACCGGCTTCGATCCGGTCGGGAATTATCTTATAATCGCATCCTTTGAGTTCCCTCACCCCTTCGATGCGGATGGTATCCCGGCCGGCGCCGCGAATCCTGGCTCCCATGGCGTTCAGGAAATTTTGCAGGTCGACAATCTCCGGTTCCCTGGCCGCGTTATACAGGGTAGTTACCCCTTCCGCCAGGACGGCGGCCATCATCAGGTTTTCCGTCGCCCCGACACTGGGAAAATCCAGGTAGAAGCTGGTTCCCCGGAGCCCGGTGGTCCGGGCCTCGATGTAGCCAAGCTTTTCCGTCACTTCAGCCCCCATGGCCATCAAACCCTTGATGTGCAGGTCCATGGGCCGGGAGCCAATAGCGCAGCCCCCGGGATAGGGTACCCGGAAGTAGTGCCACCGCCCCAGCAGGGGGCCCATAACCAGATTGGAAGCCCGGAGTTGCCGCATCAACTCTGCCGGTACTTCCGGCGTTACTGTGGACGCCGGAGCCACCAGCAGTTCCTGGCCCCTGCGCTCCACCTTCATCCCCAGGGAACGAATAACAGCTGCCATGACACTGACATCCTGCAGGCGGGGTACCTGCTGGAGGCGGCATTCCCCGGTGGCCAGGAGGGTGGCGGCCATGATGGGCAAAGCGGCGTTTTTTGCCCCCTGGACAACAACTTCCCCCTCCAGGCGCCGGCCCCCATTGATGACTAAAACCTCCAAGGCCTACCCCTCCCCGAACTATAGGCCTTCACCCCATACCTCAATCTCCAACTCCAGGTCAATCCCCAGCTGGCGAGCTACAGTCTCCCTTACCCTCTCGATAAGCTCCATAACGTCGGCGGCAGTTGCCTGGCCCCGGTTAATAATAAAATTGGCGTGTTTCTCCGCAACCTCGGCCCCGCCGACCCGCCAGCCCTTGGCTCCTACCGCCTCGATCAGCCGGCCGGCATAATAACCCGGCGGATTTTTAAAAACGCTGCCGGCATTAGGCCATTCCAGGGGCTGGCGGGACCGCCGGCGGTGCAGGTTGGCCTCGATCCGTTCCCGGATGGCCGGCACCTCGTCGAGAACCAGTTCCAGGGTAACAGTTACCACCGTTCCCGCCCGGCGCAGGGAGCTGTGGCGGTAGGTAAAGGAGATCTCCCTGTTTTCCAGGATATGACTGTGGCCGTCGCAGTCCAGGACTTCCACCCTTACCACCCGGTCCCCCAGGCACCCGGCCGGTGTCCCGGCATTCATGACTACGGCCCCGCCGATGGTAGCCGGGATGCCAGCGGCAAACTCCAGACCTCCCAGGCCCTTCTTGCTGGCAACCTGGAGGAGCCCCGGGAGCAAGGTGCCGGCCGTGGCCAGAATTTTTCTCCCTTCAATTATCACCTGGCGCCATTCCCGGGTTTGCACCACCAGACCCCGCACACCGCCATCGAGAACTAAAAGATTGGAACCATTGCCCAGAATATGCAGGGGCAGGCCCTTCCTCCTGGCAAAGGACAGGCAGTAGTCCAGCTCTTCCCGGCTACGGGGTCGGGCCAGGAGATCGGCCGGGCCGCCCAGGCGCCAGGTAGTATGGCGGCTTAAGGGTTCATTGGTTAAGACCTGTAACTTTAGGCCGGTTTGCAACTCCCCGGCCAGGGCCGTTAAATCCATCTCTACGCTCCTACTCCGGGCAAAATTTGCTTGGCCTCCAGGTACTGCGCCAGGCCCATCCCCACCCGCCAGACGTCCCCCGCTCCCAGGGTTAAAACCAGATCCCCGGGGCGGCAGGATTTCTTTAAAAAAGCCAGGGTTTCTTCCAGGGTGGGCAGGTAGTACACCTGCTGATGGCCACTACCTTTGATTTCTCCGGTTATTAATTGGGAATTAACCCCCGGCAGGGGGGCTTCGCCGGCCGGGTAAATATCATTAACGATTACTATATCAGCCTGCCTGAAGGCCTGCCCGAACTCGCGGTACAGGTGGTGGGTCCTGGTATAGCGATGGGGTTGAAAAACAGCCACCACCCGTTTCGCTCCCACCTGGCTGGCGGCCGCCAGGGTCGCCCGGATTTCCGTCGGGTGATGGGCATAGTCATCCACCACCCTGGTAGTACCGTCATCCCAGAGGATTTCGAAACGCCGCCCCACTCCCCGGAACTGGCCCAGGGCGCGGGCCATAACGGCAAAGGGTATCCCCAGCTGGTGACCTGCGGCAATGGCCCCCAGGGCATTCAAGATATTGTGGCGTCCGGGTACCGCCATAGTGAGTTGCCCCAGATACTGGTCCCGGTAATAAATAGCGGCCCGCCCGCCCATTCCGGCCATTTGCACCCCCGTCGCCCTGTAATCCGGCCTGCCATTGAGGCCGTAAGTAATTACCTGTCTGGGACTACAGGCAACCAGCCCGGCAACTCGGGGATCTTCAGCACACAGGATGGCCTTGCCGCCGGGCCGGATCTGATCGATAAAGTCTTTAAAGGCAGCGACAATCCGGTCCAGGCTCCCGTAATGTTCCAGATGGTCGGCTTCAATATTGGTTATGAGGGCTATCTCCGGCTTTAACCAGAGGAAAGAACCGTCGCTTTCATCAGCCTCCGCCACCAGAAAATCCCCCCGGCCGGGGTAGGCATTACTGGCAAACTCCCGGACATAACCGCCGATGACCGCCGCCGGTTCTAAACCGCCTTCCTTCATTACCAGGGCAACCAGGGCCGAGGTTGTCGTTTTACCGTGGGCGCCGGCTACGGCAATACCCCGGCGGGCGTTAAAGAGCCGGGCCAGCAGCTCCCCACGTTTAACCACCGGCAGCGAACGCTGCCGGGCAGCCACCACTTCGGGATTGGACGACGGTACTGCCGAAGAAATTACTACTTCCTGGACTCCAGGGGCCAGATTGGCGGCATCATGCTGGTGGTAAATGATGGCCCCGGCTGCCTCCAGGCTCCGGGTAAACTGGTTCTCCTTCGGGTCCGATCCTGAGACCCGGTAACCCTGGGCCAACAAGATGCGTGCCAGGGCGCTCATACCCACACCGCCGATGCCGACAAAATGGGTCCAACCCCCTGTTTCCAAATCTGCCATCTCCTTCCCTGGGGTAAACCCCTGACCGGGCTGCTACACCTGTATCATATGCAGAGGTAACGCCACAGGTGACAGGGGCCTGTCCCCCTTAAAACCTTTATGCTAACCTGATTCGACCGTTTTCAAGATAACCTGGATAATAGCCTCCAGGGCTCCGGGACGACCTAATGAAGCGGCGGCAGCCGCCATGGCCTTTAGCTTTTCCCTTGATCTCAGGAGTTCGAATACAACCTGGTAAAGCCGCCCTCCTTTTAGTTCCCGGTCCAGGACCACCACGGCCGCCCCCTGCCGGGCCACGGCCCGGGCATTATACTCCTGATGATTGGCTGCCGCATGGGGATAGGGAACCAGGACGGACGGCAGGCCCCGGGCCAGTACTTCGGCTAAAAAGGAGGCCCCGGCCCGGCCGATGACCAGGTCGGCTGCAGCCAGGGCCTGCTCCAGGTTATAGACATAGGGTTCAATGGTAATGTTGCCATATTTAGCCAGATCTATTCCCTGGGTGCGCACCTGCTGTAAATAAGCCTCATAGTCCCGGCGTCCTGTTACCTGGAGAAGGCTGACATCCTGGCACCCGGCCAGTTCCTTCAAAATAGGTAACATGGCCCCGTTAATACTCCTGGCCCCCTGGCTGCCACCAACAGTTACCAGGAAGAGTTGCTCCGGCCGCAGGCCGAAATGCTGCCGGCATGAATCCCGGTCCGCCTGGATTATCTCCGGCCGTACCGGTAGCCCGGTGGTAACCAGTTTTGCCCGGCGAGGGAAACGGGAGGCTGCCTCGGGAAAGGTCAGGCAGACGCAGCGAGCCAGGATCGCCAGCAGCCGATTGGTAACACCCGGAAAGGCATTCTGTTCATGGAGGATTACCGGTACGCCCTGGAGGGCGGCAGCCAGGCACACCGGGCCGCTGACATAGCCACCGGTGCCGACTACTACGTCTGGTCGAAAACGGCGCACCTGCTGCCAGGCCTCGCCAAGCCCCCGGCCGGTCTTCACCAGGGCGGGAATGTTCTTCCATACTTGCCGTCGCACCAGCCCCTGGACGGTAATGGTGGCCAGGGTCAGGCCAGCCCGGGGTACCACGTCAGCTTCCAGACCCCTGGCCGTCCCGATATACAGTAACTCTACCCCCGGCCTGGCCTCTTTAAGGCCGCGAGCAATGGCCAGGGCCGGGTAAACATGGCCCCCGGTACCGCCGCCGGTAATTATAACCCGCAAAACCTATCCCCCCTAACTGCCGGCATAACGGGATATATTGAGCAAAATACCTATACCCAGCAAAGAGAAGATAAGGGAGGAACCGCCGTAGCTCACCAGGGGTAGAGTAATTCCCGTTACCGGCAGCAGGCCGGTGACTACACCCATATTTATAATCGCCTGGAGAGCCAGCATAGAGGTGAGACCGGCGGCCAGCAGGGTGCCAAAGGTATCTGGCGCCTTGAAGGCGGTTTGGAAACCCCGCCAGACCAGGATCAGAAAGAGGATTATCACCAGGGCGGCACCAATAAAGCCCAGCTCTTCACTGAGGATGGCAAAAATAAAGTCGGTATGGTTTTCCGGGACGTAATAGAGCTTCTGGCGGCCCTGACCCAACCCGGTACCGAAGAGGCCGCCGGAGCCAACGGCCAGCAGGGATTGGATAGTCTGGTAGCCGTTCCCCCGGGGATCGGCCCAGGGATCGATAAAGGCGGTAAACCGGGCCATCCGGTAAGGAGCAATAATAATCGCCAGGGCCACCGCCCCCAACCCCAGGGCGGCCAGGAAAGCCAGGTGCCGTTTGTCGGCTCCAGCTATCGCCAGCATCAGGAAAGTAGTACCGGCGACAGCCACGGCTGTTCCCAGGTCAGGCTGGGCCAGGATTAACAGGCAGACTACAGCCAGCAGGGCCAGGTAAGGTCCCAGGCCCTGGGCCAGGTCACCCAGGCGCTGGCGGTTGTCTGCCAGGCTGGCGGCCAGAAAGATGACCATGGCTAGTTTGATGGTCTCTGAAGGCTGGAAGGCCAGGGAGCCAATTCCCAGCCAGCGGGACGAACCCCGGGTGGTGATGCCGATGACCAGCACCAGGATAAGGAGGAGTATGGCCAGAACCAGAAAGGGTGCCGCCAGCTTTTTCAACCGGGAATAATCAAACTGGACGACCAGGAAGAGTCCCATCAACCCCAGGAGCGCCCATAGCAACTGGCGTTTTAAAAAGTAGAGGGCATCGCCGTAGTTATAGGAAGAGGTGAGGGCGCTGGCGCTAAAGACCATGATCACTCCCATACCCAGCAGGAGCATAACAGCCAGGAACAACACGAAGTCAAAGGGTCCCGCCCGTCGGCGCATCGGCAATTCCTCCTCCTGGAGATACTAACCGTCATCCTTCATCTGCAGAACTAAAGACTTAAAAACATCGCCCCGTTCTTCGTAGTTTTTAAACATATCCCAGCTAGCACAGGCCGGAGAGAGCATGACGATATCCCCGGGACGGGCGGCGCCGGCGGCTTCCCGGACGGCACTGGCAAAGTCCGGCGCCAGGTAAATGGAGTCGATTCCCGCCTTCCTGGCGGCCTGCTCCAGTTCCCGGGCTGCCTCCCCCACCAGCACCAGGTGCTTCACCCGGCCGGCCATCTGTTGGGCCAGCAGGGTAAAGTCGCTGCCCTTATTCCTACCCCCGGCAATAAGTACCAGGGGATTGGAGTAGGCATTAATAGCCTTCATGGTCGCTTCGGGATTGGTTCCCTTGGAATCATTGATATAGCATACCCCGTTGATTTCCGCCACCGGTTCTAAGCGATGGGGGACGGCAGGAAAGGTTTTCAGGGTCCGGGTCAGCTGCTCCGGGTCCACCCCCAGGGCCAGGGCTACCAGGGCTGCGGCCATGGAATTCTCCAGGTTATGGCTTCCCTTCAGGGAAAGCTCTTCACAGTGGCAGAGTTTAACAGTCCCGCCGGCACCCAGGTCGCAGCAAATCACCCCGTCCTCCAGCCAGGCACCCAGGGGTGGCCGTTCCCGGCGACTGAAGAACAACACCCGGGACCGGGCCCCGCCCGCCAGGCTCCTGGTATGGGGATCGTCGTAGTTTAAGATTGCGAAGTCCCTGGCCTCCTGGTATGCCATAACCCGCGCCTTGGCAGCAATGTAGTTCTCCAGGCTGCCATGACGGTCCAGGTGGTCCGGAGTAATATTTAAGATGGCCGCCACCTGCGGATGGAAGGAGGTTATGGCTTCCAGCTGGAAGCTGCTCACTTCGCAGACAACATAGCTCCCGGGGGTTATCTCCTGCAGTTCCTTCACCAGGGGGATACCAATATTGCCCCCGACTACTGCCGGCCAACCAGCTTCCTGGAGGATCCGGCCACACAGGGAAGTTGTTGTGGTCTTGCCGTTGGTTCCAGTGATAGCCACCACCTTTACCCCCGGCGGCAACAACCGGTAAGCCAGTTCCAGTTCACTCCAGACGGGGATTCCCCTGGCCCTGGCCCGGGCCAGGGGGGGCTCCCCGGACGGAACCCCCGGGCTGGTGATAACTAGATCGGGTTGTATTTCGTTTACCTCAGGATAGCCACCCAGGATTAGGTGGACACCTTCCTTACGCAGGTTTTCCAGTTCTTCCTCTGCCAGAGCCTGGCGGTCACAGGCTGTCACCTTTGCCCCCAGGCGGGCAAGTTCAGTAGCTGCCGCCCGGCCGCTCCGGCCCAGGCCGACTACAAGAACGCTCTTTCCCTGCCAGGACATCTCTTTCTACCTTCTTCCCGTTGCATTAAATAGTTAAAAGATAAAGACCGGCCAGGGCCATGATTATAGCCAGGGCCCAGAAAAAAAGCACTACCCTGCTCTCCGGCCACCCCCCCAGCTCGAAATGGTGGTGCAGGGGGCTCATGCGAAAGAGGCGCCGGCCTGTGAGGCGAAAGGAGACCACCTGCAGGATTACCGAAAGGGTCTCCAGGACATAGACGCCCCCCAGGACTGGCAGGACCAGTTCGGTCCTGGTCATGATAGCCAGGAAGCCAATGGCCGCCCCCAGGGCCAGAGAGCCGGTATCTCCCATAAAAACCCTCGCCGGATGAAAATTATACACTAAAAATCCCAGACATCCTCCTGCCAGAGCCATGGCAAATGTAACCAGTTCCCCCTGACCCAGGGTCAGGGCTAGAATCCCGTAGGCCAGGGCAACCCACAGGGTGATCCCCGCTGCCAGGCCATCCAGGCCGTCGGTAAGGTTGACGGCATTGGTCGTCGCCACCAGGAGCAGGGCCGCCAGGAGGGGGTAATACCAGCCCAGGTCCCAGTGCCAACCGGTTACGGGCACCTGAATGACGCTCCCCCGCCCCAGCCAGAGCATGGCCGCCACTCCGGCCACCAGGCCCAGGAGAACCTGGCCACCGAGCTTTTGCCGGGCCATGAGGCCTAAGGGGCGGTGTAGAATTACCTTTAAACCGTCGTCGACCAGCCCAATCAGGGCATAACCCCAAGTAAGGATCAAGGTAGACAGGGTTAAGGGGGAGGGTGGGGCCAGGACCAGGGTAGACACAGTCAGGCCAATGAGAAACAGGACCCCACCCATGGTCGGGGTACCCGCTTTGGCCAAGTGGCTCCGGGGGCCGTCGCTGCGGACGGTCTGGCCGGCCTTCAGGCGCCTGAGAAAGGCGAGGACCGGCGGGCCCAGGATAAGGGTAACCACCGCCGCCAGGACTAGGGGTTTCAAGGCTTCAATCATGTTCGGAGCCCTCCCAGATGGCCAGCACTTTTTCCATGCCGGTAAGACGCGATCCTTTAAAAAGGACTACATCTCCATGGCCCAGTCCCCGTAGGTGCCCGGCCGCCTCCTCGTGGGTAAGGCAGGCAAAGACCTGATCCGCCGGCATCCCGGCTTCCAGAGCGCCGGCGGCTATCTCCCCGGCCAGTTCGCCCACAGTTATCAGGCGATAAAGGCCCCGGGCAGCGGCGAATCGTCCCACCCGCCGGTGCAGTTCTACTTCTGCCGGTCCAAGTTCTAGCATGGCCCCCAGGACGGCCACCCGGCGGCCGGGTAAAGCGCCCAGGGCCTGGAGGGCGGCCTCCATGGATTCAGGGTTGGCGTTATATGCGTCGTTAAAAACCAGGGAACCGCCCGGGCCCGGACGCAGGTCCTGGCGCAAATCCTCGGCCGGCCAGTCAGCCAGGCTCCGGGCCATAGTTTCCGGTTCCACGCCCAGGGAAAAGCCTACAGCCAGGGCTGCCAGGGCATCTTCCACATTGTGCCGCCCCGGGACCGGTAGCTGCACCCGGACTTCCTTACCGGGAAAAACGGCCGTAAAAAAAGTCCCCTCCAGGCCTCTATCGCCAATATCCCGGGCGTAAATCTCCCCCTGGCCCCGGGTACTGAAGAAGACCACCCGGCAGGGACAGGTGGCCGCCAGCCGGCGGCACCACTCATTATCGCCGTTTAAAACTGCCAGCCCTTCCGGGGGCAAAGCTGCCAGCAACTCCCCTTTGGCAGCGGCAATATTGGCTATCGAACCGAGGAGTCCCAGGTGGGTGGTACCGATGTTGGTAATGACGCCAATGGTCGGTCGGGCTATGGCCGCCAGGGAGGCTATCTCTCCTTTGCCCCGCATGGCCATCTCCACCACGGCTGCCTGGTGCCAGGGGGCCAGGCGTAAAAGGGTCAGGGGCAGGCCGATCTCGTTATTAAAATTCCCCGGCGTTTTTAGGACCTTCAGGACCGGGCTCAAAACGGCGGCAATGAGGTTTTTGGTCGTTGTTTTGCCGCTGGAACCGGTTACCCCGATCAGGGGACCCTTTAAAACTTTCTGCCGGTGGTAGGCTGCCAGTTTTTGCAGGGCCAGAAGGGTATCGTCAACCTGGATCAAAGCCTGGCCGGGGCGCAGCCCGACAACCTGATGGCCGGGGAAACTGGTTCCTATGGCCGCCGCCGCGCCGCCGGATAGGGCCGCACCAATAAAATCATGGCCGTCAAAGCGTTCTCCCTTCAAGGCAACAAAGGCCATCCCAGGCTGGATCTCCCGGCTGTCGGTACTGAGGCCCTTTACCACAACTGCCGGATCCCCGGCTACCAGGTAGCCGCCGGTGGCGTTACAGATCTCCCTGGCTGTAGCTGTCAGCATGCCGGTCCCTCCCCCGTGTAGCCCAGGGCCGCCAGTTCTTCCCTGGCTACTTGCCGGTCATCAAAGGGCAGGGTTTTATCCTTAACTATCTGGTAGGTTTCATGGCCTTTACCGGCGATAACCACCATATCCCCGGGCCGGGCCAGGGCCAGGGCGGCAGCTATAGCCCGGCGCCGGTCAACCAGCACCTGGTAGCTGGCGCCGGGGACTTCCCGGATGCCGGGAAGGATGTCGGCGATAATGGCTTCCGGGTCTTCACTGCGGGGGTTATCGGACGTAATAATACTGTAATCGCTCAGCCGAGCGGCGGCCCGGCCCATTAACGGGCGCTTGCCCCGGTCCCGGTCACCACCGCAGCCGAAGACCACCAGCAGCCTTCCCCTGGTAACCTGGCGGGCGGCCCGGAGGACATTCTCCAGGCCATCGGGAGTATGGGCGTAATCGACCACCACAGTGAAGGGCTGGCCCTGGTCTACCCGCTCCAGACGCCCTGGCACCCCCTTGAACCGGCCCAGAGCCCGGATGGCGACCTGGGGGTCTATCCCTTCCTGAAGGGCTACCGCCAAGGCGGCCAGGGCATTATAGATATTGTATCGCCCGGTAAGCCTGAGTTCCATTGCCGCCTCACCCCCCGGCCAGGTTACCAGGCTGGTGGAGCCCCCGGTTTCTAAATGGATATCCCTGGCCCGGACCTGGCACCCGGGAGTACAGCCGTAGGTGACCACCGGCACCGGCGTAAGGGCGGCCAGGCGGCTGCCATAGGGATCGTCGCCGTTGATGACGGCATATTTCGGCCCGGCCTTCTCCCCCTGGTCCAGGCCCTGGAAGAGCCGGGCTTTGCAGTTGAAATAATCCTCCATATCGTGGTGGAAGTCCAGGTGATCCTGGGTCAGGTTAGTGAAAACGGCCACGTCAAACTCGGTCCCGGCCACCCGGTGCAGGGCCAGGGCGTGGGATGATACCTCCATGACTACGGCCCGGGCCTGCAAAGACACCATCTGGTAAAGGAGGTGCTGCAGGTCCAGGGATTCCGGCGTCGTGTGTTCGGCCGGCAGTACCCTGTCCCCCAGGCGGTTGCCGATGGTCCCTACCAGGCCGGCAGGCCGGCCGCCGGCCTCTAAAATAGCCTGGATCAGGTGGGTAGTGGTGGTCTTGCCGTTGGTGCCGGTTACCCCGATTAAACGCAGTTTGTGACTGGGGTAATCATAGAAACGGGCCGCCAGCTGGCCCAGGGCCAGGCGGGTATCATCCACCCGAACCCAGGCCACCCCCGGGGGCAGGGTTCGCTCCTGTGCCAGGACGACAGCCACCGCCCCCCGCTCCAGGGCGGCGTCGATGTAAAGGTGGCCGTCGGTTTTAAAGCCTTTTATGGCCACGAAAAGAAAACCGGATTGTATCCGGCGGGAGTCATAGTGGAGCCCGGTCAGGGGAACCTGCTGGTTGCCGCCCCGGGCAATGACCTTTAACGGCGCTACCAGTTCAGCCAGGGTCACTGTTTAAACGGCCTCCTTGAAAATACTCCTGGTATATTTTTACCACTTAATGGCAAATTAAGCCTCGAAAGGAGAGAGCCCGGCACCCTGCTGGCGCCGGGCCCGGAGTCTAAGGCCCCAGAACCTCCTGGGCCGGTTCGTGGAATTTGACGCGCACGCTGCTTCCCGGCGTGACTATGGTCCCGGGAATGGGGTTTTGTTCCCCGGCCTGACCCGTTCCCTCGGGAACCAGTTGCAGCCCATAGGCTGCCAGTACTTCTGCCGCCTCGGTAACCCTCAGGCTATTGACGTCCGGCACCCGGGGCCGGTTGGGATCGCCCTGGAGGTAGAGGATTACCTTTGTACCCGCAGGTACTACGGCGCCTGCCTTGGGCACCTGGGCAATGACTTTGCCGCTGTCACCCTCGACCCGCGCTGCCAGGCCGGCTTTTTCCAGTTCCGCCCTGGCCGCAGCCAGGTCCTTTCCGGTAACATTCGGTACGGTGACCGGGGCCGCCGGTTTTTCCTCACTTCCCTGCTTGCTGTCGTACTGGGGCGGTACCTTCAGATAGTGGAGGGCATCAGCTACCACCCGCTGGAAAATGGGGGCTGCCAGGGTACCACCATAATAAGGATATCCTTTTGGCTCGTCAATGGTTACCAGGGCTACCAGGCGGGGGTCGTTGACCGGGGCCATGCCGACAAAAGAAGCTACGTATTTTCCTTCCATGTAGCCGCCGGGACCCGCCTTCTGGGCCGTACCCGTTTTCCCGCCTACCCGGTAGCCGGGAATATAGGCGTTGCGTCCTGTACCCTCGCTGACGACGGTTTCTAGCATATCCCGCAACTGCCTGGCCGTCTCGGGAGATATGACCTGCCGTTCCACCTCTGGTTCAAACCTTTTCAGGACATTGCCTTTATCATCCAGGATTTCCTTCACCAGGTGGGGCCGGACAAGCTGCCCGCCGTTGGCCACCGCTGAAACGGCAGTTACCAGTTGCAGGGGAGTAACCGCGATGCCCTGGCCGATGCCAATGGTGGCGATGTTGATGGGCTTTAGCTCCTGCTGGGGAATCAGCAAACCGGTACCTTCACCTGTTAAATCGATACCCGTGGGCTGCCCGAAACCAAAGGCCCTGATGTAATTATAAAAAAGACCGGTTTTCTTTTCTTCCAGCCGCAGAGCCGTCTGGACAAAGACCGGGTTGCAGGAGTTCTTTACGCCTTCCACAAAAGTCTCGCTGCCGTGCCCCCCGGGTAACCAGCAGTTAATGGTGTCCGGACCTACCTTAATGTAACCGGGATCATAAAAACGGTCCCCCGGCTTGACTACCCCCTCTTCAAGGGCCGCCGCCGCGGTGATGATCTTAAATGCCGAACCAGGCTCATAGGCATCCCGCACCAGGGGGTTGCCCCAGACGCTGTTGGGGTATTTATTAAAGTTATTCGGATCAAAGGCCGGCCGACTGGCCATAGCCAGGATTTCCCCTGTTTTGGGGTCCATGATAATGATATTTGCTTTTTTGGGATTGGTAGGGCTGGCCATGATCTTATCCAGTTCACGTTCAGCAATATACTGGATGGTTTGATCAATGGTCAGCACCAGGCTGTGGCCGTTCTGCGGTGGTATATAACGGTGGGTCGCCCGGGGTATCTCGTGTCCCAGGGCGTCAAACTCCATGACTATTTTACCCGGCTCTCCGGCCAGTTCCTTATCATACATGGCCTCAATGCCTTCCAGCCCCTGGTTATCAATACCGCAGAAACCCAGGACCTGGGCGGCGAGGGGACCATTGGGGTAATACCGCCGGCTCTCCGGTACCACTTCGATACCCGGTAATTTCTTTTCCTTAACCAGATTCTTGATTTGCTGGGCTTTGGCATAGTCAACCTGGCGTTCGACAAACTCAAAGCCGGTATTACTGGTTATCTTTTCCAGAATCTTTTGCGCAGGCAGGCCCAGGATGGAACCCAGGGTGTTGGCAATTTCCTGGGCTTTACCGGAATCTTTGATCTCCGGCGGAAAGGCGCCGATATAGTCACTCTCTATGCTAACAGCCAGTTCGTGCCGGTTGCGGTCGTAAATAACCCCGCGCTGGGCTGCCACCGGCATTACATTGAGCCGGTTGCTGAGGGCTTTTTGTTGTAATTCGCCGCCACGCACAAATTGCAGCCAGGCCAACCTCAACAAAATTATTGCCAGGCATGATGTCAAAACCAGAAAGACAAGGACCAGGCGTTTATGAACATTGATATTCCCCTGCATGACGTCGCCCCTTGCCGGCGCTCGCTTGTTTCCCGGTTAAATACGGGTTAAACCCCGGCCCTGGCCTGGCGTGCCGGTTCCAGCCACTGGTGCAGGGCCTCTGCCAGGGCTAACCACCAGGATTGCCTGCCTGGCGCTGCACCCGTTACCACCGGCCTGGATGGTTCCGTAGTCGCAACCTGAACCTGCTTGCCATTCCCGGTCTGCTGCGGCACGTAGTAGATTTGCTCTGTTTCCGGCTCCACCATTCCCAGTTTGCTGGTAGCCACCCGGGCCACCCGTTCCGGTGCCTTCAAGCGGGCCACCTCTAATTGTAGTTGTTCGTTTTCCCTTTGCAGAGTACTTAACTCTCTTTTCATGCTGTCAATCTTGTATCCTTTTAATAACACCTGCATTGCCAGAAAGGTCAGGCTCCACCCGATGATAATGCCTGTCAATACCAGGCCCAAAAGGAGGAGCTTCTGCCTGGCCCTGGATTCCCGGCGCCGGCTGGAAAGCCCGGAGCGCGGGTATTGTTTGCCCCTGACTACTGGTTGCGGGATATAGGACAATTCCCTTGGGGCTGCTAACATACTTATTCACCATCCTTGTCCTTTAGAACTCGCCTGGCCACCCGCAATTTGGCGCTGCGGGCCCTGGGATTGGCGACTATTTCTGCCGCCGTAGGGACAACGGGTTTGCGGGTAACCGGCGCCAGGACCTCCCGCCTGCCGCAGGTACATACCGGCAGGCCCGGCGGGCAAGTACACCGGCCGCTCAAGCTCCGGAAGGTCTCCTTGACGATCCTATCTTCAAGGGAGTGAAAAGAAATGACCCCCACGCGACCGCCCGGTTTCAAAATCGAATCCAGTTGCTCCAGGGCCGCCCGCAGGGCATCAAGTTCACCATTTATGGCAATCCGGAGGGCCTGGAAAGTCCGCTTGGCGGGATGATGTCCGGACTTCCTGGCCCCGGCCGGAATTGCTTCTTTAATGATTGCCACCAGTTGCCCGGTAGTAGTTATAGGCCTCTGTCGCCTGGCGGCTACGATAAAAGCGGCTATCCGCGGCGCCCAGCGTTCTTCACCATATTGCCAGATAATCCTGGTCAATTTTTCTTCCGGCCAGTTGTTCACCACTTCCGCCGCCGTCAGTTCCTGGTCCTGTCCCATCCGCATATCCAGGGGCGCATCTACCTGGTAGCTGAAACCCCGTTCCGGATTATCCAGCTGGTAGGAGGATACCCCCAGGTCAAAAAGCAGGCCGTCTACTCCAGGAATGCACCGGGCCTCTAAAATCGCCGCCAGATCCCGGAAATTGGCCTGGATGATTTCCACGTCCGCCCCGAAAGCAGCCAGGCGCTCCCTGGCGGCGGCAACGGCCTCGGCGTCGCGATCCAGGCCCAGGAGGTGTCCACCCGGCAGCAACCGCGGTAAAATGGCCCTGCTGTGCCCGCCACCCCCAACCGTAGCATCGACAAAAAACTCCCCCGGCTGGGGTTCCAGGAGATGCAGGACTTCGGCCAGCAGCACCGGCTGGTGGGTAAAGGGCAAAGCCGCCACCCCTAAACATCAAAATCAACTATCTTCTCCGCCAGGGCCTCGTACTGGTCGGCCGTCTCCCGGCAGTATTCCTCCCACCGGGTACGGCTCCAGATCTCCACCCGGGTAGATACGCCCACGATTACAACTTCCTTATCCAGGCGGGCGTATTCCCGTAAATTTCCTGGCAGCAGTATTCTCCCCTGGCGGTCCAGCTCGCATTCGCTGGCGCCGGAGAAGAAAAAGCGCACAAAGGCCCGGGCGTCGGCGCGGGTAAAGGGCAGGCTCCTCAGCTTCTGCTCCATTTCCGCCCAGCCCTGCATGGGGTAAACAAAGAGGCAGTTGTCCAGACCCTTGGTAATTACGAATTTAACTCCCAGCTCTTCGCGGAAGCGGGACGGGATGATTAAGCGCCCTTTATCATCGATGGTATGGTGGTACTCCCCCATGAACACGGGCCTGGCACCCACTTTTATGCCACTCTAAACCACTTTGCCCCACTTTATACCACAACATATTATTCGCTGTCAGGATAAAAATTCCTGCCGGTAGTAAAAAAATAAACTCTCCCCTTCATGGGAAAGAGTTTACCTCTCAAGCCGCATTATTTGGCTCGCCTGGCAATCTTCGCAAGCGCCCGGCATTCACTATTCCGAACATATGATCACCTGCGCCTCTGCCTCGGGCCCGGGCGGGGTCCCGGCCTATCCGGCATCCTTCCTCAGGGGCCGGCCTCCGGCCTCCCTGTTCCCCGGCCCATACGCCTTCACCCATGGTGCAGCTTGAATCTCATGGAAGGCCGGGGTTGAACCGGGCAACGGCGCCCCGGTATACCCCCCCCTTCCCACCCGTTACCTTCCCATTACTCCGGCGACTGATGCCGTCAACCCGTAGATATGTTCCGCCAGGTCTTCTGGCAGGACGCCGGTGCCGCAGGAAGGGGTGACCAGGGCCTGGCGGCAGAGGCGCTCCTGGTCCACACCCCGCCGGGCCAGTTCTCCAACCATCTCCCGGAGTTTAGCGGCCAGGGTCGCAGGTGTCTCCTGCCAGGCCTGTTCATAGGTAGGCACAATCCCCCAGGCCAGGACCCCGCCCTGCGCTATGAAGGCAGCCACATCAGGGGCGAAAACCTTGAGGGAAGTAAAGTAATTATAGGCGTCAAAACTTAAGATCCGGTAACCGGCTTCAAAAAAGACAGGCCACTCCACCCCGCTGCAGGAATGGGCCCCGGGCAGCCCGCCACCGGCCTCGATCCCGGACACAATACCCGCCAGGGCTACCAGCAGGTCCTCCCGCTGCAGGGCTACATGGGTGGAGGTACCATAGGCAGCCAGGGCAGGGTCGTCGACAAACACCAGGACCGGAAGGTTAAAGCGGCCCAGCTCCCGGGCCTGCCAGCAGGCCTGCAGGGCCGTCGTTTTGACAATGAGGTCCCGCAGCTGGGGGTCGTAAAAGGCGCTCCGGCCAGAACTATCGGTTAAGTACAGGCCGGCGGAAATAGGTCCGGCTACCTGCCCCTTCAAGAAGCGGGCTTCGCCGGGGCCCTTTTGCTCCAGGTATTCCAGCAGGGCATAAAAGCCGATCCCCGCTTCCCGCGGAATGGCAAAGGCCGCCAGGGCCTCCCCATCGCCGGCCTCGGCCTCCAGATAAAGGCTATAAAAATCCGTTAACCTGCCGCTCCAGCCCGGGTCAGCATCGGTAAAGGCCGGCATCTCACCGGGGTTTTCTTTAATCAAGCCCAGGCGCACTAGGGGGTACAGGCTCTGGTAAACAAAGTGTTCCTGGTGGCCCCGTTTGGGTAGCTGGGGCCAGTGGGGGATGAGAGGGGTGGTTTTAAAAACAAGGTCCAGGGCGGGGCCAGGTTCGAGGTAGGGCAGGCTGCCGATGCCTGCCGCCTGGAAGTTGCCGGGTAAAAACATGGAGATTCTCCTTTAGGGCCAGCTTTTTAGCCTCTTTTATTTTGCACTTCAGGTGCTCTGGTCATAATTCGCTACCAGGCGGCCTTTTCCTCCTTGAGCCTTAGCTATATTTCCAAAGAACGCTGACGGAGGCGTTAGCACCCATGAGGGGCTCCTCCTGAAATGCCTGCAACTAGCCGGGGTTTGATTCAATACTGTGAGCTTGTCTTTATAGCCAGATAAGCGGCGCCGATAATACCTGCATCATTACCCAGGGCAGCCTGTAGGACCGGTACTTGCTTAAGCTGCCAGGTTCCCATGGCTGCGGCCAGGTGTTTGCGGATAGGATCTAAGAGTACCTCCCCGGCCTGGGCCGGTCCCCCCCCGATAATTATTGCTTCCGGCCCCACCAGGAGGACGGCATTGGCCAGGGCTGTTCCCAAATAGCAGGCGGCCTCGTCGATGACGCGGCCAGCCAGTTCGTCGCCCCCGGCGGCGGCTGCCAGGATCTCCTTCGCCCCAAGTTCGGGCCTATCCGATAAAATGGATGGGTAACCCGCTGCCAGGTACTCCCGGAAAGACTTTACCATAGCTGTGGCCGAAGCCAGGGTCTCCAGGCAGCCATGGCCGCCACAGTGACACTGCCGGCCGTCACAGACCATTTTTATATGCCCCATCTCCGCTCCATAACCGAAAAGGCCGTGATGGACGCGACCGTCAATAATCAGTCCTGAGCCGATACCCGTGCCAATGGTTACCATGAGGATGGATGTATATCCCCGGCCGGCTCCCTGCCACATCTCCCCCAAGGCGGCAACGTGGGCGTCATTTTCAATAGCCACAGGTAGGTCCAGTAAAGCTGCCAGTTCATCCCGGAGGGAGAAATCGCGCCAGAAGAGATTGGGAGCCAGGTGGACCAACCCCCTGGCCACATCAACCGATCCGGGAATACCGATACCGATCCCTTCGAGTTCACCCAGAGCCAGACCCTGTTCACCGGCCAGGTCCCGGGCCAGGTTCTTGATGCGCTTTAAAACTGCGGTTGTACCTTCACCGGCCCCCGTAGGCACCCGTCCTTTTTTCAGAATCTTTCCGTTTATATCCACCAGCCCGGCCTTAATTGATGTACCGCCGAGATCGATACCCAAAAGGCACAACTTTAACCATCCCTTCCGAAAAATGCAGGATTTTGGGTTCTTAACAAGAACAATATACATGATTTCTTACCGTCATGGCCATATTATTGCCAAAACCTTTTGCTGGAGGTAATAAATTATGAAAATCGCCTTGATTGCTCCGGCCTGGCACGACCCCCTCTGGGAAAGTGAAAAGGAAAAGTCTATCTTCCCGCCCCTAAATCTCATCACCCTGGCAGCCATGACGCCACCCCAGCATGAGGTGACTATCCTGGATGAGAGTTTAACCGATCTCGACTTCAATGAGAAGTACGACCTGGTCGGCATCTCGGCCATGACAGCCCTGGCACCTCGCGCCTACGAGATCGCCGATGCCTTCCGGGAAAGGGGTACCATGGTGGTCCTGGGTGGTATGCACCCCTCCGCCCTGCCGGAGGAAGCCATCGCCCACGCTGATGCCGTCGTGGTCGGCGAAGCCGAGGGTTCCTGGCAACGGCTCCTGACCGACCTGGAAAACGGCCAGTTGCAAGCCTTTTACCGCCAGGAAAAGCGCCCTTCCCTGGAACATATGGTTATCCCCCGCCGGGACCTCTTACAAAGGGGTCGCTACCTGGTTCCCGACACCGTCCAGACTACCCGTGGCTGTCCCTTCGCCTGCTCCTTCTGCTCCGTCAGCCAGTTCTTCGGCCACAGCTACCGTTTTCGTCCGGTAGAAGAAGTCATCAGCGAAGTCCGGGACCTGGAGGGCGAGGTAATTGCCTTTATTGACGACAATATTGTCGGTAATCCCGCCTACGCCCGCCGCCTCTTCACCGAGCTGGCCCGCTTACCGCGCAAAGTAAAATGGTTTAGCCAGGGGTCCTTAAATATCGCCCGGGACGAGGAATTATTGCGGCTCGCCGCCGCGAGCGGCTGCATCGGTCTTTTTATCGGCTTTGAATCCCTTTCCCCTGCCAACCTCAAGGCCGTCGGCAAAAGGGTAAACCTGGTGGATGATTACCGGCAGGCCATTAAGAAGCTCCATGACCACGGCATTGCCATTGAAGGCGCCTTTGTCTTCGGCCTTGACGAGGATGACGAAAGCGTCTTTGAACGCACCGTCAAATTCGCCCAGGAAAATCGCCTGGAAGCCGCTCAATTCGGCATCCTGACCCCCTTCCCGGGAACCCCCTTAAGGGAGGCCCTGGAACGTGAAGGGCGCATCACCAATAATGACTGGAGCGAGTATACCATCAGCAAGGTAGTCTTTGAACCGAAAAACATGAGCGCCCGGACCCTCCAGGAAGGCTTTAACTGGGCCTGGCAGGAATTCTACTCCCTGGGTTCCATCTCCCGTCGCCTGGGGTTGGCCAAGAAGCACGCCGCCATCCTCTGGGCCCTGAACCTGAACATCCGCAAGCGGTTCAACCATTTTATGGAAAGACTCCGGGCGGGGAACCTCGGCCTACCCCAGCCCTCCCTGGCCAGGCAATGAAAAACAAGGGATGGGCACCCTCTCTCCCGGATAGCAGGCTAAGGCCGTCTTGCCTGTCCGTATACTTTCCCAATCACGTCACGCCCCTGTCGGGCGCACAAAAACCCCCGGGCAAAATGCTACCCGGGGGTTAGTTTCTCTTTTTCTGTTACTTCCCGCTCCCCTGCCCGCCATTTGCCTGGGGCTGATTAGCGGGCGGCTGGTTGGCAGCCGATTTATTGGCATCCTGTTTGGCCGTCTCGGCCTGCTTGATCATCTCCTGGACCTGGGTAGCCAGGTCTTTATCCGGGTTATGCTTTAAAATTTCCTGCCACTGGTCAATAGCTCCCTGGTAGTCGCCCTTCATGGAGGCCAGGTACATGCCATAAGTCATACGAGCGTTATTATCGTTGGGGTCGGCCTTAATGGCCGCCTGGAAGTTATCCTCCGCCAGTTTGCTATCGCCAGCGTAGAGGGCGGCCCCCGCCAGCCGCAGGTTGATGCCCTTTTCAGCGGGGTTGAGCTTCAACACCTGCTGGTAGGTGGCTACCGCTGCTTTAAAGGTCCGGGTAGCTTTTTCCTGGTCGCCATTAACAAAAAGGTAAAGGGTACCCAGGTTATACTGGCTATCCCCCAGCTTTACAGCTGTAGCAATATCGCCGGGTTTAGCCTGCAAATCCTTTTGCAGGTTGGCGATATCAGTTTCCAGCTTGCTTATTTGTTCCTGGGCCGCCTTCTGCATGGCTTCTGCCTGCTGGTTGGCGTCCGGAGCTTGGGCCTGGCTCTCCGATGGAGCCACCGGGGCCTTGGGGGTTGAAAATATTGCATAGCTGCCCACTAAACCGATACTCAATACAACTACAAAAAGAATTCCCAGGACCGGCCGCCTTTTACCGAGCCGGCGCAGGGAAGACATCATTCCCATTTCTCCACCCCTCTCTGCCCCATCATAACTTAAGGGAGAGCAGGTGTCAACGGACAAAAAATATAACCCCGTTTCGCCGGGGTTCTAACTTTTTTCTATACCAGGGGCTCCCGGCCCCTTTTTTTAACCACCTCAACTGAAGCTGCTGCCTGCCGGGGCCGCGCAACCGCCACCGCCGCTGTTGCCACCCAGGATGGTAATCCCCGTAAATAGTTGCTGCAGTTTCTTGCTGCCACAGGCAGGGCAGGTAGCCTTGTCTTTATCCTTCCAGGACATTTTAACTGTAAAACGTTCGCCACACTCCTGGCAACGGAAATCATACGTCGGCATCACTTTCACCTCCATTGGTTTAACCGTTATTATTTTAGTATTATCCATTTTCGCTGTCAATATGCAACGGCAGATAAAAGCTAAAGGTGCTGCCCCGACCCGGTTCACTTACTACTTCGACCCGGCCGCCATGGGCTTCTACCAGGCCCTTAACGATGGCCAGGCCCAGGCCGCTGCCACTATCGCCCCGGGATCGTGATTTGTCCACCTTGTAAAATCGCTCCCAGATATAGGGCAGTTCCCCTGCCGGGATGCCCCTGCCGGTGTCGGCTACGCTTATCTTTAACTCCCTACCGGCCAGGCCGGCGCTGATGGTAATCCGACCCCCGGGAGGTGTATGTCGCCGGGCGTTATCCAGGAGGTTGACCAGGACCTGCTCCAGACGCCCGGCATCAGCCCATACCGGCGGCAGGTGGGGCTCGAGGTCCACCTCCAGGGCTAAATCGTGTTCCGCCAGCAAGGGCTGGTACTTCCTGGCCACTCCAGTTACCAGTTCCCCGGGGTCTACCTCGGCCAGTTCCAGGGGCAGATGCCCGGCAGCCATCTTATTGAGGTCAAAAAGATCATCTACCAGGCGGCGCAGGCGGTTGGCCTCGGCCAGGATAATGCCGGTATACTCCTGGCGTTCCTTCTCATCCGTCGCCAGGCCGTCGGCCAGGGCTTCGCCGTAACCCTGGATAAAGCTCAGGGGCGTGCGCAATTCATGGGAGACGCTGGCCAGGAACTCCCGGCGCATCTGCTCCATCTTTTTCTGGGTGGTTATATCCTGGAGTATGGCCACCGCTGCCTCCCCGCAGGGGTCCTCTTCCTGCAGGGGAGCGGCCCGGACTGCCAGCACCCGCTCCTGCCAGTTTATTTCGCCGGTAGTTCCCTCCCCGGCCACTGCCGCCCGTAAGGGGTCCAGGAGTTCGACCGGCAGTTCCGCCCCCGGCGGCAGGGGTAAATTCAGGAGCTTTTCCGCCCGGGGGTTGGCAAAGAGGACCCGGCCACTGGCTGTAAAGGCGAGGATCCCGTCAGTCATATCCCGGACCACCCGGTTCAGCTTTTCCTTCTCCCGGGAGAGGGCGGCCACCGTCCGGGACAATTCCCCGGCCAGAAAATTAAAGCTCCCGGCCAGCTGGCCCAGTTCGTCCGCTGAAGCTACCGGCACCCGGACGCTGAAGTCACCCCTGGCCATTTGCCGGGCCGCCAGGCTTAAGCTTTTCAGAGGCCTGGTCACCCTGCGGGCGGCAAAGAGGGCCAGGATGGTCGCCAGGAGTACGGCCACAAGGCCGGCATAAAGGATCAGTCGACTCATGGCGCCCATGGCGGCGCTTAACGAAGCCTCCGGGGCAAAAAGGATAACTGCCCCGTTAACTTCATTGCCGGCCTTGATAGGGACCGCCACCGTCAGCATATTGGTATTAAAGGCCTGCTGGTAACCCCGTTTCACGACGGTATTCCCGGCCAGGACCTGCTGGACCTCGGCACCTTCCAGGTGCATACCGGTTACTGGAAAGTTACCGTGCATCATGCGGCCGTAACCGCGGCCCCGGCCCATCATCCCCATACCGGACCCGTCACCCGGACCGGCTTCGCTGCTGCAGGAAAGGACCAGGCCCTGGCGGTCGATGATCATCACTCCGGTACCGGCCATCCGGCCCAGGAGGTCGGCCTGGCCGGCCAAGTCACCGCCGCTACCGGTGGCCAGGCTCCGGGCCAGCAGTTCCCCTTTATCCAGCATGGTCTGGGCTTGCTGCCGGTAGTAGTAATTCCCCAGAAGGCCGTGCAGGGATATGCCAATGGCCAGGAGGCTGACGACAACCAGGGAAACCAGGAGCAACCAGAGCTTGGCGGTAATACTCCTGCTGATCATGACCCCACCTCAAACTTGTATCCTACGCCCCAGACGGTGGCGATCCAGGCGTGTTCCCGGCCCAGCTTTTCCCGCAGGTTTTTGATATGGGTATCTACCGTCCGCAGGTCACCGTAAAAATCGTAGCCCCAGACCTTTTCCAGAATCTTTTCCCGGCTCATGACCTGCCCGTGGTGGCGGGCCAGGAAAAGGAGGAGATCGAACTCCTTGGGCGTCAGGTTGCCTATGGTGCGGCCGTCGACCTTAACCTCCCGGGCGGGAATGTCGATTACCAGGCCGGAAAACTGTAACCGTTCCCCCCGCGCCCGCTCGTTCCGGGCCCGCCGTAATAATGCCTTGACCCTGGCCACCAGTTCCCGGGGGCTGAAGGGCTTGGTAACGTAGTCGTCTGCCCCCAGCTCGAACCCCAGCAGGCGATCCATTTCCTCGCCCCTGGCGGTGAGCATAATGATAGGCAGGTCCATTTCACGGCGCACTTCCCGGCAGACCGTCCAGCCGTCACCGTCGGGCATCATCAGGTCCAGGATGAGGAGATCGTATTTATCCTGATGCAACCTCTCCAGGGTCTGGCGACCCGTGGCGGCCTCGCCAACTATCATGCCTCCCTTTTCTAAATAAAGGCGTACTAGCTGGCGCAACCCGGCTTCGTCGTCGGCCACCAGCACCCGTACCGGTTCCACTTCTGGATACCCCCTTGATGTATCTTATGGTAAAGATAAAACCTGCGCCGGTGGTTGTCAACGGCATGGCCCGGCCAGGAAGGTCCATCGCTCCTCCGAAAATAGACTTCTGCCCAAAGGGGTATTAGTAAAGGCATATCCCCTTGGCTACGGGCTGGAGTTACAGGCTCCGGCCTCCGGTGGTTCTTGATTGGCGGGGATAAGTCCCGCCGCTGGAGGAGCTAGGCGCCGCGGACGTCAGCCCTTATGAGGGGCTCCTCCTATAGATACTCCCGCAGGATTATTTCCAGTTGACCCAGGGAGCGGCAGGGGAACATACGGCAGTAGGGCCTCAGGGCAGCTACCGATTGCCAGCGGCCCCATTCCTCCCGGCGCAGGGTATTCAGCCAGAGGATGTCCTTGACCCGCCGCCGCCAGGCCTTCAAAGCCGCGGCGGCCGCCGGCACCTGGAGGGTCTTGGTGTCGCTGATAATCACGATCACGGTGTTTTTCTGGAATAAGGCGGGATAATCCTTCAATATGCCGGCCAGGGCCAGGTCCAGGCGCGTCCCTGCCCCCCAGGTGGGGGTGGCGCTCATGAGGCTGTCCTGTAATTCCACCGGCCCCAACTTCTTGTCCAGGAGGGGCGTTACCCGTTGAAAGTCTTCGGCAAAAACAAAGGCCTCCACCCCGCCGACCACCTGGCCCAGGCCATAGATAAACTCCATGACAAAAGCGGCGTAACGGGCCATGGAGCCGGAGACGTCGGCCAGCAGGAGGAGGCGGGGTTTCTTAACCCGGCGGGCGCGGTAGATCAGGCGCAGGGGCAGGCCGCCGTACTGGAGGTTGCGGCGGATGCTGGGCCGCCAGCTAATGACCCGCTTTTTCCTGGTCGGGTGATAGCGCCGCGCTAAAACGCCGGCCAGGCGCCGGACCAGGCGGCGAATGACCCTGATCACCAGTTCCGGGTCAGCCCGGGCCAATTCTTTGAGGTCGGCCCACAGGAGGCCCGTGTCCTGGTCCGCTGCCGCTACAATCTGCGCCAGGGAGGCGTCCATTTCTGTGCCTTGCCATGGGTCCACCAGGGCCTGCTCCTCGGCGAGCTGGCGCCCCCAGTAGTTTAACTGGCCGCTGACCAGGCTCGCCATAAGAGGGCGGAAGCGTTCGTCATCGGGGGCGCCGGCTTCGCTGGCACGGACGAATTGCTGCAGGCGCTCCCGGATTTCCGGGGTCAGCTGCCGGTAAATCTCCCGGGCAGATGCCGGCAATTCCAGGGGCCGGCCCCGGAAGAGGAGTTCCTGTTCCGGTTCGGGAGTTTCTGGAGGGCTGTTACCAGCTGGTGATAGCTGCGGCCCGGACCCGGCTTCCTGTTCCCCGTCTGGGTGAAAAAAATGGGCCCAGGCCTGGTGAAAGAGGGCCACCCGGGCGCCATCCTTGACCAGGGCCGCCTGGAGGGCTGCCCGGACCATACCCTCCCGGTCCAGGGGTATCTCCTGCAGGGCCTCCAGGGCCGTCAGGGTTTCCGCCGTACTGATACGCAGGCCCAGGCGGCGTAATAGCTGGATAAAATAGACCAGGTTGGCTTCCAGGGTTACGCCCCGTTGATAACTTGCCGGCACAGCTCTTCCACCCCCAGCTCCCGGTTGAAGGTCTCCACGTCCTCCTGGTCCTTGAAGAGGAGGTTCAGGGTGCGGCGTAGCAGGTTTGGTTCCAGGGCCCGGGCTTCCATAAGAACCAGGGCCCTGGCCCAGTCGATGGTCTCGGCAATGGCCGGCTTTTTACGCAGGTCCAGGTCGGCCCGGATACGATTGACGGCTGCCGCCACCTGCCGGGCCAGGACCTCCCCGGCTTCCGGTACTTTAGTGCGAATAATCCGGGTTTCCTTGTCCACGTCGGGATAGTCAATATAGAGAAAAAGGCAGCGTCGCTTCAAACCGTCGGAAAGCTCCCGGTCGCCGTTGCTGGTCAACACCACCACCGGCACCTGGCGGGCTTTAATCGTGCCCAGTTCCGGGATGGAGACCTGAAAATCGGAGAGGACTTCAAAGAGGAAGGCCTCAAACTCCTGGTCGCTTTTATCGATTTCATCGATAAGGAGGACCGGCCGCCGGGGGTGGCGCAGGGCCTTGAGAAGGGGCCGTTCCAGCAGGTATTCTTCGGAGAAGAGGTCCGGCTGTTCTTCCCCGCGGGCACAACCCTGGCGTGAAAGCTCGATCATCAATAGCTGTTTCTGGTAGTTCCATTCATACAGGGCCTTGTTTTCATCCAAACCTTCATAACACTGCAAGCGGATCAGTTCGGTGTCCAGAACCCGGCTCAGGACCTTGGCCACCTCGGTCTTGCCCACCCCGGGCGCCCCGGTAATCAGCAGGGGCTTCTCCAGGCGCAGGGCAAGATAGACCGGGATCAGGATTTCTTCGCCACAGATATAGCCGTCCCGGGCAAAGGCAGCGGTCAGCCAGGACAGGGTTATTTCCTGGTGCAAAAAGATCACTCCCTTCCTTCACACACTTCATAATAACATAGAAAACCCTGCGGTTTCTATGGCCTTATCATAAAGGGTTACCGCAAAGGGTTACCGCAGGGTTTTCAATTAGCTCTATCATAAAAATATGTGTTGACCATCACATGGTTTGCTGGTCTTTATCTTTTTCCCGGGGCTCTTCTACTTTAATTCCCAGCCACTGCAGGCGTTCGATCCAGTCCTGGCCTGTTTCCGGCCTGGCGGGAGAAATATTTCTGCTGTCAGGCATTCCTTTTACCCTCCTCCATTAGCCTTGAACTTCTTTTTATTATAGTACCTTGCTCCATTTACGCAAGGGATTAAAGGTAGATAGCTATTTTTACTTCCTGGAAGGCAGCCAAAACTCCCCTGGCTACGTTACCATCCCTTCAGCTTTTCGGGTTCCAGAAGGGTGATCCGCTGGCGCTCCACCTCGACTGCCCCCAGCCGCTTGAAGTCGCTTAAAATCCTGGCTACTGTTTCGCGGGAGGTGCCGATAAGGCTGGCCAGTTCCTGCTGGCTCAAATTAAGGTCGATAGTAACCCCGTCCTCCCGGGGTTTCCCGTACTCCCCGGCCAGCTGCAGGAGGCTGCTGGCCAGGCGGCCGTAGGCCCCTTTGAGGGCCAGGTCGCGTATATGATTCTGGGCCTGACGCAGGCGGCGGCTCATGACCTTGATAATTTTAACCGCCATTTCGCCGTGTGCACTCAGGAGCTTTTCCATGTCGGCGTTGCGAATGATGCCTACCTCGGTGTCCTCCAGGGTCTGGGCCGTGGCCGGGTAGGGACCGCCTTCAAAGAGCAGCACCTCGGCGAAGATCTCCCCTTCCCGGACAAAGTGGAGGATTTTCTCCCGGCCGTCCTCCAGGACCTGGAAGAGTTTTATGGCCCCTTTTTTGACAAAATAGAAGGCATCCCCGGGCTCGCCCTCCATAAAGATGTACATGTTCTTGCGGTAGCGGCGCAGGAGGGCCAGGGAGGCTATATGCTGTAACTCTTCCGGGTCCAGCCCGGCGAATACCGGTACCTGTCGGAGAAACTCCCAGTCTTCCGCCATTCCGGCGCCCTCCTCCTAAAATAGGTTCCTACCAAAAAACGTGATTACCGGTTTGGTTACATTCCAGCTTCCGCGCCCTAATCGAGCGACCCGGCACTCACCATTTAAAAAGTACCCAGAACCAGGTCGCCTTCACTATTCAAGTAGGCCATGACCTGGTTCTCCTCGTTATCAATCTGGCGGACGCGCTTGCCTACCTGCAGGGTACTATTCGGCCAGATCCTGCCGGCCTTGATGACCTTGCCCTCCGCCACTCGAATCAAAGTCCTGGCACCTCCGCTGGAACCTATTTCCTGTACATAGACCTCATCGCCGGCATAGATGCTGCCGCCCCGGAATACCCCCTGGATTTCTACTTTGCCGCCGGCAATAATCTCGGTATTGTAGCAACCCCGGCCGGCGACCTTTACCTGGCCGCTGGCCTGCAGCTTGCTGTTGAGGGCATAGCTCAGGATGATATTTCCTCCGTCCCGGGGTATCTCCCGGCAATATTCTGCCATCTCCTGGACACCCTCCACCAGCCCGGCCAGGATAGACGAACCAAGTCCCTGCATGGCAGCCGGATTCCGGAAGGACTGGGCCAGCTCGCGGGCCAGTCGGACTAGCTTTTGCTCCTGGGGCCCGCCCTGGATGCCCCTTGTCAATTGCTCCAGCTTGCTGGCCAGGGAGGGCAGCTTCTGAAACTTGTTTTCCACCAGGATGCTTACCATATACCCGGTATTAAGCGGGCGAACCGGATACCGCTGCCGGCTGGCTCCCTTCTCCAGTTGCTGGAGGGCCGCCTGGAGCAACGGCAACTGGCTGGCCAGATCGCTCAGGATGGGTTCCGCGCTCTGGTAGACACTATTCAGGCCTCCGGCCACCAGGGTGGAGCCGATGCAGTTGCGGCGGACGGTTATTGAACCGCCGGCATTCACAGTGGCCTGGGTTACATCACCGCCAATCTCCACGTCCTGGCTGGCCACCACCTGCATAGTTTCCGTAACGTTGCCGGTAATATTGATGCCGCCTTTAAATTTGAGGTTCCCTGAGGACAGGTCCACATCCCCCTGGTGGAGGAGTACCGGGATAATGTCTATAAAGACGCGGCCCCGCAGCTGGCGCAGCTGGGGACGCCCTTCCTCCCGGGCTATGCAGCGCAGGCCGTCAATAACCTCGGTGCCTTTACCGGCCACCAGTTCCACATCCCGGGGCTCCGGCGGGGAGATTACCTTCCCGGTAACCGTCTTGCCAGGCTTTCCCGGCCGGGGCGGTACCTTGACAGCCAGGAGTTCGCCTATGGCGACGGAAGTTCGTACCATCATCTCGCGGTAATCTACCCGCTCTTCTTCGCCAACCTCCACCCTGTCAGCTACGGCAGTAGAAAAGAGACACTCCACCCGGCCGTCTTCACCTGGTTGGGGCGGCTGGCCCCTGGCTACGACTATTTCTACGGCTTCGGCAGCGGCACAGGCCTGCCGGACGGCTTCTTCATCAACGCCGAAAACCACCTGCTGGCGCTTTAGTTCGGCCAGCAGGTCCTCCCGGGTCAGGGCGGGAAGGGCCCGGACCACTTCCTCGCCTTCCAGTTGCAGCCGCGCCGCCGGGAACTGGTCCTTTAACCGCCAGGTCCTTTGATACCCCGGCTTGAGGGTCAGGCGGGCCGCCAGGCCGTCACTGCTTACGGCCAGTTTCCACTGGCCCTTTTCGACCTCGGCCCGGGATTGTACCTCTATAGTATCCCCGGCCCGGACCGTTATTTCGCCGGGTGCCCGTTGACCGTTTACATACAGGTCAAAGTGTTCCCCGGCGATGATGGTGGCCGGTGGTTCCCCGCCGCCTACCTTTACCTGGCCGCCTTCCACCCAGGTATATCCGGGCCGTTCTTGCTCCTCTCCCGCCGGCCCGGGGGCCATATCACCTGCCACCGCCCCGGCACCCGGACCGCCGGCTACGGAACCTGCTCTTCCCCTGCCGGCTGCCGGGGTCACATCTTCCCTTTCCCCTGCAGCTCCGGGGAATGTCCCGGCCACGTTGGCGATAATCACCGCCGGCCGGCGGCCGAGGCCCAGAAATCCCTGGCTTCCGGGTTGAACTATCTCTACTTCCAACTCTTCAGGCAAGACCTCCAGGATGGCTGCTGCCTGCTGGATTGCTTCGGCAACGCTCCTGCCTTCGACCCTTATTTTCCCGGATGCCACAGTTCCACCCCCGGGATAAAATTATCGTTATTTTAATTCTCGGTTAAAAACTTTCAGCCTTTAAACTCACCCCAAAGAAAAAACCAGGTATTTTACCTGGCTCAATGCTCCTCCTTCTGCTGGCAATCCGGGCACAGGCCGTAGAATTCCAGGCGGTGATAAAGGATCTTGCTGCAGCCGCTGTTCGCCGCTTCCTTTTCCAGTTCATAGTGTACCGGCATGGGCAGGTCGATTATCCGGCCGCAGTCCAGGCAGACACAATGGTAGTGATTCTCAGGGTTGCCATCATAACGGCTGTAGGTGCTACCGTAATTGAGTTCCATTATTTCCCCCGCTTCCTTTAAGACACCCAGGTTACGGTAGACAGTCCCCAGGCTGATGTCGGGTAAAACCTTGCGGGCCTGGGCGTAAATCCAATCAGCCGTGGGATGGCTATCTGTGTGGCGTAAAATATCTAAGATGACTTTTTTCTGTTTCGTCATCCTTTTTCCTATCGTCGGTTCCATATAACCTCACCACTTAGTGGTAACGATTATTACTTTTAATATTATAACCTCCAGGGTTATTTTTTGTCAACCTCATCAATAATATCTTTTCCCCATTCCGGCAGGGCATCTATAAGTATTTTTTGGATATCGGCCAGCAACCGGGCCAGCCTTTGTTCCGCCTCCAGGTAGGCGGTAATAGTCGGGTTCAGGCTGATTATCCGGTAGCTCTCTTCCAGGGCCTTTTTATCGGCCGGATCTGGCTCTTTGCCGCTCAGGACAGCCATTTCCAGGGCCAGCTGGCGGCGGCGAAAATCCCGTAGCATGTCTACATTGGTAGCGTTGCTCTCCAGTTTGGCCTTGGCCAGGCGAAAATCGTTATACTCGGAACTCCGGGACAGTTCCCGGGCCAGTTCATGGGCGCGGTCGTAGACTTGCATCGAATCACCCTCCTCCATTCTCTACACCCTGAGGGGGCCGCGATAACCGGCCAGGATGAAGAGGAAACCTAAAACCAATAAGAAGATGCCGCAGGCCATGATTAAGTACCGGTAGAAACGCTGGCTGATAAAACGCCTGCCGGCGGCTACCCCCGCTGCTACCAGGGAATACCAGCCCAGATCGGAAAGAATGTGGCCGCTATAAAAGGAAGCCACTCCCGCGGCGCCCAGCCGGGCCGCCTGGGTCAGAAAAGCGGCGCCGATGGTAGCCCACCATAGAAGCCAGTAGGGGTTGGCCAGGCTGATCAGGCCGCCGGCAGCCACCGCCCGCCACACCGGCCTGACAGTCAGATTTGCAGGGGCATCCCCCGGTAGCTGCAACTGTACCGTACCCGTCCTGGCTCCTTTAATCATACCCTGCCCCATCCAGATGAGGACCAGGCCACCCAGAACGGCCATCAAGCGTCCCACTACGGGGTGGGTCAGGAACCCTCCCAGGCCAAATAAGAGCAGGGTAACTACCATTAATTCCAGGATACCGTGACCCAGGACCAGGAGGGGGCCCGCTCCAGCCCCCCGGCGGGTGCTTTCCTCGACCGTTACCGTGAGCAGGGGACCGGGCATCAGTGCCCCGGAAAGCCCGACAATAAAGGCCGTACTAAAGAGGGCAAATAGTTCCAATGCTATATTCCTCCCGGAGCCAGGCTCGGCCGGTATATCTCCGGCCAACGGTTATATTAAATTATTCGGCGCCTGCCGGGGTTTTCCTTCCCAGGAGGGGTCGGGAAAATACCCCCGCCAGGTCGCCGGCCCGCTTCCTTATGTCCTCCCGATCGGTAGTATACAGGCCGAGCCTCTGCATCCGCTCAAAGTAACTTGCCCCGGAAAAGGTAAAGCGCTGGTAAAGACCGTCACCGCCGGCAACCTGGCGCCGTGTATAGGAGATAATATCGCCCACAGCCAGGGTGGCCGGCAGGATCAGGGGAGCCAGCCCGGCCAGGAGACGCGCCGCGTTATGACCGGCGAGGGTCCCGGTGACAATGGCCTCGGTATGACCGACGAAGGGTCCCGCCCTTTCACCGGCACAAAAAAGATTGGCCAGCCCTTCTACTTTCAGGGCATCATCCCTGGGAACCATGGCCAGGAAACGCACTGAATTACCGATGCCGCCGGCATACGGGTCCTCAAAGCGGGCCTTCTCCAGGCCGCTTATGCGACGTAAAGTCTCCAGGGGGAAAAAAGGTGTCATTAGTTTGGCCGGCCCGGTATCCAGGAGAATGATGCTGGCGGCATATTCAGGAAGGGCGTACTGCTGGCACGCTTTCCGTTGAAGGAGTTCCCCTTTTCCCGGCAGGCCGGGTGGCAAGGGCAGGGTGACCACCCCTTTTTCCTCCAGCTCAGTTACCAACCACGGAGCCAGGGAGCCTTTGTGGAGCTTGCAGGAGCCGCTAAAGGCCCCCCGGCCGCCACCGCGCCGGAGGGCGGCATACTCCTTAATCCCGGCCAGGGCGGCCGGGCCTATACGGCCGCCGAAGGTGGGACAGCGATAGACACACATGGCGCAGCCGTTGCCATAGCGGCGGCAGTTGGCCGGCGGCCCGGCCGTACCAGTGGCGTCGATAAAGGCCTCCCCGGGATAATTCTGGCCGTCTTCCGTCCGGACGGCAACTATCCTGTCCCTTGTCAACTGCACGGCTGTAACCCGGCTTAAAAGGTGGACTTCTACCCCGGCTTCCCGCAGGGTCCGGCGGACCAGGGGTTCGATGCGGGTCACGTCATAGAGCCAGGCGTGGTAGTGGCCGGCAAACTCGATATTCCTGTGCCTGGCCGCGCCGTCGGTGACCCGGAATAATTCGCCCCCGCCCAGGGCCAGCATCTCTTCCGCCGCCGTGAAGCGACCGTTATTGCGCATAATACCTCCGACCAGGCCGGTACCCAGGAGCATATCCGTCCGCTCCAGGAGGGTTACCTCCGCACCGGCCTGGCGGGCGGCCAGGGCGGCTGCACACCCGGCCCAACCGCCACCTATCACTACTGCCCGGGGCACTTTGCCACCATCCTTCCCGTTAATTCCAATATATTCTTATTAGCCGTCCCTGCTATTCCTGTACCCATTTCTACCTGGCAAAATTACCGGAAAAAAAGCCGGGGCCTGCCGACCCCGGCTCTGGTGCTCCCTTCTAACGAATAAAGCCGCTGAAAATCAGGATGACGAAAATGCCGTAAAAGACGCCGCCGCACACCAGGGTATAGGGGGTGAGGTAGCGGCGGCGGCTGATCTGGATAAAGACCAGGCCGGCGGAAATAATAGCCAGGATGGCGCTGATCAAAGCCCCCTGGGTCAGCTCCCAGCTGGTCATAGTAATACCCAGGGCCGGGATCATGGAGCTCTGGAAGACCATGGCCCCGGTTATATTCCCCAGGGCCAGGGTATCTTTACCCCGGCCGACCCAGATGATACTGTTAAATTTCTCCGGTAACTCGGTGGCGATAGGGGCGATGATCAGGGCCAGGACAAAGGCCGGAATACCCAGGACGCGGGCCAGGTCCTCCACCCCGTTGACAAAGAGCCGGGCTCCGCCGACGATTATCCCCAGGGCCAGGACTACTTGCACCAGGATTAACCCCAGGCCGGGGTCAGATGACCGGCGAGCCAGGTACAGGGCGTTCAATTCCTCTCCTTCTTCCAGGGTATGACCGTTGGTAACCGTAAGGTAGGCATAGATGGCATAGGCAATCACCAGACCCACAGCCACCAGCTGCTTCCAGATATGGGCTCCCAGAAAGGAAGCCAGAACGGCCACTGTATAAACCGCCAGGAAGAAACCCAGATCCCGTTTCATGGTCCCGGCATCGAGATTCATTTTGGGGTAGGCAGGCCGGCGTTTGCGATAGGCAATGACTGCCACGCCGGTGATAAAAAAGGCCAGGGTGGTTAACATGAAGGGTGCCCCCAGGATAGCGCCGATGCCTATTTCCTCGCCGGCGTGGCCCCCACCAAAGATGATGGCGATAATGGGGATCATTGTTTCCGGCAGGGCGGTTCCCACAGCGGCCAGGATGCTCCCCACCGCTCCTTCGGTTAAATGGAGCTTTCGCCCCAGCCACTCAACGCCGTTGGTAAACCCCTCGGCCCCTAAAAGGATAACCCCCAGGCTGATTAATAGCAGAGCGACATCGAGCATAAATTCTCTCCTTCCCAGCTTATTTTATCAGAACCTGTCAATCTTTATGTTAAATAAAAAAGACCTTCCAGCGCCCCCCTTCAGGGCGGAGAAGGTCTTGCCGTTGCCTACCAGGCCCGGGCTCCTGGCCGTGTTGACGAGCCTGGTACCGGAAAAATCCGGGGCTACTCCCCTGGACCGCTCAATTTTTTATATTTTATCATAAGAAAAGGCTTGATCGCTGTCAAGTCCTATTTCGGAAGTCCGGCCGGAACCGGCATAAAACTTAAATATTACTTAACAGCGAGCCCCGAGGGGATTCCCGGGATCATCTCCGTGATCACACCGCTTTTGTATCCATTTTCACGATTTAACCTTATTTAACACCCCATAATCCGGCGGAGGCAATTTAAAGCAACGGTTCTGTAGCCAGCTCCCGGTTTGAGAAAGTTGCCAGGCAGGTATAACCGATCTGGCGCAAAAGCTCCCGCGCCTGTTCCCGTGCCCTGGCGACCTCCCCGGGAGCGTGGGCATCCGACCCGATGGTGACAGGGATATTGAGGCTAAAGGCCCGTTCCAGGAGTTCCCTGGCCGGATAAATCTCCCCCACAGGTTTGAATAAACCGGCAGTGTTGACTTCCAGGGCGGCGCCGCTCCTGGCAACAGCCTGAAGGGCCGGCTCGGCCAGCTCCAGCACCGGCCTCCTGGGCCGGTGGCCGTAAATCTTAATCAGGTCCAGGTGGCCGATGATCTGGAAGAGGCCGGTAGCAGCCGCCTGCGCAACCAGGTTAAAATAGTTGGCATAGAGCTCGTCTATATCCCAGGCGGCAAAGGCGCCTTCCTGCCCCGGCCGGTCAAACTCCCAGTCGTCCACAGTATGCACCGAGCCGATGAGGTAATCCCAGGGCCGGCCGGCCAGCTGCCGCCGGTGGTCCCTGCCGGGCCGGAAATCGACCTCCAGCCCGGCACGGACGGGCATGCCGGTTATCCTTTCCAGTTCGGAGAAGACGCTGAAATCAAGGCCTTCCAGGAAGCGGTCGTGATCGGCGAAACCTATCGCCGTCAACCCCGCTCCCCTGGCCGCTTCTACGTAAGGTAAAAGACGTTCGACGGTATGGGGCGGCCCTTCATGGGCCAGCCCGTGAATATGGTAATCAGCTGGCATGGTTGGACTCCTTGCAAGTTTATGGGTATGGAAAGTTTCCATCGGAAGCCGGTTGAGCATGGGCTGGAGGTACTCTACGGGCTTTTGATGGTTCCCGGCTGGCAAACTTGGCCCTCAGTTGCTTAAGTCACCGCCACCTCGCTGCGGCTTCGCGCAAAGTTTTACGAACACCTCGAACCAAGTAGTCCTCCGCCTGTACCCTCCAGCCTTTCGCTTAAGCCGGCCCCCATAAGGCTCCACCTAAGGTTAGTCCTCCAGTTTTGCGACTAATACTCATTCGGCAGCTTTTTCAACTGGGCCAGGGTGAAGACGGGGCCGTCCAGGCAGACGTAACAACTGCCCAGGTTGCAGCGACCGCATTTGCCGATGCCGCACTTCATGCGCATCTCCAGGGTGGTCACAATCTGCTCGTCTTTAAAGCCCAGCTTCTCCATGGACTGGAGGACAAACTTGATCATAATGGGCGGGCCGCAGGTAATGGCCACCTTGCCTTCCGGCGCCGGATTCAACTCCTCGACAAAGGCCGGGACGAAGCCCTCGTGACCCTGCCAGGTGTCGTCGCCCCGGTCGACGGTCACGTCCACCCGGCAGTTTTCCACCTTGGGCCAGTTGTTGAAGAGGTCATCCTTGAAGCACAGGTCGGCCGGGGAACGGGCGCCGTAGATTATCCACAAATGGCCATAATCCTTCCGGTGCTCGATGCAGTAGTTGATCAGGGAACGCACCGGCGCCAGGCCGATGCCGCCGCCGATGAAGAGGAGGTCCTTGCCCCGCATCATCTCCAGGGGGAACCCGTTGCCGTAGGGTCCCCGGATGCCGACACTCTGGCCCGGTTCGGCTTCATGGAGGGCGTCCGTCAGCATCCCGACTTTTTTAATGGCCAGTTCCAGGTGGTCCGGCCCCTGGGAGGTAATGGAGAACATGGCCTCCCCCACATCCAGGAGGGAGAGCATGGCCAGTTGCCCCGGCAGGGGTGTGAAGGGTTTACCGGTCTCGGTGGTGACATGGAAGGTTTTCACATCCGGGGTTTCGTCGATAATTTTGGTAATCCGGCCCACCTGGGGTACCAGGGGGTTGACCCGCGCTGCTTCCGCCATTACAAGGTCACCTCCTTGACCTCGCGGATTACCCGGGTAATATCAACGTTCACCGGGCAGCGATCCAGGCAGCGGCCGCAGCCCACACAGGCGAATTTGCCGTAGCGCTCCGGAAAGTACTGGAGCTTGTGCAGGAAGCGGTTACGCAAGCGTTCCTTCTTGGAAGGCCGGGGGTTGTGGCCGCCGGCCATACGGGTGTATTCGGAGAACATGCAGGAGTCCCAGCAGCGGAATTTATAGCCGCTGTCACCCTGGTTTTCACCCTGGATATCGAAGCAGTGGCAGGTGGGGCAGAGGTAAGTGCAGGCGCCGCATCCCAGGCACTTGCGGCTGACGGCCGTCCAGTAAGGATGTTCAAACATTCGCTGCAGTTTTTCCGTTACCCCGCCGGTATCCACCTGCAAACCGGGAGCTGCTGCCGCCGGGGGATGGGCGTTCCCCGCCTCTTCCAGGAGATTTCCGGCCTGCTTTAACAACTCCTTGCCGGCGTCGGTGATTGCCTCCAGGAGATAACCGCCTTCCCCGGGCCACATCTGGACATCAGCACCTTCGGCGCGGCCGGGGTCGATGCCAAAGGCGGTGCAGAAACAGGCAGGCTGGGCCTCATTACAGGCCAGGGCTACTATCCGCGTGTTCTCCCGGCGCTGGCGGTAGAATTCATCGACATACCCCCGGGTCAAGAAAACGTCATCCATAATCAAGAGGCTGCGGGCGTCACAGGAGCGGATGCCTACCAGCACCCGCTTCTCTTCCAGGGGAGGCAGGGTTTCCAGGGTGGCGGCAGGGCCGTTCACCTGGTAACGATACATGGCTTCCGTCCGTGGGAAAAAGAGGTCCTTGGGCGGTTCCAGGGTATTGCCCTGGCCCAGGGTCAACTTGCCTTTACCATCCCAGGGGGTAAAAATACTTGTCCCCTCCCGCTCCTGGGGAACGAAGACCCTGGCTCCCCCGGCCCAGGCGGAGATCAGTTCCGGCAGTTTGTCTTGGCCTATTTTCAACATGTCGCCACCTCCCCCCTACTTATGAAACTCGTCCGGATCATTGAGGTCGTACTGGCCCAGGGGCGGCCGTACTTCCAGATCCAGGCCCGCTTCGTATTCGCCGAAGAGTTCGTTCAAGTCTTTGATAATCTTCTTGTTAAGGGCCATAATAGGAATCCCCTCCGGGCAGACCCGCTCGCACTCGCCGCACTCAATGCACCGCCCGGCAACGTGCATGGCCCTGGTGATGGCAAAGAACTGGTTTTCACTGCGGCTCATCTGCTTGCCGCACCAGCCCGATTGGCTGCGGTCGAAGATGCACTCCCGGCAGTTGCAGGCCGGGCAGATGTTGCGGCAGGCGTAGCAGCGCAGGCAGCGGTCGTACTGACTGGTCCAGAAGGCGTAACGCTCGTCGGGGTTCATGGCCTCGATTTTTTCCACCATCGCGAAACGGCCTTCGGCCGTGGCCGCCGCTTCCCGGGCACCGGCGCCCCTGTCTTCCTGGAGGAGCTCGTCATAGATTACCGGCCCGGGGTGGGTGCAGTAGAGGCACTTCTCCGCCAGGGGCACCTCCGCCCGGCGGGCTTCTCCCAGGGCGGCCGCCCGGCGGCCGTCCTTGACCCCGGAGCAGTTGATGCCGATGAGGTAGACCCGCTCCCGCTGGAACTGGTTGTCCTGGAGGAGCCGGTTAACGCCCCGGGCGTCGCAGCCCTTGACGAAGAGGGCGATCTTCTCTTCCCCCAGTTTATAATCCAGGAGGTATTTGGCCAGGTTGTTGGTGCAAAATTCGTCCCAAACCAGGCGCTCGCAATCGTCCGGATCGGTGATAAAGGCGGGCGGCGACAGGTACCAGAAGGTTCCCTTCTCCCAGCCGATAACCACCTGGACCTCCTTCTTGCTCAGTAACTCCCGGGCCCGGGTACGCATCTGCTCTTGCAGGCTACTCATGCGTCATCCCTCAACTTCCTGTTGGGCCCCAGGGCCCGGATTTCCTCGGTTATCTGGGTGATGATCTGGGCAAAACGGGGGCCTTCCGAGCCGGAGACCCAGCGTGCCTGGAGTCGCTCCGGCTCCAGGCCCATGAATTGGAGGACCCGCTGCATTAAGAGGAAACGGCGGCGGGTGAAGTAATTGCCACTAACATAGTGGCAGTCGCCCGGGTGTCATCCGGAGACCAGGACCCCGTCGGCCCCGCGCTGAAAAGCCCGCAGTACGAACTGGGGATTTATCCGGCCCGAGCAGGGCACCCGGATGACCCGCACGTTGGCCGGGTACTGCAACCGGTTGAGACCCGCCAGGTCAGCCCCGGCATAGGCGCACCAGTTGCAGCAAAAGGCTACAATTTTGGGCTCCCAGTCCGGCGTCTGGGCTACAGACATACCGCATCCACCTCCGCCAGTATTTGTTCGTTGGTAAAGCCGCGTAGATTCATGGCGCTGGACGGGCAGGCCACCGAGCAGGTGCCACAGCCCTGGCACAGGCCGTTGTTCACCGACGCCACCCGGCGGCTGACCTGCCGGCCGGCTACCCGTTCAGTAATGGTCTTAATGGAAATGGCCTTGTAAGGACAGATCTTTTCGCACATGGCGCAACCGGAGCAGATGCTTTCATCTACGGCGGCGATCATGGGATCGGTGGCCATTTCATCCTTGGCAAAGAGCTGGCAGACCTTGACGGCCGCCGCGCTGGCCTGGGAGACGGTGTCGGGGATATCTTTGGGCCCCTGGCAGGCCCCGGCCAGGAAGACACCGGCAGTAAAGGTCTCCACCGGCCGCAGTTTCGGGTGGGCCTCCTGGAAGAAGCCGTCTTTATCAGTCTGCAGGCCGATCATCTTGGCCACCCTGTCCCAGCCCTCGCTGGGGACCATGGCCGTAGCCAGTACCACCATGTCGGCGGCAACTTCCACCTGGCGGCCAAGCAAGGTATCCTCACCGCGGACAATGAGCTTATCGCCCTCCTGGAAGACCCGGCTCACCCGGCCCCGGACGTAGACGGCTCCCTCGTGGACAGAGCGTTGCTGGAATTCCTCGTAAGCCTTGCCCGGGGTGCGGATATCCATATAGAAGACAATTGCCTGGGAGTCGGGAATCTTCTCCAGCACCTGGTGGGCGTGCTTGGCCGTATACATACAGCAGGCCCGGGAGCAGTAGCTCTTGCCCTTGGCCTCGTCCCGGGAACCCACGCACTTGATGAAGACCACCGTCTTGGGTTCCTTGCCGTCGGATGGCCGCAGGATCTTGCCGCCGGTGGGGCCGGAGGCGTTGTTCAGGCGTTCGAAGTGCATGCCGGTGATGACATCCGGGTACTTGCCGTAGCCGTACTCACCGTAAACCTCTTCCCATTTAAAGAGGTCATAGCCGGTGGACACTACAATGGCGCCGAAGTTCTCGGTTATAACATCGTCCTGTTGCTCATAGTCAATGGCCTTGGCCGGGCAGACCTTCTGGCAGACGCCGCACTTGCCTTTGGTGAACTGGCGGCAGTGCTCCCGGTCGATTACCGGCACTGCCGGCACCGCCTGGGGGAAGGGCAGGTAAATGGCCTTGCGCTTGCCCAGGCCCAGGTCGAATTCGCTGTCGGCTTTGGTAGGGCATTTCTCCCAGCAGGTACCGCAGCCGGTACACTTGCTGGCGTCCACCGAGCGGGCCTTCTGGCGAATGGTCACTTCGAAATTGCCTACATATCCCGCGATATTTTCTACTTCCGCATAGGTCATGAGTTTAATATGAGGGTGCTGCGCCGCAGCAACCATTTTCGGCGTGCTTATTCAAGCAGAGCAGTCCAGGGTCGGGAAGGTCTTGTCCAGCTTGACCATATTGCCGCCGATGGTCGGTTCCCGGTCTAACAGCACCACCTCGTAGCCGGTATCGGCAATATCCAGGGCGGCCTGCATACCGGCAATACCGGCGCCGATGACCAGGGCCCGCTTGGTAATGGGGATAGTGGCCGCCTGGAGGGGGCCATCCCGGTTCACCTTCGCCACGGCGGCCCGCACCAGGTCGATGGCCTTGGGGGTAGCCCTGTCTTTATCACGAGCATGGACCCAGGCGCACTGCTCGCGGATATTGGCCATTTCAAAAAGATAGGGATTGATGCCGGCACTCTCCACCGTCTTCCGGAATGTCGGCTCGTGGAGGCGGGGCGAGCAGGAGGCCACCACTACCCGGTCCAGGCGCTGTTCCTTGATGGCCTTACGAATGAGTTCCTGCCCCGGGTCGGAGCACATATACTGGTAATCAGTGGCGTAAACAACCCCGGGAAAACTCCCGGCCGTTGCGGCCACTTTCTTAACATCGACCACAGAGGCGATATTGGTGCCGCAGTGGCAGATGAAAACGCCAATGCGTTTCATGCTGTTTCCCTCCTTGTGGCCGGGTGCCGCAGGATTTCCTTGGCCTCCAGCAAGGGAAGCGGGTTAACAAAGTGGGTGGTCAGGCCCAGGTCTTTGGGCGCGTAACCCAGGGCCAGGCCCATGAGTTCCGTAAAGTAGAAAATGGGTAGCTGCAACTGGTCGCCGTGGGCTGCCGCCGCCTGGGCCTCCCGCATGTCCAGGTTCAGGAAGCACAGGGGGCAGGCGGTGACGACGCCTTCGGCACCGGCGTCCCTGGCGTGGCGCAGGACCTGATAGATCATCCGGACGCCGATATCCCCCCGGGCCGTGGCGAGGCTCCCGCCACAACATTCAGTCTTGTAGGACCAGCTGACGGCTTCGCCCCCCAGGGCGTCAATCAGGCGATCCATGGTCATGGGGTCCTCCGGGTCGTCAAAGGCCGTTAACTTTGGCGGCCGGACCAGGAGACAGCCGTAATAAGCCGCCAGTTTCAGGCCCGCCAGTGGCTTGACCACCTGTTCCTTGATTTTCTCCAGGCCGACCCCATTGACCATGACGTCCAGGAAGGCCCTGGTCTTATTGGTGGCCCGGTAATCCCGGCCAATAATTTCGCTGATAGTAGCTTGCATGCTTTCCGATTCCCGCACGGCCGCCTCGGCGGCCCGCAGGCGGTTAAAGCAGGCGGCGCAGGGCACGGCCACGTCCAGCCCTTCGGCCTCGGCGATGGCGAGATTCCGTGCCGGCAGGGCCAGAGAGAGGAGGTGATTGTTATTATGGGCGGCCGTGGCGCCGCAGCAACTCCAGTCAGGGATCTCCCAGAGCTCTACCCCCAGGTGCCGGGCTACCAGTTTCGCCGACTGGTTGTACTCCTTGGCCGTAGCCTCCAGGGAGCAACCCGGGTAATAGGCGTATTTCAAGACCGGCCACCTCCTCGGGCACGAACCCGGGCGAAGATATTTTTTATCCCGGCAATGTCCTTGATCTTCATGGGGAAGGGGCTGATCTTCCCTTTCAGCAACAGGGGCGGCGCCAGCAGGGCGTCCTTGAAGGGCTGGCCCGATTGCAGGTTGTACTGGACCATAAGCCCCATCTCGTGGGCCCGGCCGTAACGCTCCAACGTCCCCAGGAAGGCTTGCTCAAAGATATCGACTTTTTTCTCATTGATCATGCCCCGCCGGCGGGCTTCCTGGCGCACAGCCTCCATAAGCCGCGGCAGGTTGACTTCCCGGGGGCAGCGGGTGTAACAGGCCTGGCAACTGGCGCACAGCCAGGGGGTATGACTCTTCAAGGCCACTTCCCCCAGGCCCAGCTGCAACAGGCGAATAACCTGGCGCGGCGTGTAGTCCATCCATGGGGCCACCGGGCAACCGGCCGAGCACTTGCCACACTGGTAACAATCACTCAAAACAACTCCGCTTTCGGCCTCGACCTGGTTTTTTAAGGTCTGGTTCCGGCGCAGGGAGCCGGCCAGCTCCACCCGTTCCATACTCCTCACCCTCTTTCTTTGTTCCTTCGAGCACTTAAACAGCCAAAAAATACTCGTCTTTTATAATTCTTGCTGTTTGGTCAGATTCCTCTTTTTAAACGAAAAAAACCTGGCCCTTTTAACGGGCCAGGCGAAATATGGCGTAGCGCCGGGTCAGGTACTGCCAGAGGTCGCGGTAGGTATCCCGGCCGAAGAGTACCTCCACCAGGCGCCTGGCTATCCCGGGGTTGGCCGTCACCAGGCGATGGACCACCGGGGTAAAGGCATAAACCACCCGGGCAATGCGCCGGGCGTAGTGGAGGGGCTGTAATAACTCGTCGTTGAGCCGGCGGGAGTAAGCCTGCGGCTCCCCTGTACCTGCCAGGGTGGCCATGATTGTTTCCGCCGCCAGGCGACCGCTCCTGAGGGCATAGTAAATACCCTCCCCGGAGAAGGGATCCACCAGCCCGGCGGCGTCCCCCACCAGGAAGGCCCGGCCGGTGTGAAAGACGCTCGCCCGGCCGTCGGCCGCCGGGATAACCGCGCCGCGATAGCGTAAGTTTGCCGGCACCGCCAGGCCCAGCCCGCGGCAAAAGGTATCGAAGTAGAGCCCCAGGCCCTTTACCTGGCGGGTGAAGGAGCCTATCCCCACCGAGAGGTGGTCACTCTTGGGAAAGACCCAGCCGTAGCCGGAGGGAATACCGCCATAGCTCAGGTGAACCTGGCCCCGGTAACTCGCCAGATGACCGGCGTCAAGCGGCATTTCGCACTCCAGGGTTATGCCGGCCGTCCCGCCGGTTTTAAAGGGCAGGCTGCGCCGCACCAGGCTCAGGGCGCCGTCGGCCCCCACCAGGAAACGCCCTTCCCAGGTACAGCCGTCTTCCCCTTGCACCGCCACCCCCCTTGCTGTTTCCGTCACCCCGGTCACCCGGTAGCCGTCCCGGACCTCGGCTCCGGCCCTGGCTGCCTCCGTGAGGAGCCACGAATCGAACTTTTCCCTGCTGACCATTCTTATTACCGGCTGCTTAAAGGTTATCTTCAGGGGATGTTCCTGTCGATGGTAAAAGATGATTTCATAGGTATTATTTTCTACCAAGTCTTCCCAACCCGCTTCCAGCTCACCCTGGGCCTTCCCGGTCAAACCGCCGCCACATGGTTTATAACGGGGAAAACGCGCCCGGTCAAATATGGCCACCTTAAGACCCTGGCGGGCCAGCAGGCGACCGCAGGTGCTCCCGGCCGGACCGGCGCCGCAGATTAAAACATCGTATTGCAAAAGCAGCCACCTCGTCGAAAATCCTTTGTTTTAATTATATCCGCATAGTGGCCAGGTAAAAGGCCATAATAAAAATAAATTTTGGATCTCCAAAGGAGGATCTTAGTATGGCAAAAACAGTAGTTGCCGTCTTTAGCAACGAACAGGTGGCCAAAGAGGCCGTTGAAGACCTGCGCCGGTCCGGCTTTGACCGGGAAATATCCATCCTGGCCAAAGACCAGGGCCGGGAGGGCGGTGACCGGGAAGGCGGCCTGAATATGGGAGCCGGCACCGGTGGGATCAGTGACGGCGTGACCACCGGCGGCGTACTGGGCGGCCTGGCCGGCCTGGCGGCCGGTGCCGGGGCCCTGGTAATCCCCGGCATCGGCCCTCTCATCGCAGCCGGTCCCATCGCCGGCCTCCTCTCGGGCGCGGCCACCGGAGGCGTTGCCGGCGGGCTCATCGACTGGGGCATCCCGGAAGCCGAGGGCCGGGAATACGAAAACGAAATCCGCCAGGGCAAAATGCTGGTTTCCGTTCGCTGTGACGATCAGCGTGCCGATCAGGCCAACAAGATCTTGAAGGACCACGGGGCCGAACGGGTCCGCATCCACTAGTTTGAAATTAAAGGAAGCCGGGTTATACTTTGTAACCCGGCCTCTTACTTTAACGGCAGATCCGGCCTGTCTTTCCAGGAATGCCTTGTATGCTGCGGTCAGTGACGGTCGAAGCTAATTAGCGGAGGGCAGTACAAATAAGGAGGCTGGATCATGGCCAGAAGGCGCGGGATTATGTCCGAGGCCCTGAAATGGGAGCTGGCCAAGGAGTTGGGAGTAGCCGACACCGTGGCCACTGAAGGGTGGGGCGGCGTGCCGTCCCGCCAGTGCGGCAACCTGGTCCGACTAGCCATTGAAAAAGCTGAACAAGCGTTGGTGAACAACCAATCGTAACTGCCCCCGCCGGAGCCGCCAGGCTCCGGTTTTGTTACTGGCGCAGGTGGTTGATGCGCTCGTAGGGTTCCAGGATATGGGTGATGCGGACGCCGAAGTTCTCGTTGACAATCACTACTTCCCCCTGGGCGATGGGGGTGCCGTTGACGGTGATCTGCACCGGCTCTTCCACCAGGCGGTCCAGTTCTACAATGGCCCCCGGGGCCAAACTCAAGATATCCTGGATGCGTTTCATTGCCGTGCCCAGGATAACCTCAATATCCAGGGGTACGTCCAGGATGAGGTCAATATTGCGGGAGGAAGCGCCGTAGACCTGGCCCTGGCGCTGAGCCTGACCCCCACCCGGGCTACCTGCTCCTCCGGGTACCTGGGCCTGTGAGGGTGGCGCGGGGGCCTGCGCGGCAGGAGGGACAGGCGCCGGAGCGGATTCTGCAGGGGTAGCGGGAGCCGGGGCACTGGCTGGAGTACCGACCCGGGTTGCTGCCGGGGCCGCCGCGGTTTCCGCTCCCGTACTTGCACCGGCGGCAGGCTCGGAGCCTATGAGCATACGCACCTCGTCCCTGGCGATCTCCATGGGCATAACCTGCATAATCTGGCTGTCCATCAGGCCCTCGATTTCCATTCTAAAACAGACCACGACTATTGACTGCGCTGTAGCCCAGGGTGACGTATAACTCTCGTTGTTAAAATTAACCGTCGTCAAATGCGGCGTGGTGATCTTGACGCTGCGCTGAAAAATAGTAGCCATGGAAGTGGCCGCACTGCCGACCATCTGGTTCATGGCTTCCGCCACGGCGCTACTCCTGATCTCGTCCAGTTCCGGGGTCACGTTTTCACCGCTGCCGCCCATCATCAGGTCAGCGATTATAGCCGCGTCGCTGACCTTGATTATCAGAAGGTTAGAGCCCTGGAGCCCTTCGGTAAAATTTACCTCTACCAGGACATAAGGGACCTGGAAGGAAGCAAAAAGCTCCTCCGGGGTCATGATCTTTATTGCCGGCGTGGTGATTAACACCCGTTTATTGAGAATCTGGGATAAGGCCGTAGCCGCGCTGCCCATAGAGATGTTGCCGATCTCCCCCAGGGTGTCCTTTTCCAGGTCACTCAGGGTTGCCTCCGGGCCGGCCGCAGCTCCAGGCTCCGCCGGTGCCTCCGTTCCCATATCTGTCTGCCCCTTCAACAGGGCATCTATCTTTTCCTGGGACAAAAAGTCACCCACTTAAACCACCTCTGTTACCTGGACGGCGATTTTTTTATTCACGATCCCCGGTTGAACCTGAAACTTATGGTGCCCGTCTACATAGAGTTCCAGGTCCTCGCCCACTGTTTTTTCCAGGGTAATGACATCCCCCACCTGGAGCTGGATAAAATCCCGCACCGGCAAGCGGGTGCGGCCTATGTAAGCGATCAATTCCACCGGCACCCCGGCCAGGATCTTCTCGACCACCGTCCGGTAATCGGGCCGGGCTTCTCCTTCCCCGCCGGTGGCAAACCAGTGGCTGGCCGAAAGGCGGGAAATGACCGGCTCCAGGAGCATATAGGGCAGGCAGAGGTTTAAAAGCCCCTCATACTTGCCCACCGTTGTCCCCATGGTGATGACGGCCACCGTCTCGTTGGGGGAAATGGCCTGGGTAAACTGGGGGTTGGTTTCCATATTCTCCAGTTTGGGAGTAATGTTCTGGATGTCGGACCAGGAATAGGAGAGCTGTTCCAGCATCCGGCTGTTCAAACGCCGCAGGACGTGGAGCTCGATCTCCGTCAACTCCCGGTTGCGGGCCACCATCTCTCCCCGACCACCGAAGAGCAGGTCGATAATAGGAAAGATGAAATTCATGTTGGTCTCCAGGACCGCCGAACCCTTTAAGGGCTCCATGCTGAAGACGTTCATCAGGGTCGGCGTTGGCAATGAGAGAATGAAATCCTCATAGGTCATCTGTTCCACCGAGACGATCTTCACCTGGATGCTGGCCCGCAGGTAGGCCGAAAGGAAGTTGGCCACCAGGCGCCCGTAGTTCTCGTGGATCATATACAGGGTGCGCAGGTGTTCTTTGGAAAATTTATTGGGCCGGCGAAAGTCGTATTTCTTGGCCTTAGGGGTAGCCTCTTCTTTAATGGCCTCCGTCTGAACCTCGCCGCTGTTCAGGGCCTGGAGGAGGGCGTCAATCTCCGCCTGGGAAAGGACGTCAGCCATAACAGCTCCCCCGTCCTAGGCCAGGGCCTTTTCCAGGGCCTGGAGAACCCGGTCCTGCTGGAAGGGTTTGACAATAAAATCACGCGCGCCAGCCTGGATGGCTTCCATTACCATCAACTGCTGCCCCATGGCACTGCACATGATAATCCGCGCCTGGGGATCGACCTGCTTGATGGCCTTGACGGCGGCGATGCCGTCCATTTCCGGCATGGTAATATCCATGGTTACTACATCCGGCCGGAGCTCCTGGTACATGGCCACGGCCTTCTGGCCGTTTTCAGCCTCCCCGGCGATTTCATAGCCGTTTTTTACCAGGATATCTTTAATCATCATGCGCATGAAGGCCGCATCGTCAACAATTAAAACCCGTTTGCCCATAAATCTTAACGTCCCCCCATTTTCAGTCTAGCTGGAGCCCCAGGGATTGCAGGATTATACCCAGGGCCCTGTCTTCGGGTACCAGGAAAAAGTGACCGTTGATGGTAATTGCTTCCCCGTAGAATTTTGTTTCGATAACTAGCGCCCGGTCCGAGAAATAACCCCCTTCCAGGAAGGCTGAACTTAAAACCGCCCCCAGCATGTCAAAGGCAAAGGCCGGGACCGAGGGTATAAGATTTAAATGGCAAAAATCGGAAAACGCATTCAAAAAAGACCCCGCCAGGATATTGCTGACCTCCGTCAGGACAGAAGCCCCCATGTCGTCAATAGCCTTCGTCGTTCCCACAGGCCGGCCCAGCAACAGGTCGACCAGGAGATAGGCGCTGGTTTCGTTGAGGAGGAAAAATATCTTGCTCGGGGCCGGGCCGGCCACGGTAAACTCCACGCAGGCGACAGGTTCTTCCTCATGGCCCACCAGGCCGGTCATATCCTTTAAAGGCAGGACGCCGGCCCGGGGCACGGTCATCTGGATCCGGTTGCCGAGAAGACTGGCCAGGGACGTGGCGGCATTGCCGGCACCGATATTACCGATTTCCCTGAGGGCATCCAGGTGCAGGGCGTTGAGTTTGTCCCAGGTATCCATTTTGCTCCCTCCCAGGGCCTTCTCCGTAAAAACGCTATGCCCATTTTGCAGGTTCTTTTTGGGGCTGTGGTATAGGCTCCGGTAATTCCGGGCTAGCAAACCTGGCCCTCAGCCTTGCCCGGCGCCGGGGGTGGCTTAGCTTACTCTCTCCCCACTCCTGAAGGGGATTGGACTCAGGTCGCACGCCTATATCCTCAGCCCTGCACGTAGAAAACTGAGGAGCCTCGATCAGATGCAACTCTTTTTTTCCGTTCGTATTCAGCGGTTATTTAGCTGGTCCCGGCAGGGCGGCGGTAGAACCAGGGGGCAATCTTTTCAAAACCCAGTTCCCGGTATTGAAACAGGTTCTCGGTGGCGCCGATGAAGAACACGCCCCCCGGTGCCAGGGCCTGGTAAAAACGGCGGTAAAGGTCGTTCTGGGTATCGGCGGTAAAGTAGATAACCACGTTGCGGCAGATTATCAGGTGATAACCGCTGCCGTAGGCGTCCTTAAGCAGGTCGTGCTGGCGGAAATCGACCATGCCCTTGATTTGTTCCTGCAGGTAGAAATGGTCGCCTTCGCGGCGAAAATAGCGGTTGAGCCGGGTGGGGGTGACGGCCTGGAGGGCTCGCTCCCCGTAGACTCCCCGGCGGGCCGCCGCCAGGGCGCCGGGATCAATATCGGTAGCCAGGATCTGGTGCCGGCCGCCAGGGGCCAGTTCCGCCAGTAAAATGGCCACCGAATAGGGTTCCGGACCGTCGGCGCACCCGGCGCTCCAGACTTTAAGGTTCCTGAAGGTAGCCAGGAGGGGGGGCAGGATCTCTTTCTCCAGCCTGACAAATATCTCCTGATTGCGAAAAAACTCGGAAACGTTGATGGTTATTTTATCAATAAATCGCTGCCACTGCTGTCCGTCCCTGGCCAGTAAATTCAGGTAGGCACCGTAATCGGGCACCTGCAAGAGGGCCATCAGGCTGTCGATGCGCCGCTTGAGCTGGGGTTCTTTATAGCCGTCCAAGTAAAGGCCGAAACGCCGGTAAACTGCCTCTTTAAACTCGGCAAAATCCATCTCTTCCTCCGTAAATCTTTAAATTACTTTAATTGGCCGGCCGATGGTGCGAATAAGCACGTCGCCGCTTTCCAGGTCAAAGATCATGGTCCGGCCGTAGTTACCGCCGGTGTCTTCGGCCACCAGGGGGATGGCCAGCCCCTGGAGGGTCCGGCGAACCATGGCGGCGTTACGCTGGCCGATATTCAATAGAGAAAGGTGCCGGTCCCCGGAGGTAAACATCTGGGCGCCGCCCGCTATCTTGGCCACCAGCCGCCCCCGCCGGGCGCCCTGACCAATCAAGGCCGCCACCAGGTCGGGGATGGCCAGGTCGGCAAACTTGGCCCGGTTACTGCGATCCTGGAACTGGCTGCTATCGGGTAGCATGATGTGGGCCAGGCCGCCCATGCGGTTCAGGGAATCGTAAAGGGCAATTCCCACGCAAGAGCCCAGGCCCAGGGTGACCAAGCGTCCCGGGGCTCGCAGGACCTGCCACTCCGCTATACCGACTTTAACCTCTTGGGGTTTGATTATAGCCTCCAAGGCCCTTCCTCTCTCGCTTTTCTTAGTTTAATCCCGACCTGTCATATTTTAGCACCCTTCTGGCAATAATACAATACAGATTCCCTGACAGGAGGTCTGGCGATGGTCTATTGCTCCCAGTGCGGGCAACCCTTCCCGCCCGGCTGGCGCTTCTGCCCGGACTGTAACCCTGCTCAAGCGGCCGGAAACCGGAAGGAAGCCGTCCTCTGGCTCCTGCTGGGTAACTTTTCCCAGGAACATCGCCGTCCCCAAATGGCCGCCCTATTTTACCGGGCGGCCCTGGAGGCCGACCCGGATAATTGGGAAGCAAGCTTCAATCTGGGCTGTCAGGCCTGGCAGGAAGGCCAGGTGGACAGGGCCCTTTCCTGGTGGAAAACCAGCTTACAGGCCAATCCGGACAATTACCTGGCTCATTTTAACCTGGGTACATACTTCCTTTATAATCGCAACCTCAGCGCCGCCCGTTACCACCTGGCCCGTGTGCGTCGGCTCAAACCACACTACCTGGCAGCGCGGGTCAACCTGGGCACGACCTACCTCCTCCTGGGACTGGCTGAAGCGGCCCGGGAGGAGTATACCTACGTCCTGAAGCAGGACCCGGGTCACGTGGGCGCCCGCCGCGGCCTGGCCTTAATCAGCAAAGTCTTTAAAGGCGTACAGTCATAACCCGGGCCGACTACCTCTACCTTAACGCCGCAGGTTATTGGCCAGGCCCCACATCTCATCGGCCACCCGGATGGTGCGGGAGTTCAGTTCGTAGGCCCGCTGGGCGACCACCATCCTGGTCATAGTCGCCGCCAGGTCAACGTTTGCCGCCTCCAGGTAGCCGGAACGGAGGGTGCCCAGGACGGGGCCGGGAGTACCAGTATTTTGCGAGATTCCAGTAGTACCGGGAGTACCGTAAAAAAGCTGGCCACAGGCTGGCGTCAGCCGGTAAAGGTTATCCCCCACGGCTTCCAGTCCGGCCGGGTTGGGTACGGTATAGAGATATATCTGCCCCAGGGGCTGTACCTGGCCGTTAACGGTGGCCGTGATTGTGCCGTCGGCGGCCACGTTAATATTTTCCGCCTCAGGCGGCAGGTTTAATGGTACATCCTGGTTATTACCGGCGGGGATAGCCAGATAATAACCGCCGGCGTTAACCACGTTGCCATTGGCATCGCGGTGAAAGTTGCCGTCGCGGGTAAGAAACCTCTCCCCCGCCCCGTTGACCACAGCAAAAAAACCCTCCCCCTGGATGGCCAGGTTCAGGGGCTCGCCGGTCGGCACCAGGGCTCCCTGGCTGAAGTCCTCAACGATGCTGGCGACCTTCACTCCTGTTCCCAGGCTCACTGGAGACCCCGGGGCCCGGGGTTGCTCCACCGGCATGCCCGCTTCCATCACCGGCCGGTAAACCAGGTCGGCAAAGCCGACCCTGGCCTGCTTGTAACCGGGGGTATTCACATTGGCGATATCATTGGCCAGGCTATCTACCTGGACCTGCTGGGCCCGCATACCGCTGGCTCCTCGCCAGAGCGCGCCGAGCATAATGTTCCCTCCCCTCGAGTGCTTATCATGCTCCTTGCTCTACCTGAAACCCTGGCCGCGCTACTTGCAGGCGGCTGGTCGCCAGGAAATGCTACCTGAGACTCCCTACCTCGTTGACGCTTTTAGCCAGGGTCTGGTCCTCAGTCTGAATAACCTTTTGGTTGGCTTCATAGCTGCGCAGGACGGCCAGCATGTCAACCATCTCCCGGGCAAGATCCACGTTAGATTCCTCCAGCCAGCCCTGCTTGACCTGGAAATTGGCCGCCGGCAGGGCCTGGGCACCCGGGGCGGTGAAGAGGGTATCCCCCTGGCGCTGGAGGAGGGCCGGGTTGGCAAAGGTCGCTACCCGCAGCTGGTCCACTACTTGCCCATTGATCAGAATCCGGCCGCCGGCGTCAACCTTAAAATCGGTGGTACCCACATAGATATCGCCATTCTGCCCCTGCACCGGGTAACCCCCGGCGGTAACCAGCAGGCCACCGGCATCCACCTGGAACTGACCGTTACGGGTATAGGCCTCGCCGCCGGGGGTGCGGACGACGAAAAAGGCCGGCGAGACTCCCACCCCGGGTTGTACCAGGGCCAGGTCCGTGGCGTGCCCGGTTTCCGTCAAAGGACCCGGGTCGGTGTTAGTATAAATATTATCCACCATGACCCCGGGGCTGAAGGGACCGATGGGCGTGGCCTGGTTTTTCTCCAGGCGCTGGAGGAGCATCTCCGGGAAGGAACGGACTGTAGCCACGGCGCTTTTGAAACCGCCGGTGGTGGCGTTGGCCAGGTTGTTGCTGATGACGTCCTGGCGCATTTCCTGGACCAGCATACCTGTAGAGGCCAGGTATAAACCCCTGAGCATAGAGAAACCCACCCTTCCATTAAAGTTCGGCTAGCTTGTCAGGCGCTTGATAATCTCCTGGACGTTCCCCGGAGGCAAGTAGTAAGAACCGGCCTTTATTTTCTCCGCCAGCCCCTGGCGGTGAATCTCGGCCTCAAAGACGGCCGCGCTGATGACCCCCCTGGCCTCCAGGCTGGTCGCGATATCCTCCAAGCCGGCTCCGGCCGGGATAGTTACTAGAATTTCCCCCTCCGGCCCGGCTGCCGCAGCCGGCCCGGGCATCTCCCGGCCGGGGCCGCCAGGACCGGCCCCCGTTTGGGCGGTGGTGGCCCCTGGTTGGGAAGAATTAGCACCTGCCCCGGCAGGAGTAGCTCCCGGGGCTGCTGCTGGCGGTTTAGCTTCCTCCTTCCCGGGCGCGGGCGCCAGGGGGACGACTTCATCCCGGAAAACCATGCCGTAGTCCCGCGCCCGGGCAATAATCTCCTCTTTGGTGGGGCCGGGATGCCAGGCCAGGAGGAAGATCCCCGCCAGGAAAAAACCCAATCCCAGGCCCAGTCCCAGGGGGACCAGGAAGCCAGCCCTGGTCTTTAACGCCGTTAGCGGTGTAAATTGAGGATTAATGCGATTTCACCCTTTCCCCGGCCAAAGCGCCGGGCCAGGCTTTCTATACTTTCGCCCCGGGCATGGGCCCGGCGAATCTCCTCCCGGATGTCAGGCACTCCTTCCCGGGACCGGGCGGGGACCTGCCCGGGACCCTCCCTGGCGGCTGTCCCCGCGTTCCCTGGCCCGGCTGCCCCCGCCCGTGGGGCTGCGGCCTCCTGCCCGGCGGGTGCGGCTCCCGCCCCGCCGGCTGCCCCCCTTGCCAGGGCCGCATCCAGGTAGGCGCGAAAGGCTGCCTCCCTGGTAACTGTACCCGGCACGCCGGCTGCTTCCCCTGCCAGGCGGGCCGCCAGGCTGGCCACTTCCTCCTGGAGGCCGGCCAGGCGGGCCTCCAGTTCCTTTACCTGTTCATTCCCCGGAGTGCTCCCGCCGCTGGGGGCAACGGTATCCCCTGGCGGTGGTAAGGCCGGTGTGCCCCTGTCTGCTGCCAGCAGGGTCAGTGCCGGCCGGACAAAAGCCAGGATTAACAAAGCTCCCAGGATTATAAAGAAATAAGCCACCGGCCATCACCCGTTGATGATAAAGTCTGCCAGCTGCCGGCGCAGATTTAAAATCGCCCGGCCATGAAGCTGGCAAACTCTGGATTCCGAAATACCCAGCACTTTGCCGATTTCCTTCAAGGTCAAGCCCTCGTAGTAGTAAAGGGTCAGCACCAGGCGGTCTTTCTCTTTCAGGTTTTCCAGGGCGGCCGCCAGGGCGCGGCGAAGTTCACCCTGCTCGTAGATACCCACCGGGTCGGGGCTGCCGGGATCGGCCAGTAGTTCGCCCCTGGTGGCCCCCTCTTCCCCCTCCTGGTCCAGGAGAAAGTCCTCCAGGGAGAGGATGGCCATCTGGGAGCCCCTCTCCATGAGCTCCCGGAGCTCAGCCTCGGTTATCCCCAGGGCCCGGGCCACTGCCCCATCGGACACCTCACCACCTTGTTCTTGTTCCAGCTGGCGGTATACCTGGCTCGCCCGGCGCAGCTTTTCAATCAAGCTCCGGGGCGCCCAGTGGGCGCGGCGCAAGGCATCGAGGATTGCACCGCGAATGCGCTGGGAGGCAAAGGTCTCGAAATTAACGCCTCGAGAGGGATCGTAACGGTCCACAGCTTCCAGGAGGCCGACAATACCGTAGCCCAACAGGTCTTCCTGGTCCAGGTGCGGGGGTGGCTTCACCGCCAGGCGGTTGACGTGATATTTCACCAGGGGCAGGTACTTCAGGACCAGTTCCTGGCGCCGGAGGGCATCCCGCCCGGCCATATAGCTAGTCCACAGGGTGCTGTCCTTGACGGCCATTGATCTTAACTCCTTTGGCGTCTTTCTTCCAGCAGCCGTTGAAAGACAAAGGCCACAATCTGATCTTCCTGGCGTTCGCTGATACCCTCAAAGGCCACGCCCACTTCATAGCGTTGGTGGCCGTCTATCTCCCGGGTGGCGACCCTTTTGACCCGGGCGGCCAGCCGCAGCGGCTGGTGACGCCGGCGGCCCGGCAAGTAGAGTTCCAGGTAGAGTAAGTCCCCTACCTTCACCTCTTCCCTGAGGACCAGCTGGGCACCGCCGCCGCTAATGTCAATGGTCAGCCCCCTTTTATGGGGCCGGGGAGGCCGCAGGGGCCAGTCGGCCGCCGGCCACGGTGCGTAACGAAACTCCAGGGTCGCCCTGGTACGGACATGGGAACGGACCTGGATGCGCCTGTAATCATCGGGGTAGGCCAGATAGTAGAGGGGAGGGGTTGCCGGTTGATAGCCTATCACCCGGGCGGTGAATTCGTACCGGGCGTCTTCCCGGTTACAGGTCGCCTCCACCAGGTCCCCGCGCCCGAGGACCAGCTCCTCGCCGGCCGGGGCCAGGATGGCAAAGCTGTCTTCACCTGTCTCCTGGATCAAGGTGCGTATCGCCCTTTTCCCCGGCACGCAAATGGTGATTGGTGTATTGATCCGGATAAAATGCGGTACGGCCATGCTGACCCCTCCCTCAGAATTATCTCCCCAGCAGGCGACCCAGACGCTGCCAGAAGCTCCGGTTCCCTTTTGCCGGCGGCTCCTGGCCATTGATCCTGGCGGCGGCCTCCTCCAGGGCCCGGGCTGCCTGGCAACGGGGGTAAAGCTCGCACAATGGCTGCTGGCGGCGTACTGCCTCCCCGACATGGCTGTCCTCGGGAATGATCCCCAGGAGGGGCAATTCCAGCTGCAGGAACCGGCGGCAGGCTCCCTGCAGGCGCTGGGCGGTCTGCCGGCCTTCGGCGAGGTTAATGGCCCGGTTCACCAGCAGGTTTACCCTTACCCGCAAACGCTGCAAGCCCTTGATCAACCCGTACGCATCGGTAATGGAGGTCGGCTCCGGCGTGGCCACCACTATGGCTTCCCCGGCTGCAGCCGCAAAGGTGACAACCGTTTGGGAAATCCCGGCACCGGAGTCTACCAGGATCACGTCTACCTCCCGCGCCAGGGCCTCCAGGTCGGCAATGAGGCGATCCCGGGCGGCTGGGTGCAGGTCGGCCAGCTCCTGGATGCCGGAAGCACCCGGGATTAAAAGCAGGCCCCCGGGACCGCGAACAACCACTTCTGCCAGTTCCCGCTGGCCGGTTATGACCTCGGCGATGGTATACCCGGGCACCAGGCCCATCAGGATGTCCACATTGGCCAGGCCCAGGTCGGCGTCAAAAATGAGGGTCCGCTGGCCCTGCCGGGCCAGGATAAGCCCCAGGTTAACGACAATATTGGTCTTTCCCACACCGCCCTTGCCGCTGCACACGGCAATGACCCGCGCCCGTTCTTCCTGATGCCTGCTCACCAGTTTACGCAACCTGGCCGCCTGGTCCATCCCTGGCCACCGCTTCCCATATCCGCTCAGCCAGGAGGTAGGGGTCGGCTACTTCCAGGTCATCGGGTACATCCTGGCCGGCAGTCACATAGGCCAGGGGTACTCCTGCTGCCGCCGCGACCGTAACCATTACCCCCGGGCAGCTGGTTTCATCGAGTTTAGTAAAAATCAACCGGTTATAATTCAGGGGCCGGAACCTATCCACCGCCTGCAGCAGGTCCTGGCGCCGGGTGGCGCTGCTCAAGACCAGGTAGACGGCTCCCTCCGGCATAGCCTCCAGGAACCCCCTGGTTTCCGCCAGCATGGCTTTATTCTCCGGGGCGCGGCCGGCGGTATCGACCAGGATGATGTCCCGGTCCTCCAGCCGCCCCAGGGCCTCCCGGAACTCCCGCGGTGTCATAGCCACCTCCAGGGGCAGGCCCATGATCTCGGCATAGGTGCGTAGCTGGTCCACGGCACCGATGCGATAGGTATCCAGGGTGATAAGCCCGACCTTTTGCTCCAGGTAGAGACTGTGACGGGCAGCCACCTTGGCCAGGGTGGTCGTCTTGCCCACCCCGGTGGGGCCGATGAAGGCCTGCACCCGCTGGCCGGATTCCGCCAGCACCTGGCCGGCCAGCCGTTCCGCCAGGCGGTTGCGAATTACCGCCCCGATTACCTCGGGCCCGGCTGTCATATCTACCCCGGCCACCAGGTCAGCCGCCAGGTCCGGTGCCAGTTCCTGATCCAGCAGGGCCTGCCGCCAGGCCGCGTTCCCCCCGGTCCCATCGCCATCAAGGTGGGTGAGGCGCATCAGGGTGGCCTTGATGTCCGCCAGTTCCCGCCGCAGTCCCTCAAGACCGGGACCCATCCCCCTGTCTCCTACCCCCACCCCGGGAAGGACCGCAGGCGATAAAGGTGCAGTCATGTCCTGTCCCGGCAGCACCCCCGGCCCCGGAGGTTGCCCTGCCTTTACCTGAGCTGCCGGGGCTGCCGCGCCTGAGGTCGTATCCAGGGCGGCCGTCACCTCCAGGCGTGGAGGCAGGAACAATCCCTTAAGCCCCGGCTGGCGCACCCGGCGGGTAGCCACAATGACGGCCTCCGGTCCCAGGTCGCGCCTGATGGCCAGGTATGCCTCCTGCATATCACGGGCAATGTACCTTTTGATCTTCACGCCACATTCACCGCCTCAACAGCCTCCACTTCCAGGCCGGGTTCCAGCTCGTTATAGGCCAGGACCGGGAGATGGGGAAAAGAGCGTTGCAGGAGGCGCCGCAGGGGCAACCGCACCCGGGCGGAACAGAGGAGCACCGGCTGCGCCCCGCCGAAGGCCGCCTTTTCCACCGCCTGACCCAGCCTGCTGAGGAAGTCCCGGGCTATCTCCGGGGCCAGGGCGGGGAAATTACCCTGGGAGGTAGGCTGGATAGCCTCGATAATCTTTTGTTCCAGCTGGGGGTGCAGGGTAATGGCCGTCAATTTCCCCTCCCGGGCATACTGGTGGCTGATGGTGCGATGCAAGGCCTGGCGCACGGCTCCCACCAGGTAATCCAGGTCCCGGCTGCTGCGGGCTGCATCGGCCAGGGCCTCCAGGACCGTCACCAGGTCCCGGATGGGCACCTGCTCCTGGAGGAGGCTGGCCAGAACCTTCTGCACCTCGCCTATGGTCAGGAGTTCCGGCACCAGTTCCTCTACTACTGCCGGATTATTCTCCTTGACCTTGTCCAGCAGCTCCTTGATCTCCTGGCGGCCCATAAGCTCGGCAGCATGGGCTTTAATAAACTCCGTCAGGTGGGTCACCAGGACGGTGGTAGCGTCAACTACGGTAAAACCGGCCAGTTCCACTTCCTGCCGCCTATCCTCGGGCACCCACCAGGCCGGGAGGCCAAAGGTAGGTTCCCTGGTGGGCGTTCCCCCGGGCGGCCCTTCATTGCCGGCCGGGTTCATGGCCAGCAGGTATCCGGGCCGGATCTCGCCCCGGGCGGCCTCGACCCCGCGGATTTTAAAGATGTAACCCTGGGGGGGCAACTGCAGGTTGTCGCGGATGCGGATGGGCCGCACATAGATGCCCATCTCCGTGGCAGCCTGGCGGCGTACGGCGGCCAGGCGGTCCAGCAGGTCGCCTCCCTGGCCCTCGTCGGCCAGGGGTATCAGGCCGTAGCCGATCTCCACTTCCAGGGGGTCCACCTGGAAAAGATTGAGGACGTTCTCAGGCTGGCGCTGCTGTTGCTGGCGGGCGGCGGCCACTTCCTGCTGACGCTGGCCCCGGACCTTTTCCTCCCGGGCCAGGGCGTAGGCGGCATAGCCCACCCCCCCGGCCATGATAAAAAAGGAGAGATGGGGCATCCCCGGCAGGAGGCCCAGGAGAAAGAGAACGGCGGCTACCAGGCCGGCGATGCGGGGAAAACCCGTAAGCTGTCCGATTACCTCTTTGCCGAAATTGTCCAGGGCGCCGGAACGGGTGACCAGGATGCCGGTACCGGTGGAAACCAGGAGGGCCGGCAGCTGGGTGACCAGGCCGTCGCCGATGGTCAGCCGGGTATAAATCTGCAGGGCTTGCATCAAAGGCATCTTCAGTTGCCAGACGCCGATGGCCAGGCCGCCTACGATATTGATGGCCGTAATAATCAGGCCGGCGATGGCATCCCCGCGGACGAACTTGCTGGCGCCGTCCATGGCCCCGTAAAAATCGGCTTCCCGCTGCAGCTCCCGCCGTTTGGCCCGGGCCTCGTCTTCTGTCAGCAGGCCGGCGTTCAGGTCGGCGTCAATGCTCATCTGCTTGCCGGGCATAGCATCCAGGGTGAAGCGGGCCGCCACCTCGGCCACCCGCTGGGCGCCGTTGGTGATGACGATGAACTGGATGACTGTGATAATGAGGAAAATGATAAAGCCGACGATATAGTTGCCCCGGACGACGAAATTACCGAAGGTCTCGATGACATGGCCGGCGTCAGCCTGGCTTAAAATAAGCCTGGTGGAGGAGATATTCAGGGATAACCGGAAAAGGGTCACCACCAGCAGCAGGGAAGGAAAGACGGAAAAGTCCAGGCTCCGGGAGATGAACATGGTCGTTAGGAAGATGACCATGCTGACGCTCAGGTTGACGATAAGCAGGAAGTCCATGACCAGGGGGCTGACCGGGATGACGATCAGCATAACTATCCCCAGGACCAGGGCTGCTACCAGGATGTCATTGTAGGGTGCGAGGCGCCTCAAGGCCCCTAACAGGCCGCTAGGTGACGGCATAAAGCGTTTTTTCCTCCACAGTTAGGGTTCTAGCTCTCCCGAAAAGAGACTTCTACCAAATGGCCGCTATGGGCAAGCCCTTCCTTCGGGGCTGGAAGCAGGGTCTTACAATCTCCCCCGCAGCTTGTAGATCCGGGCCAGGATCTCGGCTACCGCCTGGTAGAGGGCCACCGGGATTTCCTGGCCCAGCTCCACCTGGCGGTAAAGAGCGCGGGCCACCCGCGGGTTTTCCACTACCGGTACGTTGTGGCGACGGGCTACAGCCTTGATCCTTTCGGCGATGCTCCCGGCACCCTTGGCCACCACTCGCGGCGCCCTCTCCTCTTCCCGGTAACGCAGGGCTACAGCCACATGGGTGGGGTTGGTGATGACCACCGTGGCTTCCGGCACGGCGTGCATCATCCGGTGCCGGGCCAGCTGGCGCTGCTTCTCCCGCAACCGGGAACGCACCAGGGGGTCGCCTTCCATCTGCTTCATTTCTTCTTTTACTTCCTGCCTGGTCATGCGCAGGTTTTTCTGATACTCCCGCCGCTGGAAGACATAGTCGGCCGCCGCCAGGGCCAGGAATACGGCCACGGTACCCATCCCTGCCCGGTAGACCATCCTGCCCACCAGGTCCAGGGTGGCCGGCAGCCCCATATCGACGGTCAGCAGGAGCCGGGTGAACTGCCCCTTGACCAGCTGCCAGACCACCAGGCTAACGACAACCACCTTGGCCAGGCTTTTAAAGAGTTCCATTAAGGCCCGCCGCGAGAAGAAGCGCTGCAGGCCCTTCACCGGGTCCAGGTTCTCCAGGCGCGGCAGTAACGGTTCCAGGGAGAAGACAAAGCCCGTCTGGGCGAAATTGGCCGCCAGGCCGACGGCCGCCGCCAGGGCCAGAAGGGGGGCCAGGAGCAGGCCCACCTTTAAGGCCAGCTGGCTGCCGAGGGCCATCAGCGAACCGCCATCCAGCTGCTGGTGCCAGCCATCCTGGAGGGTACTGGTAATCAGGTCCGCCATGGCCTGGTAAAAGGTCTCCCGCCGCCAGTAAAGGAATACCACGCATGCCAGCAGCACCAGGGCCGTACTCAGGTCATTGCTCCGGGCCACCTGGCCCTTCTGGCGCACTTCCTGGAGGCGGTGGGGGTCGCCTCCTCGGTCTTTTCCTCGGCAAAAAGCTGCAGGTTGATTAAGTGTCTACCCGTCACGTCCGGGTCGCCGTAAAATGCCAGCAGGTTATGTGCTCTCATCACCGCGGCCAGCCCCTTATGAGCAGGGCCAGGTCGTGCTCCATCTGGCTGAAGATATTACTGAATACCGTCGCCAGGAAGGGCAGGAGGGCAATCATGACCAGGAGTCCCAGGCCTACCTTCAGGGGAAAGCCCAGGATAAAAACATTTAGCTGGGGTACCGTCCTGGCCACCAGGCTCAGGGCGAGATCGGCAATGAGCAGGACGGCAATTAACGGCGCTGCTATCCGCAGGGCCAGGGCAAAGGTACCAGCAAAGAGCTTGGCCACCGCCCAGAGAAGGTTGCCGTCAAAATGGAACCCGCCCAGGGGCAAAAGGCGGAAACTCTCCTGCAGGGCCAGGAGCAGGGTGTGGTGGCCGTCCATCTGGAAATAGAGGAGCAACCCCAGGATCGCGAAAAACTGGCCCATAATGGTGGTGCTGGCGGCGTTCTGGGGGTCAAAGAGGGTGGCCATGGCCAGGCCCATATGGATATCCAGGAGTTGCCCGGCCATCTGGATGGCGCTGAAAATGAGGCTGGCCAGGTAACCCAGGGCCAGGCCCGCCAGGGACTCGTTGAGGACGGCCAGGGCGTAAACCCAGGGATTGTTAAATACTGGTTGGCCCGCCGGCAGGACAGGCAGCAGGAGCAGGGCCACCAGGAAACCCAGACCGGCCTTGACCATAGTCGGGACGCCACGAATACCGAAAAAAGGGGCGGTCACGAAAAAGGCCGTTGTCCGGACCAGGACCAGGAAAAATATCTCTGCCTGGGTTAAATAGCTCATCAGTGCTCCTCCACAAATCGCGTCCTGCCAAAAATGTAATTATTGGTCGAGTCGTATTCCAGCTTTCACCTTAACCTACTTCACCAGGCTGCCCAGGTTGCCAAAGATATCAGTAGTGAACTGGATCAGGGTATTGAGCATCCAGGAACCCAGGAGGAGCATGCCCAGTATTACAGCGATAATCTTGGGTACAAAGGTCAGCGTCTGCTCCTGGATCTGGGTCGTCGCCTGGAGAATGCTGATGCCCACACCGACGATGAGGCTCAATCCCAGCGCCGGCGCCGCCAGCAGCAGGGCGGTGGTCAGGGCCTGCCGGGCCAGGTGGATAACGAATTCCTGGGTCATAGTACTGCCTCCCTAAAAACTCTCCAGCAAGGACTTGACAACCAGGTACCAGCCGTCAACCAGGACAAAGAGCATGAGTTTAAATGGCAGGGAGATCATGACCGGCGGTACCATAAACATGCCCATGGCCATGAGGGTACTGGCAATTACCAGATCGATTATCAGGAACGGGATGTAGATCAAAAAACCCATCTGGAAGGCTGTTTTCAGCTCGCTGATGATGAAGGCCGGGATCAGGACATGCAGGGGCACGTCGTCCCTGGTGCGGGGCTGGGCCATGCCGGACATATGGACGAACAGGGCCAGGTCCTTTTCCCGGGTCTGGCGGTACATAAACTCTCTCACCGGCCGGGCCCCGGCGGCCAGAGCCTGCTCCTGGGTTATTCGCCCCGCCAGGTAAGGGTCGATGGCCTGGGTCTTTACCTGGTTGTATACCGGCGCCATGATGAAAAAGGTCAGGAACAGGGCCAGGCCGATTAAGATCTGGTTGGGCGGCGTCTGCTGGGTGGCCAGGGCACTGCGAACGAAGGACAGGACCACGATTATCCTGGTAAAGGAGGTCATCAGCAGGACCAGGGCCGGCGCCAGGGCCAGAACTGTCAGCAGGACCAGGAGCCTGACGGTGTCCACCACCTGGCGCGGGTCGGTGGTCTGGGCCAGGTTCAGGTTCACCTGGGGCACGGGGACCGGCTGGGCCAGGGCCGGCTTAAGCCCCAGGACCAATCCGGCCAGCAAGGCCGCGCCTCCCAGGACCAGGGGCCATGACAGCTGCCTGCCGGCCGGCGGGGTCACCTGGCCATTGCTCTTCACCGCAGTGGCTACTTCCAGGGTGAAACCGGCGCCCTGCTCCACTGGCCCCGCCCGGTGGAATTCCCCCGCCTCCGGCCAATCCGGCCGGCTGCGGTACGCCGGCATCTGCACCTGCCGCCGTCGCCGCCCTACCGTCGCTATGTCCCTAGCCATCATGTCGCCTGAGCCTCTGCCAGCCGGCCTGCAACAACTCAGCCACCCGGCCTGTACCTCCGGTAACCGCCCCTGGCTCCCCTTTCTCCAGGGATTGTAATGGGTAGACTTTAATCTCCCCGGCCTCGGCAACCTCTGCCGGGTAATCGGGCAACTCCGCCAGCAACGCCGGGGGGCCATCCCCCAGGCCGACCAGGAAATACCTTTCACCACAGCGGATAACCGCCAGTCCGGTTTTGTTACTCAACTGTACCCGTTCCAGCACTTCTAGATGGCCGGAACCCGTAGCCAGGCCGGTGACACGACCCAGGCCGAAGCGCACGGTGATATAGGCCAGGGCCAGGACCAGGGGTAGGAAAATCGCCAGGCGCACCAGGGCCAGGACCAGCTCGCTATCCATTCTAACTCTGCCCTTCTTCCTCGACGGCCGCCAGGTTGTTGATCCTGACGCCGAAGGCGTCGTTAATCACCACGACCTCGCCCTTCGCCAGGGGAATATCGTTAACCAGCAGGTCCACCGGCTCGCCCGCCAGTTTATCCAGGACAATGACGGACCCGTCCTTTAAGTCCAGGATTTCCTTGACCGTCATGCGGGTCCGGCCGAGTTCGGCTTTCAGGCGCAGGGGTACGTCGGCGATGCGCTTGAAATCGGGCGTAACACCGGGCGCCGGCGCCGGCTGCAGGGGGGCAAAACGGGCCTTCTCCACCCGTGGCTGATCTTCCCCGGCTTCCATAGCCTGTAAAAGCTTCTGGATCTCCTCTTCCGTTAACCCCATTTTTGAACTCCTCTACTGGATAATAAACTCTTCAAAATAAAGGGCCCGCACCTGCCCGGCCGTCAACTGGGAATTTATGGCCGTCAGGAGTTCCCGCTTCAGGGCCTCCTCGTTCTGCAGGTCGTCGGTTTTCTTGCTCCGCAGTACGGAAATGATGGTGTCCCGGACGCGGTACAGCTTATCATTGAGCTCGGTAGCCAATTTGGGGTCACTGTATTCCATGGTAATCTTCGCCCGTAGATAACGGTGCAGCCCGGGATCAGCCAGGTTGACGACAATACTATCCAGGCTCAATTTCTGCAACGCCGCCTGTTCAGGGTTGTTGCCGGCGGGCGCCGCCGCCAGGCCACGGCTGTTGCCGCCGAAAAAAAAGTAATAAACGTAGCCGCCGCTCAACAGGAGGACCACCAGGAGCAAAAGGACGGTCACCAGGGACCGGCCCCTGGTCTCCCTTTTTTCGGTTGTTTTCTCTGCCGCTTCTTTAGGGGGCATTCTTATACACCTCTTTTCCCTGGGTCTGCTGGCTGCCGGTCACACCCAGGAGTAATACTACGCGCCGGTTTTCCGCCATATGTTCCGGCGAATCGTTGGGATAAAGTGGATGATACTCGCCATAACCTATGGCCATAAAGCGGTCCGGCTGCAGGTGGTGTTCTTCGATGAAATAACGTACCACCCTCGCTGCCCTGGCCGTCGATAGCTCCCAGTTGGTGGGGAATTGGATCGTATGTATAGGCCGGTTGTCGGTATAGCCCTCAACCTTGACCTCGTTGGGCAGCCTGCTCAACAGGCCGGACAATTTATCCAGCAGCTGCCGGGCTTCCGGTTTTAAATCCGCCCGGCCGGAATCAAAGAGGATGCGCTCTTTGATATCCAGGGCGATTCCCCGGTCTTCGTAACGAACCTCCACCTCGGACTCCAGGCCGTTCTCGGTAAGAAAGTTCTTCACCGTCTGGTAGGTCTGCATCATCTCCTGGGCCCGGGCCAGAGCCGCCGCCGCTTCCGGTGTTTGCAGGTTCTCGGGGTAATTGCTCGGGGCTGGTTCAGTCTCAACGATGGGCGACACGCCCCCGTCCAGGATCCCCATCCCCTGGTAGGAAGCGATAAACTGCTGGAACTTTTGCTGGTTAATAACGGAGAAGGAAAAAAGCAGGACAAAGAAAACCACCAGCTGGGTCATGAGGTCGGAATAGGTGATCATCCAGGTAGGGGCTCCCTCTTCCGGTTTCTTTTGCCACTTTTTAACGGCCATGGCCGGTATCTCTCCCTAAAAATTTACGCTCCAGGAAATTGCACCCGAATCAAGAACTGCTTCCTCTGCCTTTCCAGGACCAAAGGCCACCATATAGTCCTGCGTTTTCAGGGTTCGTGGCGGCGAGGCTACATCATCTATAAGGGACTGCAGGAACCAGCCGCCCGGGATCAAATCCCTTCCCGAAATGCTTCTTCACTGGACAAAGCCTTTTCTCCCGGCTGCCGGCGGCGGTTACTGGCCGGCGCCAGGAAAGAGCGCAGGTGTTCTTCCAGGATGCGCGGGTTCACCCCCGACTGGATAGCGATAATGCCCTCCAGCATCATCTGGTGCAGCATCATCTCCTGCTCGCTGCGGAGGCTCAGTTTCCCCGCCAGGGGGATAAAGATCATGTAGGCCATAATGGCGCCGTAGAAAGTCGTAATCAGGGCCAGGGCCATGCTGGGGCCCAGGGTCTCCGGCTTATCCAATTTGGCCAGCATCTGCACCAGGCCAATGAGGGTGCCGATGAGGCCGAAGGAAGGCGCGAGGTTCCCCCAGGTTTTAAAAATGCCGTAACCGATCTCATGGCGCCGGGCCATGTAGGCCATATCGGTTTCCAGGATCTCCCGGATCGTCTGCGGTTCCATGGCGTCGACCATCATCTGGATGCCCTTGGCAAAGAAGGGATCCTCCAGGCGGTTGGCGTCATCCTCCAGGGCGAGCAACCCCTCCCGCCGGGCCTTGCGGGCCAGCTCGCCGAAGACCTCGATGAGTTCCTCCGGGTCCATGAGGTCAGCGGTAAAGGCCTGTTTTACGGTGCCAAAGACGTTCTTGATATCCTGAAAGCTGAAATTGATAAGCACGGCGGCAAAGGACCCGCCCACGGTGACCATCAGCGAGGGCACGTTCCAGAAGAGTTTCGGGTTACCGCCCATGATGAGGGCGCCGGCCATGAGCCCGACACCGGCCACGATGCCCAGCACGGTCATAAAATCTATCCGCTGCAATCCCTAATTCACCCCGTCCTGAGAGTCGACCGGCTGGAGGATCTGGCGCCGGTAGGCGATCACCCGTTCCATAATCTCCTCGGCCGTCTGGGTCACCAGGATCTTCTTACCGCTGGTCAGGGTAATGACTGTTTCCGGCACGCTCTCGATCCGCTCGATTAGTTCGGCATTGAGGATCATCTCCCGCTTATCCAGGGTGGTAACCTTGATCATGCCTGCCGCCCCCTGTAAATCAGAAGTCAGAGGCAGGAAGTCGGGGCCTTTATAGCCCCCAACTCCCTGTTATTCCTGCATTTTCGTTTTGGTTACGGTAGACAACCTCTATGGACAAAATCTACATTTGCGCCAACAGCAGGTTTCCCGGGATTATCGTCTCCGGGCCCCGAACACTGCCGGGGTCACCCTGGCCGCCCTTATAGAACCGGACGTTTTTTCCGCCAGGTTGCTTCCAGGAAATCCGTCCCTTAAGGTTCATTGATAATACATTGTAGAGTTACCGTTTCAGGTTAACCAGCTCCTGAAGCATCTGGTCGGATGTTGTGATGGTCCGGGCATTGGCCTGGAAGCCGCGCTCGGTGATGATCATGTCGGTAAACTCCTGGGCCAGGTCTACATTGGACATCTCCAGGGCCGAGGGGATGATGGTGGTGTTGGCTAGAAGACCTTGACCAGGAGTTAGATCAGTGTCTGACGTTGGTGCCGCACCAGAGCTGGTGGTTTCACGGTAAAGGTTCTGGCCGATTTTTTCTAATCCGGTCGGGTTGGCAAATTTAGCTATACTGATGACAACCGGCGTTCCTGATTGTCCATCACTTTGGATGTAATTTACAGTTCCTGTTTTATCAATACTATAACTACGAGCATCAGGTGGAACGTTAATTTTATTTCCATTAATATCAAGGACATACATACCATCGGCATTTACCAGGTCACCATTACTGTCAAAGTGGAAAGCGCCAGCTCTGGTAAAATATATAGTCGTTCCTCCGTCAGGTGAAACCCTGAAGAATCCATCTCCCTGGATCATCAAGTCCGTTCCGTTGCCGGTGGACGCGGCGGCGCCCTGGGTATGCACCACATCGATGCTCCCTAAAGTGACGCCCAGGCCGATTTGCTGGGGGTTGGTACCACCCATTCCTGTCCCCCCGCTATCGCCGGCCGAGCCGCCGCGCAGGGTCTGGTAAAAGACGTCTTTAAAGGTCACGGCGCTGCGCTTGAAACCCACGGTGTTGACGTTGGCGATGTTGTCGCCGATGACATCCATGCGTGTCTGGTGGGTGCGTAAGCCCGACACGCCGGAATAAAGGGAACGCATCATGGTAAATTACCCCTTTCTTTTCGGCCGCCTCTGTCGTTCGGCGGCCTGCGGGCCTCCCCATCGGGGTCCGGCCCTGTGATGAAAGTTATAGTTGCCGGTAAAAAACCGTTCATTAACTTGAGGCCGAACCTGAAAACCTTTATAGCAACACGGCGCTATCGATATTGGTAAAGACGTTCTCCTGCAGGTCCTGCCTGGCGGCGGCGGTGATGACCGTGCGGTTCTTGACGCTGATCACCAGGGCCAGGTCGTCCAGGAGCACCAGGGATTCCCGGGCGCCCTTGCCGGCAGCCCTTCGCACACCATCCTCCAGGCGGGCCATTTGTTGCGCCGAAAGGTTTATCCCCCGGCTTTCCAGGCGCTCGCTGGCGTGGCGGGAAAACTTGAGCCCGCCCAACTGTTCCTTTAACACCGTCTGGAAAGATACGGCAGCTCCGGTTCCCTTTTCAATAGGTCCCGGCGATGGTTTCACTGCCGGAACCGTGGCCTTTAACGGCGTTAATACTCGCGGGTCGACAATAGCCATTCCTATCACCTGATCTCTCGGCTAGCCCATAACAAGTTGCCCATCAACAGTTTATCAGGATCTCAACTTTAAGCCCGGTCTTGTCTCTGCTATCAGCCAGTTATTACTTGCAGGCAACTTCCTGCTCCAAAACAGGCCGGGGGCTGACGTCTTTTTACTCTCCAAGCGCCACCGCGGCATAACTGGTGGCTACCCGGCGGCGGCCGGTGTTGGGGACGCGTTTGCCGGTAAGGCTACCTCCTGGACATCCTTCAAGGATACCTGCTGCTCCCCTACCGTCAGGATGATCCCCTCCGGGCTCCAGTTAACTTTACTCACCGTTCCCGTCAGGGTCTGGTCGTTGATCCGGGCGGTTACTTCTTTGCCGATCAGCCCTACCGCCTGGAGCATTAAAGCCTCATTGAAGCTCTCATACAAGTTGTTCATCTGTTCCAGGACGCTGAACTGAGCCATCTGGGCGATAAAATCAGTGTTACTCACAGGGTTCAGCGGGTCCTGGTTTTGGAGCTGGGCTGCCAGTAGCTTCAGAAAGTCGTCCTTGCCCAGGCCCTTGTTGGGCACTGTGCTGGTTGTTCCCGTTGTAGCAGCCGTCACCCCGGTGACGTTCATCATCACTCCCCCTTGATTCAAAGCTAATAATAAGCTAGCACCGGGTGTTCACCGCTGCGAGCCTGGTATTAAGGCCCGCCGGGCGGCTAAAATCCGCCGGCCAGTTACCTCAGGCCAGGTAATCCAGCCGGTACCGGTTAATGGTTCCTTCCAGGTCCGGGCTACCCGGCCACCCCGGGGACTGGCGCCGCCAGCCGGCACCCTGGCGGTATTCACCCTGGCTGTCTGCCTGGTGGCGGCCGCTGCCCTGGCCATCGCCGCCCACCTGCACCTGGACCTGGTCCAGGCGCAGGCCCTGGACGGCCGCGGCCTGGCGCATTTCCGGCACCGCCGCCTGGAGGGCCCGGGCGGCTTCGCTGCTTTCTACCAGCAGTTGCAGGGTCAACCGCCCCCCGTCCAGTAAAGCCCGGAGTTTCAATTTACCCAGGTTTTCTGGTTGCAGTTGGAGTTCCAGTTCCTGCCTGCCGTTGGTGGCGGCCAGGCGGGCTGTGCTGAGGATGGTGGCAAACACCTGCGGCAGGTTGTTGATCTGGGCTACCTGGTTCCCCGCCTGCTGGCTGTTTCCTCCCATGATGGCGTTAAAAGCGGCCGGCCCCACCGGCGAACTACCGCCGCTGCTTGTCAGGGTCTCCCCGGCCGGCTCGCGGTTACTCGGCCCGGTATTTGCAGGATTATAGTCACCGGCCAGCAAGCTGTTACCGGGAACCGGCCCTCTGACAGCGGGCCTCCCTTCCCCGGAGCCCGGCGGCGCCTGCCGGTTATCGGGGACGAAGGGCATCCCTGCCGACCTGTCAGCAATTTCCTTACTATTTGCATCGGTGACGGCTTTCCCGGCGCTGGCCTGCTGTCGCCCTTCTCCTTCTAAAGGCAGGCCTGTTTTTAAAGCTTCTCCCGCCAGGGTCCCGCCCTGGGGAGTTGTTCCCGGGTCGCCCGGGCCGGTCGTCCCCGTCTCCCGGGTGTTTACTCCTGCCGGCAGGCCCCCCTGGACCTGGCCTTTACCTTTTATCACGACCGCCGGGAGTCCCCCTTTTGTCCCGGACGCCGGCTGATCCTCGCCAAGGGCCGGGCCGGAAGCGTCCTTCGCTTCAGCCGGGCTACCCTGGGCGGCCTTCCCGGCCGCTCCCATCCCAGGTACGGCCTCAATCCGGCTTGCCCGGTCAGGCAAGTTTGCCTGGATCAGCTGTCTGGAACCTCTGCCGGCGGCCCCGGCGCCGGCCTCGTCCTGCACGTTAACGGCAGCGACGGCAAGGAGCGAAGTCGCCTCGTACGCTCCTACGGCTTCCCCGGCCGGGAAGGATGTTTCGCCCTTTACCTGGCCCCCGGCCGCGGCCTTGTCCTGCGCAGCGGCGGTTCGCCTGTCACCGGCTTGAACACCGCTACGGGGAGCGTATTTCCCGGCGGCGGGAGCGTCTCTACCGGCAGCGGCGACAGGGGCGTCCCGGCCGGCGACCTGCCCGCCGGAACCGGATCCGGCCGTCCCTTCCGCACCTGCGTTGGCCTGGTGGCCGTCTCCCGGCCCTGCCTGCCGGGCATCAGCCTCCCGGGGGCTTCCCGTTGCTTTCCTGCCGGGTCCGCCCGCTATTCCGGTCCGTTCAGGGCCGGCCGGCTCCTGCAATCCTCCCCTGGCGTTCCCGTCCTGACCCCCGGACTCCTCCCGGGGGGAATTGTAAACCCCGGGACGATCAAGGTGGGCCGGTTGCTGGATCAGCCCCGCCAGGAAGGAAGTAAAATCTACCGCCGGCTCTGGATAGTGCTCCCTGGTCCGGGTCGGCAGTTCCAGGTCACCGGACCTGTTAATAGATGCGACAGTCATTCTGGCACCTCCTTTCAACGAAAACTGTATAGAGAATTGACGGCTATTTTTAAGGTAGTTTGCCGCCTATTCAAATGTGCGGCGGTAGAAGCGGCTGCCGGCCGCCTCGTCCACCTGCTTTTGCTCCTCCCGGGCCAGGTTATAGTTATAGGCCTGGAACTGGCGTTCCCGGAGCCGGTCCAGGACTTTGCGCTCCTGCATGGCCGCCTTAACTCTCTCCCGCCCCTCGGCGACCACGCGGCTCGCCCGGGTGACTTCTTCCTGCTGGCAGGCGATGCGGCCGTCCAGGGCTTCCATGTAAGCCGCTTTCTGGATGAGTTCTTCCACAGCTACGGCGCCCTCGATTACCGGGGCACCGGCGCGCAGGCTCCGGTAACGCTCCAGGCTGGCCTCGGCCTCTTCCTGGCGCCTGCGGGCTTCGGCCAGCTGGAGCTTAAGCTGCTTCTCCAGGGATAGTTTATAGGAATGGACTTTTTCCAGGGAAAAGTGAAAACCAGCCATAGGCGATCCCTTTCATTTCCAGGATGATGGCGAGTGGTTACTGCCTCCGGCCCGCCCGGTGCTGCCGGGCGCCAAGGGCTAGGCTAAAATTCCCGCCAGGGCTGCCAGGGTATCCTGGAAAGCAAAGTATTCATCCTTCCCCTGGCGCAGGAACGACTGGATGGCCTCATGGTATTTCAGGGCCGCGTCCACCCGGGGGTTGGAACCCGCCTGGTAGGCACCGATCTCAATTAAATCGGCCGCCTCCTGGTAGGCCGCCAGGAGGTCCCGCAGCTTACCGGCCTGCTCCTGTTGCTCCCGGGAGGTGATCTCCGGCATTAGACGGCTGATGCTCTGGAGGACGTCGATGGCCGGGTAGTGGTTCGCGGCCGCCAGGCGCCGGGAGAGGACGATGTGACCGTCCAGGAGGCCGCGGACGGTGTCGGCCACCGGCTCGTTCATATCGTCGCCCTCCACCAGAACCGTGTAAAGGCCGGTGATGGAACCCCGCTCGCTGTTGCCGGCCCTCTCCACCAGCTTCGGCAGGGAGGCAAAAACCGAGGGGGTGTAACCCCTGGTCGTCGGCGGCTCGCCTATAGCCAGGCCCACCTCCCGCTGGGCGATGGCGAACCGGGTCAGGGAATCCATCATCAGGAGGACATTTTTCCCCTGGTCGCGGAAGTACTCGGCAATGGCCGTGGCCGTAAAAGCACCCTTAATCCGCACCAGAGCCGGCTGGTCGGAAGTGGCGGCCACTACGATGGAGCGGGCTAAGCCATCCGGCCCCAGGTCGCCTTCGATAAAGTCCCGCACCTCCCGGCCGCGCTCGCCGATAAGGGCGATGACGTTGATATCGGCGGTGGTGTGGCGGGCGATCATCCCCAGGAGGGTGCTCTTACCCACCCCGCTGCCGGCAAAGATGCCCACCCGCTGGCCGCAGCCGCAGGTCAGGAGGGCGTCGATGGCTTTGACCCCCGTAGCCAGGACTTCCTTGATCCGGCGCCGGGTCAGGGGGTTGGGCGGCCGGTTGTTGACCGGCTGGGGGTCGCCACTCACCAGACTGGTGCCGTCCAGGGACCGGCCCAGGCCGTCCAGGACCCGGCCCAGCAGCTCCTCCCCCACCCTGATGTAATGGCCGCGGCCGGTGGCTATGACCCGGCAGCCGGGGCCAATGCCCTCCAGCTCCCCCAGGGGCATGAGGAGGGTCACCTCTTCCCGGAAGCCGACCACCTCGGCGACGATGGGGCCGGAGCCGTTGTTATAGATCCGGCAGAGTTCGCCGATAGCCGCCTTCAGCCCCCGGGCTTCGATGGTTAGGCCCGTCACCCTGGTGACCTTGCCGCCCCGGCGCCAGAGGGTGGCGCCGGCAAGGCGTCGGCGATAGGGCGTCAGGTCGGGAGCCAGGCTCACGGCCGGCCGCCTCCGCGGAGGATTTTTTTCACTTCTTCCAGCTGGGTATCAACGCTGGCGTCGATAAAACCGTTTTCCGTCTCGACGCGGCAGCCGCCGTTTTTAAACCCCGGATCGGCAACGACCTGCAGCCGTGCCTCCGGCGCCGCCTCGGCCAGGAGTTCCTCCCGGTGCTGGCGGATGATTGCCGCCGCTTCCGGGGAGGCGTAGATTATGTAGTGCTGGCCTCCGGCCACCTGGCGGATGGCCTGGCGGGCCATGTCCAGGGCCACCTCCGGCCGCAGCTCCACCTCCTGGCCGATGACCCGGGTGGCGATAGTTAAGGCCAGGTCGAGAATCTCCCCTTCGGCGGCGGTTATGGTCTCCTGGTAAGCCTGCCGTGCCTCCTCCAGGACCCGGCGAGCTTCCTCGCGGATGGCCGCGGCTTCCCGGCGGATGGCCTCGCCTTCCTTCTCAGCCCTGGCCAGTCCCTCCCGGTAGCCCTGCTCTTCGCCGGCTGCCCTCCCCTCGGCCAGGACCCGCTCCTGTTCCTCCAGGGCCGCCTTCTTAATAGCCTCTGCTTCCTGCCGGGCCGCCGCGATAATGGCCGCAGCCTCTTCCCGGGCGGCAGCCACCGCCGCCCGGGCCGCGGGGTTCACGTCGCCATCTTCCACGGGAACACAGGCCCCTCCCACCGGTACCAGCCGGAGGGGCCGCGGGGGGATTACCCTTTCCTCCCGGGCTGGCCTGACTTCCTTCAGCACTCTAGACCACAATGGCGTCTTCGCCTCCCCGGGCGATGATAATCTCGCCGGCCTCGTCTAAACGGCGGATAATCTGGACAATACGCTGCTGGGCTTCTTCCACATCCCGCAGGCGAGCCGGTCCCATGTACTCGATATCCTCCCTGAGCATTTCGCCGGCGCGCTTGGAAAGGTTGCGGTAGATGCGGTTGGCCACGTCTTCGCTGGCCGCCTTGAGGGCCAGGGCCAGGTCTTTGAGGTCGACTTCCCGCAATACCCGGCGGATGGAGTTATCATCCAGGGTGAGGATGTCTTCAAAGACAAACATCCGCTTGCGGATCTCGTCGGCCAGTTCGGGGTCGTCTTGCTCCAGGGATTCCAGGATGGTCCGTTCCGTGCTGCGGTCGGCCCGGTTCAGAATGTCCACCAGGCTTTTGACCCCGCCGGCAACGGCAAAGTCCTGGTCCACCAGGGAAGAAAGGCGCTGTTCCAGGATGCTCTCCAGTTCGCGCACCGTCTCCGGCGAAGCCCGCTCCATGAGGGCGATCCTCTTAGCCACGTCAGCCTGCAGCTGGTCCGGCAGGCCCCCCAGGATCACCGCGGCCTGCTCCGGTTCCAGGTAAGCCAGGATCAGGGCGATGGTCTGGGGGTGCTCATTATAGATAAAATTGACCAGCTGCTTGGGATCGGCCTTGCGGACCATGTTGAAGGGACGGATCTTGGAAGTTGCCAGGAGTTTTTTGATAATCTCCGCCGCCCGAGCCGGGCCCACGGTTTTCTCCAGGACGTCGCGGGCGTACTTGATGCCCCCCTGGAGCATAAACTGCTGGGCTTCATTGAGCTCCAAGAACTCGTCGATTATCTGTTGCTTGGTTGTCGGATCGACCGCAGTGGTGTTGGCAATCTGGTAGGTGATGCGCTCGATATCTTCCTGGGGCATCTGCTTGAGAATTAACGACGACAATTCCGGTCCAACGGCAATCAAGAAGATAGCCGCCTTTTCCAGACCTGTGAGGGCCTTCTGCTTTGCCAACCAACCCACCTCTAATCTTCTGCCAGCCAGGCCTTCAGCAGTAAAGCCGCATCCTCCGGCCGCTGGCGGATGAGCTCCCGCAGGTGCTCCAGTTTAGCCTTACGCTGGGCTTCCTGGCGCTGCTTCTCCAGGTCCACCGGCTCCACCTCTTCTACCGGTTCCACTACCAGGGGTTCTACCGGCACCCCGGCCGGCAGGGGCGCGGCAGCCAATTGCTCTTCCAGGGTCGCCTGCTGCCGGCGCCGCAGAATAAGGACGATCAGGGTCACCAGCAGGGCCAGGGAAGCCAGCCCCACGCCTCCCCAGAGTAGGTACTGGCGCAGCCGCTGCTGGCGCTGCTGCTGGGCGGCCATATCGGCCGCCATCTGCTGCTGCAGGGAGTTATCAAAGGCCAGGCTGGTAACGGTGATCTGATCGCCCCGGGCCGGCTGGTAACCTACGGCGGCACTGACGATCTGCTGGATCTGGTTGTTCAGGGCCGCATTCACCGGGCCGTTAACGGCCACTGCGGTGGATAGCCGCCGGACCTGCCCGGGAGCCACTATCGTGTGGGTATCGGTTTTATCCAGCTCATAGTTATGGACGGTATCGCTCGTGTTATAGTTTCCGTTGGCGGGGTTTACGGCCGGATATCCCGGCCCGTTGTTACCTGCCGTCCCTGCCAGGCCGCCGGCTCCGCCGGTAGAGGTGCCCTGCTCGGTTTTAATCTCCTCGCTCCTAAGCGCCCCCTGCTTGCCCCAGGTGGTCTGATTGATTTCCTGCTGGTCGAAGTTAAGGTCCGCCGTCACCATGGCCACGGCCTTCCCCGGTCCCAAGATCTGGGTCAGCACACTCTGGAGGCGCTGCTCCAGATCCTTTTCGTACTGCCGCTTGATCTCCATCTGGATCTGCTGTTTCTGGCCCAGGGGGGCGCTCGCGCTGTCGGCCACGCCGTCACTCAGGACGTTGCCGTACATGTCGATGACACGGATGTTTTCCAGCTTCAGCCCGGGGACGCTGGCGGCAATCAGCTCCATGATGCCCTTGACCTGTTCCGGCTTCAGCCGCGCCAGGGGCTTGAGCTTCAGGACCACGGCCGCCGACGGCGGCTGCTGCTCTTGCAGGAAAACACTGGGCTGGGGGATGACCAGGTGCACCCGGGCGTCTTCCACCTCGTTCAGGGTAATGATGGTCCGCCGCAGTTCCTCCTGCAGGGCGCGCTGGTAATCCAGGTTGCGCTCAAAGTCGGTCATGCCCAGCTTGTTCTGGTCGAAAAGCTCAAAACCCTGGCCGCTGTTCAGGACACCGGCGCTGGCCAGGTCCAGGCGCAACTGGTAGATCTGGTCTTTGGGGACCTCGATGGTGGTACCGTCACCCGTCAGGCGGTAGGGAACCTTCATATCCTTCAATTTTGCCGTGACAGCCGCGGCGTCCTGCTGCTGCAGGTTGGTGAAAAGGGGCGCGTACTGGGGCCTCACCAGCCACTGGACCAGGAAACCCGCCGCCAGCAGGGCGGCCAGGGTTACCGCCACAAGGGCCGAACGCCGCCCTGGGGTCAAACCCTGCCAGAACCTCTTTATTTTGCCGGGTATATCTTTAACCTTCATTATAAGCTCCCTGAAGGTGGTTTGGTTTCATTTTCAAACTGCCGGAACTGTATATAATAATAATTACTATTTAGTTCTCTATCAAGTAGTTTATATCTGCATGCGGGAAATTTCCTGGTAGGCCTCGACGGCTTTATTACGCACCTGCATGGCCAGCTGCAGGGAGAGGTTGGCCTCCTCCAGGGCCAGTATGACCTGGTGAACATCCTCCACCTTGCCGGCAAAGTATCCTCTGGTGAGGGCGTCGGCCTGTTGCTGCAGGTTATTGAGTTCATCCAGCTTTTGCTGCAGGAGATCGCTGAAGGATCGGGCGACGGCCTCCGTCCCCCTGGCTTGGGAAGGAACCGGCTGGGTCTCCTGAATGGGTGCCGGCATTAAAAGGGATACGGGTGTAAGGAGCATTGGGGACATACCCTCCTCGAATTATCCTTGCGGGCCCGGCTGGTAGCCACGAAGCAGGCTCGCTGCCCATACCTCGCCTGTTAGCCGGCGGCCGGGCTCGCGTGCAGTGCGCCATTTAAGGTGTAACCATCTGTAGATGGCGTCGCCTGCCAGTGGTCTGCCGGAGTGATATGGGTTCACTCAAGCGGCACCGCCGGCAGGGACCCGCCCACGGTCCCGGGCCGGTGATCTTTGTGGCCATTCAAGCCTATTCCAAGCCTATTCGCCTAACGGCCGATCTCCAGGGCCTTCAAGGTCATGGCCTTGGCGGCGTTCAAAACCGTCACATTGGCTTCATAGGCCCGCGAGGCGGTGATCATGTCGACCATTTCGTTGACGATATTGATGTTGGGTAAATGAACATAACCATTGGCGTCGGCGTCCGGATGGGACGGATCGTAGACCAGGCGCGGCGGGGAATTATCCTCCACAATGGCCGCCACTTCCACCCCGGCGCCGGGAGCTCCGGACGCTGGCCGCCCGGGGAGCTGTCCCATGGCTGCTCGCAACTTCTCGGCGAACACCGGCACTTCCCGGCGGTAGGGACCGCCCCGGGGCGTGCGGGTGGTATTGATATTAGCCAGGTTGTTGGCGATAATATCCAGGCGCAGGCGCTCTGCCGTGAGGCCGGAGGCACTGATGGCCAGGGCCGGTAGCAGTTCCAACCTTTTATCCCTCCCTGATTTCCCCTTGTTTACCTTACCTGCAGGCCGGGTCCAGCCCCCTAGCGTCTACCCTCATTGATCACGTAGCGCAGCATGGCCAGGCGGGTGCTGAGCTGCTGGACAGCAACGTTAAAGTTCAGGCTGTTCTGGGCCAGGTCAACCATCTCGCGGTCGATATCGACATTGTTGCCGTCCTGGCGCATGGTGGTGCTGGTATCCCTGCTTACCTGGGGAGCGAGCTCCAGGCTGGATGGAGGCAGATGGTAGGGGTTGGTGCGGTACAGGGGCAAGCCCGGCTCGAGCCCCAGGGCCCGGCTGAGCTGGTCCTCAAAGGAGACCTGGTAGCGCTTAAAACCGGGAGTATTGACATTGGCGATATTGTGGGCGATGGTCCTCTGGCGCAGGGTGGCCGTGTCCAGGGCCTTCTCCAGGACGTACAAGGTCGGCGTCAAGAACACCCAATTCTCACCCTATTCCCTGAAAAATCGATGCTATTCTCCAGCAGTTACCATTTTATCACTTTCGTGGTAATCATGGTATCGGACAAAAGGCCCAATTGCCCCGGGACTAAAGTCCCAGAACTAAAAATAAAGGCCCTCTTCCGGGCATAACAATTAAACCGGTTACGGCAGCCTGGCGGCCATAGCCCGGTCTGTATCTACCAGGCCTTAGACCCATGGCTTTGCGCGCATCCCCTTTCGGAGAGCTTGCCTTTGACGCCCGGAGTAAGAAAGTTTTACCTTGGTTGCTTTCGGTATTTATTCAACACGTTTTGGCAAATTCCTGCAGGTGGAGAGAAATTTAACCAAAAAATAATGAGCCGTCTATGGAGAAACGGCTCTTTCATGCAATCAATACAGCCATTGGCCCTGCCTCGGCAGGACCCACCAATTTATCGCCCTTGCCACTTAGAAAGCAAAGTAACAAGGATACGCTGCCTGCCGGCTAAAAACGTCAGGAGTTCTACTTGATTAAACTTATCCTGGCCTGCTGGTACTTTCCTTCCCCGTAGCTTTCCAGATGCAGGCGCCGCAGGATGACCATATCCCCCTGTACTTCCACAGCCACATGATCGCCCGTTTCCCATCCCAGCTGCTGCCGTATTTCTTTCGGGATAACTACCTGCCCCCGGCTTGATAATTTTGTTATTTCAACCTGCTTGCTCATTGTCTTCCTTCCCCCCACCTATCCCTGCCCCTGTTCTCTACCTAAAACTTAACCTATAACCGCCGGTCAAGGCAGCGGGGCAGCATAGTTTTATTTTCCCGCCGGTAGGCCAGGCCCATTTGCCGGGCTGTTCGTACTTGCTCCAGCTCAGCCCTAATCGTTGCTATAGCCAGATTGCATTTTTTTATATTGGCTTCATGCACATACCGGCATTCTTCCCATAAGGACCGCACTTGTCGGGCTGCCCTGGAAAGTTCCTTGCGGGTTGCCGGCGACAGTAACTCAATATTTTCCCACTCCAGAACTTCACACCCTGAATCTAATACCAGGAACTCTTCAAGCTGCCGGGTAGCCTGCCGCGCCCGGGTCAGCCTTTCCCTCCAGGGAGCGGCTTCTGCTATGAGATTATTCAAGTCACTCCAGGCGCCGGCTTGAATGGCTTGCTGTTGTTGCTTTAAGTTTCGCTGCCATACCAGCAACAGTTCTATTTCCTGGCCATACGCCTCTAAAAGTTGCCTGGCCGCTGTTTCTATTTCGCTCATTAATTAACCCTGCCAGTTCACACCTGCTGTGGTGCGATAATCGTGGGTCTGATATATTTTTGTAGCCTCTTCCCAGGTGTCGCGCAGTTGCTGCAAGAGCTCAATAACTTCGTTGATCATCTTTACACTTTTTTTCACATTGGCCTGCACCAAATGGCGATACATGAAATCATACAGCTTGTACAGGTTTTCAGCAATATCGCCAACATCCCGGTTTAAGGTCGCCATTAATTCACTTAAAATATCCTCGGCCCGACCCAGGTTATTGCTCACAGCAGCATAATCCTTTTGCTCCATGGCCACCAGCCCCTGGCGACAAAAGCGCAGGGCTCCATCGTAAAGCATCAGCACCAGCTTCTCCTGGGACAGGGTTTGGACCTGGTTTTGCTGGTAGGCCTGGTAGGGGTTGATGACAGCCATAAGTTACACCTCGATATTCATTCGCCTTGTGCCTAAAGGGTTGCTGGTTTAAAAACCTGCAACGCCTGCCAGTAAACTACGACAGAAAGTTAAACTTAACTTCATGGGCTTCTAAGACTCTCTCCACATCCTCACCGCTCCCACCCTGTTTTATGAAGTATAGTATCACAGCTTAAGCTATTTCTGCTGGTAGGCCCCCAATCCGGCAATCTGCCCGGCCAGCCAGTTCCCCTGGCTCTGCAAAGACGCCAGGGCCTGCTCCATAGCCGTAAACTGCCGCCGGAGCTGCTCTTCCCTCATGGTGAGCCGGTCTTCCATGCGGGCGATCTGGTCGTCGATGTCATCCATAATGTCCTGCAGGGACTGCTCCCGGGAAGGAATAATGCCGTCCCCGGAGCGCACCAGGGAAGTCAGGTAACTATCCAACTTGTCGACCAGGCCGGTTTTGCTGCTATTTGTGAAAACTGCCATGACGGCTGACGAATCAGCTTCCAAGGCCGACGTTAGCTTCGCCGTATCCAGGGTAATTTTCCCGCTACGGTCGAAGGTTAACGTACCGCTACCTACTACAGCCCCTGTCGAAATACCAATACTCCAGGGGGTCTGGTAAGTCCCCGTTAACCCGGCTACTCTATCAGTCATCAGTTGCCATAAATCGTTTTTAAAACGCGCCAGGGTAGGATCGCCCTGTAAATCACCCTTGTCTCCGGCTTTAGTGCTGATAAAATCCATGACCGAATTGTATTGATCTACCATGGCCTGGATAGCGTCAACGGCCTTCTGAGTGTCGTGGCCTATATCCAGCCTCAAGGGTTCATTGGTTACAGCCAGGAGGTTCAGGGTAACCCCCTGGATGACGTCGGTAATGGTATTGGTGGAGCGGGTAATGGTAAGGCCGTCGACTGTGAATTTTGCATCCTGGGCGTCCTGGACGAGGGCATTCGATAAAATCGTCCCGCTGGTATCGGACACCAGTTTCAATCCTTGCAGGACGCTGTCAGGATCCGCAAAAGAAATCCGGCCCACCTCCCCACTTGTTTTAGAAGTAATTACCAGGCGGTGATCTATTACACTAGCGGTAACGATATCCCCGGCTCCCGGGCTGGTTTGCCCTTCAGGTGGGACGGCATTGATCAGATCCCTGATGGCCAGCAGGCTATCACTAGAGCTTACCGTGACACTCCTGGTCTGTCCGTTTACTGTAATGCTAAAGGTACCGCTCAAACCTAGATCAGCATTATCGTCCACCGTTACTGAATCTGTGCTTGCCACTTTATGGGCCTGGGCCAGCTGGATAATGCTCACCTGGTAACTTCCAGCTGCAGCGTTGCTGGCTGCAGTAGCCGTCAAAGCCAAGGTATTACTTGAAGTGGCTTTCATACCGGTAAAGGTGGAGGCAAGTTTAAGATCGCCAAGCTTGTTCTGCAAGCTGCTTAAACGGGTATAAATATCGTGCCAGGCGTTTTTCTCCACGTTGTACTGGTTTTTGCGCTGCTGCAGCCTGGTAAGGGGGATCCTTTCGAGGTCCATTAACTGCTTGATAATCGACTCAGTATCCAGTCCTGAAGCCAAGCCGGAAAAATAAATGCCGCTAGCCATATCAGAACCCTCCTCGTATAATTCAATTTAGAAGTTATCATAGAACCCGAACTAAAAAATAGGATAAGGGTTCTTGATAATCTGGTGTGCCTCTGCGAAGATCAACATAGGTTGGTCCGGGGTCACTCTTAAACACCTCCTGTAGCCCAGTTATTTGGTGACTACTCAGTTTAGAGTGAGACCCATGCGGTGCGGCGCATGTTTCTTACGCGTGAGCTGAGCCAGCAGGCCAGCCGGCCTCTGGGTTCAGCAGGCCAGAGGTGCACCCCCGGCTGTTCCTGTCGCGCTCTCATCGACCTGCGAGGTTGTTACGCGCCGCACCCGCAGGGCACGCCCCAAATCTTGGGCCAGCCAAAGGAGGGAGACCCTTTGGCCCAGGTCATCTTTGCCGGTATTGATATCAGCGCTCTTAAATGTGACCTGGTATGCCTCGATGAGCAGGGGCGTCAACTGGCACCGGCTAAATCCTTTGCCAATAACCGCGATGGTGCTTCTGCTTTGGTTGAGGTGCTGGACAAGCTTGTTAATGATTTTAATGCCCAGCAACTTCATATAGGTTTGGAGGCCACCTCTGTCTATGGCATCCATCTCCGCGATTTCTTGCTGGATGCTTTGTCGCTTAAAGAATACCCTGCTGAGGTCTATGAGATTAATCCTGTTATGGTAGCCGGGTTCAAAAAGGCTTTCGGTCCTAGACGCCCGAAAACGGATGCCATGGACGCCTATGTTATTGCTGAACGGGTGCGCTTCGGCCACCTCACTCCTTATCGTCGGGACTCTATGGTCACCGAGCCTTTGCGCCAGCTGACCCGTTTGCGGCTGCATCTGGTAGAGTTGCTGACTGCTGAGCAGAACCGCGCCCTTAATCTCCTTTTCCTCAAGTTCTCTAATTACCATCAGGACAAGCCTTTTAGCCGCACTTTTGGCAAAGCGTCTTTAGCGGTCTTGCAGGAGTTGTCTCCTGATGAATTGGTGGCAATGCCTCTGGAAGACCTTGTGGATTTTATTCAATCCCACGCTAAAAACAGGCTGGCCGAACCTAGTGAGATTGCTAAGACTTTAAAACAGGCCGCCCGCCGGGCCTACCGCCTTAATCCTAAAATGCTTGAAGCCTGTGAGGTGGCCCTCTCCCTTACGCTACAGAATATTGACCATCTTAAAAGGCAGCTCAAACAGCTTGATAGGGTCATTACCCGCGAATTGGAAGCTATACCCCAAACCCTGACTACTGTCAAGGGTCTGGGCCCTGTCTCTGCCGCCGGTATAATCGCCGAAATTGGTGATATCAAACGTTTCAAAGATCAGGCTGCCCTGGCTCAATACGCAGGCCTTACCTGGACCCGCTACCAGTCGGGCGATTTCGATGCCGAAGAACGTCGTTTAACTAAAAGCGGCAACCGCTACCTGCGCTATTACCTGGTCCAGGCCGCCAATTCGTTGCGGGTGCACAACGAAGAATATAAGGCCTATTACCAGGCTAAATATCGCGAGGTTACCAAGCACCAGCATAAACGAGCGCTGGTTTTGACTGCCCGTAAACTAGTAAGACTGGTCTTTGCGCTGCTGAGTAAAGGCCAAATCTATAAGGGAATGGTGATGGGTTAATCTTTTAACTGCAATTAACCTCTTTTCTTTCCCAGCTATTTCCATATAGCTGGCTGGGATTTGTATTGCCTTTTTCCAGTCTTAAGTTATCACTTACCATTTTTTGGCCCTTGACATGTTACCGTGAGTCTATATCAGCTCATCCAGGAGCAATCCCACCATGTACTGCATCTGGCTGGCCACATTCAGTACTTTTTCCGGCGGGATGCGGCGGATAATTTTGCCTTCATTGGCGTCGATCACCAGGACGTATATTTCACCCTTTTCGTGGTCGAGCTTAAAGCGCAGTTTAATATTAAAAAGATCTGTGGCTGTATTGAGCTTTGCCACCGCCTGCTCAAGATCGCCCCGGGAGTACCCGGCCTGCCCATCCTGCCGGCGCTTTTCCTGATCGCTGTCCACGTTAATTTTTTTAGTATCCTGTACTGCCGGTTTCTGCGTCTGGCTCTGGACCTGGTTTAGGATTAAAGGATCGACTCCTTCGACCCGCACTCTTGCCACCCCCGAGGTAAATCTAATCCTAGAGGTTAATATCGACAGTTCCTTGCCGCCCTTGAGGTTTGCCGCGGATTAAAGTTGCTTCGCAGTGTTAAAACTTGAGCGAAGCACCTTCTAAGGTGGGGCGTACTCCGGGAATAGCCTCCTTTTCCTTTTTCAGAATGGTCTCGCTTCTAACTGTGGTATAAGGCGTTGTCCCCAATTTCGTAGAATTTAAAAGTGGCGGCCACCTGCCCCTGTGTGGTATAACAGGGGTGGGAAAAACATCAAAAGGAGGTACCGCCACCCATGCCATCATACCACAAGAATGACCCTAAACGCCAGAGTGGAGCAGCAAAGTTTTTAGCCCATTGCCCCCAACCCGTCCAGATTTCAATATCATCCGAGGTAATAGGAGCGGCACAAGAAGGTTTAATGGCCCTGGCCAGTGCCACCGGCCTTCTGGTCTTCCAGGAGATAATGGAGGCCGAGGTAACTGCCATCTGCGGACCCAAAGGAAAACATAACCCTGAGCGAAAGGCCGTACGCCACGGTACTGAGGAGGGCAGTGTCATCATGGGCGGCCGCAAGGTGGCTGTCGAGCGCCCTCGCTGCCGCACCGTCACCGGCCAAGAAGTGCACCTGGAGACCTACACAATGTTTCAGCAGGAAGATATGCTCGCCGCAGCCGTCCTGGAGCGCATGCTCTACGGCCTCTCCACCCGCAAGTATACCCACGGGCTCGAACCAATTGACAGCAATATTGAAACCACTGGAGTATCTAAAAGCTCAGTAAGCCGCCGTTTTATAAACGGCACCAGAAAAGCCCTGGCGGAACTATTACAAAGACGCCTGGATGAAGAGCATTTCCTGGTACTATTAATCGACGGCGTTGTCGTTGCCCGGCATACCGTAGTTACCGCCATAGGGATCGACACCGACGGGAAAAAGCACATCCTGGGGCTCTGGGAAGGTGCCACGGAGAATAAGGCCGTCTGCCAAGCCCTGTTGGCAGATCTGGTAGAACGAGGTCTGGAAGTCAAGGAAGGCATCCTGGTAGTTATCGATGGCTCCAAGGCCCTGGCGGCAGCGGTCAAAGACGCCTTTGGCAATCAGGCTTTTATCCAGCGCTGCCGGGTGCACAAGAAGCGCAATGTTTTGGAACACCTGCCAGAAGCGGAGCAGCCCTGGGTAACGCGCAAAATGGATGCAGCCTGGCGGGAGGAAGACCCCGAACAGGCCTTAAAGAGCCTGAAAGCCCTGGCCGGGCAGTTGGAAAAGAACTATCCCGGAGCAGCCGCCAGCCTTCGGGAAGGGATGGAAGAAACCCTCACCGTTAACCGCCTGGGATTACCCGAAAAACTAGCTAAAAGCCTGAACTCGACCAATATTATCGAATCGGCCAATGACCGCGTTCGCACCTACTGCCGCAACGTAAAGAGGTGGAAGAACGGCGAACAAATACTTCGCTGGATGGCAGCTTCTTATCTCGAGGCCGAAAAAGGGTTCCACCGGATTAACGGCTATCGCGAACTGCCCATACTGAAGGAGGCGATGCGCAAGAAGTTGTTCCCAGAATCATCCACCGCCATGCAAAGCGCTTAAAAATCGCGAAAATGGCCGTCCCGAAAATCTACGACGAGCGGGACAACCCCTGGTATAATATAGCCATAATAATCAGCCTGTAATGCCGTACTCCTCTACCCTGAACGAAAGGGGGCTCTAAAGAATGGCCGCAATAGAGATTGCCCGCAGGCGTTTTACTGTCGATGAATATTACCAGATGGCCCGGGCAGGCATTTTGGGAGAAGATGACCGGGTAGAGCTGATTGAGGGGGAGATTATAGAGATGGTGCCGATAGGGACCCGGCACGCCGCGTGTGTTAGACGGATGCTCCATATCTTTAGCACCAAAATAGGCGACAATGCCCTGGTAGACACCCAGAACCCTTTACGCCTGGGCCAGAACTCGGAACCCCAGCCAGACTTGATGCTGCTCAAGCCGCGCGATGATTATTATGCTACTTTCCACCCCCGGCCGGAGGACGTGCTATTGTTAGTCGAGGTGGCTGACACTTCGTTGGCCTATGACCGCGAAGTAAAGGTCAACCTGTATGCCCGGGCTGGAGTAAATGAAGTATGGCTGGTCGACCTGCAGGCGCAGCAGGTGACTGCCTATCGCCGGCCTTCGCCATCCGGGTATAGCGAGGTTAAAGAATACGGGCGCGGCGACCATATTGCGCCGCTGGCTTTCCAGGGGCTAAACATTCCAGTACAGGATATTTTGCCAGGGGATTAGCGCCGGGCTTATTCTGCCCGCCTGGAGCCGCAATGAATATGAGTTCAAGATGTAATTCTCAGGGCCGTACGGATGTATTCGCTTATCTGAGAAGGCTAAAATATCCTGCCTTAAGCAGAAAATATCCGGGGAAGTAAAATCGCATCGCTACCCAGGCCCTCCACGGCCTGGCCCAGCAGGCGCAGGGCCTCATCCTGGAGGCCGCCTTGAAGCAGTACGGCACAAGGCAGGATCTAGGACAGCAAACGTGGGTCGCCTTTGGCCTCAATGACCTGGCCAAGCGGGCGGAGGGACTGGCCGCGCGGCTGGCCCCTAAAGAAGCGCCGGGCGTTGCCGGAAAAAGTATGAGGAGGCTGGAACGGCCTTAGAGAAAGTAATGAATACCGATGCATATCCTTCTGGACGGCCTGGAGGTCGCCCTGGCCGGGTCTGGTCCGGTCGCAGTGGCGATGGTGCGCCGCCTGTAGGCGAGGAGAACGCTGTCGGCCGGGTCCTGAGCGCGGTGCTCCTCGACGGGGTGGAGACGGCGGCCTCAGTCGGGGTGCTGGGTACGGCGAAGCAACGCCTGCCGCGCCGGGCAGCGGACCGCGAAGTAAAAATAAACCTGTATGTCAAGGGCGGTTAAATGAAGTCTGGCTGATTGACCTGCAGTTCTGCCTCCCTTATATCCAAAACATTCCAAGGGCCTTCAATATTTTTCCCAAGCACTGCTAATTTCATTATGGTCCACTGGTTTTGACGAATGCTTGATGATTCCTTTAATTGATTTGCGATTTCAGCGGCCTTTGAGCGCGGGAACATACCGCAACGTTTAATAGCACTAACAAGACGTTTATGATTAAATGCTTTCAGAAGTTCTTCTTTATCAAAGTTTTGACCCGATTTGACCTCTACAATAACTCCAAGATAATCTTTGGATAAATCTATATCCCAGGACTTAAATCTTTCGTAATCCCAATCTTGTTTCTGGCCACCAACGGTTTCATAAACATGAGGAAGGCGAATACCGAGCAAATCAGCATCTGCCGATCCAGACTTGTTTTCTTGATCGAAACGATGTAGAACAAAATTTTCTATAAGAAAAAAACCGTTTAGTCGCAAATACCAGTATGCTAAAGCCTCTGCATAGTTCACTTGCTTTAACACCTCCAATATATATAATTTGCCATTTCTATCATGATCGTTCCCAGGCTGCGAGATAGGTGCAGGTTAGTAATACATACACTCAATTATAGCCTTTTAGGTTAGGTTCTATTTGAATGAGCTCTCTTGGTTCAGTAAAGTTTTTATATGAGTTGGCACGGTCATATTAGAAAATTTTGTTAGTTGGCTATCACGGATTCAGGTTAGACTGGATCAGTAATTAATGGAGTTCTAAAACGTGAAAACTCCTCTATAGAGGGGACGCGAATTAGTCTCGGAATTCCTGTTGAGGGATAATGTTCAAGAAACGTAACCCAAACATCCCCCAGTGGGGTATCGAGCTTTACCGTTGAATAATTGTCTTGTTCATTAATATCTCCGGCAGTAATAGGTACTTCAACATACCATTTCTGCCCTTCAAAATTTTTTAGAACCTCTTTTTGCTCACTAAAGCTCTTTGCAACCTTAAATGCTCTTATGTACGCTTTAAAGCTTTCCGGCAACTTCTCCTCCCTGTGTTGAATAATCACTTAACCAAACACTCCTTGCCTTAAAATCTAAAATTATCCGACCAAGCTCGATCTTTTTATTAACGTTCCCCATCGCTCCAATAACGGCAAAAACTCATATTCAAACAGATCGCTAATAAGGATGAAATCCTTGCTTTCCCAGGCCTTTAAAAGTTCCTTTGTTTTGTCTAAAAAAGTATGGATTTCTATACCTGGTAGATAATCCTGTTTTAGATTATTAATGGCAACTACCGCCTGAACTAACCAATCCAGGCCTATAATTATATCTGCGGACAGACTGCATGCCTTTGCCTCCTGTCCGGATTGAAACAAATAAGCAACCTGTTTTATCCCTTCCATTAGTTTTATTAAATAGTTCCCCCTGAAAAACTCAGGGCTAAAAGATTTAGCATCTCAGAAAACCGACTAGATTTTTAGCAAAACAGAAGGAGTTACCATCCTCTGGATCGAATCTTGTAAGTACGAGAAAACAAGAAAACCCAGAAGGAGGAACTCCCTATGAATAACATTCGCCACACCACCTCCTTTTCCTGCCGGGTGATCTTATGTTAAGGCTAAAAGATCCGCAGCTCACCCTGTGGGATGCCCTGTTGCCATCTGACCTGGTCCAGCTCAATCCAGAACTGGCCAGGGTGGATGAACTCCTGGAAGATGATAAGTTTATGACTCCATTCATCAGCCGGTTTGAGGCGCGCCTGGGTAGGCCAACTATCCCTATGGAAACCTACCTGCGCCTGATGTACTTGAAGTACCGTTATGGCCTGGGTTATGAAGTTTTAGTCCAGGAGGTAAATGACAGTATTAAGTGGCGGCGTTTCTGCCGTATCCCCTTAACCCAAAAGGTACCCCATGCTACTACTTTGATTAAACTCACTAAACGCTGTGGCCCGGGGGTTGTAGAAGAACTCAATAAAGCCCTGGTTCAGGAAGCCCGGGAGAAAAAGATTATCCGGGGACGCAAGCTGCAGGTAGATACCACGGTAGTGGAAGCCAATATTCAC